>JAJEDB010000090.1 GCA_022821725.1 Candidatus Poribacteria bacterium | reverse complement strand
TCGGTCATTTTCTCGAACACGTCTATAACTCTAAACGTCCTCATTCGGCGTTGGGATATCTAACACCCATGGAATTTGAGAGGCAAAACTTGTCTTAACTTTACCCAAATTGCGGCCCTAATTAGCGTTGGCACTTCAGATAACTTATAGTGATTCTTACAGCCCAAATATCTTCCTCGTTATTAATGCACTTGAAACGTAAAGAATTATGAAAGGGATTGGAAATCCACAATCGGTAAGCCTTTTTGGCTTGATCTTTAAGCGTTTGATCAAGAGTTCGATAAGCTGCCCAAAATGAAGGTAACGTTGCCGATTTCATAACCGATCCAAATCCATTGGTTCGGCTTTTCCTTCGGCGATTTCCTGTTTTGCCTGACGAGCAGCCGCGACGAGTTGCTCTTGCGTTCTGTTAAAGGAAGCTTCCCAACGAAGTTCATCCTCTAACTCGGCAATATACTCACGCAAATGCTCTACAATTTGATTGTGCAACGCTTCAGGCAGTGTCTCCATCATTCGAGTAATCGTAGCAACAGCATTAGAAGCCATCGTCGGATCCTCCCAATCCTAATTGAGGTAAGAGTTTACGACTTCGCGTTCAATCGCTAAGCCTTCCCATTCGTCATCGCCGGGTCCGTCGTAGATGAGGGTATGGGGTCCAGCGAAACCGGCTTCTTGGGCAAGATCGAGGCACTGCACGTAATCTGCCTTGTCCATCTCACGCGGTGCCGCGAAATGTGCTTTGGTATGACACGATTCTGCCCACGAGGCGATCGCGGCGAGATCTTCATACTTCGTATCGCCACGCCAGTTCCCGAAATCGAGACAGAGTCCTACCTTACCGTCTAAGCTGTCTAAAATGGTATTGACGTTTTCAGGTGTAGAGAAGATAGAGAACCAGTTCTCGCTCATCAAACGGATACCCGCGGTGTTCGCCCGTTCGGTGAGTTGTGCAAGGACATCGCGACTCTGCGCCACGGTTTCTGGGGATGGGTCGGCTTTACCGCCAATGACACGTGCGCACGTCGCACCGAGTTCACCAGCGATGTCGATCCATTTCTCAATCCATGCGATGTCGCGTGCTGCGTCAGAGGGGTGGGTGATGTCGCCATCGTCAATCAGTAGAGAAAAAAGTTCAACGTCTGCAGCTGCGAGTGCAGCACGGAGTTCAGCGAGGTAGGTTTTCTCAAGAGCAGGCAGATGGAAATGACAAATCTCCAAGGTGTTAATGCCGAATTCGGCGACACGTGCGGGTAATTCCAAGAGGGGAATAGGTCCCTTGTTATGGGTTTCGATAGGGATTTGCATGTCATGCGCGGGTCCGGTGAATCCGGGTTTTCCGAGTTGTCGATGCAAACTCCACGTTGAGACTGAGAGTCGAGGTGTTGACATAATTTTACTTCTCCAAAGTTTGCGATAAAGTTTTGAAATTTTTCAACCTTTTTTCAAAATAACAATTCGATTGCTGTTTGTGCCCTTCTTATTATTGGAGACACCCCAGCAATTCGCTGTTTTCGTGAAATGTTGCGCGTTAATCATGAGCATTTCAGGCACAAGTCCCACATCAAGCGATGCTTTGACAACGGCATTTTCTAAAAAGACTGTTCCATTACGGACCTCTCCAACTTCAAACGCTATCCGTCCTCCGTGTTTCAAAACCCGATAGAGCTCCGCTAAGACCTCTGTCATCCGAGCGACCCAATCCTCCAGCGACTTCAGTTGCCAAATCTTACCGTGTTCAATCTCTATACCACAAAACCACATCCGTAACCAGTTGTCTTGCATATAATCAATCGTATCAAGAAAGGGGGGTGAAGTGACAACCAAGTCAACCGATTCGTCTGCAATTTGGGGAGTATTATCGGCGGATTCGGTCAGAAGTATCGCGTCATCCCTTCGAAAACAGTCTGGCAGGTTATGTCGCAACAATTGCTTAGATTTTCGAAGCATGAGTTCCTTCGTGTTCCGATATTCGGGGACCTGATTCCGTTTTTCATTGATTTTCCGCTGTGCCACAATTGAGGTGGCTAAATTCGGCGGCAGGGTGAAAACCGAAAAAAAACCGGTAGAATGCCCTGTCAAACGGCTACACGCGACCATTTGCAACCATGCATCCACAGGGTCAAAGCGTTCCTGTTGGAAATACGTCCGCCAGCCGTAAATCTCTCGGAGTGTAGCTTCGTGAAAAAATACGAGTAGTTCTGTATCGACTTCCGCATCAGTAGAGAGATGAATTTCGTGTAATCGCGCTTCGATCTGCTCTAATGTTGGTGGGTTCAGACGTGGTGCCGTGAGAATTTTCGCCAACGGATTGATATCATTGCCGATAACACGATGTCCGTGCAGTTGCGCTTCTATCAGCGTTGTCCCACGCCCCATAAACGGATCGTAGACGACAGCCTCTGCTTTGCAGAACTTCTTGATGAAACATTCGGGTAACTGCGGTTTGTAACAGGCGCGATAGGATACTTCGTGCAGGGAATGCCCAGCGCGCTGTTTCGATGTCCAAAATTCGTCTACACGTGTAGGGAGATGAACCGTATAATCGTTAGGTCTGTTGAAATCAACAACCAATTGCATTGCCATGAAGGTACTCCCTTCTCAAGAAAATCGTGGACTAAAACGTTTTACTGTAGTGATCTCCATCCGCCAAGAGCTTGTGATTCACAGAAACTTCAAGCCTGACATTCACAGCCGTTGTTGGTTCAAGAAAATCTAACCGAATTGTGTCAATTGTAGCGAAATTTTCGTCGTCTTGTTTGGAATAAAGCACTGTCAAAAGAAGATGGTAAATAGGTTCAGAGAATTGGGCGCGGAGTTTCTTGGATGAAGAAGTTAGCACACGTCGGTTGGAATCCTTTTCGTTCCAATCCGCTGTCGCTTTCATTTCGAGTGGCATGTGAAGTCTCGATGTATCCTGAATCAGTATCTGATCCGGGTAACCACTACCACGACATTTAGAAATTGAAAAATCTGAGAGACCGCTATTAAGTTTAGGAACGATATATTTCTCTATTTCATTCCCAACGGCTTGGTTCGTGATCCCAGAGGGTAGTGAACAAACAGAACCTTTCACTGAGGATTCCGAAACAGTGTTTTCAAATGCAGATACGATTGCATTACGTAATTCCTGCGGCCATTGATGAATAAGCTCACACTCTTGTTGACCCGCTTCTGAAACAGAATTTTCAAATACCGGCGCAACTGCATCACGCAATTCCAGAGAACCCTGATGTCCAGGCTGATCGGACTGTTGCTCTTCCCAATTTAGCAAATCTCTGAAAAAATCCTTGAGGCTTGCCATAAAATTCCCTCCGAACTCGGTATCTCCTAACTCCAGTCCGTACATATTACCAAAGCAGTCAATTACAGGTTCTGGCAAATCCACGTGACGACTTTTTCAACCATAACAGCAGTACCGTCACCAGAAAAGACATGGTCCACGCCCGGTAGTTCGAGAAGTTCTGTATCTTCGTTTGCGTACTGTAGGATGTCGTGGCTATCTTCAATGGGAACGATGTCGTCCTCTGCGCCGTGAACCAACAGCCATGGAACCGCAAATTGACTCGCGTTTTTTGCGACGCTGTCTATCGTTGCCATGTCATCTACATAGGCTTGTGAGAGCGGACAGTCGGGTTCATCCCACATAAAACCCGCATCGGGTGTGGCATCTCCGAATTCACGTTGCGCAAACGCTTTCGTGTGCACCATCCCCGCAAGTGAAACCAACAGTTGGATGCGGTCATCGGTGGAAGTACGCAGGACCCCCACCGCACCCCCCATGCTGTGTCCGACGTAGCAGACGTTGTGTCCATCAAGCGCGTCAATGACGCTTCCGAGGTCTGCTACCTCTTTTGTGATAGTGGAATCCGTAAAGGCACCCTCCGATTCACCGTTCCCGGAGAAGGAGAAGCGCAGTGCAGAAATGCCAGCATCCGCGAGTCCTTCCGCCAAAGCGATGAGTGCAGGTCTGTCCTTGTTGCCGGTGACGCCGTGTCCAATCACCACAACTCTGTCGCCTTCGCCTTCGTGAAAAGTATAGTCAAGACGTTCATCGTGTTCGTTTCTAATTTCACCAAACATTTTTTAATTTATGGCTCCTGGGCTAAAGAAATCCACAGAAAATACCCAAGCAAAAACCCTTCCATTTCGTTTCAGACAGGTTTTCAACTAAATAGGGATGGATTGCGAATGAGGTTCCCTAACTTCAACAGAAATCGTACTAATCTGCCGAAACAACTTTCTCTAAGACTTCTTGAAGGTAGACATTTATTTCTAATTGACGACGCGCTGCGTTCAACGCAATCCGACTGTACAACTCAGGGGTTGTTTCGATTGTAAGTGTACCAGAAAAAGGTTTATCCGGTATTTTTCCTTGTTCTTCGCAGACTTCAAAGTACACCTCAAGTGACTTCTGCATCTCTGCCCGAAGTTCGGTTACGGATGCCCCATAGAATGTAATTACATCTTGTGTATTGATCACAGTTCCATGAAAGAGGTCTATTTCCGGATCAAAATCAATAACTCCGATATAACCTTTGTACTCGATCATCGTGTAATCCCCACCCGTTGGAAAAACTTTCGTAGATCTCTGACTGCCCCTTTATCCATGTTTGGACTTGGGTGTGGTCTATGAAATACGATAACGTGATCATTAAGCGATACAGAGATTCTTGAACCCGCACGTTCTGTCAGGGCAGCACCTAAGGTTTTTAACAAAGATTCTACATCTCTCCATTTGATGTTGCCTGAGATTGGTTGTGCAAAGATCGCTTTTAATGTTCTTCTGTGTCGCTTGTTCATCAGTGTTATGTATCATGGCATTATTTGAAATACATTAGCAGTAGCGTGAGAAACTACGCTACTGCTAATTTTCGCCATCTTACAAAACGGATATTGGATTAGTGTCCGTTGCTCTTCAATGCCTGGACAACCTTCTCTGGCTTGATCGGCAATTCGGTAACCCGCACACCGATGGCATCTTTGACGGCGTTTGCCATCGTAGCCAATGTTGGTGTGATAGGGGGTTCACCAACACCCTTGGCACCATAGGGACCGTTGGGTGCAGGCACTTCAACAATGACAGACTCGACCGTTGGGAGATCTGCTGAGGTTGGGACGCGGTAATCGACAAAGCCGGGATTAACGTTACCGTTTTCGCCGTACTGCATCTCTTCCATCATTGCCCAAGCGTAACCTTGGACCGTGCCCCCTTCGATTTGCCCTTCAACAGCCATCGGGTTGATGGCGTAGCCGACATCCTGCGAAGCGATAAGCTTGAGGACTCGCGTTCTGCCAGTGCCCGGGTCTACTTCGACTTTCGCAATCTGCGCTGCGAGTGCCGGTGTGCTGGGTTGTCGAGCGAAGGAACCTTTTCCAACGATAGGTCCCCCGGTTGTGGACAAGCTATACGCTCCAAGTTCACCTAACGAAATGGATTTCGGCGGATCTGCGGAGACAACATGGACGGCACCCTCTTTGAGTTCAAGGTTGTCTACATTCATATTGAGCCGCTCTGAGGCGAGTTCAAGAATCCGTTGGTGAGCGTCTTCCGCTGCCAACTTTGCAGTGTTACCCATCGTAAAGGTGACAACACTTCCACCGGAGCCGGTAGAATACGGCGCGGAATCTGTATCACCGCGTCGAATCGTGACGTTTCCATACGGCACTGTCAGGATCTCGGCAATAATTTGCGAAATCATGGTATCCGTTCCAGTGATGTCCATAGATCCATGGAAGATACGAACACTCCCGTCTTCATGGACAGACACATAAACGCCTCCCGGTCCACAGCCGTTTGTCCAATCACCAACAGCAACGCCCCACCCTTGGTTCTCTTCGGCTTCCCGATCCCACCAGCCAGCGGCATCCGCGACGGCTTCCAAAGTCTCCTTGTAACCCACTTTGGGTTCTTCTGCCCCTGCGGGGACAAGATCACCTTCCTCACGCATGTTCATCAGACGGAATTTAACGGGATCCATGCCGATACGTTCAGCGATTTCATCGAGTTGGGATTCACCTGCGAAAATCGCTTGTGGTGCACCGGGTGCCCTGTAAGCAGCAGTCCCAGATTTGTTGGTGTGAACACCGTAAGCGTCTACTTTGAGATTCGGGATTTTGTAGACCCCGCGCACTCGAATCGTGCTACCGATAGATGCGCCGGAGACGGAACCGGAATCCCAAAAAGCGAGTGCTTCCCGTGCCAGGATGTGTCCTTCGTTCGTCGCACCTGTCTTGATTTTAATAACACATCCGGGTGCCGGTCTACCATCAATGAATTCCTCTTCACGCGTCATCTGGACACGGACGGGACGCCCCGTTTTTTGTGAAAGTAGCACGGCGGGGATATGTGTAATAATAACCCCAAAACGTCCACCAAAACCACCGCCCATTGTTGTACCGATGACATTAATTTGCGTCAACGGAATACCGAGTGTCCCAGCGATACCGGAACGGATAGCGAACGGACCTTGCGTGGATGCCCAGACAGTGATTTTGCCGGATGAGTCTGCGCTGGCGACAGAGACGTGCGGTTCCATGTAAGTTTGGTGGACCCGCGGAATCACATAGGTATCTTCAACGACGATATCAGATTCAGCAAATCCTTTCTCGACATCCCCCGCTTCGGAGTGGCTTTCGGCAGAGATGTTGTAGTAAACTTCATCAGGATATTCCTCTAACGCTGCCTCAAGTCTGCTGATTTCGTCGCTGTGATCGTTCTCCTTATCGCGAGAGAGTCTCCGGATCTGTGTGCTGATTCCCCGTCGATTGGGACCATCCTTTGTCGCATCACCGTGCAAGCGGGGTGCTGATGGCTGAATCGCTTCCATAACATCTTGCACAACCGGTAGCACTTCGTATTCGATTTTAACGAGTTCAGCGGCTTCCTCAGCAACATCGGGATCGGTTGCCGCAACCGCAGCAAGTGGTTCACCCAAGTAAAGCACTTTGTCAGTCGCGAAAACTCTCCGACCGCTCGGCACGTCGTCTTGCGTAACAATCGCCCTGACACCGGGAAGCTTTTCGGCTTCGCTGGTGTCGATGCTGCGTATGTTGGCGTGTGCATGTTTACTGCGGACGATTTTGCCATAAAGCATACCGGGTGGATGCACATCTGCCCCGTATTGGGCAGCACCGGTTACTTTTTCAACAGCATCAACGCGTGCCACCTTTTGCCCGACAACAGTATATTCTGACATTTCATTCTCCCTTCGTAGTAGTTTTCAGTGGTCAGTTACGGTTTTGTGGCAGTAACTAAGGTTATCCCCGCCAACAGGGTATCTTAACTGATAACCGATAACTGATGACCGATAACTTTTATGCAGATGTTCGAACTTCTTCCGCTGCTTTCAGAACTGCTTCAAGAATCTTTGTGTATCCGGTGCAACGGCAGATATTCCCGCCGAGTTCATACCTGAATTCTTCTTCGGACCTCTCCGGATTTTCGTCTAAGAGTGCCTTCGATGCCATGATGAAACCGGGGGTACAGAAACCACACTGATAGCCGCCTGTGTCAATAAACGCCTGTTGGAGAGGATGAAGTTCACCGTCACTGGCTAAACCTTCGATGGTGGTAATCTCTTTTTCAGAAACGGTGACACCGAGCACCATGCAGGACGTGACGGCTTTACCATCAACAATAACGGTGCAGGCACCACAATCGCCTGTACTACATCCCTCTTTGGTTCCCGTCAAACCGATCGTATCGCGAAGCACAGCCAATAGGGTTTTGCGCGGCTCAATGAGTAAATCGTATTCGTCCCCGTTAACCTTTAGACTGACAGGATGTTTTGCCATATCTTTTCTCCTTATTTTAATTATACCTTGCGGTTAATTGGATTTATGCCCTCGCGACCGCCTCTTGTAAGGTTCGCCTCGTAAGAACATCGACCATTTCTTTGCGATGTTCCGCGGAGCATCGTAGATCGGATATCGGACTGGCGACAGCCGCCGCGGCTTCACCGGCTTGTTGCAGAAGTTCCGCTGTCAGTTCGTTTCCTCTTAAAAGATTCTCTGCCTCCGTCGCACGAATCGGCGTAGGCGCGACAGCTGCGAGACCGATTCGGGCATCCGTGATTGTCCCGTTATCCAGATTGACAGCGGCGGCAACTCCGATGAACGCCAGATCCATCACTTCGCGGATTTTATGCTTGATGTAGTGGGAACCAGACGCTGGGCTCGGTAAACGAAAGCGTGTAATAATCTCTCCAGGTGCCAAGACAGTCTGTCCGGGACCCGTGAAAAGTTCGTCAATTGCCACACTCCGCTCGCCATCCGCACTTGCGATGTCAACCTGTGCATCAGCGACCAGTAAACCGGCAACTGTATCCGCAGCAGGAGAAGCGTGCGCAATGTTTCCACCGATAGTTGCGAGATTGCGAATCTGGACAGAACCGATTTCCGAGGCACCTTCTGCCAGCGCGGTGTGGTGATTCTGAATATCTGATGATAATTCGACCTCCCGCACCTTCGTCATTGCCCCGATGCTAATACTGTCACCCTCTGTTGTAATGCCGTCCAATCCCGGAATTTTCTGCAAACTAATCACAGACTGCGGCGTTTCGGTGAGTGCCTTCATACCGATGACGAGGTCTGTTCCGCCCGCAAGGAGCTGCGCGTGCTCCTGAGCGAATAGCTGCGATGCCTCCGCGAGGGTGGTCGGTTCAAAAAACTCAAAACCTTTCAAATTTAATCCTCCATTTTTAATGATTCCTTGCGGTTCAATAAGATACGTATATGTTCCCGCACACCCAACGACACTTTAAAGCATACCCGATTGAAGGGTAACTTGTCAACCTTAAATTCGCTGAATGTGTCCCTATGGAATGTGCCACCCCGGTATCGGTTCTGCGCGGAGTCCTTCCAATTCATAAAGTTCTTCTACGCTGACTTCGCGACCGAGTTTCGCAGATAAAAGCGCGCCACTCATAATCTCTGTAACCTTCAGACCGACATCCCCATTACTGACAGGTTGGGCATCACTGTTACAGGCATCAAGGAAATCACGGAACTTATCGGGGAAGGGGCCATCTGGTAACGCCAACGGCGTTTCGACAAGATTGCCCTGATAACGTCTGCGATTGCCCTGATCATCGGTATCCCACTCCCCCTTTTCAAGGAAGAGCTTATCGTTGCTAAACGAACCTTTAGCGCCGAAAATGAAGATGCCTTGTGGTTGACCCGCCATATTGCTCGACCAGCCGTTTTCATAGGTGAACGACATCCCATTCGTAAATCGGACAAACACGGAGACGTGTTCCTCGACATCATTGATCTCTTCGCCTGTGTATTCGGGCAGCATCCCACGATAGGCGATACCGCTGATTGTGGCGGGCTGCGGTGAACCGAGGAGATAGAGAGAACGATTGATGAGATAGACACCTGTGTCATAGATGGTGCCGCCACCGCTGTAAACGGAGTGGAGGAACCATCTGCCGTAACCAAACATATCTACATTCGGTCTGCCACGGACACGGTAACTGGTGAGTCTGCCGTAATAGACATCACCGAGTTTCCCAGAGGTGACATAGTCCCGAATGGCGTAACTTGTCGGATCCAGGCATGTGCCGCCGCTCTGGTATGCGAGTTTAACGCCAGCGGCATCACAGGCATCCCGCATATTTCTTGCCTCTGTTGCCGTGCGCGCCATCGGTTTTTCGCAGAAGACGTGCTTTCCGGCTTGCGCTGCTGCGACCGTGGCGGGTTCATGGACAAACGGCGGTAGGGCAAGACTGACAGCGTCTAAATCACATTCCCTTAACATTTCGTTGTAATCGCTAAAGATTTTGACACCGTTATTCGCGTATTCCGCCCAGAGTGCAGCATCTGCCTTTTCTGCACCGGCTTTTGCGGCTTCGGCGCGCGAGGCTGCACCCGAAAGGACTTCCGCATGTCGTCGTTTCACATTCGCTTCCACCGTATCGCAAACAGCCACGATCTCGGCGTGCTGTGGATGGTCAAGATACCCATTTACATGCGAACCGGCTACCATACCGCATCCAATAATCCCGATTTTAATCCGTTTTGACATTCTAATACTCCTTCTCAGGGTTATAAATTGCCTAAAGTCCATGCAATCGGGGTTGAAAACCCCTCCCACGGAGAATTGGACTCCACTCCTACAGGGAACCTGATGGCGAACTTCCAGCCCCGACTTTGACGTGTGTATCCGCCAATTGTGTTTCTACGTGCGCGATACATTCTTGAAGGTTCTGAAACGGGGAACTCGGATAGGATTCAATGCTAAAATTCAGGTCGTTCTCACCGAAGGTCACCATATCCACGCCGGGTTTCGCGAATTTGCTGACGTTAATCACGGCATCAACAGATTCGATCTGTAAGATGAGAATACCGGTGTTGTTCCACCACTCGGCGTATTCAAGGCGGTCCAAGCCCTGTTTTATGCCGTAAGCACCGCTGGGACCCCAACTCCGTTTTCCCATCTGAGGATAGTAGAAGAAATCAATTGCTTCGTCCACCGTTTCAACGCTCTCGACTTGTGGTACAACAATAGCAAGGGGACCCAAATCCAACAGATTCCCTATGAGATACGCGTTGCGCGTATGTTTGATACGCAGTTGGACGCCAACATCGAATTCGCTCGCCATCGCACAATATTCGACGAGTTGGTCTTCATTTGCGGGTCCATGCTGATGGTCAACACTGACTAAATCGTAGGTGCCTTGACCGAGAACGGCTTCCATCTCGTCGCGGGTGCAACCGAACGGGACACCGGATGCGATGTTAATCGCTTCTTTATTATGGATGCGTTGTTTTAAAGACACTGGGATGATCTCCTTGGGACTCAACTAAATTGTGATGTCCATTATAGGGGTTTTCAGATTTTTGTCAAGTTTTTTGAAATCACAAACCTGTCTGGTTTTCTCTAAAAAGATATGAAATTTAGAGGAGACTGCAAAATCAACCGAAATCTTGAAAATTTTATCGAATTCTGCTAATCTGTATTCTTAGGAATAGGAGGAACTCGTTACTATGAAACGCGCGCAAAACTATGTAGCATTAGGAATGACGTTTTTGCTAAGTGGATGTCTGCTGTTCATAGCCAACTGGGCGCATGCCGCGGGAAGCGAACGGCTCTCCTTCACTTCCAACCGAGGCGGAATCTTTGATATCTATGTCATGGATATCGATGACGAGAACCTCCGCAACGTGACGAACCACCCAGATGACCATTTTGGTCCCTGGGCCACCATATCAGAGCCTGCTTACACGTGGTCGCCGGATGGGCGTTTCTTGGCTTATGTGTCCAAACGAGATAGAGACTGGAAAATCTATGTCATGGACACAAGGACACAGGAGCACTGGCGACTCACACATCGCCACGAGAGCGAATGGTCTCCAGCGTGGTCGCCTGATGGAAAATGGATCACTTTTGTCTCTCATGACAACGAACGTAATTACCAAATCTACAAAACGGATAGCAACGGAGCACATCTGGTCCAGTTAACAGACTTCGGCGGAAATGGCCCTCCCGCCTGGTCTCCCGATGGAAGTCAGATCGCGTTCGTCTCTGACTCCCACAAGCAAGGAGTCAAGAAGGACGGTCTCTATGTAATGAATGCCGATGGAAGAAGGTTGAGACAGGTTCTTGACACGAACAGAGGTAGATTTGGTCCTGAATGTACTTGGTCTCCCGACGGAAAACAGATCGCCTTTAGTCTCTACATCCGTCACTTCCAACGCGAGCACCTCTGTGTGATTGACACAGATGGCAAAAATTTTCGTCAACTCACCCAAGGGGGTCCCATAAAACCAGTGAAAGTAGAAAAACAGAAACCTGCGAACGGACAACCCCCTCCGCCTCCACCTTTTTCTCCACTTCCCGAGGTTGGTTCCCCAGCGTGGTCCCCCGATGGTAAGTGGATTGCCTATGTTTATTCAGATACAATACTCTGGCAGACCGCTGACATCTATATTATAGACGCAGACGGAAACGGACGCGGCACATCGCTTGTAACGGGTACGAGGCAAGATCTATCTCCCGCGTGGGTGCCGGAGGGGTTTCTCTCTGTATCACCGAGTGCGGAAAAGCAGACAACACTTTGGGGGAGACTCAAGCAAATGGAAGGCACTTCCAAGTAGATGCCATATTATAGGAGGGATATGTTGACATGAAACGCATACGAACTTACATGGTGTTGGGAATGACATTGTTGCTGTCTGTCAGTAACGGATGGGCGGTTGAGAGGGAGATCCTTTCTTTTCTCCCCAGAAAAGGCGGAGACCGTTCTATCTATCTCGTAAACGCCGGTGGACAACTCCTTGAAACGCCACGATTGATAGTAGGTCCAGGACGTATAGGCACTTTCAGCTGGTCTCCCGATGGACGTTCAGTTGCCTACAACTCTAATCAGGATGGAGACCCTGATATTTATGTAGCGGATGTAAGAACAAATACACAACGTCAATTGACCTTTGACGGTAACAGAGATATTTGGCCCGCGTGGTCCCCGAATGGGAAATGGATTGCGTTCATCTCGGATCGGGTTGGGGAGATGGCTATCTATAGAATGGATGCCGATGGCGAAAATTTGATGCGACTGACGAATCAAGGGCACTGCAGCAGACCGGTTTGGTCGCCAGATAGTCAACGGATCGCCTTCATCTCAAATAAAATAGATAATAATTCCCTTTATGTGATGACCGCTGCGGGTAGAGGCGTAAGGTCCCTCGCGAAGGCATCTTCTGGTGGATGCACATGGTCACCTGACGGTAAAGAGATTGCTTTTATTGCGCCGGGAGATGTCCGTGGAAGTGTCGCGCTTTTCAGTATTAACGTTGACAGAAAAAGACAGCGCCAACTTACCCAATTGTATAAAGATTTCACACGCATCTCCCAACCTGCGTGGTCCCCGAGTGGGAAATGGATTGCCTATACTTTGACAGAATTGCCGATAGATTTGCTTAGACGGGGGCCGGTTCCAGTGGATGTGGCTTTTGCGAAGTCGGTCATCCATCTCGCAAATACAGCAAACAGTAGGGGCGGGAAATCTCTCGAAGAGACAAGCGGATTGGTGAGTGCGGCTGCTCTTGAGTGGGTGCCGGAGGGGTTTCTCTCTGTATCTCCAAGTGCGGAAAAGCAGACAACACTTTGGGGGAGACTTAAGCAGACTGACAAGTAAAAATTGCGGAGTATAATTAATGCATACCATCCATTCCACTTTGACGGAAACGGAGAAGTGGTATTTCGATTTACACGGATTTCTCGTCTTACGGAACGTTATCCCAAAAGACGCAATTGCAGAGATGTTAGATGTGCTTCGGCATTGGTTGACAATTGATGAAGCCGACATCCCACCACCGCTGGACCGCGGGCGGCAAGAGCCTTGCAAAACACACATCGGACATATCCAGTATGGGCATCGTCTCTTTGAAGACCTTGCGATGAATCCTGACATTATGCGGGTTGTGGCGGGGCTGACAATGAATGCCCCACGTCTGTTTCATTGTAATTTTACGATGATGACGAAACACGATGCCCCGCAACACTTCCATCGTGACGACAGTGGTTTCAAATTCCCACCCGGGTTTCGCAATCCACACAACGATTATCAAGCCGCCGCTGGACACATCTATTGCAGCCACATTGCAACGTGGGTTGCGCTTGTAGATGTGCCACCCGGAACCGGCTTTTGTCTCGTCCCCGGCAGTCATAAATCCCTGTTTCAGACCCCAGAGAATCTGCCCGTGAAGCACGATCCGCCCACTTCAATTACGCTACCGATGGCAGCGGGTGATGTGGCGATTTTCTCGACGAATCTGCTCCACGATGCGAGTCCATGGACAGAGGATTACCCACGGATGAACATCTTCCAACGTTACCAACTGAGTGCCTATTTCAATGAGACCGGAAAGGGCGGATATCCACTCGATGAACATCGTGATAAAATCTCGGATGCACAGTATGAATTAGAATCGTTATCAAAAGAGGTGAAAGCGGCAGTGAAACCCGTTTTGCCGAATGGAGGAAAAGAATGCGTTTAGAAGGACAGGTTTGTATTATTACGGGTGGTGGCAGCGGTATAGGGCGCGGTGCCGCCCTCGCAATGGCACAAGAGGGTGCGACGGTTGTCATTAACGGTAGAACAGAATCAAAGTTGGTCTCTGTCAAGGCTGAAGTTGAAGCAGCGGGTGGGACAGCGGTAAGTTACGCGTTTGACGTGGCTGACTACGACGCTGTGGAACAGATGGCTGCCGATGTGCTTGACAAATTCGGACGGATCGACGTGCTCGTAAATAATGCCGGGCACAGTTCGCAGCATCGACGACTCCTCAACACAACTCCTGAGGAGATGCGTTCGGTGATCGATTCCAATCTGATCGGCACATTTTTCTGCACGAAAGCGGTCGTGCCGGCGATGCTCGAAGCGAAATCGGGAACGATTATCAATATCTCGTCGCTTGCGGCGGTCACCCCGGGTCCGTTTAGCGGTTTTGCTTACGGTGCGGCGAAGGCAGCGGTTATCAATTTCACGGAATTCCTCAACGCAGATTTGCGGAACACAGGTATCCGAGCGAGCGTTGTTGTCCCCGGTGAGGTAGCAACGCCGATTCTGGACAATCGTCCGGTTCCACCGGATGCCGCTGCCCGCGCCACAATGGTAGATGTCGACGAGACTTCAGCGGCGATTCTGCTGATCGCGACGCTACCACAACGGAGCAACATTCCGGAATTAGTCATTCGCCCAACGATGCACCGCAATATGACAGGTGAAATCGTCGAACTGGACGATTAAAGTCTTTATGGCGAAATATAAAATATACAGGTATCTACCGGTAGGCGCGCTTTGTAAGCGCGCCAATTGAAGTTGCACGGCCAACTGTGAAATCTACGATAGTTACCGATAGATTGAGGTTTCAGGATAGTAACGCGCCCACGCGAACCAATAGATATTGACAGCCGGCAGTCGTTCTAAACGCTTGCCCTCATTTTTACCCGATATTGCTTCACCTGTAACGAGATTCCAACGCGTCCCTGTGTTATCCTCTACAAAGTATCGATCCTGGTGCCTAAAGGTCCACGCGTCCCCCGCCACATTCCGCTTGAAGACCGCTGTCGCGAAAGATTTTTTGTCATGAAAGATGAGCAGCGGGACCTCGCCGAGTGTATCGTTGATAACGGCAGTTTCCGTAAAATGTGTCAACGGATACGCCCGAAATTGCGTGTCGCCATCCTTTGTCTGTACCTGAACGCCGATGACGAGGGATTTATTCGGTAACCGATTATCGGTGTATTCCATCCCGCTGACACCTGCGCGCTGGCTGGCATGATAATCGGCGTAGACATCCTGGCGTCGGTTCTCGCGCATCCCATCTCTGGTCGGCACGGACAGCACACGCGCGTTCGGATAATTCAGCTGCCATGCTTTCCAAGCAATCTGTGGCATAGAGGCGAGTGGTTTCAATCGCTTACCTGTGAGGGGTCCCTTTATCGCCTCCCCGGTGATATGTGACCAGAGGGAACGGGTCTGATGGTCATACATCAACAGCGCATCCCGCCACAATTTACCGCTAACACCAAACGTATAGGTCTTCCCATCAAGTTCCCGACTATACACGATAGCCGTTTTACAGAGCGGTCACCACGTCGTGGCGATTTTCAGTCCGCCGACAACATCGTTGACGATTTCGTGTCCGTTCAGCAGATAGAGCGAATAGGCATGGCTTTCGTCGTTGAAGGTTACGCCAATGACGGGGGCATCCGCGTCTAATTTTGCGTCGTTAGCCGATACGAATTGCGGATCGGTGATAGCCGGAATAGCATCAAAAGGCAGTAGGGTCCGGATTGCGTCGTCCGTATAATCTGCAGCGGTTGCACAGAGCGTAACGAAAAGTAGTAGTATGAAAATGGGGGTATAGTGTTTCATGATTAAAGTCCTGATCAGAAGTGTGTTTTTAATTTAGCATCATAGATACGCCAATTGAAAAAATTATAACACAAATCAGAACAGCGCGCCAATCTCATATCCTTGGACCCCAACCACTTAAAAGTTGGCACAAAATCGGAGACGTGCTATAATGCTCGCAAATAATAGCATAATCGCCAAAGGAATGCATAGATGAACGAAACATCAATTGAGCTCCTCAAATCATTGACGCAAGCAGATGGAATCCCGGGTTACGAAACAGAAGTGCGCGAGATATTTCGTGATGCCGTTTCCGGTGTGGGTCCAATTGGGACAGATAGATTGGGAAGTATCTTCTGCACGCGGGCTGGAAATGCTGAATCTCCGCGTATTCTGCTGGATTCACATTTAGACGAGATCGGTTTTGTGGTGCAAAGTGTCACAGATGACGGGTTCGTCAAGTTTCTACCGCTCGGTGGATGGTGGGCACATACACTCTTAGCACAACGGGTCACGATTACAACGAAGTTGGGGAAAGTGCCGGGCGTGGTCGGCTCCACACCGCCGCATCTGCTCTCAGGGTCGCGCGATAAAGTCTTAGACATGAAAGACCTCTTTATCGACATCGGTGCGGAGAGCGAAGAACAGGCGGCTGAGGAATTTGGTGTATTACCGGGATGCCCAATCGCACCCTACGGACCCTTTATACCGCTGAAAAACGATAAATTGTTCTCTGCCAAAGCGTTCGATAATCGCGTCGGCGTTGCGATCGTAATTGAGGCACTTTTGAAACTTGATGAACACCCAAACACCGTCATCGGAGCAGGGAGTGTGCAAGAAGAAGTAGGACTGAGAGGTGCGAGGACGGTCGCGGCAAGTGTGGAACCCGATCTCGCAATTGTGCTTGAGGGACCCCCGGCTGATGATACGCCAGGATTAAGCGTCGGTGCAACACAAGGGAAACTCGGTGGGGGTGTCCAAATTCGGATAATTGATTCTTCAATGATTGTCAATCCGAAGTTGGCTGATTTTGCGATTGAGACAGCAAAGAAACATGAGATACCGTATCAACTTGGGGTGCGTCAATCCGGTGGGACGGATGGCGGCGCAATTCATCAATCCGGCAGAGGCGTGCCGTCCATTGTGCTCGGTGTGCCATCGCGTTATATCCACAGCCATGTCTCGATCATTAACATTGATGACTATACCGCAGCGTTGGACTTGACGATGCATCTCGCGCGCGAAATTGACGCATCTGCTTTGGAAGGATTTCTGTTTGGTTAGGCACATTTCATAGTGTGTTTCTTGCTTGGAGGATAAACAGTGGCAACTCTACCGAAAGTCTCGTTTTGTAATCATCAAATCAGTAAGTTGATAATTGGGGATAATCCAATCTATGGCTATTCTCACTTTAACCAACTGCTTTCGCAGCATCAACAGGAATATCACACCCCCGAACGGGTCGTGGCAACGCTCAAAAGGGCAGAAGAGGCTGGACTCAATGCGTGGCAGAATAGCCTAACGGAACGCTCGCTCTCTGACCTGCAGCGGTACCGAGATGAAGGGGGTACACTGAACTGGTTCTGTCTCAGTCCAGGTGGACTTTGGTATGAGGAACCGGACGCTGTCTTTGAAGCGGCAAAGCACGATCCATTCGGCATGGCACCGCACGGTGGTGGCGTTGGTCACAGATGTCTACGCGAAAACAGACTCGATCACCTGCAAGACATCCTCAAACGGGTGCGGGATACCGGTGCTCTCGTTGGGTTGTCTGTGCATGATCCGAAGCTCCTACACATCGCTGAAGACGAGGATTGGGATATAGACTATTATATGACCGGGCTTTATAACCTGCACGGGGGTGCCGACAAGTTCAGGGAGAAATTCGGCTACGCGCCGCTGGGGGAAATCTACGCGCGCGAGGATCGCGACGAAATGTGCAAAGCAATACAACGGACTGAGAAGCCGTGCCTTATTTTCAAAGTGCTTGCCGCGGGTAGGACCATCGGAAATCCGGATCAGATTCGGGAAGAGGTGAAATTCGCGATAGAAAACACCAAACCGATTGATCCGCTTTTACTCGGCATGTATCAACAATTCGGGGATCAGATCGGTCAGAACGCGCAGTTGGTCGCTGAACTCTGTGCAGAATAGTTATCAAGCCTCATCAAAAACCGAGCTTGAAACGGAAAGCGACTCGCACACGAAAACTCTTCAGTTTCAAACAATGAAACTTATCCGCAAGGAATAATTTAAAAAATGGAGGCTGAAAAATGGAGATGCGGACGTGTGGAAAATCTGGAATTGAAATCTCAACGATGGGCATTGGATGCTGGTCTTATGGTGGCGGCGACTATTGGGGACCACAGGCACAATCAGACGTTACCGCTGTTGCCAACGCAGCATTGGATGCTGGCATCAATTTTTTCGATACGGCAGAGGGATATAACAACGGACGCAGTGAGGAGGCACTTGCCGTCGCACTCAAGGACAGACGGCACGAGGCGGTTATCGGAACAAAGGTCAGCAGACCAGACCCCGCTACGATACGTGAACACTGCGAAGCGAGTCTTCAACGACTGCAAACCGATTATGTTGACATCTATATGATTCACTGGCCCGACGATGAGATTGCCATTGAAGAAAGCATGGCTGAACTCACACGCTTACAAGAGGATGGGCTTATCCGTGCCATCGGCGTAAGCAATTTCGGCGTGGAACAGCTTACAGCGGCTCTTAACACAGGCGCGACCATCGCCGTGAATCAGCTCTGCTATAACCTCTTGTCACGGGCAATAGAACCGGAATTACTTCCGTTGTGCCGAGAACAGAACGTCGGGATTTTGGGATATATGCCACTGCTACAAGGGATTTTGACGGGGCAGTATAAGAGCGCAGACGAGATCCCATCGGTGCATGCTCGCTTCCGTCATTTCCGAGATGACCGAGAACAGGCATCGCACGGCGAAGAAGGTGCCGAGGCAGAAATGTTTGAGACTTTAGAGGCTATCCGACACATCGCGGAGGCTGAACAGGTCCCGATGGCCCGACTGGCGATTGCGTGGGCAATGGCACGTCCCGGTATCACGTGCATGCTCGTCGGTACTCGAAACATAAATGAACTGACGCAAAACCTGCACGTCATCGAATACACGCCGTCTGCTGGCGTGATTGAGAGTCTTGACGCAATCACCGCTCCACTTTTGGAAAAAATGGGAGCAAACCCAGACTATTTCACAGGGGCACGTATCCATTAGTTTGTTAATGATTCCCATAAATCGTGCTCACAAAGTACTCCCACAAGAGAGGAAAGAAACTATGGTGGAACAGTTAGGTAAATTTAACAAAGATTTAGGCAGTCCTTTGGCGACAGCACCCGCCGATCTTACGCAAACAAACGCTGATGGTAAAGCGGTTGTTCCTTTAGCACAGGAACAGAAATATCTGTTTGATAAGAACGGATGGCTTTTGGTTCCTGGGGTCCTGACGGAATCGGAGATCCAAGAGATGCGTGATTTCTGTTACCGCTTAAAGCACGACCCCGAAACGATTCCTCAACACCATCGCTCAACCTACGGGGGGCCTTTGGAGAAATTGACAGATCATCCGGTCGTCGTGGCATTCGGAAACGAATTTCTCGCGTCGCCCTATCTCGCGTCGGATACCTGCTACGGGTTCCGTATGGAGATGAGTTTCTTGGCATTGCGGTCTACAGCAGACGAAACCCCCTTCAAATTCCATGCCCACAACGGCAATGGTTTGTGGCGAATGCCGGGAGACTGTCACCAGTATTCATGCCTTCCGGGTCAGGCATATAGCGGTTTGACGCGTGTCGTCTGGGAACTCAATCCCGTGGAGAAAAGTGATGGCGGAACGATGTTTATTACGGGGAGCCACAAAGCGGCTTATACCGCACCAGAGGGTGCCCATACACAAGATTGGGAGTTCTGGGACACCTATTCTTGTCCTGCTGGCTCTGTCATCATCTTCACGGAAGCGCTCACGCATAGCGGGCAGCCGTGGCAAAACCCGGACACCGATCGAGTCGCCGTCTTCAATGCTTATAACTCTGTGGATAAGCGATGGAGCCTCTCAAAGCCGCCACAGGCACTGCTTGATGAAATGCCTCCGAAACGCCAGACGCTCTTTCGTGAAGCTTACGTAAAGGGCAACGTCACCGGCACAAAGTTTGACATGGCACTATAAACAGTCGGCGACGGTCGCTTGTAGGCGTGAGTGTTTTGCTTGGGTATTCTTTGGACTCCCCCGTACTCGCGACTTCTACAAATAAAATAGCAACGAAACCGTAGCCCGAAACGAAGTGGAGGGCGGCTCTTGAGCGAAAAGCGTCAAAGCGCAGACCACGTCGTTTAACCGCAAGGTATAATTAAAAAATGACACCGAAACAACGTTATTTGTTTGATGTAACCGGATATCTTCATTTGGAAAACGTTATCACCGGCGATGCGTTGGCGGAAGCTGCTGAGGCAGTTGATAGATATATCACAACCCCTCCCGATGAACTGCCTCCGGGCTTTGAGATACAAGGGCTCCATCAGCACGGGTTCGCCTTCGATAAATCGCTTGAACATTTAACGGTGCATAAAGCGATATGGCCGATTATTAAAGAACTCACAGACAATCAGCCACGATTCGGTAGGGGTTCCTTGAAGCACGATAGGCACGATTTGTGGGAAGCCGGAGAGCGGGCACAAGTGAATCCGGGCGGGCTGCACTGTGCGCGTGACGATTACGGGTGGTATAGCACGCGTTACGAGGTCGATAACGGACAGATCTACTGCGATAATTTTGTCTGTTTTCCGTATTTTACGGATGTCTATCCAGGCGATGGAGGGCTCATCGTGATTCCGGGTTCGCATAAGAGCGAGTTTAAACGACCGGAGCAGTTACTGATACTCGATGAAGAAGATGGCATTGATCCGCTTGACGATCCCGTATTCCTCAATATCACACCCAAGGCGGGCGATATTGTGATTATTTCGGAGTTGCTAACGCATGGTGTCCTGCGTTGGAAGCCAAAGGATCGAGATCGACGCTTCCTTGTCCTGCGGTATTTCCCACAATACACGGGTAGGCATAGCTTCCCGCAACCCATTCTGGATCGGTTGTCGCCAGAGACCTTGGAATTGGTTGAATCTGCGGGATATGGTCATATCAAGGAGATTGCGAAGCAGGATGCGGTTACGCTAACGGTTTAGGCAGGATTAGGCGCGTCGGAACGCGCCTATAGGAACTCTTCAACTACAAATTACTTGCGACTTTGATCCGGTTTTGGGCGCGGGCGAGTGCCGCTTCCGCACGCGGGCGGTTCAGGTCAGGGGCATTGGTCGTGAGCTGCGCTTGGGCGCGTTCGAGCGCGCTTTCAGCACGCGCTACATCGATCTCCGATGCCCATTCCGCTGTCTCAACTAAGACAGTGACACCCGTGCGGAGCACCTCGAAGACACCACCGCTCGTCGCCATTAATTGCGGTGTGTCCGATGACTCACGAATACGGATCTCACCAACCTCTAACGCCGTCAGGAACGGAATGTGTCCGGCGAGAATCTGAAAATTGCCCTCAACGCCTGGGGCACTCACGCTCGTCACATCCGCTTCATAAACCGACTGTTCCGGTGTCCGAATTTCAAGATGAAAACTTCTATTTAACATGTCTACTCTGTTTTATCGTAGATTTTAGAATTACTTGGGCACTCTGCATCGGCGAGGTTAGGAAACCTCGCCTACCGAGAGAGGGAAACCCTTAACTGATAGCCATTAGTCTGCTGCTTCTAAGTCTGCGCTTTTCGCCTGTTCAAATGCCTCATCAATTGTCCCGATATAGCGGAGTGACTGCTCGGGCAGTTCGTCGCAATCGCCGTTCAGGATCGCTTGGCACCCTTGGACGGTATCCTCAATTTTGACATATTTACCTGGGGTTCCAGTGAAACGTTCTGCAACAAACATCGGCTGCGTCAGGAACATCTCGATTTTCCGTGCCCTGTTGACGACCAGTTTCTGTTCATCTGAGAGTTCATCTACCCCGAGAATAGCGATAATGTCTTGCAGATCGCCATATTCCTGTAAGACCTGCTTGACTCTAAAGGCGGTCTGATAATGTTCTTCACCGATAATGTCTTCTGATAAGATACGCGAACTGGATGTCAGTGGATCCACTGCAGGGTATCTCCCTTTCTGGACGATCGTCCGTTCCAATCTCGTCACAGCGTCAAGGTGTGCGAAAACAGAAACGACAGCCGGATCGGTATAGTCATCAGCGGGAACGTAAACGGCTTGGAATGAGGTGATAGACCCGTGTTGTGTGGAAGTAATCCGTTCCTGCAATTCCCCCATCTCGGTTGCCAATGTCGGTTGGTAGCCGACAGCGGAAGGCATCCGTCCGAGAAGTGCTGAGACTTCACCGCCTGCGAGTGTGTAGCGGAAGACGTTATCGATAAAGATGAGAACGTCTTGCCCTTGCTGGTCACGGAAGTATTCTGCCATAGACAGTCCGGCAAGTCCGACGCGGAGGCGTGCGCCTGGGGGCTCATTCATCTGTCCGAAGACCATCGCCGTTTTATCAATCACACCGTATTCATCAAGCTCAAGCCAGAACTGATTGCCCTCACGTGTCCGTTCACCAACGCCACAGAAGACGGAGTACCCCCCGTGTTGTGTCGCGATGTTGTAAATCAGTTCAGCAACCAGCACCGTCTTCCCCACGCCAGCACCGCCGAGGAATCCGACCTTTCCACCCCGAACAACGGGTTGAATCAGGTCGATGACTTTGATGCCGGTTTCTAACATGTCGGTAGTTGTGCTGAGTTCCTCTTGCGCGGGAGGCGGTCTATGGATGGAGTATCGCTCGGATTCACCGGCCTCGCCTCTGTCATCAATAGGTTGTCCTGTCACATCGAAAACTCTACCGAGCACAGCATCGCCGACAGGGACGGTGATCGGCCCACCCGTATCGGTTGCGAGGGTGCCGCGGACTAAGCCATCCGTTGTATCCATTGCGACTGCACGCACCCGATTTTCGCCTAAATGCTGCTGAACTTCGAGGACGAGTTCACTGCCATCATAGCGTTGAACTTTAACAGCGTTTAGGATATCTGGCAATTCGCCTTCCGAAAAATCTATGTCAACGCGCGCACCGACAACTTCTAAAATTTTTCCTTGGTTCATTTTTTAATTTTTCCTTGCGGTGGAACGGCGGGATTTGTGCCTCAACATGTCTTTCTCTGTAGCCGCCTGCGCCGTTGTTGCAGGCTGCCTAATTTGAATCATCTTTTAAGACGAACTTAACAAGACTTACGCAAAATCAGAGAATTAGGTTTGTAGCGGACCAGAGGTCCCATAAATTAAAAACCTTTAACCCTCAAGTGCGGCTGCCCCACTTACAATCTCAGAAATTTCTGTTGTGATCTGTGTTTGACGTGCCCTGTTGCGTTGAAGAATCAGTTCATCAATAAGTTCTTTTGCCTTCTGTGTGGCATTTTCCATCGCTGCCATTCGCGCGGCTTGCTCCGCGGCGTTGGAATCCAGAAGCACTTTCCACATTTGCATGTTCAGGTGTTTGCCGAGTAGCATTTCAAAGAGTTCCACCTGTCCCGGTTCATAGATATAATCAAGAAAAAGTTCATCACCCTCTGGTATTTCGGGTTCCAATGGAAGCAGCTGCTCAACAAGCACGGTCTGGAGAATAGCAGACTTGAAGTTGTTATAGATAACCTCGACTTTATCGATCTTTTTCTCAGTATACAGATGTTCAAATTCGTGAACAACGTCAACAGCGGTTTGGAATTCAAGTTGGCGGAAAATGTTGACGTAGGCATCGGTGATGTCGTAACCGCGCCGGTTAAAATGTTCCTGCGATCGTCTGCCGATACAGAGAAGCGTCACATCTGCACCACTCTCTTGATAATGCTCCATGCGTTGTGTCGTTGTCCGAATAACGTTACTATTGAAACTTCCACACAACCCTCGATCTGCGGAGACAGAAATAATACAGACATGTTTCACTTCACGCGTTTCAAGCAGTGGGTGTGTGAGCGCCTGGTTTTCAGTATCCATCTGCGAAATTAAGTGTCCTAAGATCGTGTTAAGTTTATCGGCATACGGACGCGTCGCATTAATATTTTCTTGGGCACGGCGGAGTCGCGCAGCAGCCACGACGCGCATGGCATCGGTGACCTGCTCAATGTTCTGAATGCTGACGATACGCCGTCGAATTTCTCGTAAAGTTGCCATTTTTTTAACTATAGGGTCTCGGAGTTCCCTCTTACATTTGTTGGGTTTCACTCCGTTCAACCCAACCTACAATATTTTAAAGTCTTAAACCGAATCACAGTCCATAAGCGAAGCGAAGGGCGGATATACGCATATAATCGCCATTCATCCAATCCACCTGACCGAACCGCAAGGAAAAATTAAAAATTTTCTTTGAATGTTTTCACAGCAGTGTGTAAAGTCTCAAGGAGTTCATCACCCAACAACCCTGTTTCTGCAACTTCCGCGAGAAGTTCGGCGTGATTGCGGTCAAGGTATTGCAAAAATTCGGATTCAAACCTTGCGACTTCTGTCTCCTCAACATCGTCGAGATAGCCGTTGGTGCCACAGAAGATAGAGGCGACTTCGCGCGCTACAGGCATCGGTTCATATTGCGGTTGTTTCAGCAATTCAACGAGCCGTGTGCCGCGGCGCAGCAAGGATTGCGTTGATGCGTCCAAATCCGATCCAAATTGCGCAAAGGCGGCAACTTCCCGGAAACTGGCGAGATCCAATTTAAGGGTCCCTGCAACCTCGTCTGCTTTCATGGCTTTCACTTGTGCATCTCCACCGACTCGCGAAACGGATAGCCCGACATCAATCGCGGGTCTCACGCCTTGGTTAAACAGATCCGTTGTGAGATATATTTGTCCATCGGTGATGGAAATAACGTTTGTAGGGATATAGGTCGTCAAATCGCCTTCAAAGATCTCAATAATCGGTAGGGCAGTGAGAGAACCTCCGCCCAATTCATCGCTCAATTTTGCGGCGCGTTCTAAGAGGCGTGAGTGTAAGTAGAAGACATCCCCCGGATAGGCTTCTCGACCGGGCGGTCGTCGCGAGAGCAATGACATCTGTCGGTATGCCCAGGCGTGCTTTGTTAGGTCGTCGTAAATAATAAGGGCATGTTTGCCGTTGTCCCTGAAGTATTCACCCATTGCGGTCCCGGAATAGGGTGCGAGATACTGAAGCGGGGACGGCGCACTTGCGGGGGCGGAGACGATTGTCGTATACTCCATGGCGTTATGCTCACGAAGCGTCGCTGCAACTTGTGCCAAAGTGGAACCCTTTTGACCGATAGCAACATAGATACAGTAGACCTCCGTATCCTTCTGGCTCAAGATAGTATCCAAAGCAATCGCGGTCTTGCCGGTTCGACGGTCCCCAATAATCAGTTCACGTTGCCCTCTCCCGATCGGGGTTAAGCTGTCAATCGCTTTTAAGCCTGTGTAAAGCGGTTCGCTCACGGGTTGCCGTTGAACAATGCCCAGCCCCTTCTGTTCGACAGGAAGTCGATGTTCCGTTTCGATGTCACCCAAACCATCAATCGGTTGACCGAGTGCGTCAACGACCCGTCCGAGGAGCGCTTCGCCTACGGGGACTTCGGGAAGTCGTCCTGTGCGTTTGGCGGTATCCCCTTCATGTATGAGTTGGTCTTCTCCGAACAGAACGCACCCCACGTTGTCTTCTTCGAGGTTGAAAGCGATCCCGTAGACGTTATTCGGAAACTCGATCATTTCACTTGCCATAGCGTTGGCAAGTCCATGCACCCGGGCAATGCCGTCGCCTACCTCCAGCACAGTGCCGGAGTCATAGACATCCACGTCCTGCTCAAACTGTTGCAGTTGTTGTTTAAGGATATTTGATATTTCGTCCGGTCGGACTTCTCTTGCCATTTTATTAATTATTCCTTGCGGTTCGGTCAGGTGAATTAGAGGTTCAATAACCACCGCGTAACATTGTCCTGCAAGCCTCTATAGGAAACCTACACAGGAAGCGGTGCCCAGGGCCCATTGTTCAAGATCCTCTTGCAAGTTGCTGCTTCAGGCGTTGGAGTTGTGTTGTAACGCTTGCATCAAAAACGGTGTCGTCTAACTGCACGATGAATCCACCCAGAATTTGTGGGTCCGTTACGGTTTCCAATCGCACCTGTTTTCCGGAATACGTGCTTAACTGCTGCGCGAGCCGTTCCCCTTGCTCTGTTGTTATGGGTACAGCCGTCGTCACTTCTGCGACGAGTCTACCCGCAGCCTCGTCAACGATTGCCGAAAAGACATCCATTATCGCGACGAGATAGCGTTCACGCTGCTTTAAGGCGAGCAGTTTGAAAAAATTAACAGTTAGCGGCTGCATCGTATCGGTGAAAAGCTGCTGAAACGTCTCGCTTTTAAATTGTGGAGACAGAATAGGGCTGTGGATTAATTGCGTGAATTCCTCAGACTGCTCAATCAACTCCCGCAACTTGTCTACATCTGCAATAATAGGTGCCAAGACGTTTTGTTCCACGGCTGCATCGTATAAGGCACGTGCATAAGGTTTTGCGACCCGAATGTCTCTCATAGTTCGTTTTCACCTCAATAGTTTCCAGTCAATAGCCATCAATTAAGAAATTCCTGCTTATAACAGCCTCTTGGAACTGACGACTGATAACCGATAACTATTCCGTTGGCAACCTGCTAATAGATGCGTCAATGATATGCTGATGTCGCTCTGCGTTGAGTTCTTCGCTTATGATTTTGCTGGCGGCTTCAATGGCGAGTTCAGCGACAACACCTCGTAGCTCCGAGATCGCTTCATCTTTTTCACGCTGAATCTCCGCTCTGGCTCTTGCGACTTCATCGTCTGCCTCTTGCCGTGCTTGTGCGAGAATTTGTTGACGCTCAGCATTTCCTTGTTCAATCGCTGCTTGAATTTTGGCTTGTGCTTCGGTCTCAATATCGGCTAAACGTTGACGCGTCTCTACAGTGAGCCGGTCTAACTCGTCCCGATCCGTTCGCAGTTGTTCCAACTGCGTGCTAATCTCATTTCTGCGATCCTCTAAAAGTCCGCCGACTTTGCCGAAAACAAACTTCCAAAGTACCGCAAGCACAATCAAAAAACCGATGACTTGGATGGTGATCGTTTTTGGGTCAATCCCGAGCAGACTCAACAGTCCGCCGTCCCCAGCAGGCGCCTCCGCAGCGAACGCATTATTGACGCAGATGCCCATCAAAATTGCGGTATATAGGACGTAATTTATAGCCCTGTACTTGGTATTTTGCATCAATTTGCTGTACTCTATTTTTGGAACTGAAGACGTATGCCCTCGCAAATTTTGTCAGGACGTTTCCGGTTCGGCTTGCGAGTCGTGCTGTACGTCCTCAGTCAGGAGTTATTTAATTTCCGCTTCCGACATCTGTTGCGACTCGTTTCGCGTCTGCATCTATCATCTCTCTCAGCATTTCACCTTCAGGGAGTTTTGCTTGCAAGATAAAGAACATTAAAAGCGAATAAATAACGAGCGACTCGATGAGTGCCAAACCGATAATCATTGCCGTTTGGATACGCGGCGCGGCATCCGGTTGACGTGCGATACCTTCCAGAGCGGTACTTGTTGCACTTCCTTGTGCTCTCGAGGCAAAAATGACGGCGATCGGTAAGCCCAACGTTACACCGAACGCCAACACAGCTAAATAAATCATGAAATGTCCTCCTTGGACAGATAAGGGACAGTCTACACGTGTCCCAGAGAATTAATGATGCGCTTCATGCGCTTCGTCGTCGTGTTCTATGAACAGCACGATGTAGATAGATGTTAAGATGGTAAAAACGAATGCCTGCAGGAAACCTGCAAATAGCCCGAAGAACAGCATAGGGACTTGCACGGGAATAATCGGTATGGCATCCGCAATCAGCACGATGAGTCCGAGTTTCGTCAGTTCAATAACAACCGATTTTTCGCCAAAAATGTTTCCGAAAAGTCTGACAGCAAGTGAACCCGCACGCGATAACTGCGCAATAACTTCAAGCGGGAACATTAAAACCCCCAACCAAGGCGGGTTACCGGCTAAATGTTTCAGATAGCCGCCTATCCCGTTCTCTTTGATAGCGATAATTTGAACACCCAACACAGCCGTTATGCCGAGCGCAAGCGTCGTATTCAAATCTGCTGTTGGTGGTTGAAGCCCTGGAATGACTCCAAGATAATTCAGGAAGAGAATGAAGATGAAGAAAGAACCAACGAATGGAATATACTTTTTGCCGTGTTCGCCTAAAATACCCCCGAAGAAATCAGTGATACCCGCTACAAACATCTCTAACAGGGTTTGTCCTTTTCCTTCAGGTATCCGTTTCAACTTCCGGGTGACGAAAATAAAAAACAACACTAAGACGAGAACCGCAAAGTATGTGTTAGGAATTAGATCGGGCTGATGCCACCGAGTCGGTTCAGGGATAATTTCATCTGGTAAAATTTTTGAAATCGGATAGAGCAGACTCCGGTGGCCGTTCTCGGCTGCGAAACTCCCGGTTCCTGCTGCCAAACTGAGTCCGACAACCCAGCAGATAAATGGTATTTTTTTCATATTTTGTTTTTATGTCTTTTAAGCGCGCGGAGCGTTTCGGACACTTCCCGCTTGAAATCTACTTGTAAATTTTACCTCAAGACTGATTCGGATCCTTATTTGAAAGGATCGTTACCATCAAACCGATCGCTTTGATAATAATGGTGACTTGGACCAAAGCAATCCCTCCAGCGAATGCGTATATATTCATCCATTCCATTTTAAACAAGAGATAGAGGAGTCCAGCGAGTACCGTGTATTTACCGATTGCGATGAAACCCAGCACGTATTTCGTGCGCTTCGTTTTCCCGGGACGCACAAGCCGTCGAACCACAAATTCAATGGACCAGAAGAGACTCAGACTGATAGCACTGCCGATCAGAAAACTGGGGAGCGCGGCGCGTTTGAATCCTAACAATACCACCGAAATGACGACGGTGAGACAGATTGTCAAGATATAGACGTGGCGGATAAATCGGTCACCAATTTCCAAAGTCGGCCCCATCCAAGTGACTCCTTTGTCAAAATCACGGCACATTAGGATCGCCGAAATTCCCGGATCTCGATTGCTTTCAGATTTTATTTTTCTTCAGTGTCCTGTGTTTGTTCTGAAGTGGTACGACGCTGCTTTTCCAAGCGTTCAAGTTGGCGGTTCCAGCGTGCTACCGAGCGAAACATTTCCATGAATCCAGCGGTAACTCCCATTCCGAAACCGATGTAGGATCCAACTGCTGCGTTGCCTAATTTGCCACCGATCCACTTGCCCCCGAAATAGCCGATACATATCGCGAGCGCAAGCGTTATCCCGATGGAAGCGAGGTCGAACATCCCGATGTTGTCATTTTTCAGATGTTTCAGCCGTTCCTTAAATATTAACATCGCTGCACCTTCAAACAACAGAACACGTTTATCAGAGGGTAGCCTCTCATCAGTAGAGTAGGGACTAAAAGTCGCCTTTCAGCCCCTCTCACCAAACGACCCGTGCGCCTTTCAACGCAAGTCGCTTTCCCCGTCAATAATAACAATTATTTTCAAAATCAACATCGCAATTATACACGATTTGATAAGAAATCGCAAGTAAATCGGCACACACATATATAGTTATGGGGCTAATTCTCCATATACATCAACGTAGCGTATTTCCCCGTAGGTGCTGTAAAAATCTATAACTGTTACTGCAAGAATATACCAGTTATTTTCTTTGAAACTTCCTACGAACCCGTTATCTAATTTGAGTATAATGGTTACGAGTATGTACTCATTTTCTTCTGGTCTAATGGGTATTCTGAACGTTACCACTTCCTCTTTATATACTTCTCTACGCTTTACTGATACTGCTTCACCTTTGAATATCAATGGTTTAGCGAAGAATTCTTCTGCTATTATTTTATCCCCATCCCAGTAATCCTCAAATAATCTGTTCAGACGGTTTGTTATCTGTTCTTCTGTTAGATTAATTTCGGTATTCTGGTGAAAAATTCCCTTTTCTGTATGCCAATGTTGCTTGAAATAACTTCCAGTTTCGTGACTGTGTTCATGATCGTGTTCGTGATCATGTTCTATCAGCGGATTCTCACATGCGGTTACCCATAGGGCTAAAATAGCACCTATTAGGATGTGTCTAAACATAGTAATTCTCCATTGATGAGATTTACCGTATTAGACGCTCATGTGAGTTATTTGACCTATAAATTCCGTAGTTTATTGAAAATCAATAACACAATTATTTATGTGAAATGCGTTGGTCTATGCACATCACGATGGCATTCAGCGTGAAGTAAACGTAGGTTGCTTTGTTTATCTGTTCCGCCTGAATGCTTGGGTTTTACGTGATGAAGATGTATCGCATCTTCAGGGCGCAAAAGGGAATTGCATTGTGGGCAGTTCCCTTTCTGCTTTTTGAAGGCGTTATGATGTTTTCTATATAACTTCTGATACATCATTTTTCTATCTCGTTTATCCCAGTAAACTGTATCATCTGAATTATAAACCCGTTTTCCTTTGCTGATCTTGATATGACGCTGGATAGGTATTTCTGAAAGTCTGTAAAGTGACACTGATTCCGTTCTGAAATAATTTGTTTTTCCTTTACTTCGTTTCATGAAATATTTGTTGATAATCCATTTCTTACCTTTGTTGCTGTGTCTCCGTCTTGCCCATCGGTAAACTTTCCACCACATAAAGTGGTCGAAAGTGGAAAATACTTTTTTACTATTCACATGTTGATAGTAGTTTCCCCAACCTCTGATTTTTGGATTTAGAAGCCTAATAAGCCCTTCCTGTGTGGATTGCTTATTATTGTCTATAACCTCTTTGCAACTTTGCAATTGTCCGATTATCTTCTCTTTCTGTGGTCTTATCAAAAGTTTGTAATCTTTCAAATCTTTGGCGTTGTATTTCTTGGGATGTTTCTTAAAATTAAATCCCAAGAAGTTGAACCCCTTTTTGATATGAGAGATTTTCGTTTTTTCACCTGATAACGTCAGACCTATTTCACGATGTAAATATTGACTAATCCATTCTTTCATCTGTTTTGCTTCGGTTTTGGATTTGCATAATATCACGAAGTCATCAGCATATCGTATCATTGGTGATACTGTATGTTTTCCTCCGTGTCGGGACACATTTCCAAATAGTTCTGATACATACCAATCGAAAGAAGTTAGGGCAATGTTTGATAACATTGGACTTAATACGCCTCCTTGTGGAGTGCCTTCTAATGTATCCGTTATTACCCCATTTTCCAATATTTTGCTTTTCAGCATCGCTTTTATTATGCGAACTACATATTTCGGGACTTTCCAAAATCTAAGCGTGTTGGTTATGTGCCTGTGAGATATATGTCCAAAACAGTTTTCTAAATCTCCTTCAAGCACGTAAACTTTGCGGTTAGAATTGGCAAGATAACGAAATAATGTTTCCTGTGCATCTTGGCAACTGCGTTTCGTTCTGAATCCAAACGAATTATCGTGAGCGTGGAATTCTGAAATAGGATCGAGTGCTATTCTGATGATCTCCTGAATGATACGGTCTTGTATAGTCGGAATTCCCAAAGGTCTTTTCTTTCCGTTTGCCTTTGGTATATATACCCTTCTGATCGTTTTCGGGGTTTGGCTGATGTTGATAAGATCTAATAGCCTAAACCTTATCTTGTCTGTTTCTTCCCGTGTGGCGTTTTTAGGTATTGCTATCCCGTCTATACCAGCAGTATTTTTGCCTTTGTTGCGATATGTTATTTTCCATACCGCAAGCACCTTTACTGCATGAGACCTTTTCAATAGGATATTGAAAAGAATTCGGATTTTATCAGTATCGTTATTAGCAACCGCTTTGTCTAATCTCTTTTGCATACCAAAAACGTATTCTTCGCACTTTCTGATATTCTGTGCTGTGAATGTGTCTTTGTTGTGGGTTCTACATGTGAGCATGATTTAGAGTTCCCCAAAATTAGTTATGTGAACGCCTATGGGTGTTCCAAGATTAGTTGTGGCTAAACAACGTTTAGACAAAGTATCAACGCTAATCGTGCTTTGTTAGTTTCTAAGGGTTCTTTGCCTGCCTTATCGTATTATGGAGAAGGCGGGAGTCGAACCCGTTAGAATCGGTGTTTCAAGCCAATTGCGTTTTCCGAACGCTTATCTCCTTCCCGTTACCATTATTTGTGGAAACGGGAAGGATTGGCTCAAAATTCTAACTTTTTACGATTTCCTCAACCATGTTGACTGCATGAGTCAAGTTAGGTTCTTCAATGCTCCCTGACTGTAAATAATTGTGAGTAGTTTAGAATCACACTTTACCCCGTGCTAAGAATATAGCCTTGTATCGTTTATCCCAATCAATCTATCCCGTTGTTATGGATAGATTATTAGTAGAAACAATAAAGAGATTTCTACTTATGATACCCGCATATTGACTTCGTATTACTACGTAATCGCAGGGCTTTTGCGGTTTATACATGATGGGGCTTGCGTATGTTCAACTTTCGCTTATTCTTGTTGCTCTTTATCGGATGTCTTGGTTGGTCTCTGTTGTTCATTACTGATAACAGTTAGCCCTTGCTCCCAAGATTCACCTTGTCTCCTTGCTTCCCACCTTGCTGTTTCCAGCAACGCAGTTAGGATAAGATATACACAGTTGGGCTTGTGTAGCCTTCGGCAATTTACAATCATTCGCATTGACGCACAGCAACGGTATATATTATAACACGGAGATGTAGGGAATGCAAAAAAAAATGGAATGCTTTCTGCGTTAGGAATTTACGGGACGCGGCTGGATGCACTGCGTAAATGTTAATTCTCGGTGTGGAGTGCGTCGGTAGGTGAAAGCTGCGCCGCCCGCAGTGCTGGATAGACCCCGAAACCCACACCCATGACAATCGAGAAAATAACGGAAGTGAGGACCCACGGTAAGGATAATACAACAGGCCACACATCCACAATTGGCACAATCCGCACAGCAAGCCATGCCATCCCGTGTGCCGCAGCCCAACCACCGGCGATACCGAGCACCCCACCGCATAAACAGAGACAGATCGATTCCGTCAAAAATTGGCAAAAAATATGAATTCGTTTCGCACCCACGGATCTCCGTAAACCTATCTCCCGCGTCTTTTCACCGACAGAGACGAGACATATATTCATGATGCCGACACCACTGACGAACAGCGAGAAACCCGCAAGACTACCCAAGGTGATTTTTATCACTTTTTGAATGTGGAAAAGTTGGTGAGCCGTCAGTTTTGCTATCCAAACGCCGATAAACTCATCTTTCCCTCGGTGTCTTTTACGCAGCGTGCTTTTAACAGAATCAATAATACTGTCGATCTCTGAACCTTTTTTAAAAAAGACGAGCAGGTAGTCAACATAACGAAAGCCCTTCACCCGTTGCTGATAGGTTGTCAAAGGCACAGAAATAGCATCATCCAAAGAATAGGTATCACTGAGGCTCATGCCCTTTGTTGCCATCACCCCGACAACCCGTAACCTGATCTGCGATTGCCGCCAATGATACCGAACCTTCACCTCTTGTCCGATGGGGGATGTCTTTCCAAAAAGCGCACTGGCGGTGTTAGCACCCAAGACGCAGACCTGCTTCGCATTTTCGATATCGCTGTCGGAAAAGAATCTACCGGCGTGAACTTTCCACCCCATGCCGAGGGCATAGTCTGTTGTGATACCTTCTAAACGCGTTTTCGCTTGATTCCCGTTTCGGCTGCTAACAAAGGTGTTGAAGTCTTCCACTTTAGGCAAGACGTACAGCACATCGGGGCATTCTGCCTCAACCGCAGAAGCGTCCTCAAGAGTATATCGCTCCGTCGTGCGTCGGGCAAGCCGAGGACCTTTCCAAATAGTCGTCCGTGTCCAGAATGCGATTTGATTGGCACCCCCCATCATTTCAAGGTTTTGAGCGATGATACGTTTCGCACCATCGCCGATAGCGATCATGCACAACACACCCGCAATCCCGATGAAGATGCCGAGAATGGACAATCCTGCCCGGAGTTTATTTTCCGCGAGGGGCTTTACGCCTGCGAGGATAGCATCACGAAGTTTCATTGTCGGCTGACCTTTGTCCCAGAACTTTCAGAAACTCTGGATCATCCTTGACATCCGAGAATTCAGGGGTTTCAAGGAAAGTTGGATAGTAGGTATCCCGATTATACCAATTCACCACATAGTAGTTCTGAGCGACCTTTAAATGGTGTAAAGTCTTTTCTCGATCTTTCTCAGAAGCCCAGGTGCTTACAGCGAGTTGGAAGTGCCCATAATGGTTGTTATCTTCCAAATCAATGGTGATCTGTAGGAACCGTTTCGCCTCGTCATACTTCTTCAACCACAACAAACAACAACCGAAATCATGCGTAAACCACATAAGGTGGTCAAGATTTACAGGATGACCTGCATCCCGTTTCTTCAACTCTCCTTCCAGATACGCATTCACTTCCGTAAAGATTTGATCAAAACGATCCCAATCTTCCTGTTTACCATACACGAGCAGTCGATTTTCTTTCGCAGTCAACCAGAAGTGAAAATAATGCTCCGAACCGGGTTCGTTGTTCGCACGCTCCAACTTTTCTATTTCAAGGAGTGCCTCATCGAACCTGTCGTTGCATCGTAAGACATCTGCTCCGGTTTGCAAAAACCCGCAACGGCTGTAGTAATCCACGCCAGAGTTCTCTAAGCGTGTAGAGGCTTCATCATAAAGTTGAATCCAGTCATCAATACGACCTTCCGCTGTCCAACATTCAGAGACGCTCAGATTAGAAGCAATTTCCAACACATATTTATCTGGCAAGTGCCGACACGTCCACTGGTAAAGCCGAGTGTGTTCTTCAACAGCCTCTCGATTTCTTTCAAGAAAAGCGAGACTATAGACCAACTTGTCATGCGCCCAGAAACGCTCCGTATCATCTGCAGTCTCCTCCATATACCTACGGAGTAGAGATATCCGTTTTTCCATGCCGAGTTTGCCCATATACGGGTATATCTCATCAACGGCAAGATGGACCAACTCAGGTGTGATTCCATCCTTAAGTGCATCTTCAATCTCGTTGTGTGCTTCCTTAAGAATATCCTCTCTTGATGCGGGGTCAGCTTTCACTTTTTCCATGAATGCATTGAACCTGCTCCGAATTTCTTCTAATTGACTCATGACGTTCTCCTTCAGATTATCTGATAGTTGTAAATGACTAAAGAATTCTGGATCTGTTTGTAGACGCTTTCGCGCTCGATGGAGTCGACTCGTAATTGTGTTCACCGACACTCCCATGAATCTGCCGATCTCTCTCGTCGACATTTCGTCAAGATAATAGAGTGTTACAACGGCGCGTTCCTTCTCCGGCAGTTTTTCCAAAAGCCTTTTTACAAGTTCATGGTAATGCTCGGTTCTCTCTGTCATGCGTTGTTCCGATATATGATGTGTATAAGAAGACTCCTCGACCTCCTCAACAGGGGTATCCTCCAACGATTTCATTACAGACTTTTGGCTTCGCATCCAATCAATGCAAAGCCGATTTGCGATAACATGGAGCCACCCCGCAAATTGATCGGGATTCTTGAGCGTCGGAAGTTTTCTGTATGCCCTCAGGAAGGTATCTTGCATAATCTCTTCCGCATAGTGGAAATCTTGGATCTTCCGCCATGCCAGTGCATGAACGCTCTTTTGGTACTTTTCGACCAAGATGCTAAACGCCGCGTCGTCGCCCGATAAAATTTTGCGGATTAGTTGGACATCGTCTGCTCTTTCCACGAAACTTCCTCCTCACGAACAGATTGGATCGTGTTTGCCTTCACCAAAAAATTTAACCAAATGCTGAGTTTTGTAAAATTAAGCAATACAATATGATTCAGACCTTCTATTATTAAAGACGAAAGTTCGATCAGAAAACGTGCATTATAGGAAAAAAAATCAAAGAACCTGAATTTTTTAGAATTTGTTTTGTGAGTATCAGGCAACAAAAAAGGGAACCGGTAAAAAAACCAGTTCCCTGTGGACATTCTATTGGACTTCGGAAGCTAAGCTGACAATCCAGCAACAGCGGCGTCCTCACTGTCAAAATGTTCAAACAGACGCATCACACGACTGAGAACAATGAGATTTCTGATATGTTTCCCAACGTTGATGACACCCACGCGTCCTTGTTTTCGCGACGCAGCAGTGTATGCCTCCATCAAGGTGCCAAGACCTGAACTATCGATCCGGTTGACCTGCTCGAAATTGATGAGGATACGTGGGGTATCAGAAGCTTCTATTTGCGGCAAGATAACTTTCCGTAAGTCCGATACGGAACGTCCGCCTACTTTTCCAGAGGGTTTCAAAATCGAGATACCATTTTGCTGGCGAATTTGCGTTGTCATTTTTTTTTCCTTTTTTGTTTGTAAAATTTGTCAGTGTTAATTGTTTGTCAATACGATTCAAACGTTCAATTTAAGGATGCGTTGACTTAACCCGAATTCCATTAAAAAACCGTCGTTTTAACCCAAATCCAAGTCCGTGTCCGTTTTGAGGCGTTTATGGAATGTTTCAAAAGACGCTTCCCAAGGTCCCTCCTCTATACGAGGATCGCCCGGTTCAGCTGGCACGACCGTCTCATCACAACCGAAAGCGAGGTAACCGATGCCGAAGAGTAACAAACAGACGAGGAGTAGATTAATCATTAGGAAACGCATTTTTTTCTCCTTACTTATTAGAGACTTGCATTTGAATTCGCAAGTGGCAATTTTGCTAAAATTTTTCCTTTTTCACCCGTTGGTTTAAGTGACGCACCTTAGATGTCAAAAGGTTGCATTATTTTCAAAAAGGGTGTTGAAACCAAATGAACTCAATTATGTTTCAACGCCGTGCCTTTTGAGGTTATCGTTACTACAAACGAGTTCCAAAACAGTTGCATTTTTTTTTATTTGAAAACGATGGTACTCTCATTATAAGGCAGGAATGCCACAAAATGCTTTTTGGGGAGATTCGGCAGTGGAAATATGAAGAGGTTTAAAATGCGCGGATCACTTTAGCAACGAAACGCTGCTTGAATTCCGAAGCATTCGGATCTCCGAGGATGATGAAAAAATCGGTGCCGGCATAGCCAGAACGGCGCAATGCGAAGTAGATATTAATGCCTTCTACTTGCCAGATGAGGCGACTGCCGAGACTTAAGGCGGGACTGAAATCATAAGTGAGGGTGAATATCTGTTGATAACGTCTCTCAAAGTGCCACTGGATTTGCGAGGAGAGTCCTGCGATGGTTTTAATTCTTTTGTCTTTAGTTCACTCCGCACGCAATGCCTCAATCGGTGACAGCCGCATGGCTTTTACAGCAGGGTACAGCCCGAAACAGATGCCAAGCACTGCGGAGAAGGAAACCGATATTAACATCCACTGCGTGGAGAACACCGCGGGCCATGCAGGAACGACTTTCACTATTCTCACAGCAAGATGTGCCATTCCCTTACCTGCAAAGACACCCAGTCCAACGCCAAGTAACCCACCGATACTACACAAACTAACAGATTCACTTAAAAATTGCAGCAGGATATCAGAATTTTTGGCACCGAGTACCTTGTACAAGCCGATTTCGCGTGTGCGTTCCCCGACCGCTACCAGCATCATGTTCATAATACCGATGCCACCCACAAGAAGTGAAAACCCAGCGATACTGCCCAATGCGATCTTTAGCACAGTGCTGATTTTCAAGAGGCTTCCTAACCTTGCTCGCACCTCAAAGATGCGGAAGAAGTCGTCTTCGTTTCGGTGGCGGTTGCGAATAACCGCTTTAACTTCCTCAATGGCTTTGGGAACTGCCTCTACGGTAGATGCATGAACGACAATCTGCAAAATTGTGTCGTCGCCAGTAAATCGTTGTTGCATCGTCGTCACGGGAATAAAGATCTGTTCATCGTAATTCGTGCCGAACTTCAGATTTCGTCCGCGGGGGATAAGCGTGCCAATGACAGTAAATCTTTCGGTGCGACGTGTATGCTTATATTGGTTACTGGTACTTCCAATTTTTATTTCTTTACCGAGTGGCGATGCACCTCCAAAAAGCCCGGTGGCCACACTCGATCCGATAACAGCAACTTTCATTGCCTTATCAACATCATTTTCTGAGATGAACCGTCCTGCTTGTAAGTCCCATTTCATCAATCTGATGTAGTTTTCATCGACCCCGTAATAGCCAGCACGCACGTTTGAACCATCTTCAGCAAGAACGAGCACTCGCGAAAAGGCTGGCAGACGCGGGGTAGTCCCCTTCACAGATGGACATGTTGCTTCAATTGCCAAGACATCAGCATAGGTAAAGTGTTCCTTGCTCCGAATCGGTACGCGGCGGTTACCTACTAATTTAGTAGAAACGCGGTAAAGTGTGAAGGTGTTCAGCCCGCCGAGTTTTTGAATATCCTCAAGAATAATCTCTTTGGCACCATCACCGATAGCAATCATAGCAAGTACAGATGCAATACCGATAATAATGCCAAGCGTTGTCAGCAAAGAACGCAGTTTATTTGCGAGAAGTGCTCTCATACCAACGGAAATGCTTTCAAGGAAACGCATTGGAAGTCTGTAGAGATATTCTCCTTATCTTTGTTTTCTTGCACGGCCCGAGAAAACTAAGTGATACTCCGCGTGGGGCTGGCATGAAATTCCGATATGCTTCTTTCAACACTTCGGTGCAGCGTCTCATCGCTGAGATGGAACGCCTCGCGTATTGTCATTGACAGTTTCTGCTGCTGCTCTATCGAATCGAGCAACTGCTGGTTTTGCACGACAACGACAGAATCAGCATTCTCTTGAATTTCCTGTAGCGAACGTTTCGCTTGTTCAGCGCGACGTTGACCCTCAAAGTTGAATGGACAGGTCACAACACCTACAGCCAAAGCACCTTGTGCTTGAGCGAGAGATGCAATCAGAGGCGAAGCACCCGCTCCTGTTCCGCCGCCCATACCGGCTATAACGAAGACAATATCAGCATCCGCAACGATGGCGTTGAGCGTTTCCCTGTCCTCTTCAGCGGCTCTTCTACCTATCTCTGGGTTCGCGCCACATCCAAGTCCTTGGGTAGTATTAGCACCGATCTGCACCGGTGTTGCTTCAGGGTGCTTATCGAGTGCTTGCTGGTCTGTATTCACGGTATAAAATTCAATGTCCGTCAAACCGCCTTCAATCATTCGTTTAACGGCATTGCCGCCGGCTCCACCGACACCAATAACCTTGACTCTGGTGTGAATGCGTTCGGATTTTTCCCGTTTAGATGACATGGTTCTCCCTCTTTCAGGTTCGACACCGAACTCCTTGCGTAAGAGTTCACGTGTCTGTCTTAATTTGGTCTTGATTGTGCCTATCGCCAATCCGAGTTCAGTGTGGATCTCCTTGACATCCCACAATTCCAGATAGTATAGGACCGCAACGCGGCGCACTTTATCCGGGAGATGATGCACGGCTTCCCTTATAGCGTCGTAGAGTTCCGTTTCCCTGAAACGCGCGACTGCCCCCTGATCAATGCGATCCCTTAGATCGGTAGAATCGGAAGGAATTTCGCCCTTTGAATGGTGCGGAGAAGCGTAGTATCGCTTGCAAGCGTTGTAAGCAATACGACGCAACCAGCCACCAAAACTCTCAACACGCCGCAGTTTGCTGATATTCTCCCAGACGGCTCTCCAGACATCCATGAGAATCTCTTCAGCATCGCGGGGTTGTCTCGAATTTGCGATAATCACTCTCCAAATGCGTGAACTATAACGCGACATCAGTTCTGAAAATGCCAACTCATCACCGGCTTGTGCCAGTCGAATGAGTTCCTCATCTGTTAAAAGGGTGTGCGTTGATAGATCGTATCGCATAAACAGTTTCCTCTTGATTTTAACCTTAAAGAGTGGACTTTTTCGGAAGGCGGTTTAAAAAAGTAAAGTTCGGACCATTTTAAGAATTGACCTATCCGTTTTTCTTGCAGGAAACCCGCGTTGGCGGTATACTACTATATGAAGACGTAAATCAGAAGTGGTTAAATCAAGTATGCTGACAACCTTGGTCACGAGGTGTGAAACGCAAAGCATCGCATTTCAAGCGATTATCCAAACGACAACTGGTACAGGCATCAATACGCAAAAAACTCCATCAAAGGAGACAAAATGAATTACATGGACATTATAACCTTTGAACCGGGCAAGCGCAGCGGACAGCCTTGTATTCGAGGGATGCGAATCACCGTCTACGATATTTTCGAGTACCTTGCCTCAGGAATGACAGTCGAGGAAGTTCTTGACGATTTCCCCTACTTAACTGAAACTGATATCCGCGCCTGTTTCGCGTACGCTTCTGCTACAGTTCTTCACCGACGATGAGACGATATGCCTCGCGGTATTTCTCGCTTGTTATTGATTTTAACTTTCCTTAACTTAAAGAGTAGGCTTTTTCGGGAAGCGGTTTAAAAAAAGTTAATCACATGATTTTTTTACTGCACCTCTCACGGTAACTTATACTTCCGAACGCAGAAAAACAAGGAACGCCCCTGAAAGCACTCCACCAAGCAATAAAACCAGCAGCAGTATATCCATTATTGCAGGATTGAGGGTATCTTGAAAAGTTAACTTATCCTCAAATACCGGAATAGCCTCTGGCGAGACAGATTTTTCCGACATGCCTCTTCGGACACCAACGAAATGAAGGCTTTCTGAATCCGCCCGATCCATTTCAACAATAAAGTTTCGGAACTGTCGGATATGAAGACGGCAGTGTTCTAAGAATTGTAAATGACGATTAAAGCCTGTGCCTGCCATGGATTCAAGCGCGTATTGGACAATCGCCGCAGGAGAACATCGGGTTATCCGTCTTGCGTGCAAGACTTGCGCACTTTGCGCCGCGAGATGCTGGCGGCTCAACCGTTCTCGAATCTCCATGTCTTTGCTGACCAACTCCCGCTGTATCTCTAATTCTGAAGTGTCCACCCCTGCCACTTCTTTCTGCGAGGTTTCTGCCGATTGACGGTGTTCTCTTAAAACTTCCCTTTTATTCAGGAAATCGCTCCTAATTTGGTCAATGGCAGCCCCTTTTGCCCTCTGAAATTGATGGTGCGTTTGAATCGGAGGCATCCATCTTGTGGAGAGCGTGCCGAGGGTTGATGGCATAAACACCACAACAGTCACCCAGATGAGCAATAGGAGAACGAGACTTAACCGACTTTCTCGTGTCATCGCCGAGATGATAAGCCCAATTGCAACGAAGATACCAGCATAGCAAGAAGCAATCAGCACAATGAGTCCCAAACGTCCCCAGTCTGCGCCGCTGAGCTGCGTCCAACTTTCCGTAGAAATGATGGCGAGATTCAACAACACGGCACAATAGAAGGCGATGAGGACAGTGATGAGGGAACCAAAGAACTTACCCATCAATAGGATAGAGCGCGAAATCGAATTGGCAAGACACAGCCGCAGCGTCCCGCGTTCCCGTTCCCCAGAGAGCGCGTCAAAGGTAAACAGGAGCGGAATGAAAGAGAGCAGATACGTGATGATAAACACCCAATCTATCGCCGTGGCAGTGGGACGAAGATTGCTGATCGCCTCCATATTCAGACGTGGAACGCCCAACGACCAAATATAGCTAAGATCGTATAGCCGCCAGAAACCACCACTCACGCTTTCGTCCGTTAGCAACGCCTCCCCACCATCCGCAATGAAGGCGAGGGATGAGGGACGTTTGTAAAGTTTACCGGGACCCTTTTGCAGTAGCGCATATAACTCCGTTCGGGATTTCAACTCGGTCTGAGAGGCGTTAACCTTCTCCGAATACTTCCGAACCCGTTCGGGATGGGTCTGCAGATGCACAACGGCGTTGGTTACCATTAGTGCCACGAAGATGAACGTCGTTAAGGCGAAGCGGAGACTCGTGAGATGGTCTAAAAGTTCACGTGTGACAATATGCCAAATCATCTTTTTACTATTCCTTGCGGTTCGATTAGAGCAGTTGCGGGATGAACGATTCTCTCCGTATATCCAGCTCGCCCGCTGATTGGGCTTACGTGCCTTGAGTCGTCGGTTGCACCTAATCTCCAAACTGACTAAAAACCGATAGCTGAAGTCCACCAACTATTCTATACTTCAACTTTGATAAAAATCAGAAATGTTGCCATGAATAGGACGATATTGGTGCATAACAGTAAAAACAACTCAGGCAGGGCGCGCTGCGCGTTGATGCCAACTTCTGCTCGCTCAAAGTGAAAACGAGGCAAAATCGACCAGTCTATATCCCCTTGATTTGGGGCAAACCACTGTTGGCTGGCGAACGCGTCTCTCTCATGAAAGGTGTCAATGAGGGTGCGGCGATACGCCTGGGCGGTTTGGATATAATCCGCCATGCTGGCTAAATCGGTGCCTGCCCATGCGGCAGTAGCAAACGTGTAGAGACTCGCAGGACTGAGCTTCATGAGACGTTCATCCCAGCGTGCTTGCCGGAGGGTGGTCTGTGTTACTAACCGCTGGCCGACGAAACCGACCTCCTCGGCATTCCGGATTTGCAGGGGTGCGGCGAATTCATAATAACGGTGCAAGTGTGGCACTAAAGGGTGCGCTGTATCTTTCAGTTCAAGGTTAACCCGAGGGAAGTCCCCAAGGAAGAAATATCCGGATCCACTAAAGAGACCTGGAAACGCTTCAGACTCTGAAAATATCGGAGGTTCTCCTTTCAGCGGACTATTGGCTAAAAACCGGTGTCGTTCTCTATCCGCCTTTTCCCGAATTTGCGCTATCTGCTGCTCGGCGGATCTCTTTTCTGCACGTATGTCCCCCTCTGGATTTAGGGCAAATCGACTCCAATTTGGATAGACGATCACCAAAATTACCCATAAAAACATACAGAGCATCAGGGATGTAGCGGCACGCCGGGTTATTGTGGAAACGAGCAGACCGATCAGATAGAAAACCGACAGATAGACGATTGTCGTCAAAACAATACCACCAATTCGCAGAAAATCGTCTCCACCGAATTGCACGGAGCGTGCGAAGGAGCACTGAATCAGTGTGAGTAATAAACTCATCAACACGGGGAGTAGCAGGCAAACCATCGCCGCAATATATTTGGCAAACAGCACACTTCCTCGCCCGATGGGATGTGAAAGCACCAAACGCAAGGTGCCCGTCTCCCAATCTCCAGCAATCGCGTCATAAGCGAAAAGCAGGGCGATCAGACTCAACACAACCTGAAAAACAAAGATAAGATCTATCTGTGAAAAGAGATGCAGATATGGGTTATTTATACCAAGCGGTGCCCCTGGACTTGAAAGGGACGGGACGCTGCCAAATGCCCACTGTTCTTCCTCAGGTCTGACATCAACTATCGGGTTTGAGAGGACTGGCACACTGTCAAACGCTATGTCAAGGTCGCTACCAAAACGCGTTTCTAAGCCGGCACTAAAGAGGCTTAAGGGGTTCGGAGGACGTTGAACCTTTAACTTTAAGATCGAATAGGTGGGGGTTGCATCGACCGCCTCGCGATTCACGGCTTCTTTCTGATTATAGTCGGCGAGACGTTCTTCATGCGCACCAATTAAGACAAACGTATTGGCAACAACAAGCAGCAGGGTAATGATGACCGCAGCAAAAAAACGCGCACTCATCAGATGCCCCAGGAGCTCTTGGTGTATCAGCGTTTGTAACATCGTTTTTCCTTAGGAGATGTTTAGGACTTCAAGAGCATCGGCATGATGAGACAGATATGTCCGTCTTCACCTATCGGTCTAAAAATGACAGGTTTCAACTCACCGGTGAACTCCATGACCAAGGACTCCGTTCCAATGTGCATGAGTGCCTCGATCAGTATCCGGGCATCAAAGCCGATACGAATGCTTCCTGTGCTGGACTCCACCGCTAACGTTTCATGGTTCTCATCCGGGTCAGAATCCCTCGGCGAAACCCGAATCTGTTGTTCATCTATCTCTAAACAGATTGCAGGGCATTTCGGATCCGAAAACGCTGAAATTTGACGCGTCGCACGCAAAATCGGCTCTTTCTGCACAACTGTACGCATCTTAGGAGACTCTGGAATGATTTTTTCATACTTCGGATATTCACCGTCTACCAACTGCGCCGTCAATGTGGTGCGCTCATCCGAAAAAAGAATCTGGTTCGCAACGCGTGAAATCCTTACCTCTGGGGAATCAGCAAACGTTCGTTCAATGCCCTTGACGGCTTTGAGCGGGACGATAAACCCATCGTTATCCTCAGACAACCCGAAGGGTTCACAATGGGCAAGGGCGAGCTGTACCCCATTCGTAGCAACGACTTCCGTTCTGTCTTCAAAGAGGTTAAAATAGAGTCCGTTTAGGAAGGTCCGCCGAACTTTATCCGTGGATGCAGCAAATTCAGTTTTGTGAAGGACAGACCGCAGGGTTTCTCCATCAATCGCCAAGGCTCCATCATCAACAGACGGGAGTTGTGGAAATTCCGCATCAGCAAGCTCGACAATTTTGTAAAGATCACTCCCACAAGTGATTTCAACTTTGCCGTCTGTCGTGGTTGCCAAGTCTATCGGTTTCTCAGTGGGCCACCCTTCAACGATATCGCCCAATTTTTCGGCGGAGACAGTGATTGTCCCCTCCTCCCTGACTGTCCCTTCCACCTTCATTCTGATGCCGACTTCCATGTCCGTCGCTATGCATTCAACCGTGTTCCCTTCCGCACGGATGAGAACATTTGATGGCATAGGCGAGGTATCCTGCTCACCCGCGAGCCCCTGCAGCATCTGTAGGGGGTACAAAAGGTCATCTTTTTGAAAAGTTAATTTCATTCCAAAATCTCCGTTCAAATGTTTTCGGGAGCAACGTTCCGCTTCAACGGTGATGTCCAACGCTGCTGGAACCATGAATTTATACTGTTTTAAGTGTTGCCGGGCACGGCGGAGACGACTCTTAACCGTATTTTCGGATACACCCAAAACGTTACTTATCTCTGCGTATGTCATGCCCTCAAGGTAGTGAAGGGTAAGGGTTGTCCGGTTGTTCTCCTTTAGTTTCGCAAGCAGCGCCTCCACCAAGTCGCGTCGCGCTTCAGCAAAAGTTCTGGCGTGTTCTGTGGCGATATACTGGGAGTAGGCCTCTGTCTCTACTGTTGAGAGGTCAGTGTCTTGTAGGGGTTCGGTGTGTCGTTGGTTTTTTCGGAGCCAAGCGATACAGAGACGATCCGCAATGACATACAGCCATCTTGGAAAGCGCGCCGGATCCTTCAAGGTTTCCAATTTCTGATAGACTTGCAGGAAGGTTTCCTGCGTAATATCCTCGGCGATATGGAAATCCCCAATTTTCCGCCACGCGAGCGTGTGTACCTGTTTCTGATACTTTCTCACCAGATGCTCAAAGGCAGTCGCGTCACCTGCGAGGATGCGTTGAATCAATACAGTATCATCGTTTCTCACCAAACATCTCCAGAAAAGTCATTTATGAACGGAACTTATGTAACATAGGACTTACGCAATTTTCCGATAAAGTGCTTACATATTGCGCTATGGGCGAGGTTAGGAGGGAAATCCGCAGAAATACCCTATCAAAAACCCCAAGCAAAAACACCTTCGCCAGCAAGGGAGCTGCGTAAGTCCTGTAACATTATATCAGAGGAACTCTCCTCTTGAAATATCTATTTCTTATCCGGATGCTGCAAATTGTGAAGAGATACCCTATCAATTTACCTCACACTATAGTGACGCGAACTGAGAAAAAAAAGGGTGCATAATTCTGCAAAAGAGGCGAGAAAAATCGCTGTCGTTCCAAATCCTAAGCTTTGCGAAGTGCTTCAATAGGGGTAAGCGACGATGCCTTTAACGCAGGATACAGACCAAAGGAGATGCCGATTATCGCTGAGACGGATACCGAAATCAGGATCCACTGTAAGGAGATAACCGCGGGCCATTCGGGAACAATTCTGACGATCTTGACGGCGAGCAGTGCCATGCCTTCACCCGCGAGCATGCCTAACCCAACGCCGATTGCACCGCCGACACCACACATAATCACTGCCTCTGTGAGGAACTGAAGGAGGATATCCAAGCGTTTGGCACCGAGTGCCTTCCGAAGTCCAATTTCACGAGTGCGTTCGGTGACAGCGACCAACATCATGTTCATAATCCCGATCCCACCGACAAGTAGTGAAAATCCCGCGATGCTGCCTAAGGTAATTTTTATGATTTTACTAATTTTCTCCAGCTGCGCCATACCGGCGTGCATTTCAAAGATTCTGATGAAGTCGTCTTGGTTCTTGTGCCGTTTCCGAATGACAGTTTTGACCTCTTCAACCGCCTTAGGGACCTCCTTGACGGTGTGTGCATAGACTGTAATGTTCGGAATCTGGTCATTGCCGGTGAAACGTTCTTGTATGGTAGATATGGGAATAAAGGCGAGGTTGTCGAAACTGACCCCAAACCGGAGACTTGTGCCGCGTGGCACGAACGTTCCAACAACCGTAAAGCGTTCAGTGAACCGTCTACCCTCTTTTTGTCCCCACCGGTTGTAATAGTTGCTGTCGCGTGCGATTTTAATTTCTTGTCCCAATGGAGATTTATCACCGAACAAGGCGGTCGCCACATCACCTCCAAGCACACAAACTTTCGATGCGTTTTTAACGTCTTCATCCGTAATAAAACGTCCCTCTTTAACGTCCCAATCCATTGCGCTGTTATAGGTGGCATCTACGCCGTTCCAGCCTGCGCGAACCTCAGAACCGCCTGAAGCTTGGATAAGCACGCCGCCCCAGTTCCAGATTTGCGGTGTGGCTGCACTAACGGTTGGACACTCCGCCTCAATTGCTAAAACATCTTCATATTTCAGATATTCATTGCTGCGGATACGGACCCAGCGATTGTTTACACGCTTGTACGACATACGGAACACAAAGAACTGATTTGCCCCACCCAACTTTTGTGCGTCTTGCCGGACAATCGCCTTGGCTCCATCACCAATCGCTATCATCGCCAATACCGAAGCGATGCCGATGATAATGCCGAGCATCGTCAGCAATGAACGCATTTTGTTGTTACGCATCGCAGCAATTGCGACGGATACTGCTTCGATTATACGCATTTCATTCTCCAAATTATAGTGAAATCTGTGTTTACCGATTCCGGATTAGATTTTTTAGGTGTTGTGTATTCGTAAAAAGTGTTCTTTCTTCTCGAGTATTATGGATACACTTTAAGCGCGAAAAGATAGTCTTAATTTTATAGGACTTACGCACTTCACAGGTAGATGAGGTTTGTAACCGTACCGATCTCAGAGAGGGAACGTCTATATTGTCTAAAGACAGATATCTCGGCTTAATTTGCGCAAGTTCTGTTGTTAATGACGCGGTTTCGAGAGAAAAAGGGTGCATTATTTTTATCAGGTTTTACGCCGAACGCATGTTTTTAGTTTAGGGAGGGTCGCGCTTTCGCGGAGAGGGTCTTTGCGAATGACATCCTCTATGAAACGAGAAGCCTACTATCGCTTGTGTGAGGTTGCATGGATTCTCCAGCAACACCCCACACAAGGAAGGAAGTTAGATAGATCATTCGCTCAATCAGTTTCTTCGGATGTAGGTTTCTCTACAGCGTCCGCATTCAAGTATTTCAGTGGACTCTCAACAATATAATCCCCCGAATCCTCAAGGAACTGCTGCACCAGAAAGATATGTCCGGCACCCATCATCAACAGAATGCGATCATCGGCAGATTCGGTGATCCGCGTTATATTCACGAAAATCTTGAGATTTCTATCATACCAAATATGGACAAGCCAATTCACCGCCGGATATTCGTCCCCCAATCCAACACGCGCATCATGTAAATATGCTCGCTGGCTTGCCCGGCTCCATGTCGGCTGATTCAGACGTATAAGCATGTCAGTTATTGGCTCATATTTCTCCGGTTCAATCCAGACTGTACCATCCTCATCCACTATAACTTTTCCTGGATCTACGGGATGGGATCCGAGGAGGTGCTCCTGATTATGTTTTTTGGCAAAGTCAATTGTGTTTATCAAATTACTATCAATACCACCTCTAAAGATTGGATTGTCTTTACTGCTTCGGAAATAATCCACACAGTATATCTTTGAATGTCCCAGTTGTTTTGCTAACCGAAAGCCAATCTGGTGCCCTTCGTTACGTCTCAGTTGAAATATTCCCTCCAGATAACCTTGGTAATCTGAATTAATTTCAGCATCCCGTGAGAAATCCACTTCCATTGCTATCTTGGTAGGACTAAACGCCTTGAGTTGTTCGATTAACTGCTGAATCTCGCGTTGGCGTTTGGGGGCAAGGACATCATCCATTTTGAGATTGATGCCATCCATTCCGGGATTCGATAAGTGTGCAGTACCGAGAATCATGATTGTGGGTTTTTGGGTCATTTGCGTAGTACCTCCTGTAGACAAGTCTGTCTGATCATTGCTTATGGCTGTACCGACTGTAAGCAATAAAGCGACGAATGACATCATCAAATAGAATTGGCATTTTACTAAGACTTTCATAAAACTTTTTCCTATTTTCCGCTGTGCGGTTGATTCGATTATATCCTCCACATCTTCCCGATTTCCGAGTAGATAGAGGATGTGCTGATAAACCTGAACTTGCTGTTAAAAAGTGAGGTTATCGTTACTACAAATGAGTTTCAGAATAGTTGCACTTTTTCCAACATAAAAAACCTAAGTTTAGAAAGAATATTTTTATAATTCACCTAATACTGAAATTCACGGACTTTTTAGGTCCCCTTCCGAGTAACGGTCAGGGACCCGGGATGAAAGTCCGCCCTCGTGTATGAATCCGAGGCGTTGATTGCAGGAACCCTAAAACGACCGGAGAACTTTAGCGGAGAATCTCTGTTTGAATTCCTGAGCGTTCGGATCTCCGACGATGATGAAAAAGTCTGTGCCAGCGTAGCCACTTCTGCGAAGTGCGAAGTAGACGTTTCTGTGTTCTGCCTGCCATATCAGCCGACTCCCGAGGCTCAGGGCAGGTGTGAAGTCGTATGAGACAGTCAGTATGTTTTGATAGGTGGTCTCAAAGTGGCGTTGGATTTGCGTTATGAGTGCGGCAGTGAAACCGTATGCGCGGAATTTCAGCTGTGCACTGATGCCATGAAGCGTTTGGCCCGCACTTTGTCCGCCAGAGTAGATAAGGGCCACCGTGTTGAATTGGTTTCTGGAATTTGCGAGGGCACCGATGCTGAAGAGGTTATCGGTGAATTCCCCAAACCTTCCACCCTTCCAACCAGCGACAAGCGCGTGGTCGTTGCGCGTGAGGAGTGTCGCATTGAGGTTAAGCGTGCGTCGGAATACGTTGTCTGTTGTCGGGGATGTTTCTTGACCGTAGGTGTTAGAAACTTCTGTTCTTGCGGTAAGTTGGATCGCGCGAAAATATCCGTCCCGCCATTCGTTTAGAATCCGGTTACCGAGGACCACCCCGCGGTATCCTGTGAAAGGGTGGTAACCGAGGTGATTGACGAAATTAGGCGATACAAAGAAACTCTGAAGATAGGTTTGCAGAATTCGCCCATTATAACCCAGTTCAACGTGTCCTGTGTTTTCGGATGTTTCACCAGTCCAGCTTTGCGCAAAGTAGGATTTGGCCGACACCCTGTTGTATCGCATATCACCCGAAAGATATCCGACAGTGTTCGCCTCTCCGTCTTTGGTGTGGTGTGTCAGGACGGCGGCATTCGCATTGGCTGTCTCTGTGAAGGTACGTGAGACGCGGAAGACGCCGTTTTGGTTGTTTTTGTGATAGGTACTCAGGACCCCGATGCTGGTGTTTTTCTCTACCTTGCCGAAGAGGTTAAGCCCGGCATCCATATCGGCGACGCGCCGAGAGTAGAAAAATTTGTCAAATTGGTATAGATTCCCGCCTTCGGAGAAGAAGGGACGTCGGTCCTCAATATAGCGTTCACCATAAGAGAAATCGATGCTCTCCACGGCTTGTTCGATGTTATCGAAATCGGGATTGACAGTCGCGATGAGCCGCAGTTGCGGTGTGACTTCATACCGGACATCTCCGCCGATGCGTGCGGTGTATTCGCTGGCATCTGTCCCCATTTCGCTGACACCCCCAATTATATACGGGAGCACCTTCAAATCGCGTTTTCGGGGTGGGGGTAAGACATCCACCCAATGTCCATCGTTTTCCCCAAATTCGTAAATACTTAAATTAGACCACCAGGATTTTTCGCCTGTCCGCTGCTGGAAGCGATCGATGTTGATACCCATTCCGATGGGTTCGGCTGTTTCGGGATAATCCAGCATCTGCCACGGGATTTCCATCTCCACGATCCAGCCATCTTCCACAATCTGTGCGGCAGCGTTCCACAATCCAATCCATTCGCTTTTCTCCGCGCGTCCCGTCGCGAGATGCGCGTATTTCGTGCCGAGTGGATTGACCATGAAGAAATTTCTGTCAGAAAACTGGTGCGTATGGAACGGGTCGAGACTGAAAGATACCGAGTCTTCACCCTGAAACCGGGTCTGATCTTTGGTTTGATGGGCAACAATTTTATCGGGCATATCATCGTAGAGATGAAGCCCAACATAAATGGCGGTGTCTGTATAAACCAGATGCCCCACAGATTGGCTTTTCGCAGGCTTTTCGGTGCGTTCATCAATGAAGGTATTCGCTTTCGGTGCCCCCTGCCAGCATTTATCATCAAGAACCCCGTCAATCGTAGGTGGGTGTTCCATTTTGACTGCCGCAAGTTCTTTTTTTATCGCTGTGTCGTTTGGAACAGCCCAGAGTTGAGAGCCTATGGTGAGTGTTAGGGTGATAATAACTAACAAATTCGTCTTCATGTGTTTACCTCTTATTCCTTTTTGTATTCTATCTAATTGACCGTAATTTGTATTATTAGAGTAGGTTCCTGTACTTCGGTTTCCCTACCCAATTTTAGTAGAGCATTCCCAAACAAAGATTAAAGGTCCAAAATGTAAAGAAATACTCGGAGCCTGCCAGGTCAATAGCGAGCAACACCTTGATTGGGTCTGCTCACACAGACGCGGCAGGAACCTATGGTTAGTACTACAAATGGGACGGGAAAAAGTTGCACTTTTTTCCGTTGAATTGGAAAGGCTTAGGGTCGGGTCGTGGATACGGTTCTGCGGATTAATCGGGCTGATAAAATATGCCAAGGACTTACGCAAATAGGTGATAAATCAAGGGAGGGCTTTCGTAGGGGCGAGGTCACCTCGCCCGTACATGGATGGATAGGGACCCCGGTTCGTAGTAGCGCAATTCATTGCGCATTGAATTGCTGCGTCTAAGCATACCATGACGCTTGTGCGTTCCACATTTCGGCGTATAATCCGTTCATGGCGAGTAACTCTTCGTGTGTGCCGTCTTCAACGAGTTGGCCTTCATCTAAAACGAGAATCCTGTCACAGAGGCGGGCAACCCCAAGCCGATGCGAGATGACAAGGGTGGTACGGGATGCATCTTTGGTGAGGAGTTCGCGGATCATTTCAACTTCGGCGACGGGGTCAATGGCGGCAGTGGGTTCATCAAACACAACGAATTGGCTCTGTCGGAAAAGTCCACGCGCAACGGCGAGGCGCAGCCATTCTCCACCCGACACATCGCGACCGCCAAACTCATGTCCGAGCCACGTATCGAGGTCGCGTGCGAAAGTAGAACCTGCTCTGTCGAGCGCGTGCCGCATGAGGGTGTCGTCTTGCATGCGATTCAGGTCAGCAAAACCGACATTATCCCTAACAGGCAGTAGGAATTTCGTGAAATCTTGAAAGACAGCACTCGTTGTGGGTTTTTCGGAAGCCGTAGCACCCTGTGAAAACGCGAGTGTCCCGCTATCTGGGGCGTATAAACCGAGCAATATATTCGCGAGTGTTGTCTTTCCTGCGCCATTTTTGCCGACGAGTGCCACGGTTTCACCGCGGGCGATTTTCGCGGTAATCTCCCTGAGTGTCTGCGTCGCTGCGCGTGGGTATTGGAACGAGAGATCGTTCATGGCGACTGTCATCTCTCCCACTTCTGCGGCGGGTGAGGGAGTATCCTGAGGTTCCTCCGTCGTATCAGAAACGCTATTCTCTTTGGAGGATTCCGTTGTAAACAGCGTCGCAAGATCACGTAAGACACCGCTCTGTTCGGCGAGATTCCCCATAGAGCGTGCCATATACGAGAGAAACCCTTGTAACCCAACAGCGGCGGCAACTAAACCCGTGAAGATACCGGCGATCTTTTCAGGGTCCCCGTTATGTGCGACTCGGGCTGCGATGAAAACGATCACACAATATCCGAAGATAGAACTGAGATTGGCAAGGGCATTCCAGGCGGTTTTCCTTTTGAGCGATCCTATTTCCACTGCAGCGAGTTGATGATACGCGTCTTCCCATTTTGAAAGTAACCAACGTTGCAGTGTAAAAAGGCGTACCTCTGGACTGTTGACACGTTCATAGAGTCGAGCCGCCCACGCTGTCTGTGCTCGGTTGGGACGTGCTGCCGCTCGGTCTTGCTCAAGTTCAAGTCTTGCAATAGGTTTTCTTGTGAAGAGAATGATGGAGGAACTGACAAGCAAAGCAGCCATACACCATATATCACTACTGATAATGAAGATTGCGCCCAACAGTCCGCATACACTCGCGACACTATAGATATTGTCCACAACACTCTGAAACCAGCTGACAACGCGATCACTGAAGCCTTGCGTTGCCCGACTCAGGTTGTCGTGAAAGTCGGCGTCCAAAAAATGGAGCAGGGGTGTTTGTCCAGCTTGACGCAGAAGATCTTGCTGAAAATGTAGCACAGCCTTATTGGAGAACCACATTTGTGTTACGCCATTGAAAACATCGGTTAATGTTTCTAAGACCATTAGCACGAGATAAAGACCCATCCATAAAAGGAGTCCCTCAGCGTTTACTAACGCGTTTGTAAATCCGGCGATGATCACCGGCGAAAAACCGCGATTTCCGGCGTTTATCAAACGGAGCAGAAGGGTAACAAAGAGCGGAAGGGGTGCTATCCGTATAAATTGCCAAATTAATCTAAGAACTGCGCGTCTCGGTAATCTGTTTGTGTTTCTCATTATTGATACCACTCACTTTGTGCTGCGAACATTTCGGCGTATTTTCCATTTTGCTGTAGGAGTTCAGTGGGATTTCCGATTTCTACAATGCGTCCACCATCCAAAACAACCACGCGATCGACAAGCCGTGTCGGTCCGAGTCGATGGGCGATGAGCAGGGCAGTTTTACCTGCTACCAATTCAACAAACTGCTGAAAAATTTCCAACTCAGCAAGAGGGTCAAGGGCTGCCGTGGGTTCGTCAAAAATGACAAATTCGTCCCCTTCTTTTATTAGACTGCGAGCGATAGCGACGCGTTGCCATTCACCGCCAGAGAAATCCGCACCCCCGAATTCGGGACCTAACAACGAATCCAGAGGGTACCTTTCTGTTGGTAATCCGACTTGGGTTAAGGTCGCTTCAGCGTGCGCATCGGAGGCATGAGCACCGTCCAAAATCAGATTCTCGCGTAGGGTGGTCGGATAGCGTGCCGGATGCTGAAACACGACAGTACAAGCACGTCGGAGGTCTTCGGATGAGATTGTGGCGGCATTTATAGTGACCTTTAGAATTAAAGAGACATTTTTTCGGTTTTATGATAGGCTGCGTCTATTATGGCATATTCAACAGATTTACGCAAACGCGTCTTAGATTTTATTCAAACTGGGGGTAAAAAATCTCAAGCCGCCCG
>JAJEDB010000117.1 GCA_022821725.1 Candidatus Poribacteria bacterium | reverse complement strand
CGGGCGGCTTGAGATTTTTTACCCCCAGTTTGAATAAAATCTAAGACGCGTTTGCGTAAATCTGTTGAATATGCCATAATAGACGCAGCCTATCATAAAACCGAAAAAATGTCTCTTTAATTCTAAAGGTCACTATAAATGGCATAACAGGTATCGCGACGAGGCCGTTATTGAGGAGTGGCGCGTCATCAGGAATTTCCGTCGGTTGGAAAACCTTGAGAACCCCATGGAACTTGCGTCGGCAAGGTATGCAGTTAAGATTGATGCTGATAATCCGCGTCTGGCGACTGTTGAATGTGTGCTAACGCCGAAAGCCAGTCACGACACGAAAGGGAAGCGAAAACCGTTGCTGTTATCCATGAGTCGTTTCGGAACTGAATGGCTGGAGGGTGGATATGGTCATTATCTACGAGATTTGACTGTTACCGATGCGAACGGGAAGTCACTGGTCATCGAGGAGATTGACAAAACGCAGTGGGCAGTTGAAACACAAGATGCGTCGCCTGTGACGCTCCACTACAAAGTATTGCTGAATCATGATGAGCGGGAATGGCATTGGGGTAGGGATGAAGCCCCGTATGCCCAAGACGACTGTGTTTTCTGGCCCGGATATGCACTATTTGTAGTTGGTGAAGTAGACGATGTTGAACTGTGTGTTGATGTGCCTGATAATTGGTCGGTCTCAACACCTTGGGAACGGATTGAACCGAATCGACATCGCTTCGTTTGCAAAGATCAGAACGACCTGATGTATGCGTATCTTGTGCTCGGTGAACATGCTGAACGTCTGGTAGAAACCGGAACAGCAAAGATTGTACTTGCTCTCGGTGGACGCTTTAAAGGGACTATGGATGAAATGGAGCGAGTTGTTGCTGCACTTCTCCGTATGTATTCCGGGATTTTCGGTGGCACGCCAAAAGATCAACTCCTATGTGTCGCGAACCCTTACAGTAAAAAAGAATATAGGAGCGGTGGTGTCTCCGGACGTAGCATCAGTATGCTGATAGGTGAGACCTTAGATGAAACCAACAGAGATTTTTGGTTACCCGTTGTAGCGCGCTTGGTTTGCTATCTCTGGAATGGAAGTTATATTGATATCCTGGATGGAACAGGTGCCATCGGTTTTAAGGAACAGGAATACTGGTTTTGTGCTGGTTTTACGCAATACTATTCAGAGGTCGTTTCTGTTCGCCTTGGGCTTACCTCTGAAACCGATTTTCTCAGGAATCTTGAACGGACGTGGGAGGCGTATCTATCTCGACAGGGTGAACTTTCTATCCACGAAGCAGGGGAAGACAAGTCCGCCAACCGCGAACTCGTCTATGACGGTGGGAGCCTGATTGCTGCGGCTTTGGACTTACAGATTCGTTCACTCACGGAAAATCGGCGTAGCTTAGACGATGTGATGAAACAGATGTATCGCGAGTTTGGTCTCACTGGTGTCCCGTATACAATGAGCAGTGTCATCAGAATTGTGAATCGGATGACGGGTGAGGATTTTAAACCGTTCTTCCGCAGATATGTCACAGGGACGGAACAATTACCCTTGGAGGAATACCTTAAAGAGGCAGGTGTGGATGTTAAGATAGAATTTGGCGAAAGACTTCCGCGTCTGCACTACATCTTGCGGATGCTCCGCATTAGTGCAATCGGAGGCCCCCCAGGTGGAGGCATGTTCATCGACAGTTCACCGGAGTATCAAGATAACGACCAACTGGTAGGCATCAACGGCACGCCGATAAAAACGTTTGATGACATCAGAAAGGTTGCCGTGGATTGGGAATCTGGTGACGTAGTGGAGTTAACGCTTAGGAGAGAGGGTCAGGAAATTGTCCTGCCTGTCACGTTAGGAGGTGACGTGTCTAAGAATTTGCAGTTGGAGGTGGATACTGTTGATGTTACGATCACGAAGAGAGTGGACGCGACGGAATCACAGCGCGCCGTTTTGGCTGGTATTTTAGGCGAGAGCGAGTGATGTGGCTGTACCGAAGTTGAAAATAGAGAAACAGGAAATAGGAGGAATTTATTATGTTGAAAGGATTTTGTATGGTTTTGAGTCTATTGCTCATCTTGTGCCTCAATGCAACACTGATGGGAAAGGAAGAAATAGATTCTTATTTTCCACATACGCCCGGAAGTTTCTGGGTTTACGTGGATCAGGATGGAAACGAATTAACCCGCCGTGTCGTAGAGGAGAAAACGATTGAGGGTGAGACGTACCATGCCTTTAACTATGAACCTACCTTGGAGAATTTAGATTATGACTATCATATCCATCCAAATTTCTACCAAGTGGGTAAAGAGGGGATTACATTCTTGGTCGCTGATGATGTAAAGGAAGCGGTCAAGGCACGCCTTACAAAAGAAGTGGGAGTTTTTCGCACGGCATTCTTGATAATGATGGCATCGTCCGAAGCGAATTTAGATCTGCTCTATGAGGTGAAAGTAGAGGCACAAGACCTGTTCTATGTGTCTCCAACGTCTGTCGCCTTCAACGAAAAGTGGGACGCAATGCGAATAAAAGTCAAAATCTCGATGATACCTGAACCGCTAATCGATCCTGGAGAAATCACATTTGAGTTCACTATTGTTGAAACAGGCAAGGTCTTAGGGACGGAAAACGCTGAGACACCCATTGGCACTTTTGAAGACTGTTTGAAGATTGAGTATTGGACACAGACAAAAGTGGAAACGCTTCCTCCTGAACAAGCACCAAATCCAGCCGGCGAATCCGTTACAACCTTGTGGATAGCACCCAACGTTGGAATTGTCAAGTTTCACCAAAAAGCTGAAGATATACTTCTAAAAGCTCTACCTCTTCCTCTACTTAATGCTTCAACCACGGTCAAAACCCTTGAACTAAAAAAGTATGAAGTCAAATCTACTGGTTCAGGAGGCGAATAAATACCACAGGTGAGAAATGTGTCCTAAAAGTGTTTTCTATGCAACCTCTCCTTCCTTAAAACGCGACATAGCGTCATAAGGCAGTCTGCCTTGGAAGATAAGGATGAAAACGATCAATTACAATACCAATTTTGCCGGTGATAGGCAAGATTAATCTTTCTCTTACATTTAACGTTCATGTTCTCCGATGATTTTCAAGCCATCGGGGGGAGGTCGAAAAGATGAAAAATCAGAACAGTTTTTTACTGGGAATTACCGCTTTGATAATTAACCTGAGTTGCGGAATAACTGCGGCTTTTGCCCATGATGCCCCGCAGGACATCAAGGGAAATTTTCATGTCAAACCGGGGGGCACATTAACCGTTGACTCGGAAATTGGCACAATAAACGTGCAAACTGCAGATAAGAATGAGGTTAAGGTTGTCGTCACAAGGGAAGTTGAAGGAAAACTGGATAGTATCGCGCAAAAAGCACTTACCGATTTTGAAGTGACGTTTGAACAGAACAATTCCGATATCCGTATTGAAGGAAAGTTCAAACGCGACCGTCGCTACTGGATGAAAAACGGGCACCCATTACGGTTTCATTTTCAAGTGACAGTGCCGTCCCAATCTAATGTTGATCTGAAAACTGCAGCTGCCGGAGCTATTCACGTTGATAACCTTGATGGTACGGTGAGAGCGAAGACTTCTATTGGCAACATACATCTTGGTGAGATTCAAGGTGCTGTCTGGGGAAAAACGGGTGGTCCTGGGAAAATCACCTTAAAAGGATGTCAGAGTGATGTAGATTTAGAATCTGGCGTTGGGAATATTGAGTTGGTTACTGTTGCTGGAAAAGTAATCGCCAAGACGGGTGGTCCTGGGAAAATCACCTTAAAAGGATGTCAGAGTGATATAAATGTGGAATCTGGTGTTGGGAATATTGAGTTAGGTTCGATAACAGGAGAGGTAATTGCCAAGACGGGTGGACCTGGCAAGGTTGTGCTAAAAGAGTGTCAGAGTGATATAAATGTAGAGTCTGGTGTTGGGAATATTGAGTTAGGTTCGATAATAGGAAAGGTAATCGCTAAGACGGGTGGACCTGGTAAGGTTGTGCTAAAGGCGTGCCAGAGTGATATAAATGTGGGATCTGGTATTGGGAATATTGAGTTAGGTTCGATAATAGGAGAGGTAATTGCCAAGACGGGTGGACCTGGCAAGGTTGTACTAAGAGAGTGTCAGAGTCGTGTAGATGCAGCGTCTGGCATTGGGAACATCCACGCTGAAATCCCAACACAACTGATGCATCGATGGACTTTACGGACATCGGGTCCTGGAAAGATAGAAGTCGTGCTCAGTGCCATCACTGCTGTAAACATAGATGCCGAAACGAGTGGCACCATTTCAAGCGACATTCCCATTCAAATTCAAGGTCTTTTGACAGAAGATAAGTTGAAGGGAACGCTCAATGGTGGTGGACCGTTGCTGAAACTTCGAGCCTCTCTGGGGGAGATACGCCTAAAGAGGAGAAACATGGAAGATAGACAGGAAAGAGGACGACGCTGATCCAATTTGGCACATTGACGGAATATTAGGCGAAGGATAGTTGCTAACTAAAAGGTTGCCACCACCCTACTACTCTGAGATAAGGTGAATTCATGCAGACACTTTGGCTTGTTATCCAACGAGAATTCGTCTCAAATGTGTTGACATCCCGCTTCATGATTGGGTTTGTTGTATGTGTGCTTTCAACCGCTGTCGCCGTTTTCGTTCAGGTGGACGATTACGAGAAGCATTTGTCGGGGTATAACACCGCTGTCCGGGAGGCAGAGGCGGAAGCACAGGAGTGGGATCTCTATGTCGACATCAAACCGAAAGCACATCGGAAACCGAATCCGTTGGGTATCTTTAACGTCGGGACGGAAAATGAGGGGGCAAATACCGTTACGATTGAGTTGGGAAAGCCTATCTTTGTATTTTCTTCCCCTATGTGGGGGGCACCGACGCAGAAGCGCGGTTCAGACAACCCCTTCCTTGCGATGTTTCTGACCGTTGATGTGGTTTTTATCTTTAAAATCGTGCTGAGCGCGTTGGCGATTTTGTTTGCTTACAATACCGTTTCAGGAGAGAGAGAAGACGGCACGCTGAAGCTGGTGTTATCCAATTCGATACCGAGGGATACAGTCATTTTGGGAAAATATCTCGGCGGGATGCTGTCGCTGTTCCCGATCGTTTTGGTGAGTTTAATCGTGGCACTCCTCATCGCTGGCTCTTCCCCGGTCACCGGCTTTGATGGAAACGACATTGCCCATATTGTCCTGATATTCGGTGTTTCGTTGTTATATGTATCAACGTGGTATCTTCTGGGATTGCTCCTGTCAGTTTGGACGAAGACAGCTGCAACGACCTTAATCCTTTCCATGTTTATTTGGGTGGTTCTGACGAGTGTGCATGCGAATGTCGTAACGTTCGCAGTGGATAAGTTCTCGCCTTATCAGTCGCAACCTGAAGGCGCCTTTCTTCAACCTGCCTTCGATGTCTGGGACGAGTACAAAAGAGAACGGGATGCCTACTTCAAACAGAGAGGCTATGACGATTTGCAAGCGTCAATTACTTGGGAACCTGAGACGAGTTCAACGGGGTTAGGTTCGAGTTCCTATACTGGCGGCTATTTCAGGATAAGGCGTTATAGCGTCACAAATGTTAGCAAAGCGGATACCACAATCTTCCAAGAACTTTTAGGGTATCAAGAGCGGCTTCGGAGCGAATATGCGGATAAGGCAGAGGAAATTCTCAACAGACCTGCGGCGGAACAAGAGCGGAATGCCAAGTTCGCAGACGGACTCTCCCGTATCTCGTTTGCAGACGTATATCACTTCGCTGTCGGAACAATAGCAGGGACCGACCGGCAGGGTTATAACGATTTTATTGAAGGCTCCAGAGCCTATAAACGTGAGATTGTTGAATATCTGAAGGATAAAGAAGCGTTTTCTTCGCGGGCGTGGTTCTCTACTGACAAGGGGGCTGCGGATTTAGCAGACCTGCCTGTTTTTAAACATAAGAGACTCTCTATCTCAGAAAGTTTCGCACGCGCGTCAGTGGATATTCTGATTTTATTCGCATGGAATATCGTCCTATTCATGACGGCTTATGTGTCGTTCCTCCGATATGATATGAGTTGAAAAGGGGGTGGAAAATGATCTTGGAAATTGCGATAAAGGAGATATACCACAATCTCACGACACTCCGGTTTGCTTTAATGATAATTCTTCTACCTGTTTTGTTTGGGGCGAATGCGTTGATCTATAGCCTCGGCGATAGGGGTTATACTACGCAGATTAATGCCTATAACGAACGAGTGAGACAAAATAGGAAACATATTAGGGAGCAAGCGAACATAAGTTTAGCAGAGTTAGCACTTAGGGGACCTGGGGATATTCCGAAACGTCCGAGTCGCCTGATATTCTGTGCCGGTGGCGTTAATGAAGTTGTATCGCGCTCTATTAAATTGAGAAGCGATTACAATTTTAGTCGAAGTAGCGGTATTGAGGATGAGGACTACGCGTGGCGACATCCATTGAGATTAGAGTATGAGATTGTAAGTTCCGGCAGCAATTCGACAGGACGTGTGAAAATTAACTGGGTCTTCATCGGTGTTTTAATGAGTTTCTTTGCGATCCTATTCACGTTTGATGCTATTGCTGGGGAACGGGCGCGCGGCACACTCAGTCTAATACTGTCGAACACGGTTTCCCGCGGACAGGTATTGGTAGGGAAATATCTCGGTGCGTTTGTGACCCTCATGGTGCCGCTTGTTATGGGGATCCTACTGAACCTCTTGATTATTCTCCTCATTGGCAGCATTCCATTTGATTCGGCGGACTGGCTGAGAATTTTGGGTATAGTCGGACTTTTTGCGTTGCACATCTCTGTCTTTATTTTTCTCGGATTGTTCTTTTCAAGTCGCGTTTCAAATGCTATTACGAGTTTGGTGTGGCTTCTATTAACTTGGGTCTGTTTGGCATTTGTTTTCCCAAGTTTACTCGGCACCTTTGTCAGTAACCTGAATCCGATCCCATCCGTTGATGAAATCTCTATGCAAAGACGGGCACAATTAGACCAGATCGAGGATGAATGGCAACGAGGTTCCCCAAAGAAGTTAAAAAAATCGCCTTCCGTTGAAAGAATTTCCGTGACACGTCTCTGGGCGGAATACTTCACAGCAATCAACAGGACGGACACACAAATTGCCGATGGACACATCGACCAGCAGCTGCAGCAGGTGCAACTCGCCCGCGATCTCACCCAAATCTCTCCAATAGCGACTTTCCAGTATGCGATGGAGGGACTCGCAAACACGAGTATCGTCGGTTATATAAATTTCGTCAAACAGGCGCGCCGCTATCGACAGACGTTCATAGACTTCGTTAAAGCAGAAGACCAGAGCGACTCAAAAAGCCTCCATATCTATCCTGTGAGAGAAGGGTTGTCCCAAAAACCCGTGGATCCGAATGCTGTGCCGGTATTTTCGGAGCAGATTTCCTACCGGAGTGTGTTATCCCAAGTCGGTTTATTGGTGCTCTTTAATCTACTCTTCTTCATTATGGCCCAGGTCTCTTTTCTAATGAGCGAAGTAAAGTAGCACAGGATAGTTATCGGTTGAAGGTTACTGATAACTGACAGTTTCTAATTTACCTTGCTGTTTTGCTGGGGATGTGTTACTATAACGTGAGTTTGATAAAAAGTATTAGAAGTTACAGTGAGGATACTTTCCAATGGAATCTGGCTTTGCTCAAGGAGATAAACATGGAGAAAATAAAGAAGGTCGAAATTCATAACAAGGTCTTTGAGGAGAGTTATACCGCTCACATCCAGAAAAACGGTACCAGTTGGCTTGGGTGGATCCCGGAGGTTCCAAAAGTCAAGTGTGAGGAATTCACGGAAAAAGCACTGCTGAAAACCCTTAAAAACAAACTTCATGAAGCCTTAATCGCTGAAGAGGAGGCGTGGGAGAAGAGGTTTGAGGAAGATGTAAGAGCCGGACGGTTGGATCACCTTGCGGAAAAAGCAGTTAAAAACTATCGAGAAGGTAAATGCCGTAGCATAGACGAACTTCAGAAGCTGTTGTAGTATGGAACACATGACGAATACGAGCGGCGGATCTGATACGTAGGTCTACCGTCTATTTCAATATATGTCTAATTTGAAGGTCACTATCTGCAACCCATTGTTAAGGACCCCTTTATCGCTTATCGTTGACGATTCGTGTCCTGTGGTCAATCTCACCTACTACTGGATACACCAACGGCACGCGTGGAAAGCACGACATCAGCCGAATATCCCTCCAGAACGTTGGGAAGGCAACGCCACGCAACTGAAAAGCATCCCCCCCACAATCCCCTCAGATTTCGCTTATGAGTGGGCAGAATGGTGCTGGGAAAACGGTGTGAAAGGCAAATTTAGCCTCATTCCTTATCCGGCAGGGGTCGGACGCATTGACGAAGGATTTCCAGACTTTCCGACACGTGAATATCAGGCGTGGCTGCGGATCTATAGGGAACTGATTTGGCCGAGTTTCGACCTGACACCGGAGATGCTCACGCATACCGCTGTCGTTGATCTGGACACATTCAGCCTCACGGAAGAGTGGGAGCAGGTCGAATGGGTCGATCCGCCCGTTGATAATAGACTCACAGACTATATCATCACAGCGATGGAAATGCTTGATAATGTTGGCATTCCGTGTGAAGGTGTGACGAGTCCCGGTGCCTTTGGAAAACGTCAGGAAGCAGCGTATGCGAAAGCCGTGCTAACCGCTTCTCAACATGTCAATAACAACCCACGTCCGTTCTATTTCCTCTGGCTCAAGCATGATGAACTCCCGGATGTCCCCATCTGGTATCCTGAAAAAGAGGCAGGGATTGCGATTGCCAGTATTGTCTCGTGTGCGGGTGACTGGTTCGGTGGCTGGACAGGCTACGATTTGGGGGATGCCGATCGGTTCATTACAGAAAATTTACAGGGCGGTCGCTTGCCACCGATTCTCGAAAAGGAACTGCCGTGTGTCCTCGTTGGGCATTGGCCCGGGTTCTATTTCAACGGTGAAAAATGTGGGTTTGATATACTAAAAACCGTCAAGGCACGGCTCGACAATTATGACCCGGATGGCACGAAAACGCTCTGGATGAAAAATTCGGAGATTGGACACTACTATATGGCACGTGAACTTACCGAGATTACTGTGCTTCCGGTAGGTGCGGTTTCTAACCGCCCCGAGCAAATTCGCCTCTCCACCCAATTCCCGACAGCAAATTTTACGCTGGCTCTTGATACACCGATCCGTCATGTTCAGGTTAACGGGTGGGATCTACGCGAAGTCCGTTCCCGACGCGATTTTCAGAGGGATACATTTCTGGTCGAAGGAAAGCAGACCTTCGTTGCGTTCGATTTGGAGGTTGGTGAAACAGAGCTTGTAGTTACGGAATGAGGATACGACCACCGCTCGCGATAACGGTTGAACCTGTCATATAACTCGATTCCTCGCTTAGGAGGAACGCTATTACGTCTGCCATCTCTTCCGGTTCACCGAGCCTGCCGAGCGGTGTCGTAGACCGAAGTTGTTCCACCATCTCTGTTGAGACTTCCCCTAACATATCTGTCGCGATTGCCCCAGGGGCAACCGAATTGATGCGTATGTTATGCGGGGCAAGCGGTCCGCAGCACGATTTCGTCAAGGCAATGACGCCGGCTTTCGCTGCTGCATAAGGCAATTGGTTCGGGCGGACTGCCAACGCAGCGATTGAGGATACGTTGACAATACGTCCAAACTGCCTCTCAATCATCCCGGGTTTGACCGCCCATAACACGTTGAAGGGACCTGTCAAGTTAATCGCGATGATCCTGTCCCAATGTTCAGGCGCGAGTTCATCAAATGCCACATCACCGACATCACCGGCATTGTTAACCAGTAGTTCGATTGTCCCGAGTTCTTCTGTCACTGTCGCGACCATTCTGTTTACCGCCGCTCTATCAGCAATATCGGCTTGGACAGGTATTGCTTTTTGTCCCAAGTTACGAATCTGCTCACAGACAGTTTCCGCTTTCGCAGCTGCACGGGAGTAGTGGACAGCAACAGTCGCACCTTCACTGGCAAGTTTGAGCGCGGTTGCCTGTCCTATCCCACGGCTTGCGCCGGTTACCAATGCAACCCTTCCCTTGAATTTCATTAGTGTTAGTGAACCTCCCTACTATAGGGTGTTGATCTGGTTTCCTATGAGAGTGCCTGGAGTTGTTCCCATACATCGTCGGAAACGGGGGTTGTGGCGGCGGCGAAATTCTGCTCTACCTCTGCCGCATTCTTGGAACCGGTCAGACTCATCGCAATGCGGGGTTGACGGAAACAGAATTGAATGGCGAGATTCAAGACGTTCAGATTGTTGTCTGTTGCCCACTGCCACAGCCGATGTGCTTTTTCAGCATCCGACCTCCCTAAGTGCATCCTTTCGGCGGATACATCTGGCTCAATCCCTGAAAGCAATCCCATCGCAATGGGGCTCCCGTTGATAATCCCGATGTCGTTTTCGGTGGCAAGCGGTAACAACCAATCGTTTGCGGTCTGACTCAGAAGCGTGTAATCCAAATACGTTAGAATCACATCAACAACACCGGTTTCGATGGCGATTTTGTGAAATTCGTGTTGTCGAACCCCAAGCCCGATAAACTTAAGCAGTCCTTCCTCGCGCATGCGTTGGAGTTCGTCGAATGCTCCGTCTTTTGCCACAACGGGGTCCATACTGTCTGGATCATGCACTAAGCAGACATCGAGACAATCGGTGCCGAGTAGACGCAGGCTATTTTCGACGCTTCGGCGCGTCCCCGATGCACTAAAATCGCCGCGCCATTCAGGATGTGTTCCTATCTTCGTGGCGAGGTAAATCTTCTCACGCCAACCGTCGGCGAGTGCGAGCCCTACCCGTCTCTCGCTCTCACCGTAGAGCGGTGCGGTGTCAAGATAGTTTATCCCTAAGTCAATGGCTCGGTGGACGGCTTCAATCGCTTCATCGTCGGTAACATCACCTCTACCGACGCCCGCGCCTCCCATGCCGAGGCATGTAACCTCTAATTCTGTTCGTCCTAAGCGCCGCAATGGCAAAGGCTGTGATTGTGTTAACATAGTCTACCTCACTTTAAGAAAAATCGAAAAAGACAAAAGCACGTAGCTGGAAACATTGTCCTGCAAGCCTTTATAGGCTTGCACCAGGAAATCGGATATACGGAGAAGAACTTTCCTGCCAAAGCCTTTCTCATCGAACCGCAAGGAAAAATTAAAAATCTCTATGTAAATGTCCGCGACGGGCATCCGAGGGAATCACACTCACCCACTGCACGCCTTTAACGACATCGTCTGGGGTATGACCGTGCTCAACACCTTTAGGCGTAACAACTAAATCCCCAGGACCAATGCGATAGGATTCGGACTGTCCATCAGCATTTCGGAGTGTCACTGTCGTCATGCCTTCTGTGAAATACCAGTACTCGTCGAAATCGTGATAGTGAAGTTCGGTGGGGTTTTCCTTTGAAACAGCGAAAGCCCCAATCGTCGTCATGTCTGGAGTGCCTAAAACTTTCCCGAGCGCATCACCGATACGCTCACCTTCACTCAGTCGGATAACACAAAGATTCGTATCCATTTTGTTTCTCCTGTTTGTAGTCAAGAAACCGTAGCCCGTAATGTAATGGAGGTGTTTTTGCTTGGGTATTTCTGCGTATTGATAGGGTATTTCTGCGTGTTTCCCCTATATCTACGAAAAAACGCGTCAACATCCAAACCTCCTCATCGAACCGCAAGGAAAAATTAAATCACGCCAATATCTTTCAGGTGTTGCAGCGAGCCTGCCACCCGTGCCTTGGCACCTGCCTCATCGAGGTTTTCACCCTCGATCCCTTCCAATTCCATCGTGAAGGGTCCGTAGAAACCCGCGTCGTTCAACGTCTGAAATACCGCTTTAAAATCGACAACGCCCTCACCGAGTGCTGGGAAATTCCAGGTTCGATAGCCACCATTTGTATCCTTGAGGTGGACAGCCCCAACGTGTCCAATGACCTTCTGGACTTCCGTCACAGCCGTTACATTGTGGTTGTAGTAATAAACATTCCCCGTGTCGAAATTGACGCAAATATTCGGATGATTCACGGCTTGCATCGTTTTAAGTGCGATATCGCCATTATGCACCATATCAGGATGTGTTTCCAGACAGACCTTAATGCCTGCCGGGGCAGCGTTTTCGCCGATGGCACGGAGCCGATCATAGACCGCGTTGATATCTGCTTCACTGGCGTGCACGCTGACGAAAATAATCTTTACACCCATCTGATCAGCGATATCCAGCGTCGTCTGAAAATCTGAGACGACCGTTTCAGATTGAACGTCACAACTGCCAAGCAGACTTGTGGCGGTGAGTCCGTGCGCGTCCAATTCCGCACGGAGGGCATCAACAGCTTCAGGTGCAGGCACACCGATCTCCACATTCGTTAAACCGATTTCTGCTAAGTGGGCGTATGCCCCGTCTCGAAACTGTCGGTAGCTGCCCAAATTACATGCAATAATATTTTCCATTCTTTTAAATTTTCCTTGCGGTTCGTTCAGGTGAATTGGTTAAATAGCGTTTCTTTCCGTATATCCGCCTGCGTGTTGTTGCTTGGGGTTTTTGCTTGGGTGTTTCTGCGTATTTCTGCGTATTGTTGCAGGCTATGTTATTCCTTACAGAAATGGTCCAAACAATAGTATAAAAATTAAGGGATTTTCCGTAGAACTGTGTTGCTCAATAGAATCTCGGTTCCCAGCAGGAGCACTGCAGGTATTAGAAAATATGCCGTCAGCTCCTTGTGGGCAACGATGTTGACTGTCTCAAATTTCGTTTTTTCAAAGCGATCAATTTCTGCGTAGATGTGTTTCAGCGATTGCGTGTCTGTGGCGCGAAAATAACGACCTTCTGTTATGTTGGCGATCTGTTTTAGGGTATCCTCGTCGAGGTAGGTTAGCACCTCGCGATAGCGTTTGCCAAAGGTCGTATCCGCATAGGGAATGCGTGCACCCCCCTCTTTTCCCATACCGATCGTGTAAACCTTAATCCCAAAGGATTGTGCGAGAGAAGCTGCGACTCCCGGTTCAATGCGACCAGCGTTGTTTTCACCATCGGTCAGGAGGATAACGATCTTCGTTTGGGATTTCGAGGCACGTAACCGATGGGTGGCGGTTGCAAGCGCGTCCCCTATAGCCGTGCCATCCTCGAGTTGTCCGATCTCCACATCTCGGAGCAATTCTACTAACACCGAGTAATCCGACGTTAGTGGGCAGAGCGTGAAACTTTCACCCGCAAAAACAACCAAACCGATACGATCGTTTTGGCGGTGCGTTAGAAAATCGTTAACGACGGATTTAGCGATTTGGATGCGATTGGACCCTTCAAAATCCTCTGCGCGCATGCTCTCCGAAATGTCAAGGACTAAGAAGATATCGATGCCTTCAGTGAATTTGTGCTCACGGCTTTGGGACAGTTGCGGACGCGCAAGAGAGAAAATGAGGAGCGCGAGAACAGTAAACCTGATGACTCTCAGTATCGGAAGTGCTTTGACTGAAGAAGTATGTCGCATTTGCTGAATACTTGCTGCAAACCCATGTTTGAAATCAGAAAAACGCGCGACCGGGGCGATTGTCGGTTTCCAACGTAACCGGGGTTCCTGCCGCAAAGCGAATATCAGTAGCGGAATTACAATGAACAAGCTAAGAAAGAACGGGGAGGCTAACTGCATGCTGACTACACTCTCTCCGACCAAGAAATGTTTCTACGGGGTTCTTGCGAACGTATCATACTGATGCCGCTTAGCAGGCAGAGTCCAATAGCGATACTATTGACAATGAGAAACGCTGCCCAATCAATATAGGGCACGGATGTTGCCATGTAATAGAGGATATAACCAAATATGACTGCGAGCGGTCTCCATCGTCCTGAAAAGAGGGTACTCCCGAGCGTCAGGAAAATCGCTGCCTTCCCACAGATGGCAAAGGGAACTAAAAGCGAAAGGGACAGTAGCATGAATGGCACACCAATGATTGACAGCGTCAACACGGCGAGAAAGAAAGGTATCATGACTAACATCAGGATGCCAAATAATATACTGCTGATCGGTCGCCTCGCGAAAAGTTCGCTTATCTCGTTTATCGGCTTTGAAAGCACGGCTGCTATCAACAGATACATCAAGAGGGAAAATCCGATTTTGATGAGGGTCAGGCGAAAATTCGCTTGCTTACTGATACCCCAGAAGGTATGTGGATGCATAGCAAGATGGGCCGCAGCGGGGACCAGATGCCAGTCATTACTGACGTGAAGGTTAACGATGCCTTGTGTATTTCCAGTAATTTGCCCGCCGATAATGTGTAAAGTTCCATTCACTTGTGCCTCTGGCGACAATTGAACATCTCCGCCGATGACTAATACGTTGCCGGTCACCTGCCCTTGTAAGCTTGCGTCTGCTGCGATTATAACGAGTGTTGTGAGGACCTCACCTTCTGCTAACTGATAGTTGTTAATAATCTTAAATATCCGTCGCGTTTCTTTTCGCTGTAGATGCCCTTCATCTGTGGTTTTTCCGTTCTCTGGATCAGGAACATCACTTTGCTCTGTAGACGCATCAGGAGTCTCTTCCAAATTCTGTCCCATTAAGCCTTGCGCAATAAGAACACCTCTCGCTTGTTTTTTGTGCTCAAAGTTAGGGTGTTGTGCGTCTAAAACTTGCGGGCTGCTATTTGCAGGCTGTCCAAATACGGGCAGGATCCCAAAGACCAAAAGTAAAAAGATAAATCCTATCGGTTTCATATTTCCTATGGGAGGGATTTCTGGGGAAACACCCCAGCAGAAACATCCCGAGTTCCTATATTGAGATAAGTGCATGAGAACATTGTAGATGAAAATGTCGTTCATGTCAACGATTTTTTATTTAAATAGGACTTACGCAATATTGATAGAAATAGCAGGTTTTTGAAGTTGTTGTCGGATGTAATCATCAAGTAAACTTTCTTTGAGTTGATAAATCGTTTGACCGGCTGCCCGGGCGGCTCGCGTCAAACTCACCCAGAC
>JAJEDB010000015.1 GCA_022821725.1 Candidatus Poribacteria bacterium | reverse complement strand
GAATTAACTCAATATGCTTTTCTACAATTATCATAGAGGTGTTTCTCCTTGGAAACCACTCTTTTTTCTAACCGAAAAAACACGCGTAGTTCTGCTTAAATTGACACCTATGGTGCGGTTGGGAAACCGCACCTACCGGGTGGGGTAAAATGTCTGTTTATTTTTCAGGTCCACCATAAAAGTTTGTGCTACAAAAAGGAGATTACATTATGAAAAACCGAATTTTCTGTTATAGCGTGCTTGTTTGCTTACTCATGTTCAGTGTTGCCTGTATAGCAAACGCCGCCGAATCCTTCGGGGATCCCTTCGAGAAGGGGAAGTTGCAAAATCCGAATTGGAAATGGCAAAACGAACCCCCGGATTGGGATGTCGGTGACACCCGCGCGGATTATCTGTATATCGACAGTGAAACGAATCGAAACATCTGGGCATCGGATGAATCCCACTTTCTCTATCAGGAAACGGATGCTGAGATGTTCGATGTGGAAACCCACTTCTTTTCCAAATGGGACACCGATTCGGGTGTGAATGGACTTCTCGTCAAAAGCCCGAAGGACAACAACTGGGTCACCATCAAATTCTGGTCGCGTGATGCGGGTGCCAAAGGGCAACTCCAGTTCCAAACCCGGGAGGCGGGAGTGCCTGGCGGTCCCCCCGATCCACCGTGGCGTCCGGACTTTGGTGATACGGAGTTGTTCCTCAGACTCAAGAAAGAGAAAAATACTTACACGGCGTGGTATAAGATGGACGCAAATGACGATTGGACAGACTTCGGCGCAGGTGACTTTAAGATGACACCCCCGCTGTGGTTGGGGATTTATGCGGGTGTCGCTTCAGGGGTCGGGACCTTAGAGGTGGAATACGAGTATTTCCAAGACAATGTGACACCGTGGGGGGTTGAACCTGAAGGTAAAGTGGCAACAACATGGGGCATACTGAAGTCCCGCTATTAGTGTTACGATCAGGATCATTTTAAGTAGGGCACCCCTCGTGGGTGCCCGCACCTATCCAAACTTATCCAAAAAAGAAGGATTTCACGAGGGCTGCCACACCGATGAAAATAGAAGCGATGATGCCGGTTATTTTCCAACGTTCACTGTGGTCCGTTCTCTGTTCCTTGAGATGATCAATAAGTCCATCAAGTTTCGCCTCAACTCTCGCCTGACTCACGCGTTGGTCAGCAGCTTCTTTTCGGATCTCGATGATTTCGACTCGAGTTTCCTTCATTTCAACTCGAGTCTCCTTCACTTCCGAATCGATCCGTGTCAACCGATGTTCCTGTGCGTCGTTCTGGACTTTCTGCATATCGTCACGGACCTTCTGTGCGGCAGTCAGTGCCTTTACATCTGACGCAAGGTTTACCTGTGCGGCAGTCAGTGCCTTTACATCTGACGCAAGGTTTACCTGTGTAGTAGTCAGTGCCTTTACATCTGACTCAAGGTTTACAAAACGCTGCTCTATCTCTCCGAGCTTTTGAAGGATTTGGTCATTTGTCTGCATCAGATTCCCTCCTATTCGCATACGCTTAAAAGGGCGTATACTATAATTCCCTGCTTATAGTATACGCCATCCGTGGATACAAAATCAAGGCTATTCACAACCGAGGTAGGGGCATTTAGTTATAAGGAATTATCGGACTTCTTGCTTTTTTTGGACGGTGCGGTTAGAAACCGCACCTACCGGGTTTGGGATGAAAACCAGACCGAAAGATAGAAACCTAATGTGGCATTAGCCGAAAATTGGGAATATATAAGGCACAAGCACTTTTTGATAGACGGTGATCGTCCCGAAGATCGAATAGTAGCCTGCACACAAGAGGAGTCCAATCTGTTTCCATAAGGGTGCTTGTATCTCAGGTGGCAAGAATTTCCGGTTTACGTAAAGCGTATGTATCGCTGAAAACACAAGGAGGTACCCGCCAATCGTTGCCGATACGAGAATCATAAAGAACGGCTTGGCGAGATACATGGCGATGATACCCCAGACGATATAGACAGCGAGTATCGGATAGTAGATCCATTTTGCGCTGTTCTCACCCAAGTTTCGCGCCCGTCTCACGCCGGTCCAAATAATATCGGTAAAGCCGCGCGGCACCCCGTCCACACCGCCGAGCTGCGTCGAAAAGAGCACCCAGAAACCGCAGAGCAGTGTGAGATACCACATAATTCTACCGCCTTTTGCCTCAAGTCCCTGCGCTTGCATCGCTGCTGCCGACCACTGCCCCATCTCTTGCCCTAAAGGCACATACTGCAAGGTCAGCATTGCGGGGAGTGCGATCCCGACAAAACACCCGATCATCCAGATGTAATACTGTTCAAACCGGACGTATTTCCACCACTCCTTGAACCGTTCGAGGTTCTCCGGTGTGATGCGAAACACTTTGCCCCAGTGCGAAAGCGTCACGTGTTGTCCACCGATCATGGAGGGAATCGCGCCCACGAGACTGCTCATGCCCCAGCCTTTATCGCGGACGTAATGGGTAATGCCAACATTGCCTAAGCCGCCGCTCCCAGCATACGCCGCGAACGCACCGACCAACAACCAATTGATCTGCTCGTCTTCTCCGCCAGTCGGAAATGCGCCGAAACTCAAGAAACCCTTGATAACTTTCCACCATGTGCTCGGTGACACCATAAACAGATCGACGATGACAAGGTAGCCGATAATCCAAACCACCATAAAGAGCGACACCTTCTCAAGCGAGTTGTAAATCTTCCCGCCGAATAACACAATTCCGAGACAGGAGAAAAAGATGAGATATGCGAATACACGCACCGTCCCCCCATCTGCATCCTGCGGCATATAGCCGAGCCATGCAGCAGCGAGTGCCGTCGCAGCCGTCATCGCCCAACCGGGCCAAATCCCGAAAAAGTTGATACCCGAATAGAAAGACATCCAGAAGCCAGCACCGGGTTTACAGCGCATATAACCGCTCATCATCGGTTCGCCGGTATAGAGCGTATAGCGGATCGCCTCTGTATTCAGAATGACTTGAAGTAGGATGGCGATTGTTGCGATCCAGAGCAATGTGCCACCGTATTGAGCGGTAATTGCGGGCCCCAGTAGCCATTCACCACTCCCAATTGAACCGCCCAACGCGATGATACCGGGACCCAAGATATTCCGAAATGCTTTGCCAAATTGATACGGGGGCGGTGCAGGTAAATCATCGACCTCCCAATCGGGGAGCGTGCCGCCCGCTACACGTTCTTTGGTTTCTGCCATATTTCACACCTTCTTTTAATTTGACCTTAAAAGTCTATAAAGTGTTCTAAAGTTAGAGGGTTACGGGTTGTGGGTTCGCTTCGCTTTGGGTAGTGAGTTAAAGACGCAAGCGTTACCCGGGCAAGCCCACACGGGCTTGATACCGTTGATTCACACCTCTTAACCCAAAACCCATTACTCAAAGGTTGCGTTAGCAACCGAACCCGTTACCCTTCACAACTTTACAGACTTGCAAACTTTAGCACACTCACAAACTTCCTCCCACCTCAGAACACTTCGCTTGTTCTTCCGCTACCACTCCCAACAAATGGGAACGTCTACCTTCTCAGCAATGCCAGCGAGACCGCGTAAATGGTCTACATGGATCGGAATGCCGTTTTCAAGGTAATTATCGTAGTTATTCCACTCAATTTCGCCGGGGAGATATGCCTGTTCCACGCCTTCTGCCGTTTTTGAGGCGTGAATTTTGTCAATACCGCGCTGGATTTCCGCAACGTATCCCTCGTAGTCTGTGAAACTCGCAACGTCCATGGCGAAAAAGAAGTGTTCAGAGGGGTCGCCTGCCTTATTACAAGCCATCAAGCCGCCGCTCAAAGGACCCGCTAAGATGCCCATGATGAGCGCCAATCCGTACCCCCGGGGTCCCGCTGCGGGTGCGAGGAAACGTCCCTTCTCTGGATCGTTGGTGGGTTGGCCCGTTTCATCTATGAGCCACCCTTCAGGAATCGGTTTTCCATACATTCGGAGCGTGCCGATCTTCCCCCATGCGGAAACGCCACACGCCATATCCAACACAATCGGATGCCCATCGCCAGTAGGCAAGGCGTAACTCATGGCGTTATTGGCGACTACGGCTTCCGCCCCTCCGGGTGCTACAATAGAGGCACCGCCTGTGTTCGTGGTTGAAAACCCGATCATCTGGTTCGATGCCGCCATAATTGCGTAGCACGCCGCCGCCCCGAAATGGCCGGCATTGCGAACCCCTGCGGCAGCGATCCCGGTTGTCTTTGCTTTCTCTATCGCCGTCGCCATTGCGAACGTGCTCGCCAGATGTCCCATCCCGTTATCTCCGTCAACAACAGCGAAACTCGGTCCCTCAGTTGCGATGCGGAGGTCAGGTTGTGGGTTCATCTTTCCATCAAGCACGAGGTTAAGGTACCCCGGTAAAGCGCGAGTGCCGTGTGAATGCACACCCCGCAAATCCGTGAGGACCTGATGTTTCGCGATTGTCTCTCCATCCTCGGAACGCAGTCCTGCCTTTTCACAAAGCGTCCGAGCGAAATCGTGTAACTTCGCTGAATCTACCACAATTTCCTGCATAACATCCCCTCCCGTCAAGAATTTATTGCCCATTCTACCAGAGGCGCGGTTATGAATCAAGCACAATCCGATTTTTTCAAGTGTCCCTTCATTTCTTTTGAAAACCGTGCGTGCTTAACGCTAAAATTTACTTATAGTAAAGTCCACAATTAAGTAGGCACTTCGGAATCGGTGTCCCTTCCCAGTAACGGGTGGGAACCCTGGTTAGGAAACCGCACCTACCGGGGAAGAACAGTGTATATTTATTTTTCGGATCCACTATAATCAAAAAGAAAACGGGAGGAACCCCATGTGTCAATGCAACACCTTCAAAACAAACAAAAAGATACACCTTGAATTTATCATTTCTGCGTTCACTTGTCTGATCGCTTTTTCATGCGCAAACCCCTTGCAACCCGTGGATAGCGAAGAGGCACAATTGGTAAAAGCAGAACTAAAGGGTCGTTCATTTCGGCAATTTGACCCTTCCAGAGACGCGAAGAAAAGAAAAGGCGTTATTCTCGATTTCTTTAGTGGTGTCGGTCTCTGGGCACAATATGCCGAAGGTAACACTGCCTTGAGCGAGTGGGAGATTTTGGCGGCGGATTACACCGTTGAAAAATCGGGGTCAGAATACAGGATTTATTTCGAGGCACCGCGTTCCGTGCAAATCCTCCCGACACAATGCGACAATTGTATCGGGACTTCAGGGCTTTCCATTTCCATCCGTGATCTCTTTGATAAGGAAAAGATGCGGTTCAAACTAAACATTGAGAACGCCGATTTTCCTCGGCCCTTTCCTATATTTGAATCGTGGACGAAGTTTAACGAAGACGAGTATTTTGAGTGAATTGCTTAACCATCGTGCTTGTCCGCGTCAAAGTAGGTGTGGTTTCTAACTGCCCTGAAAGATACCAAAAGTTCGTCCTATGCCTCACAAAAGATGTGGCACATACTCTAAAAAATATGGTATAATAACCCAAGTTGCTACTTACAAACTCTCGGAACTCCCATAGGATTTTTCAAGTGCTATCCTCACTCCTACGGGGTGGGGAAAATGTCTGAAAAACCTATAACCCTCAATTATAGTGACCTTTAGAATTAAAGAGACATTTTTTCGGTTTTATGATAGGCTGCGTCTATTATGGCATATTCAACAGATTTACGCAAACGCGTCTTAGATTTTATTCAAACTGGGGGTAAAAAATCTCAAGCCGCCCG
>JAJEDB010000124.1 GCA_022821725.1 Candidatus Poribacteria bacterium | reverse complement strand
CGGGCGGCTTGAGATTTTTTACCCCCAGTTTGAATAAAATCTAAGACGCGTTTGCGTAAATCTGTTGAATATGCCATAATAGACGCAGCCTATCATAAAACCGAAAAAATGTCTCTTTAATTCTAAAGGTCACTATAATTGCAAATTCGCTTGGGATCGTATAGCATTTCGACTGCGGAAAACAGTGGAAACGCAAACACGGATTAACCATCATAAACACATTTAGATTCCCATACTGAACAAGTATCCTCAGAGTACTCTTCACACCACCAGTCACACCGCTCCTCGGAGCCGCAATTATCATTACTCAAACACTCAAGTCCAGCTTCGGCGGGTGGTGTATGGACTGCTTGCGATAACAAAAGGACCCCACTGGCTACACCCAAAGTTAACGGTGCCCGTATACCGACCCGTCCACTCTCAGATGTAAGAAACCGCTTCGCTCTATCGCGTGTCTCTTTTTTCACTTGGATTTCCCTCCTTTCTGCCGGATTTACATCCAGCCAAATTAATTTTCCAAACGCAGTTAGCAAACCTATTCCAACATCAAAGACCTACTTGAAAATAAAGGGTAGAGGTCCTCTGCTGGAAATACTCGAAAACCAAATTGTGCAGAGCACAATTTTTCTTAACTTTACATGTTCAATTCAGTAGACTTATACCTTAGGGTCAGTCTCTGCTAAAGTGGGTCAAGATTTCATACCTCTTTCAAATGCCAAGTTGCCCCGCCGTTGAACAGATTTTTCCATCTTGAAATGCTTGAAAACAGACGCGACTTCAGTCGATTTGTGCTGTTCCATGAGTGTCTCTGCCAAAGCTTTTTCGAGATGCTCATACCTGTTAACTCCCAATCTATACACATTGGATGTTATTTTACGCGTCTCAGAACTATACCGACGACAGAAAATAGGACGGAACAAATTTTCATCCGTTTGATAACCCCTTGTCACTGACGGATGATTCTCCTCAAACAATCGGATAATATTGCGTGCTGTCTTCTGCCAAGTGTATTTCCGAGTAAAACCTTTCGCCACCCTTTCATATTCAGCACGCATACTGGATGGCTCCAACCCTTGATTAATCGCCACCGAAAGCTCATCCATGGATACATGAAAATCTCCAAAATTATCCCATTCCAATCCGATACTCACCCCTGCTTCTTTTACTTCTGGGGGGAGACCGTATTTCGTCATGGCAATACACGGAGTTCCATAAGCCATTGCCTCCAAAACCACTGAAAGCGGTGTTCCCGGCATCGCAGGAAAACAGACCAGATCCAGTGCCTGAAAGAAAACGGGCAGAATTGCAGCCATATCCTCATCATCTGCTCTGAAAATTACTACATTCTCCGGCAGATTCTTATAGTGCTTTGCCAATACGTGATCATAAACAAAAATGGAGAGATGTCGGTTGGCTCTCGCAAACGCAGAAATCCACTGTGCACCAAGATGCGGCTCAAATCCGGAAACCAATCCAACAACCGGGCGCTCGGCAAACATCGGTCTATCAAAAATAGCAGCAGTGTGTTGCTTTGCTAACCCTTTATCAATCGGTTCAACAACGTTGATACCGTCAGGAATCACATGGACATGCCTTCCCGGAATACCAAACTCGCTCAGCCATTCCTTCATCCATGATGCTTTGACAACCAAACTATCATTTGTTTTCTGGGCTACATAGAGAGCCAAGAGTGACTCAAGCAGTGAACTTTGTAGTTTTTGGCTGTTTTCTATACAGTGAACAATTGGAATATCTGGAACCTGATAGTATAACAGGTCATTTTCCATTAATTGAGAAAGCAGTAAAATACCATCGTATCCTTCTCTGGCATGCCATACAGGTGCAAAGGTATCGTCCGCATCATTTGTTATCTGTCGAATACGAATCTTCCCCAAGTTTCTTTTGTTACCGGGGGGCATACCGCCATCCTTGACTTGCGAAAAAGCCAGCGTCTCTAACGATGCTTTACGCGTAAGGGAAGATAAAAGTTGATACCGATTCATAGTCGTGATGTAATCAATTGATGATTCTTCTTCTCTAAAACCGAATGGAACCAACAACCTGAGTTCCCCACATACAGGTTGAGAGGCGTTAAACTCACCAGATGACTCAGGAGTCTGTGCTAAAAGTTGTCCTCGCTTACCAAACCACTCCAATCGTGTAATACCTTCAAAAACAGATGACACCTTATACTTTTTTTTCAAAGCTTCAACAATTTGATACTCCGTCTGAGTCCCATAGCGACTTAGGATATCCGATTCTACATCGTTGATTTCAATGATGTCGTTGGTTTCAAGGTCAGCAACATATTTGCGACCCTCTTGTTCAAATTTATGATGCGGTTTTAAGCGATAACTTGGGTTATGGGTCATTGATTCTTTATCCTCCTTTTATGTTAGGCAGTCGCCTGTATTAAGCCGTGAACCCTTTTAAGTGTCGCCTTTGCTCGTTCCTCATCCTCAACCACCGCAGCAAGGACCGCTTCGGCTTCCCTCACAGTGTGATTCTTCAAAATGCTTAACGCAAGACCATCTTCAAGGTGCATGGAATACGCTGCATCCCTTATTAGACAACGCTCATAATGTTGATCCATCCCCAATACAATTGATTTGTATTTCAACCACTCACTGTCTTGATGTGCTAAGCCTTCCGTCTCTAAACCGTGAGCTGCTTCTGACGGTGTCGGTATGAACATATTTAAAAGTCTATTTGGACTGACAAGCCGTCTCTTTTCGTGGAGTCTCTCAAAGCACTTTATAATCCGTCGCGCCGTTTTGTCCCAAGTGAACGACACTGCTCGTTCCCTTGCCTTCCGAGAAAGTTCCTGTCGCATTTCGTCATCATTCAGCAGCACATTAATCTTCTCCGAAAAATCCAAGGGTGAAGGGTAACTCACAACCGTCGCTATATCTTCTTCAAAATTCTCGGCATCAGCAATCAGCCCGGTATTTCCAACAACCGATGGCACACCATCAAAATTGGGAACGATCGGTGGCACACCACACGCCATCGCTTCAAGGACCGTCAAGCCAAAGGTTTCCTCACCTGACATTGAAAGGAAACAGTAGACATCAAACGCATTGTAGACCAGTGGCAACTTCTCACGAGGATGAAATCCGGCGTAGACGAGATTATCAGGAAGTTCCCTCGATTGATACCTTCCGAGGTTCGGACCCGCAATCAAAAACAACAAATGCGGATTCAATTCAGCGAGTTTTAAGTAGATAGATGCTCCTTTTTCTGACTGCACTCGTGAAAGGTAGCCAACAGTTGGAGTTGTTACAATACGTTCGTCTCCAACCTGTTCAGCCAACTCTTGCTTGGCTTTCCGTTTATCCATCGGGCGGAATAGCCTTGAGTCTACACCGTTAGGAAGTGTATTAAAGAAACTCGAATCCCATACATAATCCGAATAGAACTCCCGGACATAATCCGAAGGAGCCGTGAAAGCATCAAAATCTCGCATCGCCGCGTAATGCCGCAATATAGAGTTTATCGCTTTCCCACCATGTCCACGGGGAGCATGACACTGAACCAAGATCGGTGGGAGTTCTATATGCTCGTAAAGTGGTAGCAGCCACGTTTCCTGGTCGTGATGTAAGGTTAGAATACCGAAATAGGTTTCATTGATTCTTCGACTGCGTCTACCGAAGTCAGACACGCTGATATCAACTTCATATACGTTATCTGCTAACTTCCGATTCTGGTTGCCTGCGAAGTGGAGATCTACGTATTTGGTGAGATGTTCAAACATGTAAGAGAGTGCCATGTTCGTCCCCGCATACAACGTTTCGATATCAAAATATGAGTCAACATTGATACCCGGTATCGCAACAAGCAACTGCCGCCGTTTACTTTTTACAGCGAAAGTTTCTCTGAGATTTTCACCGCGATTGAATAGTAACCCTTCCCTTTCAAATTCCGCAAATCTCTCAAACGCCTCATAAATCTTGTCCTCTGCATAAGTGGTTTTCAGGACTCGGACAATTTCTTCATTTGTCTGCTCCTCCGCCAGTTTCAAGATGTCGAACATTACAGCGGAGAGTTCGATAATGCTCGCTTTTTCAAGATCTGCAGCGTAAAATACGGCATTCTTTTCAAAGAGGTAAAGCGGGTGTAAAACTCTTGGGAAATCAAACACTTTTTTCTCCAATCTTTTCGTTGTTTGTAATTGAGCTCTCAAAATTAAGGACACCACATTTTGTAGCAGAGGGTGCATAATTTGAAAAAAATATGCGAGCATAACACGCATAAAATCACACCAAGCCCACACATATTTCGGTATGAAAGCTACAAGGTATCAAGGTACAATGCCTAATTTGTTGGTAAAAAAGGACACAACCTGCTGAGAAAAAAGAGACATAATTTAGGGAAAATATGCGAACGTAACACGCCGAATTGATCTTTACTGGGAAGGCAAAGGTTCTACTTTAGAAGTGGAGATAAAAATTAAAGTATCAGACTGCACCCTCAGTAACTCAAAATTGTGTCCTTAAATAATAAAGGGACGCAATCTGACATAAGAAATAGGACAACGTGAGTAGACAAAAAAGCACTATGTCCGATGCGCCAATGTGAGTAAGATATATCACTGTTGTCTATGGAAGGCAAGAGGCAAGTTCGTTCTATATTCAGAGAAAACACGAACAGGGTTACGACTCAGAAGGGAGGCAGTAGCGATGAGTATTGATTCACTGATTAAACAAGTCGAAAGTCTCAACAATAACATTCGTGTTGAGAGAACAGATGAATACCTTAGCGTAAAAGGGAACACGTATTATGTGAGGGGCAAGTTGAAGTTATTAGGCTTTCAATGGAATCCAAATAAACGAGAATGGTATTACTCGGTAAAGGGAATTTACGAATCTGAAGAGCCTACAATGTTTATGGAGTGAAAACCCACCTCATTTAGATTGGAATAAAAGGCATGGAGGGTAGACGAAGACGTCTGTAGATCCGACTATTCTGCGCGGAGTGCTTCAATAGGGGAAAGCGATGATGCTTTTATCGCGGGATACAGCCCAAACGAAATACCGATTACCACTGAGAATGATACTGAAATCAGCACCCATTGTAAGGATATAACGGCGGGCCATTCAGGGACAATTTTGACAATTTTGACGGCAAGTATTGCCATGCTTTCACCGGCAAAGATGCCTAATCCAATACCGATTCCGCCGCCTACGCTACATATTATCACCGCTTCTATTAAAAACTGGAATAGGATATCAAGAGGTTTCGCACCGAGTGCTTTTCGTAATCCGATTTCACGGGTGCGCTCGTTGACAGCAACAAGCATCATGTTCATAATCCCAATGCCACCGACAAGTAGCGAGAATCCAGCAATGCTGCCTAAGGTTATCTTTATAACTTTACTAATTTTCTCTAACTGTGCCATACCTTTTCGCATCTCAAAAAACGCGATGAAATCGTCTTGGTTTTTGTGTCTCTTTCTAATGACTGTTTTCACCTCTTCAATTGCCTGAGGAATATCCTCAATGGTATGCGTATGGACCGAGATATACTCAATATGATTATTGCCGGTGAAGCGTTCTTGAACAGTTGATATAGGAATAAAGGCCAGGTTGTCGAAACTCCAACCGAATCGAAGACTTCTACCTCTCGGCATGAGGACCCCGACGACTTTGAATCGTTCTGTGAATCGCACTCCTTTTTTTCGATATTTCCTGTAATACTCACTGTGTCGTGCGATTTTAATTTCTTGTCCCAAGGGCGATTTATCACCGAATAAGGCAGTAGCAATCTCATTTCCCAATACGCAGATTTTCGCTCCATTCTCTACATCTTCATCTGTGATAAAACGTCCCTCTTTAAGGTTCCACTCCATTGCAGTTTTATAGTGAGCATCTACGCCGTTCCAACCCGCACGGGTTTCAGCGCCGCCCCCTGCTTGGATGAGTACCCCTGACCAGTTCCAGAGTTGCGGCGCGACCGCCTTGAGGGAAGGACATTCCGCTTCCATTGCCAACACGTCTTCATATTTCAGGTATTCGCTGCTGCGGTTAGGGACCCAGCGGTTATTTATACGTTTGAACCGCAACCGATACATAGTGAACTGATTCGCACCGCCGAGTTTCTGTATATCTTGCTGGACTATCTCTTTGGCACCATCACCGATCGCTATCATCGCCAGTACTGAAGCAATCCCAATGATAATCCCCAGCATCGTTAGCAGAGAGCGCAGTTTATTTGAACGAAGTGCAGCAATACTAATTGATATCGCTTCAACTACACGCATTTCACTCCTCCATATTATATGAAAACCTATTTTCGTTTCAGTTTTCCCCATATGGTCGTCAGCAATTGGGGTTGTGGTGAAACCGGCAATGCATACGCCGGATCAAACCAATCCCCAAGATGATTCCATCCAACATGCGTTAGTTGTTCGGGCTGCCCACCCCCTAAATTGACTTTGAAGATTTGAAAATTCTTGTTTTCATCAGCCTGTCTATAGAGCAGCGCGTCGCCACTGGGAGACCAAGCCACCGAGGTTGCTTTTGGACCCGCTTCATCAATAATCTGGGTGATGCCTGTTCCATCGCGTTTTACTGTATAAATTGTCTCTCTCTCAATGAAATCCTTAAGGGGAACTTGGTTAAGCCAAGAAAAAGCGATCTTGTCTCCTCTTGGAGACCATTTCACGGTAGGTAGCCATGACGGTGTCGCCTTGGGTGGAAATAGAGGCTTCTGTTTGCCAGTACGTAGGTTGAAGATACTTATCTGCATCTTTTCTGTTTCCCAACCAGTAACGAATGCGATTTCCGTTCCGTCTGGCGACCACGTCGGAGGTCCCCCTATTGCGAGGCGTTCCTCATCCTCTTCACCGAGTGTGGCAATGTGGAGGACTCGTTCATCGTTTATGATGCGCGAGTAAGCGATCTGTTTACCATCGGGAGACAATGCGGGTTCCGCCCTAGGTGCTTCTTTCTCAAAGACGCGTCGCACATTTGTTCCATCTGGATCCATGAGGTATAGATCCCAAACGCCATCTCGATCAGAGGTGAAGAGGATCTGTTCACCTGTTGGGAACCAAATAGGCGTGATGTTCTGTGCACGGTGATGTGTTATTTTCGTCTGTTGACTCCCATCTGGATTCATGAGATAAATATCACGAGTCCCTTCACGGTCTGCCCAAAACGCGATTTTAGCGGTTTTCGGGGCTTCTGCCCAAACAGAGCAAAGCCAGCACAACAACGCCAAACTGCAAATGAAAAATAGGAATCGAGGCACCATGAGAATTTCCTCCAAAATTAGACATAGGCGTTTAAAAACTATAGTACAAAGCAGCAGAAATATGTGGCAGTTTTCACTGCCACATTCTGAAATGTCTGGAAAGCCAATTAGTTTGCATCGACTTCCCAGACAATGGTTTGGTTATTAACTATGCATCCCGACAAGTACCAAGATCACACACCTGACCTGCCGGGCAAGGGACACCACCACCACACGGACAAGCATCGGCTTGTGGCGCTCCTATGATTGTCTGTGCAAATAGGACACTACCGGTCGCCATACCGACGGTCAAGGGACCCTTAACACCTACCTTACCTTCCTCAGACGCGAGGAAGGTTCGGATTCTGCCTTGAATACTATCTTTCATATTGTTTTTCTCCTTTCTGCCGGTGCTTCTGTTCCGGCAAGATTGGATTCCCAAACAGTGTTGGAAATACCATCTCCAGGACGAATACTATCGCTGTAGGAGTGAAGCCCTCCCCTTGGACATGCTGTCTAATATCTTTTCAAAATGTTCATTACCCTTGTTGGTTATATGTTTATAGGAGCTGCATCAGTTTCAGATAAAAAGGACCTTGGCAAAGCACCGTTAGCAGAGCACCAACGAAAATGACTGGGGCAAAGCGTATCGAGGGTTGGACGTTTATCTGATTGCCAAATTCAGCAAACGCCCCTTCTGCTGCAAGGTTTTGTAATTGGGAAATCTCTTCTGCAGTTAGACCTACGGGATCAGGTGAAATAACGATATTGTCCTTCTGGCCGCTCGAAAAATCCACCTGCTGCTTTTCGTAGCGGACAGTGCCATCCGGCTGTTCCACCCTAACAATTTGCTCAGCGGGAATCATCCCAATCTCAAGGCCACTCACGTCCACAGCATTGTCCAAGGTTATACTCGCTAAACTGAGAATCAACTGTTTGGCAATAACAAAAACAACGAGATACAATCCTAAGAAAAAGGCGAAACCGGAGAGAAATACCGATACAGATGGCGTTGCTTGCAGTGCCAACCAAACGGATGTGAAACCAACAATTATGTAATAGGCGGGTGTTTTCGGTAGCGGCGATAGTAATTTCTGTATCAATGTGAACGCCAGCAAAACTAAAAGGAGGTGCAGCAAGCGATCGGGTTCCCACTCAAACTGCTGGAACAGGTAGGTCAGCCCAGATCCGATACCGATAAACATAAGTAGGCTAAATAGTTTTTCGAGCAGCGTCCCCTTTTGAAAGTAAGATTTAGAGAAATACCGGAACAGATTTAATTTGTTCGGCATTAGGGCAAACTTGAAAAGCAGATAACCGAGGATTCCTATAGAGTACGGAACAATAATGTTGAGGGCGAGTATCACAGGTGGGAAACTTAAAGCACCGCTCAGGTTTCTAAACAGGGACAGCGGAAAAATTAAGCAGAGTCCCCAAAAGAGTTTGGAATCCCCCGGCGAGAAGATACCAAACCAATAGAAAGCAAAAGCGATAAGCCCACCTCCAAAGAAGAGTCCTAAGATATAGAGCGGCGTTGTTGTACCGAGATACCACGCCATCAATTGGCTGAGTGTTCCCACATAAAGTAGTCCCAGGGAGCAGAAATTGCGAATCTTCTGCGTCTTCAGATCAGTGTAACTCGCATATCCACAGAAAACGAGTGCTAAAAAAATCAGAAAGTATTCATAGTGTGACATAATAAAAAACTGCCTCCCTTAGGGTTTTATACTCAACGCGAATGTATCAACGAAAGCCCCAGTTTGACGTTGGAATTCCTTTGTTTCAAAATCAATAATCTCAAGTCCAACCTTTTTGTAGAGTGCTAAGACTTCATCTGGTGTGTCAAAATCGTAGAGGTGCATCATCAGCGGGAGTTGGACTGGCAGTGCTGTTATTGCGTATCCACCGGGTTTCAGCACGCGCATTGCTTCTGACAATCCAGTTTCTGGATCTGGGATATGCTCAAGCACTTCAATCGCTATGACTACATCGAAGGTGTCATCAGGATAGGGTAGGGTTCTCACATCCCCAACTGACAGCTCACTCCTTTCAAGTACTCCTTTCTTGGTCAGGAGTCTTTGCGCGTGACAGAGGCAGTGGTGACTAATATCAACACCATCAACTTGCCACGAGGTGTTCTGTTGTAGAATGAACGCTGTCAAAACCCCAGGACCGAAGCCGAGATCGCAGAACTGTGACTTCTCTTCAAAGCGATCTAAATGCTTACCGATGAAGGCTTTCCGTTCCAAAGCAGGCGGAAAAGAGATATAATTCAGGTGTTCGCTGATTGGGTAATATTTCGTTTCGTAAAGTTTCGTTTTTACTGCCTCGAAATCTCTATCTGCTGTTAGCTGATTCGGGATCTCCAGTGAAAAAAGCTGTTTGATAGTTATATCACCACTATAGAGAATGTCACTGACGATTTCTTCAGTGTGTGTCCAGCTCGTTTCGGGATGTTGAATCAAGTCTTCTGTCTGTTCTAAAATGGAAGACAACAGGTACTGAATTGTCTGATCAAAACGGGCGCGATGGTATTCCACGGCGCACGGATATACATCTGTGTATGTCTGAAGCCGTGCCTCAAACGCAGTTTCAAATTCGTGATAGTACATTGATGGTTTCCTCGGTTTATCGGAATACAGTTGATTACTGTTGTTTGAGCTTACTCTATAAGGTTGTTATTTTTTGGGCACTCGGTGAGACAGCAAAGAAAGGTTCTGGCACCTACGTCGGAGATATATTCGCTGACAAACCTGTGGTGAGTTGAATAGATTCTGCTCAAAGCGTTCCAAGTCGGTTATGCCACAAAACCTATTTCCTTTTCATTTCCCCCCATACTGTGCTTAATAACTGCGGTTGAGGTGAAACCGGTAATGCGAGTGCTGGATCAAACCAATCCCCCAGATAATTCTGTCCGATATGAGTTAGTTGCTCGGATTCCTCGCCTCCCAACGCTATCTTGAATATTTGTAGATTATTATTTTTATCAGCCTGTTTATAGAGAATTGAATCACCATGCGGAGACCACACGACCGAAGTTGCCCTCGGTCCAGCTTCATCAACAATCTGTGCGAGTCCTATTCCATCGCGATTTATCGTATAAATCGTCTCTGTCTCAATGAAGTCTTTTAGAGGCACTCGATGCAGCCAAGCAAAAGCAAGTTTGTCTCCTGTTGGAGACCATGCCAGACTCCCACTCATATATGACGGTATTACGTTGAGTGGGAAAAGAATTCTCTGTTTGAGGGTGTCAAGGTTAAATATACTTATTTGCATGCTTTTCGGCCAACCGACGAGAAAAGCTATCTCGGTGCCATTTGGAGACCACGCAGGAGAGCTCCCAACAGATATTCGCTCTTCATTTTCACCATCAATTGTGGCAGTATAGTTAATCCATTGATCATGCACCGTACGGGTATACGCAATATGTTTACCATCTGGAGACCACGCCGGACTCGCTCTCTTTGCCTCCTTTCCAAAGACCCGCCGCACATTAGATCCGTCTGGATCCATTAGATATAAGTCCCAAAAACCATCTCGGTTCGAGACAAAAAGTATTTGTTCACCTGTTGGCGACCAGACGGGTGTAATATCATCTGCGCGATGATATGTTATTCTAACCTGCTCACTTCCATCTGGATTCATAAGGTAAATATCACGATTCCCTTCACGCGCTGCCCAAAATGTGATTTTCGCAGTTGTCGGGATTTCTGCCAAAACTGGGCGAATTCTCACGTGCAAGGATGCCAAGCTAAGAAGAACAAAAAGAAGTAGAGGATACCGGTCCATAATAATCCTCCCAGGAATTGGTGACAGATATTCTTTTTCTCAACAAAACGAGTCATAAAAATTAGGAATAAAACTACACAAATACGTGGCGGTGGGAAACCGCCACGTTCTTAAGTGTCTCTGGAACTTTCTGAATTCACAGAGAATCCCAGAAGGTATAGTGTGAATCAGATTTAACAATCATCACGACAGGTGCCTAAATCGCACACCTGACCTTCACCACAAGGGTGCTGCTCATTGCATTGCCATGCGTGGACGGATGTCGTTCCAACGATAGTTTGTGCCAGTAGCACGCTACCCACCGCCGCTCCGAGCGTTAGTGGAGATTTGACTCCTACCTTACCTTCTTCGGAGTGGACGAACTCGCGGATTTTACCGCGGAGATTTGTTTTCATTTACGTTCACCTCCTCTCTTTCTACCGGAAATCTCGCTCCGGCGGGGTTCGCTTCCCAAACGCAGTTGGGAAACCTATCTCCAACGAGAAACAACCTTTATCAAGAAGCAGAAGTTTCCCATCGGAAATGCTTAAAAATTGCCTCGACTTCAGCAGGGGTGTGCTGTTCCGCCAACATTTCTACAAAGGCGATTTCAAGACAATCATATCTGTTGGTTCCGATTCGGTACACGCTGGAGATAGTGTCTCCGGTCCCCGGATTATATCGACGGCAGAAAACTGAGGGGAGCAAAGTTTTTTCCCTTATACTTCGCTCATGACCTTTCTCAAAAAACTGTGCGATTCCTCTGGCGGATTTCTCCCATGTGAATTTCTGAGCCAAACCTTTTGCAGCGTTTTCGCATTCGGTGCGTGTATGAGAAGGTTTCAACCAATGATTTATCGTGTTCGACAATTCAGGCATTGGAACATATGGATTACCGTAGTCACGCCAGTCCAACTTCACAACCGCGCCAGCCCCTTTGACCTCTGGAGGCAGTCCATATTTCGTCATAGCAACACATGGGGTGCCGTATGCCATAGCCTCTAAAACCAACGAAAGCGGTGTTCCCAGAATTGCGGGGAAACAAACGAGATCAAGTGCCTGAAAGAAAATAGGTAGAACGGAACGAGTTTCCTCATCATCTGCGCTAAAAATTACCACATTGTCTGGTGGATTTTTATAATTTTCTGCCAAAAATGGATCGTAGACAAAAATCGCAAGATGGGGATTGGCATGAGCGAACGCAGAAACCAATTTCGCTCCATAGTTAGGTCCAAAACCTGAAATGAGTCCTACGATGGGTTGTTGTGAAAACATCGGTTTTTCAAAGAGCGCAGCGGTGTATTGCTTAGCCAACGACTTGCTTATAGGTTCGCCAACATTAATACCATTAGGAATAACACAGACATTCTTTCCCAGGATACCGTATTCCGTCAGCCGTTCCTTTACCCATGAGGATCTTACGATTAACGTGTCGTTTGCGTTTTGGAGGGCATAGATATTTAGAAGCGTTTCAAGCGTTGAACCTTGTAACTTCTGAACGTCTTCTATACAGTGAACAATTGGCACATCAGGAAGCTGATAGTATAAGAGGTCGTCTGTCAAAAATTGAGAGAGGAGTAGAATACCATCGTATCCATCCATCGCATACCACGGGGGTCCGAAGGCACTGTTTTCTTCTGTCTCTATATCTCGAATCCGGATATCCCCATAACCTTGAAAGTCCTGCGGTTTTAAGTCTTCTTCGCCTGCTTTGGAAAAAGTAAGCGTTTCCAAGTCTGCGAATTGCGTCAAGTGCGTCAGGAGCTGATAGCGATTCAGGTTCGTTGTATAATCCAAAGATGTTTTCTCGTTTGTAAAGTGGAACGGCACCAACAATTTCGGTTTCCTACCCTCTTGTTTCCAACTGTCAGTAGCCTTTTTTGCTGCTCCATCGATTGTGCTTAAAAGGGAACCTTGCTGTCCAAGCCGTTCCAAACGTTCAATCCCGTCGAAGATAGACTCAACTTTATATTCTTCCTTGAGCTCTTCAACGATTTGGTATTGTGTCTGTGTTCCATAGCGACTCAGAATTTCCCATTCTACATCGTTAACTTCAACGATATCGTTCGTCTGAAGATCTGCGACATATTTCCGACCTTCTTGTTCAAATTTACGGTGTCGGTTCAGGCGGTAGTGAGCGTGAAGTGCCATAGTGTATTCGCCTCCATTTTCTTAAGCGGTTGCATGGATTAAGCCACGAACTCTTTGAAGAATTGTTTTCGCCTCTGCTTGATCTTCGATGAATTCAGCAAGAAGTGCCTCTGCTTCCCTTGCTGTATGGTTTCTCAAAAGCGTTATCGCGAGTCCTTCTTCAACACGCTGGGAATAGAGGGCATCTCCCATTAGAGAGCGCTGGTAGTACTTGTTCATACTCAACACGATGGATTTGTATTTGAGATGATTTTGCTTTGGGTTTGATACTTCAATGTCAGGCGCGAAGGCATTCAAGAGTTTATTTGGACTCACAAGCTGCCTTTTTTCGTGAAGTGCTTCAAAGAAGTGGATAATACGTTGTGCGGTTTTGTCCCATGTAAAGGACAAAGCGCGTTCTCTCGCTTTCTGGGAAAATGTTTGCCTCATGCCATCGTCGCTCAATAGTAGGTTAATCTTCTCTGAAAAATCTATCGGGGACGGGTAACTCACAAGAGTCCCTATATCTTGGTCAAAATTCTCAGCATCCGCGATTAATCCGGCATCCCCGACGACTGAAGGCACACCGTCAAAATTGGGAACGATCGGTGGAACGCCACACGCCATCGCTTCAAGGACCGTCAAGCCAAAGGTTTCCTCGCCTGACATTGAAAGGAAACAGTAGACGTCAAATGCGTTATAGACCATCGGCAACTTCTCGCGCGGATGGAATCCAGCATAGACGAGATTATCCGGGAGTTCCCGCAATTGATACCTTCCGAAGTGTGGTCCCGCAATTAAAAACAACAGGTGCGGATTCAACTCAGCAAGTTTCAAGTAGACAGAAGCCCCTTTTTCTGATTGCACTCGCGAGAGATAGCCGACTGTGGGAGTCGTCACGATTCGGTCGTCTCCTACATGTTCGGCAAGTTCCTTTTTTGCTTTTTCTTTCTCCATCGGACAGAACAGGGCGGAATCTACACCGTTGGGTAAAGTGTTGAAGAAACTGGGATCCCAGACGTAATTTGAATAGAATTCTCGGACATAATCCGATGGTGCCGTGAAAGCATCAAAATCTCGCATCGCCGCGTAATGCCGCAACATTGAATTGATTGCGTTTCCACCATGTCCGCGTGGTGCGTGGCATTGGACAAGAATAGGCGGCAGTTCTTTGTGTTGATAGAGGGGGAGTAGCCAGGTCTCGTGGTCGCGATGTAAGGTTAGAATGCCGAAATAGGTCTCGTTGATCCTTCGGCTGAGTCTACCGAAGTCAAACACGCTGATATCAACTTCATACACGTTATCGGCTAATTTTCGATTTTGGTTGCCTGCGAAGTGGAGATCTACGTATTTGGTGAGATGTTCAAACATGTAAGAGAGTGCCATGTTTGTTCCGGCATATAACGTTTCAATATCGAAGAATGAGTCAGTGGTAATGTTAGGTATCACAACAAGCAACTTCCGCCGTTTACTTTCTATAGCGAAAGTTGCTCTGAGATTTTCACCGCGATTGAATAGCAAGCCTTCCCTTTCAAATTCCGCAAATCTCTCAAACGCCTCAAGAATCTCGTCCTCTGGATAAGAGGTATTCAACGTCTGAACAATTTCCTCGCTCGTCTGCTTTTCTGCTAATTTCAAGATGTCAACCATGACGACAGAAATCTCTATGACCCGTGCTTTCTCAATATCTGCAGCATAAAGGACACCATCTTCCTCAAAGAGGTGAAGTCGGTGTAAAACTCTTGGGAAATCAAACATTTTTTCCAACCCTCTTGTTGTTTATGATTACGCTTTTAAAATTAAGGACACAACATATTCGGGCAAGGGGTGCAAGATTTAGAGGAAATGCACAAATTCAACCTAAGAGTTTGGCTTAGAGAGAGGCACATCTGGAGGGTTTACAATGTTTGGGACGTGAAAACTATTCCTTTTCCCAGCGAAACTTCGTTTCTCTCCTACCCCCGAGACTCTCAAGTTTTTCACTAATTCTCATTGTTTGTTCAATCAGGAGATCCTCGCTCCCGATAGATTCAACGTTGAGTCGCAACAAGGGTTCAGTGTTCGATTCTCGGAGATTAAACCGCCAATTACCGAGTCTATCACCATTCGCAGCAAGTGGGCGGAAACCTGTGTGAAATCTGACCGACAAGCCGTCAACTGGCGTTTCAATACAGGGATGGTTCCCAAAAGCGTATATTTGTTGTTGGACGACCTCCATAGCATCTCGCAGGTGACACTCGGTTTCAAAGGAAAAGTTGATTTCACCTGAAACTGGATACTCGCATCGGAGACGGTTAACGGATTCAGCGAGTGATGTTCGGTTTGCACTCAGGTATTCAAGGATGAGTAATAAGGGAATCATTCCATTATCTGTATAGAAATTGTCTTTGAAATAGTAGTGTCCGCTCGCCTCTCCGGCGAAGAGTGCGTCGGTTTCTTGCATGCGGGATTTGATAAACGAGTGTCCACATCGGTTGAGAAGGGGTGTGCCATTCGCAGAAACAACGGCGTTCTCTACCGCCCAGACGGCTCTTGGATCAAAGATGACAGTCCTTTCCCCTTTCTCTTGAAGGAGTTTTTCGGCAAGCAACGCCGTAATGTAGCAACCCTCAACAAATGCTCCATTTTCATCAAAAAAGAAACACCTGTCGGCATCTGCGTCCCATGCGACTGCCAAATCTGCCTTTGTCTGTTTAACCGCCTGTGTGGTTAATTCCCGATTCTCTGGTCTTAGCGGATCGGGTCTGCCGGCGGGAATCTTGGAGAATGTGCCGTCGGGTTGGGTAAATAATCGCTCACATACCTCGATGGGTGTTTCTGCTAACAGTCGTTCGGCAATCTGTCCAGCAAGTCCGCTATTGGCATTGATGACAATTCGCTTGTTGGAGAGCGTCTGTAAGTCTGTAAATGAACTTAGGTGCGTCAGATAGGCATCCAGAAACGGAATAGGCTCCGGGATTGTGTGGCAGTGTATTTTTTCTTTTTCAGATAGGATTCCGTTTTCGACAGCATTGCGAAGATCAAAAAGACCTGTATCCGCGGATATCGGTGCGGCATGTCGACGGACGAGTTTCATACCGTTATATTTAGCCGGATTGTGAGACGCAGAAATGACAATGCCCGCATCTGTCTGGTAGTGCACGACAGCGAAATAGAGCATATCGGTCGAAATCTGACCAAGGTTGAGGACTTCAACACCCGAGTCTACAAGTCCTTCGGCAACCTGCCGCCACAGTTGCGGTGAACTTTCGCGGACGTCGTGTCCCAAGGCAACGATTTTTGGTTGGAAGCGATCCGCAAAGGCGCGAGCAATTTGATAAAAATCTGCCGGTTGAAAGTCAACGCCAAAAATGCCGCGAATATCATACGCCCTAAATATGTCACGATTCATTGAAAGTCTCCGTTTTGGGAGTGTTCTCGTGCATACGCCAACCGCTCTGGGACACCAATATCAATCCAATCCGCATCGGTTTGTAAGGCGTAAAGATTAGAGACCTTCGGAAAAACATCCCGCTCGATTGAGAAATTATCCCGGTCTTCAGGAAAAGTCTCAACAATAGTCTGGTTAAAAAGGCACATTCCACTGTTGATGTAGCCAAAGCAATAAATAGGCGGTTTCTCGCGGAAGGCTGTAACTTTTCCATCGTCATCCGACACAATTTCACCGTAATTTCCCCTTCAAAGTCTGTTCTATGCATTCGAGCGCAAGGGACGCATATTTGCAACATCGCTTTCGCACATAGGGTCATTCCTTTTAAACGTGATACGTAAGACCCTCTCATAATTTAAGGACACAATTTTCGGATGAATGGGTGCATGACTTCGCAACAGAGAATATATCAGAAGAGACCCGCGCTTTGAAAGTCTTTTGATGCGAATTACGGCCCGTGAGGAAAGTGTTGATTTCAATCTATGTAGTGATGTTGTAAGTGAACTTGCCACGTATGGTGTTATTGCAAGAAGTGATGTCGGCAGGACTCAGAACCGCGAGTAGAGATGGAAACGGTAGAGGGTTTAACGGTTCGGCGTTACATCATTCCTGTGATGCCAGAACTGCCTTCAAGCGTCCCAGATCCCACGGCAGACGTTAATTAGGTGAGAACGATTCATTATTTCTTTTTTATTTTCGCCCATACCGTGGAGAGTAGTTGGGGTTGTGGTGAAACGGGCAACGCATACGCCGGGTCAAACCAATCTCCGCCAGTATTCCATGAAATATGCGTTAATTGCGTCCGAACCCCGCTGTTTAGATTAAGTTTGAAGATTTGGAAATCTCCATTGATTTTCTGTGTGTAAAGAACTTCTTCACCATGCGGAGATAGCGCAGGATACTGGGCATAGGGACCTGCTTCATCTATAAGTTGTTTGAGACCGGAGCCGTCTCGGTTGACGATGTAGATCGTCTGTTTTGCCTTCCAAGCGTTGTGCAGATCCTTATCCAAGATGGGGGGTAGCGGATGCTTGTTCCCAGTAAAGGCAAGTCTGTCTCCCACAGCCGACCAAGAAGGATTGTATTGCCAAATCAGTGCTTTCTTGGGTTAGCGGTTTTTCCTGCGCTCGTGTATGGACGTTGATAAATGTCAGTTGAGACGCGAATGGTTGGTCTACAGAGTAGGCAATTTCAGTGCCATCTGGCGACCATGCGGGATCCCAGCCTGTCGCAATATATTCATCCTCTTGTTCCCCAAGGCGCGCAATCTGGATATCAGAATTAAGACTATCCCCCTTCCTGTTCACATAAGCGATGTGTTTGCCATCGGGTGACCACGTTGGATGGGTTCTATAAAATTTCGTTTTTCTCTTGAAGAAGCGTCGAACGTTTTTTCCATCTGGGTCCATCAGGTAAAGGTCTCGCTCCCCTCCGCGATCGGAGATGAAAAGAATCTTTTCACCGGTAGGTGACCAAACGGCTTGCAGATCATTTCCAGGATGTTGTGTGAGTCTCACCTGTTCGCTGCCATCTGGGTTCATGGTGTATATTTCTCTGTTTCCGTCGCGTGTGGAGGTAAACAGGATTTTAGGGGTCGTTGGTGCTTTTGCGAAAACTGAATAAACATTTGTATTCAGGACCAACACCTTAAGTAGGAAAAAGACTAACAATCTCATCGTTCCCATAAAGTTTCTCTCCTAAGATCATCTTATAATTTGAACAATAAACGTAATACGTAAGACCCTCTCATCATTTAAAGACACAATTTTCGGCTGAATAGGGTGCATAACTTTGCAACATAGAAGAATCCATCTATTCATTGAATTGTAGATATTTAGCGTTGACCGCATCGACCCGATGTGGTACAATCAAATGCCAGGGGTTTAGCGAAAAGGAGAGAAAATGAGACGTTTTGGAACACAAGGTCCCGTCAATCCTCAAGAGCACTACGTTGTTGCGCGAACCGAGGAGATCTCCGATTTCATCGAACGCGTTGAAGAAGGTAAATATGTTGTCTTGTTTGCACCGCGCCAAACAGGTAAAACCACCTTCTTTCAGGCTGCGTTGGAAACGCTCGCGGTCGGTAACGCTGCTACCGCTCAAGCCGAATCCGCTTCAAAGTTCACCTACTTCCCTATTCAACTGAATTTTGATGTGTACAAGAACACCGCTGTTGCTGATTTTTATGCCAACCTTTACCAAGATATATGCGAAGAAATTGAGGGTTTGTTTCAGCGACGCGGCGGCTCCCCATCTGAAGCTTTAATCCAATTTTTAGCGGACACAAAACTAACCGACCATCACGCAATGCGGCGGTTTTTTAGAAACCTCGCGCGTTTCCTAACGCCCCAGAAATTCGTCTTAATCATTGACGAGTTTGATGGCATCCCACCCGCTGCTCTGAGCGATTTTCTTCATACGCTCCGCCATATCTACATTGCTGGGAAGCCCCGGTGTCCGCACAGCGTCGGTATCATCGGAGTTAAAAGTATCGCACAACTCAACTACGACCGGTCTATCTCCCCCTTCAATATCCAAGACGAGTTTCAGCTACCCAACTTCACCCTTGAACAGGTGCAGGAACTGCTTGGGCAATATACAGACGAGGTCGGACAACCTTTTGTTCCTGAAGTTATCGCAGCTATTCATAAACAGACTGCTGGGCAACCTGTCTTGGTGAACCGATTCGCACAGATTCTCACGGAAGAATTGGAGGTTCCGAAAACCGAGCCGATGACTATGGCACACTTTTCAGAAGCACACGCACAACTCCTTGAGGAAGATAACGTTAATTTCACACATCTACTCACCAATATTAGGAGGGACCCGAGTTTTGAAAAGTTTCTGATGCGGATTATGGCACATGAGGAAGGTGTTGATTTCAATCTGAGGAGTGACATTATCAATGAACTTGCCACCTACGGGGTCATTGCCAGAGGTGATGATGGCATGTGCGAAATCATTAATCCAATGTATCTATATTGCATTCTGCAAGCATTCAAGCCGGTTGTGAATGGTCTGGAGGATGCGTACTTATCCGAAGAAGATAGCGACGGCTTTCTTGATTACCTGACCCCTACGGGACATATTAAAATGGAGGCTCTACTGGATAACTTTCGAGATTTCATTGTCCGTGTCGGGTTCCAAATTTTACAGGTCCCCGATACACCCCAAGAATCCGTTGGCAGACATCTGCTGCTCGCCTATCTTGACCAGTTTGTTAAACTTATTGGTGGTTTCATGCACATTGAGGTGCCAACCGGTCGCGGCAGAATGGACATCATTATCATCCATAACCAAGAGAAATATATCGTAGAAACGAAGATTTGGAGAGGCGACAATCGCTATCAGGCAGGCAAAAAGCAACTCGCAGCGTATCTCAGTTCCGAAGGCGTAACGGAAGGGTATTACATCGTCTTTGACCATCGACAGGACCCGGAACCGCGAGTAGAGACGGAAACGGTAGAGGGTTTAACGGTTCGGAGTTACGTCATTCCTGTGATGCAAGAACCGCCTTCAAAAGTTCCATATTCCCACACCAGACGTTAATTAGGTGAGGACGATTCATTATTCGCTGTGTTTTTATAGCATAAATTTTATGAAGATTAACGGTAGTTGTGGAGCAGGCGAAAGAAAGAGTCGAGCGAATGTTATTGCAATGGTTTTTCTGCCGTGTGTTCGTGCTTGATCCCGCGTATGTTTCTGTCTTTGCGGTGAGGTCTTTCCAAGAAATCTGTTTCGTTTTCAACTTGTGCTTTCACATAATCAATCATATCAGCAATTGTGACGATTTGTGCAAAAATGCTGTCTGGAACGATGATTGAAAAACGCTCTTCTGTCTTATAAATCAAATTTTGTCTATCCAAAGAATCTAAAGAACCGAAAGTCTCTCTAATAGTTGTATCGGGTTTAAGCGATTTTTTGTCCCTTCCCAAACACGTCGCAATCACACTTATAACCGCATATGTGTAGTGTTTAGAATCTTCTTTTTTCCTTTCTCTTTTCTGTGCAATCTGCTTGTTTCCTGTGATTACCCAATGCAATGCGTCAGTATATTGCTCGTCGCTAAAATCGAAATTTCCAATTTGGTAAACATCCTCTTCTGTAAATTTGAGTTGCACAAAGCATGCAGAATCCCTTTTCCCGTTTACGATAAATTTGGATAGACCTTCCAAAGCGCAGAAAAACCCTGCGAAGGGCCCCGCATCGAAGGTAACCCCTTTGGCATCAACTACCAAAAATGGCAAACCATCAGCCTCAGAGATCAACAAAAGTCCCCCATCATCAATATGAAACTTGCTGATTTTAATTGAATTTTCCTTAGTCACAGACTATCTCCAGTTTGGTGTAAATTCTCAGCAAATTGGGAAATGTTACCATTACGTACACGTTTTAAAAGAAAGCGGTTAACCGATACATGCTGAGTTTCAATGATCCATGTTACACAATTATGGACAAGCGAGTCCTCCGCGAATTCACCAGATTGTCTGGCTGTATCTGGCTCCAGTGTATAATATTTGTCTTCTTTTTCCTCGTCCTGTTTGACCTGAGTCCAGATAGAATCTACTTCTTTTTTTTTGTAATTCAAGTAATGATAGACAAACCCAGAAAGTGCAGTTTGGAAAACTTCCTGGTACATACTTCGCTCGTCACATATTTCCGCGGTTACCCCTTTGCGAAGAATATCTATGACCGCGCTTTTATCATTCGCTCCTAAGGCTTCACGAAGCCCCCTATCTGCTAAAGTGGGGCGATATCCCCGATAATACAAATCGTCACCAATCTTTAGAATTATGACTGCATGACCAAATGCAGGATCATTTTCGTGCGCGCTTCCCAAAGCTGCTTTGCCTGTGTAAAGGTCTCTAAGATGAGAAAAACTTGATGTTCGTACGATAATCGCAAAATTTTTCTCCCAATCAACCATATTCAATCTTCTTCCCAAAATATTTACTGTTTCTCAAAAGATGTTTTTTACACATGTATTCAAAGGCAGGCGAAAACTAATCGACTGTACACCAATTATACCATATATGCCCTTAAATTTCCAGCGCTTTCCTGATCACCCACACTCGCGGTGGGGAATTCCGTACAGGGTATCAAGACTTCAACTTCCGTGCCGAGACATAACGAGATTGCCGAGTCGCTTGTCGCGAAAATCTGCAAAGATTTAAAAATCCCAAAACCATAACTCACGGAATATCTCAAGACCGCTCTAAGATTCCATGTTCTTGGCAATAATCACGGATAATTGGTAAAAAAATCTCGGCGTATTTCTCAACTTTCGCGGGCCCAACACCATGAATCTGCATAAATTCTGCTTCGGTTTTCGGAAAATGAAAGGCTATCTCTCGCAACGTTCGATCGCTAAAGACAACAAACGCCGGAACGTCTTCTGCATCAGCAATCATTTTGCGCTTGTTTCGAAGTTGCTCAAAAAGTTCCGGAGCATATGCGTTCGATTCTTCAGAGGCTGTCTCAGATGTATTCGATGCTTCGATTCCGTCCGACTCCATCGGTAATCCCCAAAACTGATCGCCTCTGTTGAGGACACCCCATCCCTTCTGTGTCACGCGGAGACTGCCGTGTTGGGCATCTCGCGCAAGAAGTTTGTGTTGGAGAAATTGGAGAGACAAGTATCGCCATTGTGTTTTACTGTAATCTGTGCCAATTCCATGTGTAGAGATTCGATCATGTCCGTTATTCAGGATTTTTTTTTGTTGCGAACCCCGCAACACGTCAATAATATACGCTTCTCCAAACAGCTGTCCTGTCCGCAGAACGCAGGAAAGAAATTTTTGCGCCGAAGTCGTCAAATCAATCCGTTCCATTTCCGAGTTGCGGCAGTTATCACACATCCCACAATTCTGATTTTCGTATTCCTCTCCGAAATAGGCTAACAACACTTTTCGGCGACACGCTATTGATGTTGCCCATGAAACAAGCGTCTGCAAGCGTTCCTGTCGTCCCTGCCTTTCGGAGGATGCCCCTTGATTGATGAAGTATTCGATGGTATCCACGTCACCGTAACTGAATAACAAGAGACAGTCTGCTGGAAGTCCATCGCGTCCACTACGCCCAATCTCTTGATAGTAAGATTCCGGCTCCTTCGGCAAACCCGCATGTAGCACAAAACGGACATCTGCTTTATCGATACCCATACCGAAGGCGATCGTGGCAGCTATCACCTGGATATCACCCTTAATGAAAGCGTCCTGATTCTGTTTACGGATTTCGTCATCTAAATCTGCGTGATAAGGACGGACAGAAATCCGTCTGGCGGTTAGATCGCGGCATAATGATTCAACCTGTTTGATCGTTTGACAATAGATAATGCCGGATTCTTGCTGGTGTTTTTGGAGAAACGCGAGTGCCTGATCAAACAATTCAACTTTCGGCTCAACAGCGATAAAGAGGTTTTCTCGATTAAAACTCCCTATGAACTCATGTCCTTCGTCGAACTGAAGTAATTCTTTAATGTCCGTTTGAACTCGCGGCGTTGCAGTGGCAGTTAGAGCAACCCAAACAGCACTTTGGAATCGCTCGCGAATAGAAACCAACTCTCGATAATCCGGACGAAAATCGTGGCCCCACTGTGAAATGCAGTGGGCTTCATCAATCGCAAGACAGGCGACATCTGCTTCATCAAGCATTATGAGTATTTCAGACTTCATGAGCGTTTCGGGTGCGAGATAAAGCAATTTGATTTCACCCTGTCTGACCGCCTGCATTGTGGCAACGTATTCAGTATGTTCGATAGTATGGTTAAGAAAAGCAGCACGAATACCGAGATTTGTCAGTTGCATCACCTGGTCCTGCATGAGCGAAACGAGTGGAGAGACGACTACGGTCACACCCTCAAAAATGAGTGCCGGCAATTGATAACAAAGCGACTTCCCACCACCGGTTGGTAAAACGATCAGCGCATCTTGTTTCTTGAGGATGTGATTAATAATCTCTTCCTGAAATGGGCGGAATTCCGTATGCTTGAAAATATTTTCGAGAATCTCTAAAGGGGATCGTGTCAACTTTTGAGGGAGCGGCGGTTTCTCTTCACCGATGGGTTTCTGTTCTTTCTCTTTTCCCTCTTCGAGAAACCAACCAGAAATTTGGGCGTAGCAACGCTCGCCTACTTCTGGTATATCTTTTGGTTTCCACCAATGTGCCAAGGACACACGCAGGAGCGTTCCCGTAGGAAGTACCTCAGGTGGTTTTTGAAAACCAGCAAAAGTAAATGTGCAACCGCCGTTTTCGGTGGGGTATCGATACCGGACCTTCCGCCCTTCCGTATCGCGAGCGAGGGGCTGGTCGGTTCGCCAAAATATAGTACTGTAGGGTGGAATGCTGTTCTGTTTGCTAATGTGAAGTCTGCCACTTTCAGTGTTTTGCAATAAACCTTCGTAGAGGACGCGTGGATGCCCGGTTTTCGGCGGCATTAAGAGTTCAATCGCACTCACCAAGTCTTTCATGTCTTCTGTGGTGTGAAGACGCGATTTTTTATGGACGACAAAGTTTTCATTGTGCGGTGGAATCAGCGACGTTTCGGGTTCTCCCGTAATCTCCCAAATATCACCAACCTCATATTCCCGATTCGCGCCGTCATGCGGATCCGCGTTAAATGGAACGAGCCGGACGCTTTCCCCTTTTTCTGTAATCGCGCCAATGCACGCGCCGCTTCCCATGCGGGTTTTCGCAACAATGAGTACTCTCACGGTAAGATGTCTTCGACCTCCAAATCGAGGGTTTTTGCTAATTTATCTGCTACCAGAGAGCGGTGGCATGCTTCCGGTGCGGTTTCTACACAAAAGAGGGCAACGACTTTGGCATCCGATTCCAGTTCATCCAGCAAACTTTGGGGTTCAAATTCGGCAAGGCATTCGGTATGGTAGGCTTCAATAAATGCTTCCCCCAATGTGGTGCGTTTGCGTTTAGCGGTTTTGCTGGCTTTATCTGCTGCTGCCTGTTTGTCTCGGACGGTTTTCGTTGGACCGAGGTCTTTTCGATGGATATATCGGATACCGAGTTCTGACAGACGCGCTTGCAATCGCACACTGTTGGCGAATGCGTAGGTTGCACCGCGGAGACCGCGCCGACTCCGGATATCGCAGAATGTGTCGACCTCTGCCTGGCAGAGCGCGTCAAAAAAACCGGATTCGTCAAAGCCATATACGCCGATGGTGACAATTTTAATTTTCATAATAGGTAGAATTAAGTGTATTTTTTCCGAGAATGAAACGTCTCGTCTCCGAACATTGACAATTGCCCACCTGTCAGGCGTTCGACGACTTGCTCCTGTGTCACTTGCTCGTCATTTTCGTCGATGTGAATGACAGGTATATCTTGCGTTGTGAGGGTCGCACCGATAAGTTTGCATCGGTGGCATTCCTCTGGTTTCCCCTCACTGCACATCAGGACCACAGAGTGTTGTTGCAAGAAAGCAGTGTGTAGACGTTCAATGCCGCGTTGATAGTATTCCCTTTCCTTGACCTTTTCGTAGTCAAGTTTTCCGTTGACGTAGCAGGTTTCATCGTCGGGTCTGCCACCAAGCGTATCTCCCATGAACACATATCGAATGTCATGCTGTTCGAGTTGATTCGCTAACGCGGCTTTGGAGAATTCCGGTTTATAGCGCGAGTAGGGGGCGGAGCGGACATCGATAAGGTAGGCGATCTCATGCTGGTGTAGCACTTCGATGAGTTCCGCAATCGAACGACTCCCGTAGCCTATGGTATAGATTGGAATGGGGGTGGGTGGTCTTTCCATGATAGATTTATGGGTTGCTCATTTATCTTCTTCTTTGACTCCTTATCAGCGACATGTACGCATCATGGTCCCCGATCCAAAACCAAATCAAGCCTTCCTCGTATTCAAATGCTAACGCGCGATAATTATCGCCAACTTTTGCACGCCACCACTCGCCAACCTTCTGGAGTTCAAGGGAGGGATGTCTTGGATTTTCTTTGAGCAACTCAAATTTTCTGTCTGCAAGTTTTTGGATAGTGGGTGGCAGTCTGTGGTAACGCTCCCAAAACTCAGGTTTGGCTTTATAGATCGGTTAGCCTCCCCTCCTGAATATCTTCAAGTATTTCATCGCGCAGGGAGTCCAGTCTACCTGCTTTTATATCCTCTTCAATTTGTCTGTCCCATGCCTCCGAACGGGCCTTTAGGATTTCATGAAGACTGTCTGCTAAAGCTTCCAAAAGGGCTTGTTGGGTAACGCCTTGACACGTCTTCACTTCAGGCACATCAGGAATCCGTCCACTCCATCCAGTAGATGTTCTTTTTACAGAAGCTGTATAAGTTTCCTCAAAACGAGGATCGTTCAGTTGGATGGGCCGCGGGTCTCTCTGTTGAACCTGTTGCCCTGGTACGCCTATAGCGGGGATCTTCGCGACAATGACTCCCATATCTGTGTTCCTCCTGTGACGGTGCCTCTAAACATATCTACATATCTTCTACAACTTGTCTACGCACAACAGACAACCCCCGAACGCCTGCGGAGTTGTCAGGCATGCTGTATGTTAGTATACCACATTTTTGGATGCGATGCGAATTTATCTTAATCTTCAGCGTCAAAACCTCGTCCTTCAGGTCGGGGATGTAGACGCTGCCTATGTTTGTGTCAAAAAAAGATTTGACATTCACCTAAAATTGTAGTATAATATTACTAACACTTTGGACACCGCTTTCACCCTGCACAAACCTTGTGCAGGAGGTGTCCGCCACGGTGAAAGGTGGTTAGAAAAGTGTTAAGTGTCAATACCACTCTAAAAGTATATGGGCAGTTCACGCGTAATTGCACGAAAGTGTGAATCGGAGCAAAGGTGAAAGTCTGCACGTTGTATCACTGCCCTTCATTTCATTTTTTCTCTCTATTTAGAGAGAGGTAGGCGGGGATAGCCAAGAACATTCTACCTTGATATGCCTGAAGGGATTTTTTCACCTGACAGGTAATCGCCTACGGGTGGAGCGACAGTTAGACGGTCAACTCTATGAGGAAACCGCAGTTGCTACGAAGCCGAAGCCCCAACCTTTAGGTTGTGGGTGCTATCACTCTTTCCGCTTTTGCTGATATTTCACCCGTATCTCTGTTCGTGGTAGATAAATTTAGTTCCTACAAATGATTCTTTAATAGAATGCAGAGGGTGCTATTCGAAAGCCGATGTCTACCAGCCAGACTAACACGATTAACCACTCCACTCTTCTTCTTTTTAGATCGGCAACAATTGCGACACCGAATGAGAGGACAATAAGATACCATATCGCAAATGGAGTCACCTGACTGAGAAGTGTCAGCTTCAGAACGCCGAGTGGGTGGTCCCCGAATAGAAGATGGAGCCCCGGAATCATTTGGAGGTCTATAGGCTTTTGGACATCACTCATATCCTTGAAACATAATAACAACACTGCATTGATGAGGTGTGAAAGGACCAGGATTAATTCCGTATACACCGTAACAGCGAACATGGATTTAAATTTCAACGCCTGCTGACTCCCTAAGAATTGGGAACCGAAGTAGAGGATGCCAGCAGAGACCAAACATTTGATGAGTAATGAAAACGGCGTGAAGAGAACGGGTAAAAAGCCGAGTCTCTCTGCCGTTGTTTGATTTTGTTCGGTTTGCGGGGCATCAAGGCTGGATTCAAGCATTTTGGCGTGTTCAACCTGTTGTGAAAACGGCAAAATTGCCCACGCAATGCCGATGGACACCAAAGCAATGATGATAAACGCTTTAACCCAGTCGGCTTGATCCTTTAGCACCCGAAACGCTGCGCTCGGTTTACCGATAATATTTGCGAAGATCTTCAATGTCGGATACATAAAAACCTCTCTTGCTATGTAGTGGAGCGGTTTCTGCAGTGTGCTTATGATGCCTTAACGGGACGCACGCTTGCAGGGCGTTCTCCTCTTTTCGAGAGAATGGCTCCCATCCCGATGGTGAGCGTGTATGCGGCGATGTACAAATAGATGTGAAACTGATACGCAATATAGTGAATGCCGAAAACCCCGCCGAAAATAATCAAACCCAGTGCAAAGGTCAGGATGTCATCCATACCTCTTTTCTGCCGGGGTTCTCGTGAAAAGGGAAGTGTCGCCACTGATCCCCAGTAGAATGAGAGATAACACAGACACCCCATGAGACTCGGTAACATGTAAACCACCGCCCGCGCGTCTCGGTATTTTTCAGGAACGATGTTAAACGGCTACCTACCTTGTTTACCTTCCGTATAGCGTTCGGCGACTCCAACAAAAGCGAAACATGTTCGGCGTATTTCAGCGAGATCCGTCCCAGTGGGATGACGACGCATAAAACCGTCGAGAGGACAGCCAGAATTGACAGATACGAAAAAAGGGGGCGCGTCTCTCCGAGTATGAAGTGGACAAGCCCAGCAAACCAACTGTACGGCAGGATGTAGATCCATTTCAATTCTCCAATCCGATCCCAATCAACGAGCGCAACGCGAAAGATTGAGATGAGATGGGGTAGCAAATAAAAACAGAGCGGCACCAAAATAGCGAGCACCAACTGCGAGTATGCAACGAGGTTTCGGAATCGCTCCCACCGGTACAGTTTTATCAAATATCCATAGAACGCTGCAATGAGTCCGACAACGAAGAACGCTGCCATGAAGGATACGGGTAAATAAATCGCCGGAAAGAGCATCGGTGCGTTTTTCGACCATATCCCTAAGACTGCTGGCGGCAGGTTCAATACTCCTGCGAAAACAACTACGTAAAGTAGAATATGGGTGAATTTCACAAGGAAGTAGGTCCGGGATGAGACAGGGAGATACGCCAACGTCCGATAATCTGTCGGATTGATAATCACCTCAAGCCGAGAGATGACAGTGAACGCCAGCATCGTCATTGAGATGAACAGCGTGAGGAGCGTGAAACTGAAACTATCGAGTGCGAAAGCGGAGAAGGATACAAATGTACTTGAAATCGCATACAAGCCTACCAATAGGGCGGGAGAATCGCTGAGAAAAGATTTTGAGGATTCCCTGCGCGCTTTCACACGCCTATCGGTCTTCAACAACAGTCTATATTGATCGGGGTCAGCACCAAGAATTTTAAGGAATGTATCGATCATCTCTGTGTTCCGTCATGGTTTGAATGATACCGGCGGATTTTACGCCAACCTCGTCGGCTTCCGTCATGCGCGCGAAGATCTCCTCGAGAGAGGTCCGATGTGCCAGCTCTCGAAGTTCATCAAGGCTCCCGTCAGCCACAATTTTTCCGCGATTTAGAATCAGCACACGGTGGCAGATGTTCTCGGCAACGTCCAGAATATGAGTGCAATAGAGAACGGTTTTTCCGATACCGGCGAGGTCTTGCAAAATTTTCTTCATCAGTGTCACCGTTGAGACATCAAGGTTGCTAAAGGGTTCATCAAGGAAGAGGACATCGGGATTGTGGAGGAGCGCGGAGATAATCAGCACCTTCTGCCGCATCCCTTTTGACAAACTGCTAATCCGTTGATGTGCCGCTCTTGTGAGTTGAAACACCTGAAGAAAATCGTCTGTTTTCTCAGCAATCGATTTTTCAGTCATGTGATACAGTTGACCGACCAGTTGTAGATATTCAATGGGTGTGAGCGTCTCGTAGAGTATTGCGTCTTCAGGGACATACCCGATGCGTCTTTTGAGTTCAATATTGTCTGTCTGACTATCACATCCCGCAACAACGATTTGCCCACGCGTCGGTTGTAGCATACCGACCAACATTTTTACGGTTGTTGATTTACCTGCCCCGTTTGGACCGAGGTAGCCGACGATTTGACCCGGCGGGATTTCAAAACTGATGTTGTCAACAGCAACGGTGCGACCATAGGTTTTCGTAAGCTCGGACACACAAATCATGAGAGTCGCCTCCATTAATCAATGCATTGCATGATAGATGTTGCCGCTTGAACGTCTTCTGCCATAATATCGTAGAACCGCCTTAACCGCAAATCCTTTTCGCTTTTAAACGGATCTGCGCGAGAGGGTCCCAAATCGAAAGCATTGGGGGTGTTGGAAAAGTCCCTTCATCGGATCTATGTCCCTCTACTTTAACTATAGATATGAACTGAAAAAAGTTTAGGGTAAATTTCGTAATTTTTTGGGAATTTGCGTCTGCCCCAAAATATCCTTGTCGTTTTTCTGGAGCGTATGCTATAGTGTCGTAAATAAAAAAGTCTTTCAGGTCTACATCTTCCGCCCGCGCATACCCACTATGAAGAACTATAGCGTCAGAATGATTCGTGAGAACATGGAAAACATCCCACAATTCCCGATTCCAGATGGGTATGCCATCCGGAATTATCGCCGGAATGAGGGACACATCTGGACACGGATTCTCAAAGCAGGCGAACCCTACATGGAAATTGACGACGGGCTTTTTGATCGCGAGTTTAAACGCCATCTCTCAGTGATGGAGGATAGAAGTTTTTACCTAACGACGGACACAGGCGAGGAAATCGGCACAATCACGGCATGGTGGCAAAATATAAATAAAGAGGTGTGGGGACAGATCCACTGGGTCGTGATTCATCCCGACTATCAAGGAAACGGGCTGTCCAAACCGATGATGACCGTGGCGATGGAGCGTCTGAAACAGTCCCATGAACGCTGTTTTCTCGGCACGTCAACCGGGCGTCCGGCAGCGATAAAAGTTTATCTTGACTTCGGCTTCATGCCCGACCTTTCACATGAGAATAGCAGAGAAGCTTGGACAGAGGTCGCATCCGTTTTGGAGCATCCCCTTTTGGGGGAGTTTATGAGTTGAAACTTACTTGGAAAAAGTGAAGGAGGTTGAATTATGAGCGGGACAGTTACCCCGACGCTCAGCGCGCAGCAGATCGCCGATTACCATGAGGACGGCTATGTAATTCTGCGGAATGTTTTATCCGCGAAGGAGGCAGATGAACTCCGGCGCGTCGTCCAGAAACAGGTAAAACGCGATGCCTATCCATCGACGCTCAAATATCCTGAGCCAGCGAAGTATACAGTCAGTGGCAATCGTCTTGCCGACCCCGGACTCACCGCAATTGCCGAGCATCCGAGGGTTGTCGGTGTCGTAGAATCCGCGCTTGGTCAACCGGCGCACCTCACGGCGTATGTCGCGTATTTGCGGACATCCGGCGATAAAGGGGGTAGAGCGCATTGCGATTACAAACGCTGGCGACCTGTCGGGTCATCGATGAACTGGGTGTTCGCCATCATCCCACTGACCGATTTCGATACAGAATACGGTCCCTTTCTCGTGTCGCCCAAATCACACAAGTTGACACAGGTAATTGATTCGGACGCACACATCTTAGATCTCACGCGTCCTGATCCGGAGCAGTTGCCCGATTTCATTGATCCTGAACTCAAAGCAGGGGACTTACTTGTCGTCAACGAGCATGTGTGGCACGAAGCACCCCCCGGCACCACAACCGAAGATCGGTGCGGGATTTTCAATAAATATTGTGCTATTGACGCACCCCCTGCTGCAGGGTATTACCCTTACACTCCAGCCGCGTTGGACGCATTGAGCGACGATGGGAAGCGTCTCCTTCCTGTCTGTTTTGACAAGCCGATTACAACGACACGCCTGCTTATTGAGGATGCATCGAGTCAAGAATCGAAATTCCTGCTCCACCGTGATGTTGAAACGAATTCTTGGGCGTTGCCCGGCGGTGAAGGGTGGGAAGAGGAGAAAGGTGTGGGTTGGGATGTCGGTGCTCGGATCGGTTCACTGCAAGATATCACCCAAACCCAACTCGGTTTAGAGGTCCCTTGGATGTCTTATATTGAAGATGTTGAAGAGGGAGATGGTATCTGTCGGATCTACGGTTTTTCTGATGAAAACTTAGACATTGATGCGCTCGCCAATAATGGTTGTGAATGGTTCACAAAATCTGAGCTAAAACAACGGCTCGGCGAAAGTGATGCTATTTGCGGTGCTGCGGATACATGGCAGCAGACGGATGTTATCCGGGGCAAAGGGAAGGCGTGCCGTCAAAGCCGACACCAGTTTGAATAGATTTCATCGCCTTACTCTCCCATCTCAAGTCGCTTTTTCTGCTCTTCGAGCATCTTCTGCTGACGCTTGACGCGCTCCGGGACTAAACGTTCCCGCTGTGCTGTCGGTTTGAAATCCAATCTCTCTTTCCCTAATCCGTGCAGCACGGCTAACTCCACCGGTGAGAAATCGTCTGGATTTTCACGGTTGAAATTCATCGGTTCCTTGAGGGAAACTGGCGGGTTCGTGATGAAACGGGCGCGTCCCGAAGGGTTCTGCGAAGCAGCGTGCAAGATGAACGGATGCAATAGCACGACATCGCCTGCGTTCCCCGTGATTTCTACGAAATCTTGGCATTTGTCAATGAGTTGCCCAAATCCGCCAGGCAACAACCCTTCTGGGTGTTCATGCAACCGTTGTGCGACATGCTGGACTGAATCGCACGCTACAAACGTCCCACCACTCTGGGGATAGATATCCGACCAGACGACGATTGTGAGGAGCCCCTGCTCTGGGCTATCTAAGAAATGACGGAAGAAATCGCCATCTTTGTGCCACCCACCGACTTCTGGAGAAGGCGGTTGCCAGGGTGTGTCGGCGCCTAACCCAAAGTTAATAATGAAACCGTCACCCCATCCCGGCTTTGCGTCGCCCCAAAAATTGACAATCCTGTCTTCGCCGCCGAGCAGATCACAGATGGCGTCCCATGCTCTCGGTGCAACGTCCTCAATGAGGACCCTGTTCATGGAGGGCAAGTGGACGCGCGGTTCTTCCCAAGTTGTTGGATCGTTTGGATCGTAACCGAGTCGCTTAAAAGCGAAATCTTGCCATTCTTCTGCCAGTTCGCGTGGAAAGCAGTCTTTCAGGATAACATGTCCCTTCTCGATGAAGTGGTTAACATCTTCTTGGGTAAGTGTCCTATAGGTTCTTGCCATTTATAGGTTCCTTGTACTAAAGTTTGAACGGTTTTAGTTAAGATCAAAAGGAAGAGGCACAGGCTGACAGCCTATGCTACAAAGACAGGGGCATTCAATTGTCCGAAATCTCTCTTGTGGGAGGGGTTTGTAACCCCGATTTATGCCAAAAGTCGTCCTCTCTTGTGGGAGGGGTTTGTAACCCCGATTTATGCCAAAAGTGTCACATCTACTCTCGATAAGCCACTCAGAAACCGAGAACTGAATGACCCTGCTACAAAGATGCCCATTTATTTTAAGGAAGAGGCACAGGCTAACAGCCTATGCTACAAAGACAGGGGCATTCAATTGTCCGAAATCTCTCTTGTGGGAGGGGTTTTCAACCCCGATACCCCCTCTCAACTGCTTGTGGGAAAGGTCTCAATCTTGAATCTTTGTGGGAGGGGTTTCTAACCCCGATACCTCCATCTCAACTGCTTGTGGGAGGGGTTTCTAACCCCGATACCTCCATCTCAAATTTACATCGCCAATATGGATAATCCCTTGCCACTTCAACAAGTCCCTTTCTGACAGGGTTCCCATAACAGTAGCGAATCATTTCATTCAAAGCGGCCTCCCCTCGAATCCCGGTGTCGTGATACCCATCTTGCCAGAAGGTCCCTTCCTGTTTGATCAATTTGTTAATCTGCCTTGCTGTAAAACGCTTGAGCGTATGCATAATGTCAGGTAAAGTATGCTGTGTGCGGAGTTGAATGATGGCGTGCAAATGGTCGGGCATAATCATGATACAGTACCACCTGATACGCTCTTTGGTTTCAAGCCATTCAAAAGCATCAAAAATGATTTGGGCGATGCTGTCTTTTGTAAGAATCGGTGTGCGGTTGTGTGTGGTGGTAGTCAATAGATAGAAGGCTTCTGGCACTGAAGAGCGGCCTTTTCGCAATTGACGATAACCTTTCTTCTGACTATAATGCATTTTCAAAGCCTTGACAGAAAGTCGGGCTTACAAAGCCCTCCCACAAGAGTTTAGACCTAAATAATCTTCAAAGCCTTGACAGAAACTCGGGCTTACAAAGCCCTCCCACGTTATGTGATGCTATCCAACAGCGTTTCTACGAGTTTTGTTGCGAACGCGTCGTCATTGATGTGAGCGTCCATCTCAATAACCGTTACATTGTCACCGATGTGTGCCTTCAGGTTCTCGCTCCATGCGGTGCGCGCTTCGGGAGAATCAAAGGGTTGTCCTGTTTTGTCAATCGCTGACACACCCTGCGCCGGAATAATAACTGTTGTCGGTCCCTGTGCCTCACTGAGTTTACGTGCCATGATGCGTCCGAGTTCAGCCGTCTCTTCAGCGGTTGTCCGCATCAGTGTCACAGTCGGATTGTGTTGGTAGAACAATCGGTCGCTGAACTGCTCTGGCACTGTGTCGGGAGGACCGAAGTTCACCATATCCAAGGCACCTGGCGCGACAACTTGCGGCAGTCCAGATGCTCCTGCGGCTTCCAATCGATCGGGACCGGCACTGAGGACCCCACCGACCAATTCGTCAGCAAGTTCGGTGGTTGTCACATCTAACACGCCAGCGAGGAAACCGCCTTTGACGAGATCCTCCATCGCTTGTCCACCGGTACCGGTTGCGTGAAAGACGAGAACTTCATAACCCGCGGCTTCAAGAATTTCCATCGCTTTTGTAACGCATGGGGTTGTCACACCGAACATCGTCGCTGCGATGAGAGGCTTGTCGGCTGTTGCCGCCGGCATCTCCGCGTTGACCATTCCAACGATCGCACCCGCGGCGTTGGCGAGAATCTGCCGTGACAATCGGTTAATACCGGCGATGTCCACAACAGAATACATCATCGTTATGTCTTTGGATTGGACATACGGACTCGTGTCCCCTGATGCCAACGTCGACACCATAATTTTCGGGACACCCACGGGGACTGCCTGCATCGCTGTCGTGCCGATGGTCGTGCCTGCGGAGCCACCGAGTGAGAGGATCCCATCGATTTCGCCTGCTGCCTGTTTTTCAGCAACAAGCGCAGCGGCACCTTGTGCCATTACAGCGACACTGTTCCCTCGGTCGCCTTCATCTCTCAGTGCCTGAAGAGATGAACCGCCCGCTTGTGCGACTTCATCCGCTGAAACGTCCGGCATTAATTGAGGTTCTCCCAATATACCCGTGTTGATAACACACGTTGAAGTTCCAGTTGATTCTATCTGCGCTTTGATAAACGCGAATTCCAGACCTTTCGTGTCCATTGTGCCGACAATACAAACCGTCTTTGCCATCCCCGAATTCCTCCACGTTTCCATAAATTTCAGATTATTTTCCGTTTGCTTCTAAAGCCCGTCGGAAATCCTCTGGACTGTTCGCTAAGATTGCGGCGCGAAGCAACTGCTTAAGGCGTTGCGGGTCCCCAATTGTTTCTAATACTGGCTTGAAAGTGCGTGCCGCATCCGGCTGTAATTGAAGTTCTAAGGCTTCAAGAATATCCTCACGCGCGCGTTCTTTCATGCCCTGTTCGAGTCCCTGTTGGTGTGCTTCCGCTGCTGCTTTCTCCGTCCAGTATTCGATAATATTAGATTGCTGCATGGTTTCCTCCAGAATGATATTTGAGATCAGTTCCGATTCGTAAACTAAATTCCCTAAAACCGCAAGGCTCCCAAGATATGCAGGTATGTGCTTGTGTTTTGCTAACAGTATCGAAAACCGCCATTCTGTTCCCTTTCTCAATTTAGCAAATTATACCATATATCTGCAATGTCAAACAATAAAAAACGCCCCAAAGCAACGCAAATGCTGGGGCATTTAGAGGTACATATCGATCATAGGGGTAAATGGCATCTATGGGGCAAGCAGCAAAAACAGGCGGGCGCGGCGGAGGTTCACCGCCTCTGAAACCGAGTGCATGGAAAGGGCTGCGCTCCCCTTATGGCAGCGCGATACAGCGCATTTTCAAGCCATTTGGGTCTCTCACTGAACATCCCCCGTCAGAGAGGAGCGCGCGGGTGCCCCGTTTTCTTGCGGATCACGCTTCTAAGAGGTCTTGGAAGGCATGAAACGTTTCTATGAAGGAGGCCTCAAGATTGAGGTGCTTGAGACGGTTGAGGTCTTCAATGGCTTCGAGGGCAGGCGTGAGGGTCTCCACTTCAGCGTCAGGGAAGCGTTTGTTAAGGACGGCGAGCGTGCTTTCAATACTCGTCTGCCGCGCACCTTGTTCGATGCCTTGTTGATGTCCGCGTTGTTCTCCGCGTTGTTCGCTGATTTGAATAATAGATTCAGCCATGTCTACAATCTCCTTCGGACACATAGGCACCACCAGTGCCACACGCATCCAACTTCTATCAGAGAGTCTAACACACCTCAACTCCCTTTGTCAAGCAAAAAATCCCCTACCGCCCCTGAAACACACCTATACCCGCGCAACAAACAAAACACGGAGAGGCACCAAAGCACGCATCCCGGTTTTAGGAGGCAGTAGACAATAAAGAGAAACGTAGTTTCACACCCCGCCTCGGTATTTTGGCGAGCGCCTGAACCGCGTCGCGTCGCGGATGACACAGATGTTTGGGGAAATTTCCTATCACGTCTGGGGGAAAATCGGGGTGAGAACCCCTTCAAGCAGAGAAAAGGACGAAAATTTTACGCAGCCAAGAAATGGAGGGGATTCCCGAACCGCACAAAGTATACCTTTTGTTACATTGGGAAGGAAAATGGTAGAATTTTGAGGCATCTGTGGCACCCGCAGTAGTCATAAATTTCGCGAACGGGTTATATACCTTAATATATAGGGCAGGAGAAACAAGGGGTGTTGGAGGTTGAAGCATCGTAAATATATAGGAAAGGGTTGGGAAACCCAACCCCTACGAAAGTCGTCGTCATTTTGTTGTATTGAATAACTATTTGTACGCCTCTGTGATTATTCCAACTCCATTTTATAGGCTTTGCGATAATTTAGCTTTTTTTCGCAAACATATACAATTTTACGCAATTTTACGATAATTTCACGTTTTTTATCAAATATATACAAGTTTTTTGTGAATTATTAATTTTTTTACGAAAAATAACATTTTTTTGTAATTTTAATTTGACAAATGGCGTTATATAGTGTATAATTAACGTGTAATAGGTTGAAACGCGAGATTTTTACATAATTACGCGAGGAATTCATGATGCGCCGCTTGAACACAAAATCGATTTTGACTGCGTGTGAGATGTCTTTCAACGGGAAAACGGACGGTGAGATAAGCACTCTCTTAGAGGTATCTGCCTCCAATGTGTCTCGTTGGCGGAAAAGTGAAGTTTGGCAAGAGTTTGAACAGGAACTCATCTCCGCACATAAACAGTCGCTTTTAGAAGCGCATCGATCCACAACCGATAGCACACCTTCAGGTGTGCGAAACATACAAAAGGTATAAAAGGTTAAGTTCAGATAAGGAATGGATTTATTAATCCCTGGATCCGTTCTTGATTTTGAAATAGTTTTCAGTTAACAGGTTTCAGGTATCGGTCGCAAGAGATGTTGGACATCCCAGATGCCTCTTTAACTGACAACTATAAAAGGTTTTAGGTAAGTAGGGGTTGGGTCTCCCAACCCATCAAACATTTTATTCCATAAGAACAAGGAGATAGAACGAATGATGTCTAAGAAATGGGCATTTTCCTTGACAAGTCTAATAACAATTCTCGCGCTGGCTTTTGTGGTGACACCCGCAATGGGGGGTGTGCTGGGCGACAAGTTTAAAACCACTATCATGCTCGCTAATCCTACTGATGCTCCAAATGGTATGATCGCTGGAGATAATCAGTTTGAAGCCGGCTCATCTAATGCTCAACCGATGCTTAAAGTTGTCTTCGATAAAAAGGTCCTTGACGGTGGTAATGCTGCTGCAGGTCCGCCAGTCGTTCCAGCGACTCTATTTGCCCCTGAAGATGTTAAGATCATGGTTTTTGATAAGGCAACTGGGCAAACATCTTCACTTACTATAGGTAATGATGGCATTACAGCTGATCCTGCTACTGCTACTCAAAGTAATGGTAGCGACGATTCTAATATACCTTGGGCAATGTACTCAGTCGCGCTTCCGAGTGCCATAGCCGTAGATTCCACTGTTTTAGTAACCATCGCGGCGGGTGTTGCTCAAAACGCGGATCCAGCCGATGTGTTAAAAGCGGGAACAAGTGACGACACGCTTGGGAAAAATGATAAAGCATCCCTGCAATTTGACGTTGTAGCAGTACGGGATATGATGTATCCAAAAGTCGTTATGGTTGAGGATCTACCAGCGATTGTATTAGGTCCCGGCACTCACGATGCTTTTAGTTTTAAAGTTACGCTGAGTGAAAAGCCGAAAGAGTTCAAGAAAGATCATATTGACGCGTCAAACGCTACAGTCTCTGGTGATCCTGTCTTTGCAGGGACTATGACTGATGCGACAAATTCTACCGAGGCCAGCGACCTCGTTTATCAGTATCTCGTGTCGCTCAAGCCGAAGTATGAGAACAAGAACGACATCGTCATCAAGATTAAGTCCTTTGAAGATACAAGTTCGCCAGCCATGAAGTCTTTAGTCTCTATGGCGTACACGGTGAAAGTCAACTCGGATGCGAATAAGAAAGTTGGACAATCTGGTACCGAGAAGAACTTGCCTAAAGATGTTATTGTACCCGCGAATGGCTACTTGGTTGTTACCAAAACAGGTGATTCCCAAGTCAGAGGGCCTGGCGATGCTAAGCACGGTTCAGCGGATATTGCCCGTCGGACGAACGCCAAGGACCAGACCTATAACCTGACTGGGTTAGATCTCGGTGTCAACTTAGAGGGGTTCCTCATCCGGGGTGGCACGATTGACATCGTTTCGCCAAATGCCGGACTGGTCATCACTGAAATCATGTGGGCAACCGATGGTGGTGATGCAAAGCGTCAGTGGATTGAGATTGCGAACACCACTGCTGATGACATCAAATTTGGCGATAAAACCCATAAGATTATGTTGTATGAAGCCAACGAAGTCCTGCCCGATGTAAGTACGGTTGAAGATCGTGTGAGCACCCTCTATAAAGGGACGAACATCTGGTCGATTGCCGGCAAAGGGCAAAGCGGTCGAACCGAAGGGAAGATCGTTGAGGAGAGAGAGGCAGGCGAGGGAAAGAACGTGGCAATAGACATAGAAATCGTTCCGACTGACCGACTGATCTCCATGGAACGTGCGATGGCTACCGATGGCACGTATGCTGATGGCACGATGGCAAGTTCTTGGGCGCAGTCAATGCTACCTGCTCAAAACTTCGTGGACGCAGCCGGTGGACTCTTTGTCGGCTCCCCAGGCACCTCCGCTATCAACCCAGTCGCAGACGTAGTCGTTGAAGAAGAAGTCCCACCGACACCCGCTCCTGTTGCGATGGGAGACGACATCAAGATTACTGAAATCATGGTGGCTACCGATAGTGGGAGACTCCCGCAGTGGATCGAGCTCACGAGCGTGGCGACAGGCGAAGTCAGCCTTGAGGGTTGGGAAATGGTGATTGACAATGCCATTGATGCCGATGTCCTCGGTGGCGGCAACGCTATCACGGTGAGCCTCAGTGGTGTCACCCTCGATGTCAGTATGCATGAAGGCAACATGGGCAAAGGTCAATCCGCATTGGTCGTCGCATGGGCAGCACCCCGCATGTCCGATAACATCCGGGAAGACCGCATCATCAACGTCGGCGCACAACTCGGACAGACGCGCCGGTATCAGTTGCTCAGCTACAACGGTTTCAGGATCACGTTAGTCCCACCGCAAACAGGGCGTATCGCTGACTTTGGCGACATCGCCGGCAACCTCCACGAAGATTGGGAACTCCCCATGGATGGACGCAGCTCGCTTATCCGACATGAGATGGATACCGCAGGCACGATGATGATGGGAACCGATCTCAACGGATGGAAGCTCGCCTCTGCAACCGATCTCGTCACCGGACAGGAAAGCTACTATGGGGACGACGAAGATGATGGAACGCCAGGACACGATTCTGGTGGACCCCTACCCGTCGAACTCTCACACTTCCGTCCCGCACGCGACAAAGCAACCGGTGCAGTCGTGATTACTTGGGCAACGCAGTCTGAGCTGAACAACGCTGGATTCTTCATCAAGCGTTCACAGCAACGGGATGGCGAGTTCAAAGTTATCAATGCTACCATGGTCCCCGGTGCTGGAACCACTTCGGAGAAGCAGTTCTATACCTACACGGATACGACTGCTCAACCAAACATCGTATACTACTACCAAATTGAAGACGTCTCCCTCGATGGGAATCGTCAGACGCTGACCCGCGGTATCCGCCTCAAGGGGCATATCGGTGCCGCCGGCAAACTTACCTCCACGTGGGGAGAATTGAAGTCGTCCAATGAGTAGTAGTAAACAAAAAGGTTATTTCAGGGATAAAATTTGTTTGAACTAACCTTAACCAAACGAAGCCGGGGTGCTATATGTGCCTCGGCTTTCGTTTTTATGATTACTTGGCGGATAGGCGTATCACCTGGGGGTTAATGGTTATCGGTTCGGGTTTTCTCCGAAAACCCTTTCAGTCGTCAGTTTTCGGAGGGAATGGTTCTCGGTTCGGATTTTTCTTACAAAAAATCCTTTCAGTTATCAGTTATCGGTTACAAGAGGGGTTTGGTTGATGATCGGGGTTGGAAACCCCTCCCACACACCTCTTCACCGAAAACTGAAAACCGACAACCGACAACCCTTAACTCCGACAACTGACAACCGATAACCGATAACTATGCCCCCAGTCCTATCCCAACCCCGTGATACGGGTTGAATGCCAAGTTGTGCCAAGTGACACTTCAGAGGACAAACACGCAAAAGGAGATTTTTACCTTGAAAACCAAACTTTTTACACAGGACCTCTTTCTCGGACTGCTTATGACGCTTGTGCTGGCGCTTGGTGTGCAGGGAGTTGCTGAGGCTATAACGAGGCCTAGTGGTCAGACTGAAGCTCATGTGAACACGGTCGATAGCACTGTACGAGACATTGGCAATTCTCTTTCAATCACTTCTATTGACATCGCTCCTGATAAGACCAACGTAAGAGAGACTGTTACCATTAGTAGAAGTTCAGGCATTACCCTAACAGGTGACTTTTACGGACTATCCAGTGTGAGCCTGAGAGAGGTTGATGACGACCTCACAGATACTACCAACGGGTCCTCCTTTACCTATACCCGTGATGGCAGGACTCAGACTATCTCGGGCACAGCTACAGGTGCCATCGGCATAACATTCACAGCTAAAGGCACGCAATGGGTTAAAATAAGTGCTACAGATTATGACGATCCTGATGTTGATGACGATTTTTCAGGATCATGGTCCGCGACGTACACCTATTACGTGAAGGGACCTGGCACTAGCACAACTACCATCAGCTTGTTGGGTCTAAGAAATGGATATAAAACTGGGATTTTTGCTGGTACCGCTCATCGGGAACGCATTCATACCGGAGATGGCGGTCACTATGACGTTACATATACCACTATTCCCGATGACGCGATGGCCCAGATAGAGACTACGGCAGGCGCGTTGGGCGATTTGGCTGCTCTGAATGATGCGAGCACATCAAGTGCTTTGGATGTGCTGCTGCAGGCGACTAAGACCTATCAGGTGACCGCGAAAGTTAAAGATTCTGATCGCGAGACAATAGGTGTTTATATTATTGGAACCCCCACACTGATAGTCGGTCACCCTGGTGATCCTGATGGTGATCCTGGTACAGCTACAGTGATACTTGGAAGTAAGGATACACCCGGGCGGATTAATGATACGCTTCCGGCGGAGATATCCCCGACTACCAGGGCCTTTACGGCTACGGTAACAGACGGACTTTCAACTCCTGGGACTGTCCCTGGGGTTGTCGTCAAGTTTCAAGTCAGAGGTAGCGGCCGGGCTGGGGGCTATCTGGTGTTTGGTTCCAGTAATGCAGGTACCTTGGTTGAGTCTAACAATAGGATGAGACTTAACTCTAGCGGTGGTGAACTCACAGAGGCTACAGATAAGGTACTGTATGTGCGGACCGATCCAGAGGGTAAAGCCGACGTTGATTTCCAGCTTGGGACTGACAGGAAACAGGATGTTACGATTAGTGCTGTGGGGCAAAGTAAAGTCGTTAGTGCGTATACCGGCACTGCTGCAGGCGGAAATCAATTGGTTGAGCCTGAGAGTAGAAGTAGTCAAGCTAGCGGTCACGCTGGAGAATACGAACTGAGTGTGAAAGCAGTAAATGCGGACGGAGATGCGTTACCTCAACAGCATGTTGAATTCAGAACAAGCGACGGGACATTGGATGATCCGTCCACTCCTGCCGCCGCAACCCCTGGAGGACGCCTACCAGTCCGGACTGATACACAAGGCATAGCTTTTGTCTTTTTCGATCCGAACGAGGATTCAGATTCTCTGAGGGTTACCGCACATCTTTTGGACACTGCTACAACTGAAACTGCACCTACAATAACTGATAGTGTTATTGATGACGTAGTCTTCAATATCAAGGGTGGAAGTCCACCGCCGCCGCCCCCAGCACCGCAGCAAAGGAATCGGCTGACGATCTCTACCACCGGTGAAGGCACGACGCGGTCGGTAACTGTCAATGCGCTCACGACAACGAATGCGCCTATTTCAGGTTTATCGGTTGTGCTGAGCGGCACGGCTTTGACTACGGCTCAGACGGTCACCACTGGCGCGGCTGTATCGATTACGCTGCCGAGCACGTCTGGGGATTATACGCTTATTGCGACCGATCCAAACGGAACATTTGACACAGGAACAGTAACTGTTACGGTATCAGCTCCCGGCACGCTGGAGGTGACGCTCGGCACTCGGACCGGCAACCAGCAGCCGATTACCGTGCGTGCCGTCCGAGGCGGTTCGGCACAAAGTGCTGTGAATATCACCATAACGGGGGGCGCGACTTCCGTATCTCGGCAGACAGATTCAAGTGGCAGGGCCTCGGCAATTGTTACATTACCGACGGCGACGGGTGCACACACGTTGACTGTGCGTGCCACAGGAGGATATGATCCCGCCCAAATCACAGTCCCCGCGGTGACCGGAGAGCCGACAAGAGACCCCTCTGAACCGACGACGACGAGAGGCACCGCGGGCGTCGCGGATAGCATCCAAATCAGCGGTCAAGTTTTCCGAACCGGCACAGTGAATACGCAGCTTGATCTACCCCTATCCGTCCGGGTTCTCGATGGCAACGGAAGGGGCGTTGAGGATGTGAAAGTCACGTTCCGCTTGCAAACCGGACAGGGACGCCTTTCGCAGCGCGGTAACGGACGTGCGACCGCAGTCGATACGGATCGGAATGGATATGCCCGTGCGCCTTACACCCCGTTAGCGAGAGGCACCAGCACGGTTCGTGTGAAGGCTGCAGGCGTTACGCAAACCGTCACGTTCACCATTACTGTCAATGGCGCGTCTGACCCAGAAACCAACACAGGGGCAGATGACACCCCTCGCGTCACAGACGACACCCCTCGCAGCAGAGAGATCAATCCCGTCGTGCAGGTCAATGCCCAGAACCGTCCGCCGATGCTCTGGGTGGATAGTGGCAAGATCTATGCGCTCGTGGGTGCAGAGGTCCAAGCGTTTATATTAGGTGTTGAAGGTGCCATGAACATCGCCATCGGTGATGATAGGGTCTATTGGACGGAACGGACAGGTGAGAGTTCTGGCACGATCAACAGCGTCAACCTCAACGGTTCCGACGCGAAACAACTCGCCTCGATCCAAGCCGTTCCGATGGGTATTGCTGTTGACACCATCCGCAGTAAACTCTACTGGACGAACTCGCGCGGCAGAATCCAGTCTGCGAACCTCGACGGCTCCCGTATCCAAAACGTTATACAGGGATCATCAAATCGCCTCATAGATCTATTGCTATCAGGCAACAATCTATATTTCACACAATCTGACGAAAGCGGTCCAATCGGGCGTATAGATCCAACTCTAAGCGGCGAACAAATAGCATTCTGGGATGACAATTCCATGCCCGGAACTCCCGGAAGCCTCGCGATCGCGAATGGGAAACTCTACTGGACAGCAAAAACCGGTGAGAGTTCTGGTACCATCAACAGCGTCAATCTCAACGGTTCCGACGCGAAACAACTCGCCTCGATCCAAGCCGTTCCGATGGGTATTGCTGTTGACACCATCCGCAGTAAACTCTACTGGACGAACTCGCGTGGCAGAGTCCAATCTGCGAACCTCAACGGCTCTGGTATCCGAAACGTTGTGACTGGCTTAGGTATGCCGGGTGACATGGTGCTGAGCAATAGTATCAAGGCACCCACAGAGGCTCCCGAAAAGTCAACGACAATCGCCGCGGGGAAAAGCAAGTATGACATCAATGGCGACGGTTCTGTCGACGACAAGGATGTGGATATGCTCCTGCTCGCCGTCTTATCGGAACTCACGGCTGCCAAGTACGATGTCAACGGAGACGGCAGCGTTGATGCCAAGGATGTCAGGGAGGTCAATAAGAACCTTGATAAGGCTGCCGCGGGTGCGCCAGCACTGCTCGGTAGGAAGTTCTCTGCCATCCAAAGAGACCGACTCCAAGCACAGATCGATCTGTTGGTCGCATCAAGCGATCGTTCACCGGCAACCCTGAAAACGTTGGTTTACCTGCAGCAACTTCTCGCGACGGCGCGTCCTGAGAAGACGCAACTCTTGGCGAACTATCCGAATCCGTTTAACCCGGAGACCTGGATTCCGTATGAGTTGGCGATGGATACGGATGTCAAGATAACGATCTACAACGCTCAGGGGGTTGTGATTCGGACGTTGCAGCTCGGGCAGCAAGCTGCAGGGTATTACACCGATCGCGAACGCGCAGCATATTGGGACGGTCGGAACGCGCTTGGCGAACGGGTCGCAAGCGGAATTTATTTCTACCAGTTGGAAACGGATACTATGTCCGCACTCCGTAAGATGGTAATATTGAAGTAGGCACAACCCCCTAACCGCCTTTATATGAAGATTAATTTATTAATTCGGTAATTTATTGGCGAAGTCCGGTGCGGTTAGGGGATTTGGTCTGGGAATAGACCAAATCCATTCCTTGTATTACATTCCGCACCTACCGGGCCTGGGAGAACATAGCATTACCGAATTATTTTCTGAAACTTCATTCAAAGGGGCATCAGAAATGAATGAAGGCGCGGTGTAAAAACCGCGCCTCTTACCGATAGCATTGTGAAAGGGCACCCCCACTTTGAAAAAGGAGCGTATTATGAGAACATTCGTCTATCTATGCACTCTTACCATATTCATCGCAGTGTTGACACCTAAGGCATCAGCCCGTGCGCTTGGGAGCGATCTACAGAACGGTGTGGCTGTCTATTACTTCAGTTCCCTCACAAATTCGGGGAACGTTTTTGATCATAGTGGCAATGGATTGCGTGGGGATCTGTTCAATGGTGCGCAATTAAGCACGGTTTCGGGGCGCAACTGCCTTTTCCTCAAGAGCAATCCCGCTGATTTTCAGGCGTGGAACGACAATAGGTACCTCTCTGTCTCAAGGGCGTTTTCTATCGTTGCGTGGGTGAAAATCCCTCGGCAATCCAATGATTTTCTGATGGAGATACACACCTATAGGGGTCCAATTGCCAATATAAGGAATAATATCTATATCGGGTCTGAAGGCAGTGTAACCATAGGTGTTCTCGCAGATGGATCCCTATTTGGAACGTATGCCTACAATAAAAACAGTGCCTCTCATTCTGCCGAAAGCACAGAGGATCCCATAAACAATGACCGGTGGGAGCACATCGGTTTTGTCGTCAATAGCACTATGATGAAACTCTATTTGAACGGTGTTTGTATTGTCAATCAATCCGTGAGTGGACATCAATCTTTCGCTGGCACTGGAAGTCTTATCTCCATCGGTGAAAATGCAAGAGGAAGTGTCGATAATGTGGGTTTCTTTAAAAATGATTTGACCAACGCACACGTGCAGATGATCTATACGCAAGGCCTCGGGAACATTATCAGTATCGCTGCTGTGGATCCCGGTGGTAAAGTTGCCATGACGTGGGGCGCCTTGAAGCAGAGATAAACGCGAGATACCCTACAGATCCCGTCAAATCAGCAAGGCAGGCACTTGGAAACTATCTCGAAATCGACACCCTGTCATCCATGGGCAAAATGGTCATTTTGAAGTAGCACTCCACTCTTCCCGCCTTAGCAGTGAAAAAAAACAAACGCAGATGCGGTTTCTATATCGCACCTGCGTTTCTTTTTTTAACGGGATCCGCTACGGATCAAGCGTATAAGTGGTCTTGGAAGGTCTGAAAGTTCTCTGCTAAGAAAGCCTCAATATTCAACTGCTTGAGACGGTTGAGATCCTCAATGGCTTCAAGAGTCGGTTTCAAGGCATTGACATCGGCTTCAGGGAAGCGTCGCGTGAGGAGGGTCAAAGTGCTTTCAATACTCATCTGACGCGCCCCTTGCTCTATGCCTTGCTCTATGCCTTGTTGGTATCGTTCTTCTGCTGCGGTTTCTACGAGATGCTGGTAGACTGAAGATTCTTGCATAACTACCTCCGATAAAAAACTCCCAATCGCGGGATGGGGGTGAATCAGACCGCTCAGCACCCACTGCGATACGAGCAGATTGCTGCGAATCTCCGTGGGTAAGGAGAGGTTCTTTGTGCGTTGGTTACACGCAATCGCCCAGTGGAGCGGTGACGTGCCAGATGGGGGTTGCATCAACGGAGCAAACGGCAGCAACCCTGTGTTTTCCGACTCCAGCACAGATTGCCCCTGAAGTTCACTGAGACGGATCACTTTGTATTCAACGATGAACCGGTGGTTCGGAATTTCTTGCCAGTAACCCCCTGGATCCCTCCGACCCGCATTCGGACGGAGATAGATGACATGGGAAAGGATCGGCAAACCGTATTTTTCATAACATCTACCGAGATACCCGACATTCCGGCGCACCATGTCTATAGGGGCACTGTCGCTGACCTGAAACTCAATGTGCACTAAAACGAGGACATCACCCAGATGGACCTTGATCAGGCTATCGGTTCTCCGAACTTCCACACGCGTCAACTCGCTTTCCTCAAATCCGAGGAACTGAAAATTGCTGTGGCCCAAGACCGTCCGCAAAATATCTTCAGGAAACTGATGCAGCGCATCTTTGGTCACAATATCGTAGCGGTCCCGCGGAAGAGACGCAACATCTGGATCGGGCGACTGACGAATCTGAACCATGATTACATTCTAACCGATTTTTGCAACGACTGTCAAGGGTTTTTTAAAATTGACAGAATTCGGGAGATGTGATACACTTAAAAAATGGCTGTCAGCAGTCGGCATTGGGATGTCAGTTAAGAAGTTTTTTCATTCGAGTGTTTCGGAAAACCGAAAAGGCATCCACTGATAGAGACAGGAAGCCGATGGCCAATTTGCTATGTTAGGTCAGCGGAGGAAAATGCGTGAAATCAATCGATTCTAAACAAGCAGGATTAACATCCATACAGATCTTAGTTGTCGTCATCGTTCTGGGAATTATTGCGGCTGTCGTTTTGGCACCTCGGTTACTCGGACAAGCGGGACGGGCTTTACAGGCACAAGCCGCGGAGGACATTGAAACATTGGGTATCGCTCTTGATAGATACGCCAAAGATAATGGCGATTATCCCTCGACTGAGCAGGGCTTAAAGGCACTTTGGGAGATACCTGAAGCACCCCCAATCCCTATAAACTGGGTAGAACCCTATATTCAAATCCCAATCACCGAAGATCCGTGGGGGAATCCCTATGTCTATGTTCGCCCCGGTAACCATGACCGATACGGATACGATCTCGTCTCTTTCGGTAGTGATGGCGTTGAAGGCGGGACAGGTGAAGCGGAGGATGTCGTGAGTTGGATCCGGCGTGATGAATAATTTTAATTTTTCCTTTAAGTAAAAATATGAAGATCACTCAGATTGACGTTATCAAAGTAAGAGTGCCATATCATGAAGGCATTTATGAACTCATGACGCGTCGTAATCTTTACCAGATTGATTACGTCTACAAGGTACACACCGATGTAGGGCTCGTCGGAATTGGCGATGGAGCACTTCAGGCGGATGAAGTCGTTCAGCGCTATGTCGGTAGAAATCCATTTGAGTTTATAAATGGTTGGGCACCGACCCCTCTCCAACAGGCTTTTTACGACATTATCGGGAAGGCGCTTGGCGTGCCGGTGCATCAACTTTTAGGTGAGAAGGTGCACAACAAAACGCAATTCGGCTACTGGTCGATTGATATGACGCCAGAGGAATGGGCAGCAGAAGCACGGCACGCGTATTCGCTCGGCTACCGGCTCCACAAAATCAAAGCCCGCCCGTGGTTTGAAGTACTTGAGCAGGTAGAAGCAATCACGGCAGTTGTGCCGGACGATTATAGACTCCGCGTCGATGCAAATGACTCGTTTGAAACCCCGGAGCGGACCCTCGAAGTTGTGCGTCAACTGCAAGATTACAATATAGAGTCATTTGAAACCCCGATTCCACAAGCCGATATTGCCGGGTACACAGAGATCAAACGACACACCGATATGCCGATAACTATTCACTTCGGCACCCCCGATCCAATCGAAGCAATACGGGCAAATATGAACGATTCATTTATTATCGCTTACCCTGACTCACGCGCTGCCAATGCTATACAGGAGGCGGTTATTTCAAATGCCGCGCATCTCCCTGTATGGATACAAATTGTCGGACTCGGCATTACGACCTGTTACGTTATGCACCTTGCAGCAGTGATGCCGAATGCAACCATGCCTGCGATTACGCTGAATGCTTTGCGGGCTTTTGATCTGGTTACGCCGTCAACGATTCCGCTTGTGGAGGGGTACGCAACTGTTCCAGATAAACCCGGATTGGGCGTTGAGTTGGATGAGAACGCCCTTGATAATTGCCGAGTCTGAGGAGCAGCAAAATGCATTGAGATTCAAAAACGTTAGCACGAAATGAAATGGAGTGCGGATTTAAGAAACGCATGTCAAAGTCCAGACGCACATCGTTTAACCGCAAGGTATAATTAAAAAGGAGAAAATGCATTATGCAAATGCACGTAGGTGGAGAATGGATTGATAAATCCGATAAAATTGACGTACTGAGTCCCTTCGACGGTTCAGTTGTTGACACCGTTCCGAGAGGGGACGCAGCCGACGTTGAAACCGCTATTCAAACCGCAGCGCGTGGCGCGAAGATCATGGCAGGGATGACCGGCTATGAACGCTACGAGATCCTGCGTAAAGTTGCGGACTTGATGGTGGAACGGGCAGGCGAACTCGCCGAGGTTATCACTCGCGAAGAGGGAAAAATCCTCGCCGAGGCGACAATTGAAGCAACCCGCGCCTCCGAGATTATCGCCCTGTCTGCCGAGGAGGCGAAACGGTTAACCGGTGAAACGATCCCTCTTGAAGGCGCGCCGGGTGTCAAAGACAAACTCGGCTTCACAGTCCGCATGCCGTGTGGTATCGTTGCCGGTATTAGTCCTTTCAACTTCCCACTGCACCTTGTTTGCCACAAAGCGGGTCCCGCGATCGCTGGTGGAAACGCTATTATCATCAAACCCGCCACGGACACGCCGCTCTCCGCCCTGAAACTGGTGGAACTCTTTTTAGAAGCAGGGACACCGCCTGAGGCGATTCAGTGTGTCACGGGTCCCGGTGGCGAAATCGGGGATACACTCTGTGCGGATCAGCGCGTCCGAAAGATCACCTTTACGGGTAGCCGTGATGTCGGCGAGCATATCTGTAAGGTCGCAGGGTTAAAGCGTGTCACGATGGAACTCGGATCGAATTCACCGCTCATCGTCATGCCCGACGCCGATCCCGAGAAAGTCGCGAAAGCAGCGGCGGCATCCGGTTATTCGAATGCCGGACAGGTCTGCATCTCAACGCAGCGCGTCATCGCGCATGAAAAAATCTATGGGGATTTCTTAGATGCGTTCCAAGCGGAAGTCGCTCAAATCAGCACTGGCGACCCCCTCGTAGAAGGGACACGGATGGGACCGATGATTCGAGAAGGCGATGCCACGCGTGTTGCCGAATGGATTCGGGAGGCAGTCACAGATGGGGCGGAACTCCTCACGGGTGGCGATAAGCAGGATCAATTTGTTACGCCTGCCATCCTTGCCAACGTCAAACCGGAGATGAAGATCTCCTGTGATGAGGTCTTTGGACCGGCAGTCGGTGTAACGCGCGTCAACGACATCGACGAAGCGATCGCCCTTGCCAATGATACCAACTACGGATTGAGTGCCGCGATTTTCACACAGAACGTCGATTGGGCAATGAAGTTTGTCCGCGAAGTCGAATCTGGCAACCTGATGGTGAACTGGGGCACGCAGTGGCGTGCGGATCTAATGCCGTATGGCGGGGTCAAAGAGAGCGGTATGGGCAAAGAGGGTCCGAAATACGCCATAGAAGAGATGACCGAATTGAAGATGGCGATCTTCCATTTGGATGGCTAATCGCGAACATTGAATTTAAACAAGACTTACGCGAGGCGCAATGAATTGCGCCACTACGAACCAGGCTGCTTTCGAGAAGTGGGCATCCTTCAACGTTCCTTCTGTTTGTAGTGATGCGATTTATCGCATCCATGCGTAGGTCCTGTCAAACAGAAACCCGCTGTTGATACAAATCAGCAGCGGGTTTATCTTTTGTCTATATTAGGACTTACGCACTCCCCCGGTAGGTGCGGTTTCTAACCGCACCGAATCCCGTAAAAATAGGTGAAATTTGGTCATTTTGCGTAAGTTCTGTATATCTACGCTCTGGAAGGCAGAGGAAACCGACGATGCGATTTCCGGTCGTCTATTCTTCCTCTTCGGTTTTCGACGCAGCGATGACCTTCTGCGCGACATCATCGGGTGTGATCTCGTAATGTGAGAACTCCATGATGAAGGTGCCACGCGCACTCGTCATCGACTTGAGATCGATCGAATACCGGAGCATCTCCGAAAGCGGGACGTTTGCTTGAATGACCTGCTTCCTTCCCAGCTGTTCAACACCCATTACCTGTCCACGCCGTCCGTTCAAGTCGCCGATAATGCTGCCCATAAACTGTTCAGGCACCGTAATCTCGACGCTCATGACCGGTTCAAGCAAACACGGATCGGCTTCTTCGGCGGCAGCAGAAAAGGCGATAGAACCAGCGATCTGGAACGCCATATCCGAAGAATCGACAGGGTGAAACTTGCCATCATAGAGGTCAATTTGGATATCGACGATTGGGAAACCCGCGATTAAGCCTCTGTCCATCCTCTCGCGGATGCCTTTTTCGACAGCCGGAATATAGTTGCGTGGGATTGCACCGCCGACGATGTTGTTAACAAACTCAAAACCATCACCGCGTTGCAAAGGGGCAAGATTAATCGTGACGTCGCCGAACTGTCCTCTTCCACCGGATTGACGTTTATGTCTACCTTGGATGCCTTGGACTCGCCTACGAACTGTTTCCCGATACGGCACTTTTGGCGGTGAGAGTTCCGTTTCGACGCCGAATTTATCTGCCATGCGTTCCCGGTTAATGTTAATGTGCAGGTCTCCGAGCCCAGAAATGAGAAGTTGTTTCGTAACTTCGTTCCGCTCAATCCTAAACGTCGGATCTTCTTCGGACATCCGGGTGAGTGAGGTTATCAACTTTTCATCGTCGCCTTCGCGCGTCGGGTGGATGGCGTAGGAGATAACGGAGTTTGGGAAATCAACACCTGAAAGCTGGATGGAGGCATCTCTGTCGCAGAGCGTGTCCCCGGTCTGGGTCGCGGAGAGTTTCGTGAGTGCGCCAATGTCGCCTGCTTCTACCTGTGGTGTGTTGATTGCCTCGTTACCGTTCATGAACGCTGTTTTTCCGAGGCGTTCAATTTGTCCTCGCGTCGCATTACTGACCTGAGTATCCCCTTCTAATGTGCCGGAGTAGACCCGGAAGAAGCTCAATTGTCCGGCAAACGGGTCGGCAATCGTTTTGAAAACAAGCGCGGACATCGGTGCATCCGATGAGGGTTCGCGACTGTCCTCTTCATTCTCTGCAGATGTAACTGCACCTACGTCGACCGGAGATGGACAGCCCGTCAACAGTGTATCCATCAATTGTTGCACGCCGATATTGTTCAAGGCAGCACCGCAAAGCACGGGGGTAAACTGATTCTCGAAAATCCCAAGTTGCAAACCGTTCTGAATCTCTTCGTCCGATAGTTCACCTTCAAAAAACTTCTCGATGAGTTCATCGTCGCTTTCTGCAGCGACTTCGACGAGTGCTTCGCGGGTTTCTTCAACCTCTGTCTCCAAGTCTGCGGGTATTTCGGCTTTTGCAGCGCGCTTGCTTCCATCGGGTTGCAAATAAGCCGCCATCTGTATGACGTCGACGACACCGGCAAACTGGTCCTCTTTACCGATTGGGAGTTGAATAGAGACCGCCCGAGTCTCTAAAATTTCTTCAACACTTGCGAGTGCATCTTCAAAACTGGCGTTCTCTTTATCCATTTTATTGATAAAGATGAGGCGTGGCAATTCGTATTTGTCCGCGACCTCCCACACCTTTTCGGTTCCACCCTCGACACCGGTTGTTGCATCCACGACGACGACAACAGCGTCGACGACTCGGAGGACACTGTGCAGGTCGCCATAAAAATCTTCTGCCCCCGGGGTATCAATCAGATTTAGTTTATGTCCTTCCCATTCTGCGATACAGACTGAACAGTTGAGAGTCGTTTTGCGTTCAATCTCGTCAGCGGCATAGTCGGCTACAGAATTTCCACTATCGACAGCCCCCATTCGCTCGATGGCACCCCCGTTGTAAAGCATCGCTTCAACGAGTGATGTTTTGCCGGCTCCTGAATGCGCGATAATTGCAATGTTTCGGATCTGGTCTGTTCTGTATTGTTTCATACGTCCAAAAGTTTCTCCTTTTACTATTAGCCACACGGAATAGAGCGAGCTACGCCGTTTAAAACTAAATCCTAACACAATATGGCAAAAATGTCAAGAAATTTTTAATTTTCCTTGCGGAGGAGCAATGGGCGTTAAGACTATAACGTGCGTTCCTTAGATCTGAAAAAATACCCCAGCAAAAACGCCTGACATAACGTGTCGGATTTAAGGTATACTTAATTCAATTGTCAAAATCTCTGTTGTGGGAGGGGTTTGTAACCCCGATTTATGCGGCCAGAGGCATTCAATTATCACAAATCTCGGCTCTGGAGAAATGGACTTCAAAGTTCAAACTTCCGTGCCTTACCCGCAAGGTAAATTAAAAATATGCAAAATCTTTTCTTCGCATTGGGTTCAGGTCTGAGTCTATTGGGTGTCGTTTTTGGAGCGTTTGGGGCACATGCATTGCGATCAAAACTTTCACCAGAGATGCTTGAGACGTTTGAAGTCGCAGTTCGCTATCAGATGTATCACAGCCTTGGGTTAATCGCTGCAGCGTGGGCGGTATCACAGTGGCAGAACCAACTCACGACTGCATCGGGATGGTGTTTTTTGGCAGGTATCCTGATTTTTTCGGGAAGCCTTTATGTGCTGAGCCTCACGGGTATTCGATGGCTCGGCGCAATTACACCCATCGGTGGGTTGGCATTTATCGTGGGGTGGGGATGTCTGACCCTCGCTGCGATTCGCGCGTAAAGCGTCTGTGTTTCAGTCTGTTTGGGGTTGACAGTTGTGATATATTGATGTAAAATAATGGGAACGAAAAGAACGTGACCGATCCACTTTGTGACGACCGCGAGCGTCCTTAACTCGAAAAATGGAATATTCGATGCTCCGGCTATAAATCTAAGGAGAATCTTTCATGAGAAAGCTGAATATCCACTGGGTTTACGCGTGCATTTGCTTGGGCTTTATACTGATTGGGCACACCGCACAGGCAATTCGTTATGAGTTTGATAGTGACAAAGAGATTGCGGATTGGGAGTTGGGACCGCAGGCAACTGCAGAGGTGAAAGACGGTATGCTTGAACTCACCGTTGCCGGTGGGCAGAATTCAGGTATCTACTTTGGGGAAGAAAACTGGACGGATTACCGAATGGAGGTCAAGGCACGAAAAATTAATGGCCCCTATTTCCATCTGTTCGTTCGGACGCAGGAACCCGCAGTGGATTTCTATTTCATGGAAATCAGTTACAACTCGCATACAACTTCGGTTTTCATGTTTAGCGGTGGAGCCGCGAATGAGATTACCGGTGGTCCGCGCCCACAACGTCCCGATTCAAAGGATACAAAAGGCGGCGATGCGTATACCATCGTCTTTGAAGTAGAAGGGCTAACCCTCAGAACCTACATTGATGGAAAACTGATGGTTGAAACCGAGGATAAAACCTACGATAAAGGGCGTCCCGGTTTAGGCGGTAGGGATTCAACCGTTGCGTATGAATATGTTGAGATTAATGGTGAGGGCGTCCCGCCAACGGCAGTTGAACCTGCGGACAAATTAGCTACGTTGTGGGGTGAATTAAAAAGTAAATAAACGTGAGGCGGGTCGGCGTGCCCGCCTACAATATATAGGAGGACAACAGTGAAAAGACTGGCTATTCTTTTTCTCACGGTTTTAATTTCTACGCAGGTTGAAGCCAATTACAATTTTGCGCTTCACACCGATTCGCACCCTTGGGCGCGTGAAGACCCAAAAGGGGCTCAAGAGGAAATTGATGCCTTAATCAAGATTATTGATAATAAGGTAAACCTGACGGCTTTTGATCCCAAGGATATTAACGGATTAGGAGAGTGGGTCAAGGCACACACAGCAGGGGGTGGGAATACCCTGATTCTGACCGGTATCACGCCTTCAACGATTTATCCGATCAATAACGGAAAACCTGATGGCTCGCCGCTTGAAGAGTTCCTTGATGCCGGCAATACGATTTTCAATACGGGTGAATACACCTTTTACACGTCGGAAGGCCCCGATGAAACGAACGGACAAGCTGCACTACCCAATGTCATTGACGTTCCAAAAGCGTTCGTGTGGATGAATAGGGGTCCAGACGCTTGGGCAGCCAATCCCGTTGAAATGACACCCACACAGGAAGGTGAAGACCTTATACCGAGCCTGAAAAAGTATAATACGTCTTATCCGTTCCATCTTGACGATTACGACAAAAGCCCCTGGGAGTTAGAGATCGCGCTCGCTGAGAATGATGATGCAGATCCGCGGGTTGACCCGGCTGTGCTATATAACAAAGACACCGGTGGCCGCCTCGGCATCTTCGTCCAGACCTATGTGGGGGATGTGCCGCATCCGGGTGTCTCATGGGGCAATATTATGGGTGAATTCATCGTTAATTATTACCTACCAGAGGTTTTATCGGTTGAACCGACCGGTAAATTAACAACAACTTGGGGAAACCTAAAATCCTCAAAATAGCCATTAGACAATTGGAGGAAAAGTGTGAGGGTGGCACTACAGATGAGCATGTCTGTGTGCCGCTTTCACACGCAATAAAGATGAAAAAATTAACATATCTTCTGGCGGCTGTCGCGTTCTTAATGAGTTGTGTACTCGCGCATGCAGTCGATCCAGATAAAGATTTACTTATCTATCTACCCTTTGATGAAGGTCAAGGTAACAAAGCGGAAGATGTTGGGCCGAGTGGATTCGTGGGTGATATAAAGAACGCAAAATGGGTAGAGGGTGTCTCAGGTCAGGCGCTCCAATTTAAGGGCGGAAGTGTCAACTTTGATCCGCTCAAAATTGATCAACCCAAGGAAATGACGATCGAATTCTGGTTCAAACCGGACGAGAAAATTGACGGGGGTAATCGGATTGATCTGCTCTATCGTTTGCAAGGGGGTGGACGACCTCATATTACATTCAACCGTGGTGGCATTTTATTCGGGTACTACTTTGCGACCCAAGGTGTGGAATTACCGATACACACGACTTATGATGCGTTTGAATCGGAATGGTATTACTTCGTTGGGACGCAGACCAAACAGACGGGATGGATGTATATTAACGGGGAGCTTGATGCTGAGACGGATGCCGGTGGTGATGCCCGCATGGATTTCGGTACCCAAGGGATGTGCATCGCAGCGAGTCAGGGCAACGCCAACTTCTTCAACGGTATGATTGACGAATTTAAGATGTGGAGTGTCGCCTTCACTGCTGACGATGTTAAAGATAGTATGGAAAAAACCCTTGCTGTGCAAGCGGAGGGTAAGTTGACCACGACGTGGGGTAAAATTAAGTCTGGTTCTGATGGAATCAGGTTTTAAGCGTCTTACCTAACACGCCTACTGAATCACCGAAATATGGAGCGGACGGGTTGCTGAGCGACCCTCCGCATCCACGCACGTTAGCACATGTTTTCCCCTGGCAGGCGTAAGCCAGTATTGCTCTCCCGCATTTCCTTGAAAAATTAACTCACCATCCAAAAACCAGAACAGTTCCTGTGTCCGACTGGAAGCCGAGGCGGTCAACCGAATCTTTTGGTTTTCCAGTGGCACCCCTTCCCGAATGTAATAGATCGTGTCTTCTGCTGGAGATAAAATAATCGGGACGTTCCCTGCAATTGTGCCGGTACACAAGGGATTATGCGCCGGTAGGACAGGCACAGCAAAACCATTCTCTGCCAACCATGTCGCCGCATCGGCGGGCCACTCCTCAAATATTTTTTTATACTGTCCAGTTGACCGATGACTATTTCCCCAACAATGAGAACAGAGACTGTATCCTGTCGATTCGTCAACATAGATAGGTTTATGAATCGCGCAAACCGCTACAGACGAAACACCGGGTATATACACGTCCTCCTTATGGGTGGGACAGTGCGGTGAGACCGGTGCGCCGCTCAGGGTACAGACGTGTCGTGTTTTCAATTGTTCCGGTTTGGTAAACCAGTGGTGTGTGTCTTGTCCTGTCAAAGCAGTGAAGAGCGCGAATAGGATCGGCGTTGCTGCATCTGTGCCGCTCAGCATTGGTGTCCCCTTTCCATCGAAATTACCGAGCCATACGCCGATTGTTAGGGTCGGCGAGTACCCGATGCACCATGCATCTCGGTGTCCATAAGAGGTCCCAGTCTTCCACGCAATCTTTGGTAGGTTCATTGTCCTCTCAAAGGCTTCTGGATTTTTAACCGTGTTGGTAGGTAGTTGTGAGTTTGTTAACATCTCGGTTATGATGAAGCTGGTCTCTTGTCGGAGTAAACGTTTGGAATGGTTTTCAGTTTTCGGTTGATGACCCTTTGTCAGTTGATAAGGTCCAAATTCCCCCATATTTGCCAGCCCCGCATAAAGTGTTGTCAATTCGAGTAGATTCACTTCGCATCCGCCGAGAACCATAGAGAGTCCATACTTCTGAGCAGGCGCGAGTGTAGAGATACCGGCTTGTTTGAGGAAGGCGTGTAGCGTCCTGTTTTTCAAGCGTGCATTCAGATTAACGGCGGGGACATTGAGGGAACGTGCGAGGGCTCGACGGGCAGTGACATAACCGTTATATTTCCCATCATAGTTCACCGGTGTATAGTCGGCATGGGTAACAGGGACATCGAATAACAGTGTTTCGGGTGTAATCAAGCCCTCTTCCATTGCCAGGGCATAGACGAAGGGTTTGAGTGCAGAACCCGGAGAACGCGGGGCGAGCGTCCCATTTATTTGTCCTAATGCCTTCCGGTCGAAAAAGTCGTGGGAACCTACCATTGCTAAGATATGGCGGTTTTGGGTATCCATGACGATGATTGCGCCTGTGCTGGTGCTATGAGACCCGCGCAAACTCGGTTTACGCGCTGCGTCCACCAGATATTCGTTAAGGAGGCGTGCCGCAGTATCCTGAACCTTGGCGTCTATTGTCGTGTGTATCCTGCCATTTGTTGTCTGTGGGTGGGAGGGGTTTGTCCGTAAGTGGGAGGGGTTTCTAACCCCGAATTTCTTCCGGTTTTCTTTAATCAATGAGTGGGAGGGGTTTCTAACCCCGAATTTCTTCCGGTTTTCTTTAATCAATAGGCGTGAGAGGTGTGGTGCTTTAAATGGAAGTGGATAGCGTTTGTGCGGAATCGGTTCTTGGACTGCCTCCTGCCACTGCTGTTCGGAAATTTGTCGGCGTGCCAGCAGACGATTCAGGACTTTTTCGCGTGCCTTTCGGGCGTTTTCTGGGAACCTGTCGGGGCGTAAACGTTCTGGGGCGTTCGGAATGGCGGCGAGAAGTGCGGCTTCCCCAAGACTCAGCGCATGCTGGGGTTTGTTGAAGTAGAACCGCGAGGCTGCCGCTGTTCCGACTATATTCCCACCATACGGGAGCATGTTGAAATAAAACGTTAAAATCTCTGATTTGGAATAAGCGTGTTCAAGTTGAAAGGCACGGAACATCTCAATGCATTTGTTCGGAATGTTACGCGCCTTAGGTTCCATCAATCGGGCGAGTTGCATGGTGATGGTTGAACCCCCGCGGACAACTTCACCCGCTTTCAAATTGTCATAGAGGGCTGTCGCAATCGATACAGGATTGATACCGTAATGATAGTAGAACCACCTATCTTCTGATGTGAGTATTGCTTGGTGGAGTAAGGGGGAATAGGTATCGGGTGTTGCGTTTGTCTTGTGGTGAGAATTTTGGGTTAAGGAGGGGACTGATTCATTGAAAATCTGTTGTGATTCATGACTAAATCGCCACATGCCATCGTCGGCTAAAAATGCTCGAAGCCACTCACCGTTTCTATCCAACACAATCTGAGATACAGGGGGATGGAGACGTGCTTTCGGTAGCGGGAAACACCAGTTTGCGACCATAAAGAGCGTGACGATCAACAAGAAAGATAGCATTACAGGCATCAGTCTTCCAAAGAGGGGGTGTCGGTTATAAGAGGGGCTTGTTAGACGAAAACCTCTTAACTGAAAACTGAAAACTGAAAACTGAAAACTATTCATCATTCTGGAACCACTACAATGCGCATGCTACCCGTTACAGCAGATTTTGTTGTATCATACATCGCCTCGGCGACAATGGGCGGTAAGGTAAATTCGCCTTGTGTGACGGCGCGTAGCGCGTAATAGAATTTACGTTCGCGTTGGCGGGGGAACGTGCCGAAGAAGATGAGCCTGTCATCGCGAATATCAATATAATCCGGTTTGAAATCTTGTGTTTTTAACCATGAAATACCTGCTCGGGATTCTAATCGCGGATTCTCAATTTCGAATCCCGTAGGCAGCATATCTACGACGACAACGTTTTCAAGGTTGGCGGTGAGAGCTTTAACGTTTATCTCAGCGATGATGAGTTCTCCGTGTGCGAAGGGGCCTGTCCGTTCTTCACCGTCTTTGTTAAAATAGCGTCTGCGGACCTGTAATTCGTGCTCGTATTCTTCGATGAAGGAATCGCGTTGGATGCCAAACGCGCTCCAATAATAGTAGCAACTGCCCTCACCTTTAACAGAAAGTTGGACACGCAGCCCATCCCATATTTTATCGGTATAACGGGTCTCCGTTGCGTCGAAGTCGGCGAAATGTTCGCCATTAAGCGTCAGGATACCCGTGTAATTTCTATCCATCTGTTTCTTCAGAATCTTACCGAGTGCCAGAAACGCAAAAGCGTTTTCTTGTGTTGTTGCCCATCGGTTCCCCTCAGCTGCTGCAGCATTTAGGTTTTGGACGAGCATTGGGATTGACGGGTGGTTTTTGTTAACTTCAGCAAGAACGTCTAACATGATGGCTTGGGCTCGAATAGGGGAATCCAGCGTTCCGCCTGTCTCGCGATGTCCGGGGTTTCCTTTATTAAAATTGGGTGATACGGACACGGGTAGCATTGACAGGGCGGTTTCCAGTTCGCCGCTGAGCGCGAAGGCGCCTGCGAGTTGGAAATGGCTATAATCGCTGAGTCCGCTCAAGCCTCTGTTTTTCAGATAGTGCATCGTGCCTCGGTCGGGATGTCCAGCAGCAGCTAAGACGTAAGCGGCGTATGTTGCTAATGAAATCTTTTTTCTTATTTCTTGTGCTTCGTTTTCTGTGTTTGGCGAGAATTTCGCTTCCGTTCTTAAACCTTCCAGCAGTGCGTCATAAACCCGGTCTGAGACCTCGTAGCCTGCCTTTCGTGCCTCGACGAGGAAGTGAGACGCATAGATACTGCTCCATGGGTTCACGTAGGTGCCACCGGGCCAATAAGCGAAACGATCGTCTGACTTCAACATACTTTCGATTTTCGTGATACCCGATGTGATGTAGTGATCCACCGAGTCTTCTGCTGCCAGCATCGGTTCGACACTTCGCGCCAAACCACTGAAGTAAAGCAGCGGAAAAACCTTGCTCGTTGTTTGTTCGAGACAGCCGTGCGGGTAACGTATCAGGTAACGGAGACTGTCCGCAAACCTAATATTTGGGAACGGAGATAACGTGAGGCTAAACTCTGACGAATCGGGTATTAAATTTGACGGGAAAATAAAATCAGCAGGTTCACCTGCGCGGACCACGCCCTGTCCGGTTTGTGTAACAGGTGGCGCCACGGAACGCAGTGGGATTTTAACGTCTAATTGTGTTGTTTGTGTCTTACCGTGCGCCGAAAGATTGAAGTTGGCTTCCCCGATTGCGTCCTGAACGAGAAGATCGAAAAAAACTTGTGCTTCTGCGCCTGCGTCGACCTTCTGGTCTATACTGAGTTTGTCTGCTGTATATGGGCTATCGGAAACCAGCGGAGGTTGTTGATCACTGGCTATTGATGGATCATTATTGGCAGCCGTTGCTGAAAGGAGTTGCACGTTGCCTGAGGCTTGCAATTCGACCGTAAATTCCTCCTCCGCGCCCGTGCCGTTAAAGAGGGTAACCGGGACCCGAACCTTATCACCACCCGCAAGGAATCGTGGAAAGGTCGGCGTTAAGACAATAGGTTCGCGGACAGTCAGATGCGCTTCTGTGCCACCGTAATCGCCACCCGCGAATGCGACTGCCATCAACCTGAGTGTCCCATTGAACTGCGGGATTTTGAATTGAACAGTACCGCGACCATTTCCATCGGTTTTCACGAATCCTGACCAGAGTGAAATCGGTTTTACGCGCCGGATGCTGCCTGTGCTCAATCGCTTCCGCAGTTCCGCCTGTCGTGTCGTGGCTGCATCTCCCCCCGGACTTGAGTTGTCGATAACATTTGCGATTTCGGGGAGGATCCCACTATACACGTCAAAGGAGCGCGTCTTAAGCCCACGCTGTCTATAGAAGTAAGCGTGTGGGTTGGGTGTTTTGAAATCGGTTAACGCGAGGATCCCTTCATCAACGGCTGCGATACAGACGTCATATTTTTGCCAAGAACGTCTCCCGTGAACTTGGAACGCTATAGTCACTTCGCTATTCGGTAGGACTGTCGCTGCGCTTTCTATATTCTTTTCTGGACTGGCGAGTGGAATCTTCTCCATATCACCAGCATCGTTTTTTTGATTGAGCGACATTTCGATCGAAAGTCGTCTCCGCGTTTCATCTATCTTTAGGGGGATTACCCCAAAGGCGCGTGCAGGGAGCGGCGACTTCTTAGCAGTTGTCGGAGGGGTTTGTAACCCCGATTCCATCGGAATGGCGCGCGTCAACGTTGCAGAGATATACACATTCGGTCTATAGGCGTAACGGACCGGGATTGATAAAGTTGTGGTGTTGTTTTCCATCACGATTGTCCGGTAATTCAACACCTTTTCCCGTTCAATCGTCAGCAGGAGTGTGCCTGGAAACGGAGCCTTAACATATAGTTTTGCTGTTTGCCCCGGACGGTAAGCAGGCTGATTAAGCGTCAGTTCCAGTCGAGTGGGATGTTCCATGGAGACTGGAATGTTTCCCCATCCGCTGACATAAAATCCGAGTTCTGCTGTTGCTGTCGAGGTGATGTCCTCAAGACGGACGCGGTATTCACCATAATCTGAGGGGGTTAAGGTCACCGTCTGTACTGTTTCTGCTGAAGTGAGTGTGACCGTTTCCACTTCTGTTGTTTGAGGTTCCGAGACGTAGGCATAGTGCCCAGCACCGTTCTGACGGAGTATCGTGTTCCAGTGGACTTTGTGGAGACTGAGTTTTAGGTCTCTTCCGGGTGCAACTGCCATTGCATCGTTAACGGCAATGTAGTCGAATCGGAGCGGTTGGTTGATTTTTACATCCCCGGTCTTTGTGCGTCGGAGTCCAACGTAATGCGAATACGGATGGATCACAACGCTGTGAGAAGCGGTGACGGCTCTGCCGCCGACTTCGCTAACGGTCGCTGTCAGCGTGCCGTTTAGCAGAGAAGGTGCTTTCAGCGTTTCAGGGATCGTGAATTGATAGGATGCTTTACCCGCTGCATCGGTTTTAACTTCTCCCAATCCAATTCTTTGTTTTTCAAAATTGGAACGCGCATTCCCGAAGACAAACGAGTCCCACTGTGTTGCACTTGCGTTGGCTGCTGAATTTACAAACGAAACTGCTTCCAATTCACAGGAAGTTTCCACCGTGCGTCCTACTGCTGGGGGACCGAATAGGTTGATAGCGGACACTTCAATGCCGAGTTCCTCTCCAAGTTTATAAGTGGATTTATCCGCTGTTACAGCGACTTTTATCCGATCCGGCATAAATTCTTCGACCTGAAATTGGACTCTTCCAACGACCCGATCCGCGATCCGCATCTTGGCAATATAATTACCAGTCAAGGCGTAGGTAGGGATAGGAATTTCCACATCGCAGGCACCGCTTTTGTTTGTTTGTAGTCTTAACTCCCGCATAATTCTGCCGTTTGGGGAGAGCACTTCAATCCTGGCAGGGAGCGGTTGTGGTGTTACCTGCTTTGGGCCTCGAACAATTCCAGCAAGTTGGACGGTTTCACCCGGACGATAGACCCCTCTGCTTGTGTAGAGGAACGCTTCATAACCTTTTTGCAGGTAGGCAGAACCGGCAGTATTAAAATCTGCTGTTGCGATTTCGTGTCGGTTGAGTTGAATGAAGGCGAGATCGTCCCGTTTCGCGGCGGTGATCATAAACGGTGTGAAATCTTCAGTCTTCTCCACAACGTCTGTGAACTGGATGTATCCTGCCCAGTTGGTTGTCCCATCAAGGAGCGTTTGGTTATTATCGCTGATGAGTTTAACGCGCGCCGCTGGGACTGCCGAACCCGTCGCGAGTGATTTCACCCAAACGTATAGGTTATCTCCTAAGCGTTTGGCAGTGATACCCAAGTCTGTGATGAGCACCCATTGATGCGCACTATCCCACTCCCGCGCTGCGTTCCGCGCCACCACCTTGAAGATGCCGACATGTTCGTCTGAGAGATATTCTTCCAAGGAGATAGGTGTTGTTACTTCTTCGTTCAATTGGGACGGAATATCGAGTTCTTCTGTCCGAATCGGTTTACCTAAGTTTCGGCTCCAGCGACTCCATCGTTCTAATTTTGATATGTAGATAAGGTTGTTCGCGAAAACTTTTTCGATATTGAGTTTCACGCTTTTAACGTTGATTGTTGCGAGACCTAAATTCAGATGCCCCTTTCTCGCGAGGAAGAAACCGTCGCCAAGGAACCGAAGTTGGGGTCGGATATCTGGGATTCTGAGGCGTGTCCTGTAATCTTGTTTTAAAACGGCATCGTTTCGGGCTGTGAGACCGCGTCGGATCTTTAGCGTGTAGGTAGTGCGCCGTTTGAAGTTGCCGTGAATCTGCACGTTTCGATAGTCGGATGTCACTTGATGTGCTACTGCGGGGGTCAGTTCTATATACGGCTCAATGGCATCGCTGAGTACCGGCGCGCTGAAACTCACCGAGATATACGGAGTTCCATCACTTTCCCAAACGTCAGCGTATGTTACACCGAGTGTGCCTCTCCCTCGGAGTATTACCGGTGTAACACTCGCTTTTTCTAAACCAATTTTCCCACCCGTACATTTGAACCCTTTTTCAATCTTAATCTTTATCTCTTGATCTGCGTTGCCGCGTTTTATACGCTGCGTTTCGAAGGTTACCGTCCGCGCTGTTGCTGTGTTGGTTTGAATCTGGTATGGAATTTCTGTTTCGTCGTCCAGTTCAATAGAGAGGTGTGCCTTTAAATCGACAATGGTTACAGGATAATTAAATGCTATCGTTCCGAAACCTGTTGCGTGTTCGCGGGCATCATTGGCGGTAAATTCCATACGTGCCTGCTGCACTGCAAAAGGATCCGTAGCGAATTTAAACTCTTTTTGTCCGGTGAGTAGGAATGTCTCAGATGGGTTGAGTTCTGGTGTGAGGTGAACAGTATATTGGGCGGAGGGTGCTAAGGGTGCGTCTAAAAAGAAACCGACTCTGTCCCGCGCGATCCAACGGGCAGCACCTTGGACAGCTGGTGTGAACCGAAGTGCCTCTGCTGGAACTTCCGTCCCGACACGCGACTTATCGATAACCGCTTCCGAGAACGTAATCGACAAATCAACCCATTGTGGAACCTCACCTTGTGGGCTGAACGTCTTGACACTGTATCGTGTCCGAGCACGCATGGGCCCCTGGACAATATAGACGATGCAGGCAGCAAGGAGTAAGGACATGAGTCCGATCACGCCGATTAAGCTTTTTAAGAGCAAATTCCGACTTCCGGGTTTCGCCGAAAGATTTGTGGAGAATTTGGATGCCATCAGACGCACCTCCTGTGCTTCTGAAGATTCTGTCTTTATGAGTTTTCTATTCGAGGGAATTTATTGAGTTACATCGAATTTAACTAACGAATATAACGGGATAGGACTTACGCAATATTTTAGAAAAGTGTTATACTCTTGAATTATGAACACCTTATCCCTGTCAGAAAAGAAGCAACCGTTATTTTCCGATTACTGTCAGTTTCTGTTAGCGAGTTTTCATAACTTCACGCAGACGT
>JAJEDB010000059.1 GCA_022821725.1 Candidatus Poribacteria bacterium | reverse complement strand
ACGTCTGCGTGAAGTTATGAAAACTCGCTAACAGAAACTGACAGTAATCGGAAAATAACGGTTGCTTCTTTTCTGACAGGGATAAGGTGTTCATAATTCAAGAGTATAACACTTTTCTAAAATATTGCGTAAGTCCTAATTTATTTAAACTTCATGAAGATTATGCTACAAAAGTGGCAACTTGCGTTAATTATACCTGATACCCTGCCGAATTGCACCTGTTTTTTCTCAAGCCTCACAGCATTTCCTCTGAAAGTCTTCCTGCCCCCAGAGAAAGGGATGTAGGGACTTTGGACAAAAAACCCAAAATGCCCCTGAAGGGAAGGACAGAGGCATTCAATTGTCACAAATCACGCTTGTGGGAGGGGTTTGTAACCCCGATTCTTGTGAATAGGCGCGCATCTGTATTCCTGCGAATGCGCTCAGAAAACGGAAAACTAAATGACCCTGAAGGAGAGGACTGAAAATCTTGACTTTAACGTGTTTTGAGAGTATAATTATTTAATGAGACGTTCCATCCTCTATAAAGACTGCCGTTTCTTAAAAGCGAAAGTCTCTGTAACACGCCCAACAGCATATATTGCACGGTATAAGATATGAAGCATTCAGATCCCCATTTAAAAGAAAACGCGAACAATTCCCCCGATACGAACTTTATCCGCCAAGCGATTGAAGAAGACCTCAAGACAAACAGGTATGACGGTAGAGTGCATACCCGATTCCCACCAGAGCCGAGTGGCTACCTCCATATCGGACATGCCAAAGCCATCTGTATCAGTTTCGGGATTGCAGAAGATTTTGGCGGCCTTTACAACTTACGCTTTGACGACAGCAATCCCATCACAGAAGAGAGCGAATACGTAGACGGAATCAAGCGAGATGTTCATTGGCTCGGATTCGATTGGAAAGAGCGGGAATATCACGCTTCCGACTATTTTGAGACGCTCTACGGATACGCCGTCAAACTGATAGAGAAAGGCAAGGCGTATGTCTGCGATTTGACACCCGACGAGACGCGCACCTATCGCGGTACGTTGGTCCAATCCGGGAAGGACAGTCCCTATCGCAACCGATCCGTTGAGGAGAACCTGACCTTGTTCCGCGGGATGCGGGATGGCGAATTCCCGGACGGTGCCCGCACGCTCCGCGCAAAAATTGATATGTCAAGCCCGAATCTGAATATGCGCGATCCCGTGATGTATCGGATCCTTCGCGCCCATCACCATCGTCAGGGCGATGACTGGTGCATCTATCCGACCTACGATTTCACCCACGGACAATCCGACTCCATAGAAGGTGTGACGCACTCGCTCTGTGATGTCCAGTTTGAAGACCACCGTCCACTCTACGACTGGTTTCTGGAAGCGCTGGAGATTTATCAGCCACGACAGATTGAATTCGCACGGCTGAATCTCACCTATACCGTCTTGGGCAAACGGAAACTCAAAGTCCTTGTTGAGGAGGGACACGTCAGCGGATGGGACGATCCGAGACTCCCGACGCTCTCTGGGATGCGCCGTCGCGGGTATACACCTGAAGCCATCCGAGATTTTTGCAACCGCATCGGGGTTTCAAAGGCGGATAATCTCATTGAGATGGGACAACTCGAATACTCTATTCGCGATGATCTGAATCGTCGCGCCCCGCGGGTCATGGCAGTTCTCAATCCGGTTAAGGTTATTATTGACAATTACCCAGAGGGACAGGTCGAGGTGTTCGATGCCGAAAATAATCCTGAAGACGAGAACGCCGGGACCCGGCAGATCCCATTTTCGCGAGAAATCTATATCGAGCGCGAAGATTTTATGGAGGATCCGCCCCGCAAATTCTTCAGGTTGGCTCCCGGACGTGAAGTGCGGCTTAAACACGCCTATTATATCCAGTGTGAACGGGTCGTTAAAGACGAAAAAGGCGAAATCGTTGAGATTCACTGCACCTATGATCCCGAGACGCGTGGCGGCTGGTCGGAAGACGGACGCCGGGTCAGAGGCACATTGCATTGGGTCTCTGCTGAACACGCCGTTGATGCTGAGGTTCGCCTCTACGATTCGCTCTTTACGGAACGGGAACCGGAGAGCGCAGCGGATGGCGCAGATTGGATGCAGTTCCTGAACCCGAGCTCCTTAGAGATTCTAAATGACTGCAAGGTTGAACCGAGTCTTGTGGAGGCGACACCGGAAAACCGGTATCAGTTCCTCCGGATGGGTTATTTTTGCCTGGATCCAGAGACAACGTCAGAAAAATTAGTATTCAATCGCACGGTGCCATTGCGGGATAGCTGGGCGAAGATTCAGAGAGGACAGAAATGAAAAAAGTAGCACCAGAGACCGTCCGCGTTCGAATGGCACCCTCACCCACCGGTTACTTACACATCGGTGGCGCACGCACCGCGCTATTCAACTACCTGTTCGCCAAACATCACAACGGCACATTCATCCTCCGAATTGACGATACAGACACGGCGCGTTCCACGGATGCGTCCATGCAGGAAATCTATGATTCATTGAAGTGGTTGAGCATCAATTGGGACGAGCAATACATCCAGTCGGAGCGGCGAAATATCTATGACAGGTACGTCTCGCAGTTGCTTGAGAGTGGCAACGCATACCACTGCTATTGCACCCCGGAAGAATTAGAGGAGATTCGCAAGCAGGCGCGCGCCAACAAACAGACGCGTTCCTACGATGGCAGATACCGAGATTTAACCCCGGAAGCCGTCCAGCGTTTCGTAGCAGAGGGTAGAAAGCCGACCGTGCGGATCAAGATACCTGACACCCCGATCCGTGTTGACGACCTCATCCTCGGCTCCCGGAACATTGATCCTGCTACCTTAGAGGACGAGGTAATTGTGCGTTCAAACGGGATGCCGAACTACAATCTTACCTCCATCATCGACGATGCGGAGATGCAGATAACGCACGTTATTCGCGGAACAGAGCATCTCAACAATACCCCGAAGCAGATTGTAATTGCGAATGCCCTCGGTTTAAAAGTTCCACAGTTTGCGCACATTCCGTTGGTGTTGGATAGTGGGGGTCGGAAGATGAGCAAACGGCATCACGGCGACCTCGTTGCAGTGAATCGCTACCGTGAGCAGGGGTATCTGCCTGAAGCGATGCTAAACTTCGTCGTCCGACTCGGCTGGTCCTACGACGATAAACAGGAAATTTTCTCTGTCGATGAACTCATCGAGAAATTCGATCTGGAGCGGGTCGGAAAGAGTGGAAGTGTCTTTGATATTAAGAAACTCGAGTGGCTCAATTCCCACTATATTAATCAATTGGATAGTGCGGCACGGACGGATGCAGTCATCCCATTCTGGCAAGAAGCAGGTTTATTGAATAATTCAATCGGAGATCGCGACTGGTTGGAAGGCATTGTCGAGGCAGTGGGTGAACGCTTGACGACACTTCAAGACATCGTTCCACAGACCTCCTATTTCTTTACCGACGCATTCGAGTATGAACCGAAAGCCGTCAAGAAGTGGTGGGGAAATTCAGAAGAAAAGCGGGAGAGAACCCGCGAGATTTTGACGAATATTTCACAGATTTTGGAAGAGATCCCTACGTTTGATATAGAAACAATTGAAGCGGCAATTTGGAAATACACAGATGAGAAGGACATCAAACGCGTCGCAGCGATGCAAGCGTTGCGGATCGCACTGACGGGCGCATCGTTCGGTCCGAGTCTCTTTGATATTGTTGTGCTGCTCGGTAAGGACGAAGTTTTAAAGCGGATCCCAAAGGCGATAGAACACCTCACTTAGGAAGCTCTGCGGTGTAAAACGGGTTGGTTGTAAGAATCTTCAATGGAAATTGTTCGACAAGATCGCCTCGTTGAATTTGCACAGAGACATCCAAATACGCGACCATCACTCACCCGTTGGTATCATTTGGTGCGGGAAAGAAGTTTTAGTTCGTTTGCAGAATTGCGTTCTGTATTTCCTCATGTCTCTCGGGTAAGAAATCTCACAATTTTCAATATTGCTGGTAACAACGTCCGCCTCATCGTTTCTATGAGATATGATGAACAGAGAATCTACATTCGGTATGTGTTGACACATGCCGAATACGATAAGGGAAAGTGGAAGGAGTAAACTATGACTTCCAAAACAGAAAATACCCTAAATGTATCGGCAATTGACACACCTATTGCCTTTCAACCGCAGGGCAAAAGCAAATTACAACCGTCTGTCAAAGCGTTATGCGACTTAATTGACGTTCTAAACCAAGGCGAAATTCATATTCCTGTTTTATTGACAGAAATCGAATACCAACAACTTGCGGCGCGGTTAGACGATTTACTTGATATAGTAGGGGAGGAAAATCACCCTTTGGCTCCTTTACTGCATTTCGTTGGCACGCTTATTAAGAACTATGAGGATAAACATGTTCCCGAACTAACAGAGCTCTAACTATTGGATAACATAGGCAGTAGAAGGAGGTCGTTCATGGCAGCAAAACTCGCTATATATGGTGGTAAAGGGACTGTCCCTGATGGATTGATTCAACCGTGGCCAGAGGTTACCCAATCCGACAGGGACGCAATTGCCGAGGTTATCGCCTCCGAGAAAATCACGGAACAGCAACGCATCCAATCCGAAGGTCTCGCAAACGAATGGGCGGAATACATGGGGGTCGAGTATTGCATCCCCGTCAACAGTGGGACGGCTGCGCTGCATCTGTGTGTCGCAGGGGTCGGCATCGAACCGGGCGACGAAGTCATTGTTCCCGCTTTCACTTTCTGGGCAACGGCAGCTGCGGTGCTCCATCACAACGCTATTCCCGTCTTTGTTGATATTGACCCCATCACTTACTGTATCGATCCCAACGCAATCGAAGCGAAAATCACCGAGCGAACCCGTGCGATTCTGCCGGTGCATATCCACGGCATGCCCGCTGATATGGATCCGATTTTAGCGATTGCGAAGCAGCATAACCTGAAAGTCATTGAGGACGTCGCGCAGGCGCATGGCGCGTATTACAACGGCAAATTGTGTGGTGCCTTTGGCGATGCCGCGGGTTACAGCACGCAAGCCTCGAAAACCTTAAGTAGCGGGTGTCAAGGCGGTCTGTTCACAACCAATGATCCGCAGATCTACGAACGCGCAGCGTTGTTACAGTATTTCGGAGAGATCGTCGTGCCGGGTCGGGAACGCGAGGAACAGGAATACAATGCCTACGGGCTTGGATGGATGTATCGCGGGGATATGTTCAGTCAGGCGTTCATCCGTAGCCAGCTCAAACGGCTTGACCTCAACAACGCCATGCGCATCCGAAATTGCCACTATCTTACAGAGTGTCTCGATGAAATTGACGGCATTGAAACCCCGGTGACACCGGAAGCCTGTGAACCCGTATATTACAACTATGTCATCGGTTTCGATCCGGAGGCGTTGGGATTAGATATTCCCGCGAAAACCCTACGTGAGAAGGTGCAAGCCGCACTCCGTGCGGAAGGCGTGCCAACCGGACAGTGGCAACGCTTGCCGGTGCCGTCTCAGGAGATTTTCCAGAACCGGACCGGTTACGGGACAGGGTGTCCGTGGCGATGTAACAATTCGACGGTTGAATATAAGACGGAGGACTATCCGCGCGCCGTTGAATTCATCGATTCGCACTGTTATATCTTTGATGTCAACCCCCCCAACGATATCGAGTTGATGTCCTGTTACGTCGAAGCGTTCCACAAGGTAATGGATCAGCTGGATGCCGTGCTTGACGCACCAGAGACCACCTAAAGTCTTGATGGCCTACATTAACTGAATTATTGAAATTTTGCAGTGTTTTGGAGGTCAATAAAGATGGACAAGCCTTACACAGTTGTTCAATGTAAAGACTACAAATTGACGATTTATGGTGGAATCGGCCCCCTGAATCCGGACAATGATAATGTTGATGTTCAAGTTACCTTTCCGAATGGAGAGAATTTCTCCGCAGTCTTTTTTACGCTTCGGAACATCGAGACTTTGATGCGGCGGTACAAAAAGACTGGAGAATGTGCTGCCGGGATGTACTTTTGGACCTCTGACATGATGATCGTTGAAAAACTTACTGAAAAGACTATCTGTGAAACGGTCGACAGTTTATTAGCGGAAGAAGCATTTGCGTCCGTTTTTTCAAAGGACGAGTCTCCTCCGGATATCTCTCCTGAAGAGGGAGACAAACTCTTCAAATGTTTCAACGAGTCTCTGGGAAACTCTGAAGTATGAATACCCGTAAGAATCCTACCCGTGCAGACGAATAAGATACACAGAGCACCTTCGGAGAAAAGACATACATGCCAACACTAAACTGGATAGGAAAGGAAAATGTCATTAATCACCATGATGAAGTGCCAATACACACCCTCACGTATGACAGAGACTGCTCCTTTGGAACTGAGAATGAACCGCAACACAACTTGGCATCACTTTCCGCCAAATGCCTTACAATCTCGTGTAGGGACTTACAGTAGTAGGCACACGCCGTGTGCCGCCAGGTATGCCACGACGGGTGTGTAAAGTTTTTGGAGGCGTATTGATTTTTTTAAAGAGGAGCGGTTTATTTACATGGCACTCCGCTGGAGTGCGGAAAGGTACCAGCGATATTTCTATAGATATATCACGCCTCTGGCGTGAGGAGGCCCTGACTTCTCAAGTGTCTGTCTCTTGCTCCAGCGGAGCAATATGTCTATAGAAAAGAAGGACCCTTCTCTGGCACTCCAGCGGAGTGCTATGTGTTTGAGGTTCCCAGTTGTTATGACAAAATATTTACGCGCCCTGCCCCTATGATTCTTTTTGACAAATTCCATTAGGCATCGTATACTATTCTAAAAGGTGCACCGACCCCTTAAAGAATACCAAGAACGCATCCTTGAAACATCGAAAAAAAACGGGCATCACAGTCGCGATGCCCATTTTCGTTCTTTTCGTTGTGAAGCAGTACCGGCTACCAACGCTCTCTCGGAGTAAACGATTTCGGTCCTCTCAGATACTCACCTTTTAGCGCACCCCATCTCGTAGGCAACTTGCCTTCTGGCTCGACTGCAGTCGTAATCCCAGCCATTGCCTCCTGGATCTCACCTTGATCCAGCGCCACGCTCCAGATAGCGACCTCATCAATGCGTCCAATGTAATGCTCCCGTTCTCCCTCACTGTTGCGTCCAATCGACACAGGAACATCGTTAGTATCAATCGTGCCGGTAGCATCCCCTTCCACTTCCACTTCACCATCATAGTAAAGTTTCATCTGACTCCCATCGTAGGTAGCAGTGATGTGTGTCCATTCCTCCAGGGGCAAGTGTGAAGTATCACCATCGCCGATCCGTTTTTCTGTGCCGCCATCAACAGAGATAATAAACCCCGTCTTTCCATTATTACCGCCAAACTCATAGAACCCATAAGCCATCCACGGAGCCGTATCGCCTGCCCAGGTCTTCACAATAATACGGAACCACTCATCTGTGAACTCGGTTGGATACACCCAACACATCAAAGTGATTTCATCCGTGATATCCAAAGAGGGGGAATCTGGCACTTCCACCCAACCCCCGGCTTCGCCGCTCAGTTCGACTGCCTGACCGATTTTGCCCGCGACTCGCGTTCCTTTGTGGATGGTTCCGTCATTTCCATATTGGGACGTATCCTTGGCTATCTCACTGTCCCCTTCGTCGAAGGAGAGATAGAGTGCTAATTCATCCTCTCGAACGGCTTCTCCAAGGGTCCCTAAAACTACAATTAAACAAATTGATAACAGACTTACAGTCAAAATCTTCATCGAAATCCACCTCCGGATGTTGTTGTCTTCGATAATCTATCATAAGTAGCGTTATTTTATACGAAGATCCAATTATAGTGACCTTTAGAATTAAAGAGACATTTTTTCGGTTTTATGATAGGCTGCGTCTATTATGGCATATTCAACAGATTTACGCAAACGCGTCTTAGATTTTATTCAAACTGGGGGTAAAAAATCTCAAGCCGCCCG
>JAJEDB010000120.1 GCA_022821725.1 Candidatus Poribacteria bacterium | reverse complement strand
TTGTTTTTACCGCCTTATTCACCCGACTACAATCCGATTGAACACGACTTTGCAAATATCAAACGTCTCCGTGAATACAACACCGATATATCCATAGACGATGTCATAAACATGTATCATTAATTCTAAACTTTACTATAGATTACATTTTGGGGGCAAAACTTACGAGTCTTGAGCCGCTTGAGGCGAGTTGGTATCCGTTGGCATTCGGTGGTAAAGGTGATGAACCGGGGCAATTCGGCACCGGACATCACATTACCGTGCCTTACGGAACAAAGCAATTGGATGCTTCTGATCGAGCAAATGCAGAAATTGAACGTTATTCTCCAGATGGCACCTACTTGGAAACACTTCCGCTTATTAAAGGATCATTCCCGTGCAGCATTGACTACGAAGCGGGATACGCTGTCGTCGCCTGTCTCTTTGGACCCAACAAGGAAAAAGGCGCACCGCTCTATATCTTAGAGGGCAACAACCTTGTTTCAACGGTTATGTTAAAAGAGGAATTGGGTGTGGAGACCTTCCAGCATCTGCATGGCGCAGTAATCCGTAAGATTGACGGTAAACTTTACATCATTGCGCAATCGTGGAACCCTGGGGATATTGTCATTTTGGAACAGATCATGTAGGTTCCTACTCTGCAGAGTAGACGAAGGCATTACGTTTATTTTAGGTGTGTAAGGCTATTCTCACGGGGTACATACAGATAGGCATCCCGACCCGTGAAATATTGGGCGTAGACATTCTGCCAATCGCTATTTGTTAGCTTCCACCGGGGTGCGGGACCGATTTTAAAATAGACAAGGTCGGCTTCTTGGAGATTCTCAAACGGATAATCCCCAATCGGCGCACCTCGGTGTTGCGCCACAAAAATAACGGCGTTGTGAATATCTCGCTCTGCTACCATCGGCGGTAGTTTCTGATAGACAGGACTCCAAGTCTGATATACCCTCCCAATGCGGACATAACTCCATACGATATTGACGCTCAGCAACAGAAAACATATCCCGACACCGATCGCAAGCCCGCGTCTTTGGAGCGGTTTGAACCGTTCATTGAGGATAACTATTCCGCGCGCTGCCAATGGGATGAAACCCAGAAATGTCGACTCGGTATAATAGCGAGCATTCACAGGCGTGAATCCCCACGTTGACCCCTCAAAGTAGAAGAAGGCGTAAAGCAATAAATTGCCCACGAGTAGTGCGATGCAAAACACATCATATCTGTTGCGCGAGCCATGGAAGAACGGCAAAAGGACGAGACACCAAGGCAGGATTAACGGCACAAAGGCGATGAGCCACGGCACTGATAGTTCTATCTCCTTCAATAAATTATGGTGATAACTTCCCCAACCGAGGGCGTTGAAACTAATGCCTGGGAGGATGTGTCGCCAGGTCCGTTCGAGTGCCCATGCGGGTGTAAAAATAAACCCCTCTTCAAGATTGGGTTCGTATCCTTCCATGCGAAGTCCGAAACCGATTTTGTCGTAAGGCTGCGCGACTGTATGCGTAAACATGAACGGATCTTCCGTAAAATGTGCGTTCCATGCCATGCACACACCAAGCATCACAACGAATGGAATAAAGAAGAGCCCTAAGCGTTTCATTGTAGAAGGCAACGCTGGTGCCGTTTCATGTCGATGTTGCCATTGGGTAAACAGATGGTAAAGCGTTAACCCCGCGCCGACAACGCCAAAAACGACAGCCGAGAGCGGACGTGTATTAAAGGCGTATCCCAATGAAAACCCGGAGAGGAGTGGGTAGCCAATCCGCGCGAGGAGAGAGGCACCGTCCTTGCAATTTAGCGTCCTGAGGAGTGTAAGGAGATAGAGCGAAAGGTAAAAGCGACTGACTGGTTCACTAAACCACGTTGATCCCATCCCAAGCGTTGCTGGCGAAATGAGTGCAAGCACGGCGGCGATGAGCGCAATTCCGGGATGAATGTCCGCATATATCTCTTTCACAAATAGGTAGAGAAGCAGCAGCGCACCCCCCGTCGCAAGCGCAGGAATCAGCCACGGCGCATTGATAAATACGCCGAACATCAGCATCAAGGCGTTTCCGAATGGGTATTTTGAATACCATTTACCCTTTAGAACGTTGATGTGCGGAGAAGAGGAGAATCCGTGTTCCGGAGGTGCTGGCACTGAGAGTTTGCCCTCGGCGAACAGCTTTGCTTGGAATAGATACGAGACGGTGTCCGGCTCAAAGTAGGAGAACTGAAAGTAGATACCGCATAGGAATATCGATAGCAGGACACCGAGGATAGAGATGATGTAAATCGGTTTAATTTGCATTGCGTTGTTCGGTGGTCTGTAAAAAAATTTGACATTCATTCCTCAATGCGGTATAATATCATTAAATTGAATTAAAATCAACGACTTTATTAATGGCAAATTCCAACTTGCAAGCGATACTAAAAAATGTGTAACATCAATACATTTAACATTCACCACCATCATTCGGTCCACTTCTAAGTTGAGCGGATGAGGGAATACGAATAACTATCTTTGATACGCAGCAAGTCTAACTTGTCTGGACCCTGGTAAACAAGCCGCTCTCCTCCGCACCGCGTTGTCGGTGCCCGTGAGAAAAAGAGCAAACCGTTTACTGGGTTTTTTTTTGACATATTAAGGAAAAATTAAAATATGGAAAAGTTTGAGAAACCCGCTGGAACGAACGATTTTCTACCTGAGCAGATGGTTCAGCGAAATTTTGTTGAAAATATTGTCCGTGAAACCTTTGAAACTTATGGATATGCACAAGTTCAGACCCCCTTGTTTGAATCCTTCGCGCTATTATCGGCGCAATCTGGCGAAGAGATCCGACACAAGATGTTCACGTTCGTGGGTTCGGATCGGGTGGATTATGCCCTGAGACCTGAGTTGACTGCCCCTGTCTGCAGACTCATTGCCAATGGCGAACTACAACACCTTCCGTATCCGTATAAACTCTATTATATTGGGCAGTGCGCCCGACAGGAACCGATTACTGATGGTGCTGAAGTAAAGCGGGAATTCCGACAGGCAGGTGTTGAACTCATTGGACCGGCTTCCGCCCACGCAGATGCTGAAATTATTACAATGCCGATTCGAGTCCTTGAGAAACTCAACATCTCACAGACACAGTTAAAAATTGGCAATACAGGTGTTTTCCGTGAGATTTTCAAACAAGGCGCGCTCGATCCAAAAGACCAAGCAGAAATGATTTGGGACATCGACCATCTTGTAAGTCTCCGTCATGAAAGTGAACTTTGGGATCTCGAAACACTGCAAGATACGCTCAATGTGCTGCGGCGTCTGCAAGGACCTGATTACCAAGGCGATGGCAAAATTGAGACTGACTGGATTCAGGAATTAACCGAAAGTACTGTCCCCACTTTTGCAGAGAAACTACCGACTATCGCTGAGGAGACTTATAAGGCGAGATGGCATCGTTATTTCAATGTTTCTGAAGAAATGGCGCAGTGTTGTATAGAGGTTTCAAAAGTTTGTGGTGATAAAAACACTGTGATGACACTGTGGGAGAAGTGTCTCGGGGATACCGCACAACCCGCGCGCCAAGAACTACTTACCCTCTGCGACTCTCTGGAAAACTACGGTATTACAGATTTTGAAATCAATTTGGGTATCACGCGTGGTTTCGATTTCTATACCGGCACGGTTTTTCAAATCGAATTGCCTGAGAAACGTCTATCGCTTTGTGGTGGTGGGAGATACGACAATTTGATCGCTTCCTTCGGTGGACCGTCAATACCTGGTGCTGGATTTGCTTTCCAATTTGACGTGCTTGTGGAAGCCTTTAATGACACAAACAAGACAACTGTTAACGGGAGAAAAGACTACTTCATCGCAGCGGAAACACCCGAAGGTATTGCTGAAGCACAACGACTTGCTGAAATACTTCGGGGATCAAGTAAGAACGTTGAGGTAGACCTGATGGAACGCAATTTGCAGGCACAACAAGATTACGCCAGTCAAGCGAACTACGATTATCTGCTCCGCCTGGTCCCAGATGCGTCGATCCGCAGGATTCACATCAAAACCGGCGATACACAGATGGTTACTGTCGCAGATCTTCTATAAATATTTCTTCGCACTTTATAGAAGAAGGAGAATTTACGATGAAAACGGAATCACAACGGACGCTGAAACTACTTTTACCGAAAGGGAGTCTACAGGGGGATACGCTTGAAATGTTTCAGCGTGCCGGTTATGAACTCAACGGTTATACCGAAACGGATAGGTCTTATCGCGCGACCTTCCGTAACGACAACGAAGTTCAAATCAAGATTTCACGTCCCCAAGAGATACCGGTCTATGTCGGCATGGATGACTTCTACGATGTAGGAATTACCGGTCAAGATTGGGTCGAAGAAACTGACGCAGATGTTGAGGAAATCTTGCCTCTGGAATACGGGCATATTGATATTATCCTCGCGGTGCGTGAAGAACGAGACGATATCAACACGTTCGATGAGCTGGTGAATTTCTCAGATAGAGACATCCGTATTTCCACTGAGTATTTGAACATCGCCGAGAAATATATCCTTGAAAAGACGGAAAATAGGGTCGCTCCTACAATTCTAACACCGTGGAAGCGGCTAAACACACTTGGCAGTTACCAGTCGCCTATCACACTCATGCTGTCGTTTGGTGCGACTGAGGGGAAACCCCCAGAAGAAGCGGATGCCATCATTGACAATTCGACGACATCGCGGCGCACGCTCAAGGCGAATGAACTTAAGGTGATCGAACTGTTGCGCGAATCCGAATCCACTCTCATTGCGAATCCGAAGGCACTCCGCGATTCATGGAAACAGGAGAAGATTGAAGAACTGAAGCAGACCTTGCGGAAAGGTTTGCGCAGACGGCGGAGTCAAGCACTCCCCGGACACATATAAACCTTAGGTTGGAAGGGAAGCCCCTTTGAAGGAGGAAAACACATGGCAACCTTTATTAGACCGCGTGTTCCGCGCGGGATGCGAGACATTTTGCCTGAGCAGATGATTCGCAGACAGTATGTTATAGATGTGATTCGGGACGTGTTCGAGGAATTCGGATTTGAACCCCTGCAAACCCCTGCGCTTGAATTGTCTGAAGTGCTCACGGGCAAATACGGACCGGATGCTGAGAAACTCATTTATCAGGCAGGACACGTTGGCGGAAAGGAGGACATCTCCCTTCGCTACGACCTGTCAGTACCGCTTTGCCGAGTGGTTGCGATGCATCCACAACTTCCGAAACCGTTTAAGCGATACCAAATCGATCCGGTCTGGCGCGCGGAACGTCCACAAAAAGGACGTTACCGTCAATTTTTCCAGTGCGATGCGGATACCGTGGGCACCGAAAGTATGCTCGCCGATGCTGAAAATGTAAATCTCATCTATCAAGTGCTAACGCGACTCGGTTTTGAACAATTCGAGGTTAATATCAACGACCGAAAATTAATCACCGGTATCGGGCAATTCGCGGGTGTGCCTGAAGAACAACTCGGCGGACTCTATAGATCCATTGATAAGTTGGACAAAATTGGGCTTTCGGGTGTCAGGGACGAGTTGGCGGAGAATCAGATTCCGGGACCCGTCATTGAAAAGTTGCTCGCGTTGCTGCAGATTGAAGGCGATCCCGCGACGGTGCTGAATGCGCTCAGTGAACAACTCGGGGATTCTGAGATAGCGGGAGAGGGTATCGCGGAATTAGAAGAGCTGAATAGCTATCTCACAACGCTTGGAGTGCCGGACAAATTCTATAGGATGAACGTTTCAATGGTGCGCGGCTTGGAATACTACACCGGTCCGATCTATGAAACCGTTGTAGAGGAACCGAAAATTGGGAGCATCACCGGTGGTGGCAGATACGATGAACTCATCGGAAGTTTCAGTAAGCAGGGTTACCCAGCAACCGGGACCAGTTTTGGCATTGAGCGGATTATTGACGTGATGGAAGAATTTGATATGTTCCCCACGACTGTGGGCAAAACGGTGACACAGGTGTTAGTCACTGTTTTCGATGCTGAACTCGCCCAAGAATCCCTGAAATTGGCGACGCTTCTACGCCAAAATGGTATTCGGACAGAGGTCTACAGTCGCCCAACGCGTCTCAGCACGCAGATAAAATATGCGGATACAAAAGGTATCCCGTATGCTGTCATTCTTGGCTCTGATGAATTAGAGGCGGGCACCGTGGCGATTCGGAATCTCGCAATCAGAGAGCAACAGGTCGTCCCGCGGGAAGCACTCGTCGAGCACATCCAACGATGGATAGACGGCTAAAACGATTATTCACTTGAATCTTCCAAATAGCAATAGGAACATTAGGGAAACATGAGGCAAATTTATCAACGTCCCAATTTCACTCGCTATATTGTTCTTCTGTGTTGTATTGTTCAAGCAGCGCAACTGACAATCGCGGGGTGTAGTCACACAAAACCGTATTACCATCCCAATATACCCGATAGCGCGAGATATGCGAGCAAAACGGAAGGCACGCTCCAATACCGCCTTTTATTACTGGGGGATGGCGGAGAACCGGAACCGGATGAACCTGTCCTGAAAACGCTCAGCGAATGGGCAGCGAAGGATGCGGCACGCACAAGCGTCATCTTTTTAGGAGACAACATGTATCCTGACGGGATGACGGAACGGAGAAAACATGAAGCCTCCTCTCGACTTACGCCACAACTCGCTGTTACCAAAACTGCTGGTGCCCACGGACTCTTTATCCCCGGAAACCATGATTGGGCGAGTGGAAGGGCAGAAGGACTTAGGGCAGTCCTTGCACAAGAAAAGTTTATCAACGATGCCCTCGCTGGTGAATCGAATTTTCTGCCACCCGGCGGCTCACCCGGTCCTGTTGCCCTTGAACTCCCGAAAACCGATCCAGTTCTGCGTCTTATCGTGCTGGACACGCAGTGGTGGCTCCATCAGCATGAAAAACCGAAAAAAGCACCTGAACAGGTGATAGAAGAGCTTATCGCACTCTTAGATACGGAATTACCGGTCATCGTTGTCGGACACCATCCATTGGAAACGTATGGTGAACATGGCGGGGTCTACGACTGGAAGACACACCTCTTTCCCGTTAGAGCTCTGAATGAGTGGCTCTGGATCCCGATACCGATAGTCGGCTCCATGTATCCTTATGCACGATCGCACCTCTACAGATCTGATCAAGACCTGAACGGCACACGCAACAAAACTATGGTCGCGGCACTAAACCGAGCATTTGCCACGCGAAAATTGCCGCCCCAAGGTCCACCGCTCTTAATTTACGCTGCCGGACATGAACATTCCCTGCAGGTTTTGAAAGGCGACGTTACCGATTATCTTCTCGTGAGTGGTGCAGCGGCGCGCCGAAAAGTGACGGAAGTGATGTCTGGGGACAATACCCTGTTCGCACATCAACATACCGGTTTCATGGCGATAGATTTTCTCAACGATGGGAAAGTGTTGTTGCAAGTTGTTGAACCTGAGGGGAAAGGTGTCCTCTTTCATCAATGGTTGACTTTTTAGGATTTTAGCGATTTTCTATTGGCGTGTCTTAAACCGGAAACACAACTTATAAAAAAATCTTTCGAGAATGCCCTACAAGCCCCTTGAAAAAGATGCCCCGCTATGGTAACCCTACCCGTAAAATGCAAGGGGATTGTAGCTGGTTTGTCTGTAACGTCTTAGATGACTTCAAAATATATTCTTGCAATGCAATAGGCAGGACAAAAACGTGTCCTGCCTACTTTTCGTACTTCTCCACTTTACGATGCTAATTCTCTGATTTTCGATTCTGGCGGGCGTATCTTAAAAATTCTACATTTCGTAGATACGGTTCCACCTCCTCTAATTCAAAACGCATCTCTTGTAAATCCCCAACAATCTGACTTAAATCTGAATCCACTTGACGGTAAGTCTGTTCGGCACTGTTTGGATCGTATCCAGATGTTCTCAGATAATACGATGTCCCCAACCAGACACAGGCAAGTATAGTGATTGTTGTTGTCCCCATAATGATTACCACAATAGCGGTAAGGGCTGCTGTCAATTTGAAAATAAAGAAGAATGCCAGAACGAGAAAAATCAGTAGTAATACTAACATGTCTGTTCTCCTCCTTTATTCACTTGCGCCCTTGGCGATTTTGATGAGTCGTTTCACTTCCTGTTTTAGGGTATCCATTTCTTGTTGAACGTTGCTTACTTTCTGCTGTAACATTTCTATCTCGCGTTGCGACGCTCCGTTCCTCAAGCCCTTTTTCTTTGCTGCGTAGGAAGTCCCCATCCAGACACATCCAAGTGTTGTTATTGTAATACTTCCAAATATAATAGCGATAACCAGAACGATTTCTCCCATGTCAACCCTCCGACTTTCTATAGTAGATTTACAATTATTTAAACCCTTCGGCCCGGCGAGGTTAGGAAACCTCGCCTACTGGGGGCGGGACACCCTCCACTTGGGGCCATTGATATGTAAACTTATTTCTATAATCCACCAGAATAAAATGTTGTCTTATAGTATTGAGTCGGTGACACGCGAAAAAGATAGTTAAAAAAATAGTTAACCAATTGAATTAAACGAATTTTGATGCAGTTTCTTCATTTGGCAATTGAAAATGTTGTTCTGTATCGTTGTTTTGGAGCACGCGAGCGACATCATAACCCCTCCGGAGCAATTCGATTAAAAGCACGTCATCCGAGGCTTCATTTACCGAACCTAACGTTTTCGTACTTTTGTTAGATTCGGAATGAATTGACATCGCTTCCGAGGCATCTCGCACGTTTGCATAGTTTACGCCTAAGTACCGCTGGGTTGTTACGACGCTTTTATGCCCTAACATTTCTTGGACGGCATAAATATCGTTCGTGTGTTCATAGAGACGCTGCGCGTAAGACTTCCGCAGGGAATGTGTGCCGAGTTTTCCGTTGAGGCCCGCCGTCTCAAACGCGTCCTTCAGCGCATCGTGCGCCGCTATTCTTGACATCGCTTTCAAACCTTGACCTTTCCGGGACGGAAACAATGGACGGGTCGGATCGGCATTTCCATAGAGTTCAAGCTGCCAAGCGATAAGATCCGCTATTGCCTGCTGCCCATCTGTGTTTACAGGCACGGCTCTGGATACCTCGCCGCCCTTTACAATGTTTCGATCAAACAGCAAATCAGAGACCGGTTTGCTGTTCTGCCATACATCATTCACTCTCAGAGCAATCAGTTCACTGATCCGTCCACCGACAGAAACACCGAGCATAAACAAGCTCCTGTTTCGAATAGCAAACGTTCCGTCAAAAGCCGCTGATACCTTACGGATTTCGGCGTTGTCCAAAGGTCTTGTACCTTTCATAAAAAAACTCCCTGCTTCTATGCGTGTATAATATTTAAAACGGCATCATATTCTATCGGTTTCTAAGTTTTGTGTTGTAGGAAACGCTCTGCCCTATCTCGGGGTGGTGCAAAGTTCACACACTAATTGCTCCAGAATACCGGTCTCATTTTGTTCGCTTGTTTTTAATTGGATATCCACGATAAGGGTTTTCTCAATCGCAACGACTAATTCCTCAGCAGTGAAAGCGTGGAGTGTCTGAAAAACTTTGTAGGCGACATACGGGTTCTGCTTCAGGATGTTATGTGTGGCTGCCTTCGGTAAAAAACTCCCGACTTCTTCAACGAGGGGTTGAAAGATATTCTGCCTAAACACCGAGAATGGCATCCGACTTCGGAAGGGTCTAATCCCTTTCCGGTCTGCGATGAGCTTCGCTTGGAGCGCAAATCGGAATTGACGTGTGATCGTGGAATTAACCAAAATGGGTTCTTGCCCGCTTGCTAACACCTCGTGGAGACTTTTCAGTGCCTGGCCGATGGATCGCCTTCCAATCGCATCGGTGAGGTCGAAAATACTGTCAAATGTGTTCTGTGTCACGATATTCTGGATATCGTTCTCGTCAATTTGGCGCTTGTCACCCACGAAATCGACGATCTTGTTGATCGCTTCGGCGATTGTGTACATATCACCCCCCGTGCGAGTCCTGAGTTGCGTGAAAGCGCGGGGGGTGATATGTTTATTGAATTCACTGAACTTTTCTGAGACTTTTTTATACAGTGGGTCGCGGTTCAACGATGGACCGGCTTCCACTGGATCAAAGGACCTATAGCGTCCTACACTCTCAATCGCTTTAACAAGTCGATTGCGTTGGTTCACGGGCCCGCGCACTATAAAGATCAGAACACTGTTTTTCGGTAGATCGGCTTGCAGCCATTCAAGAAGTAAGTCAATGTCATCACTGGTGCCGGTTTCAGGGATATGCATATCCAGTTGTTGAGCGATTCCCGGCAAACGTTGTAAGAAACCGCGCTCTTCGTCGGTTAATTTCGTCCCTAACTCATTAGTGAGGGCTTCAACCGCATTTGCGAAGTCAAAATGCTGTTCGGCGATTTGCTGAGGACTCACTTCTAAGAGTTTTGCCATTGTAGAGATAGATTTTTGTGGGTTTGTAATTTCAATTTTGAACGCATTTCGGAGGAGCGTTACTGGTGTTGTGCGTTGTTGGGTTTTAAAAAAGGGAGCGTCGCGAACGACAACGACTCGCCATTTTGACATGACTGGGTAGAGGTCAACTTGACTGAGAATTTCTCGAATTGTTATATCAGTGCCATCAAGAAAGGTGAGGTTAAAATCGCGTGTTTCAGGGGAAAGGAGGTGATCGAGCATCTGTTTGAGGGTTCCTTCAATGAGGAAACTTTCCTCACCACAGAGCAGATATACCGGTAGGATTTTGTTCGCTTGGATCTCGCGAAGGATGTTCGGTGCGGGTTTTGTAGGTTTCTGTTTCATTGGGGCAAACTGCCGCCGGTTGGAATCACTCAGGTCGCGTTGTCGCTGGCGGTTTCCTTCTGCGTGCCTGTGGTAGCAAACGCAGAGAAGCGTTTCGTTGAATTCGATGCGCCACACTTCGGACATTTTGGCGGAGATTTCGGAGTTGTGCTGAAATCACTGGAGCGTTGAAGGATCTCAAATGCAGCTGCACAATCATTGCAATGGTATTCAAAAATTGGCATTGTTTTCCCTTTATTTAAGCTGTGGTAGGTCGGATGATTAGCTTTATCTTTGTGCCTTTGGGTGGGATTACATCAGTGTTCACACGATACGTTCGATCATCGGTGCCAGTAGGTAAGGGGTGATTGAAAAGCGAATCTGGGTCGCGGTAGACGGCGATAATATTGTGAAAGAGCTGGGCAGTGAATTGATTGTTTTTCAGCCGTCCACCTGTGAAGACCCAGGGTGTTTCCTGCATCGGCTGTTCCGTAAAGGCATTCCATACTAACTCGCGCGCACGGCGCGAGATAACGTCTGCACCTTGATTCCATTCAACCCAGATGTCAACGGGTGCTCCTGTCGGTTTTCTCGGATCACCTTCAACCGTGAGATTCATACCGGGCATAAAATCTAAAACGCCGAGGGCTGTCAGTATGTAAATCGGTTCTGCATCAACGATTAAAATGCTTTCATGTGTTTTGCCGAGTTTACCACAGGCAAAGAATTCAATATTGGCATCTCCACTGACAATGTTAATTTCACCCGGCACCGTTACCTCACGTTTACTGGTATCAAAAATAACGTTGCCGAGTTGATACGTATTTTCGCTAATTTGCGTCGGTTTTGCCAATTGGACGTCCGCAGCTGCAGTGGATTGTGGAAACACAGTGAGTTTTTCCGAAGCACTATTATCGTTGTTGTCTGCATCCGAGAAGGCGATACGTGCCACAAACTCTATCTGACCTTCTGTTGCCGGTACCCAATCGGTAGAAATGACGGTCTCTGTGAGTTGAGAAGTCCAAAGGACTTCGGTGTTAGCAACCTCTTCACCGTCAACATAAAACTCAACGTTAAGAATATCGTCAAGAGGGGTTCCCGTATTCTGAAGGGTAGCACTCAGTCGGACGGCTTCGCCAACGCGTGGCGTAGGGGGTGAAAATCGGAGGCTTCGTGGAACAATCCCGATGTTCGGCTCTGTTGGTCCTACCAGGGCATGACTCAAGGTCATCACCGTGAAGCAGGTCGACAAAAAATCGCTCTCAGATCCGCGCCATCTCCCATCAGATTCCTGTTGGGCAACCATCATCCGTGAGATTTCATCGTACCAGTTGTACCCCGCGAGTGTGTCTAAAGTTGGGGGAATATCACAGAACCGTTGCAGCGAAAGTAAATAGTAATAAAGCCATGAGTTAGAACCGGGGTTACGGGTTAAGGACCAATGCTTTTTAAGCCACGCAATACCTTTCTGAATCTGCGGATCGTCAACGGGAACACCACACGCCCGCAGCGCCCACAATCCTGTTGCAGTCATACTTCCATAGACACCTATTGCCCACGGGGAACCGTCATCAACCAAATTGTAGAGCCATCCACCTGTTTCAGTTTGGTTCCGCCGAATCCATTGTTGGGCACGTACCCAAGTGTCAGGAGGAATATCAATCCCCCACTGCTTTGCAGCATAGAGGGCATAGATAACCATATTCATGTGCGCGCCGTCGGCACTATAACCGTATCCCCAACCGCCATCATCACGCTCGTCTGTGAACTCACTGCCGCTGACGGGCAGCTGCTTTTTGACTAACTGATTCACAGCAAACTGAACACGCTCTCTGTAAGCGACATCTTGTGTCGCAACTAAAGCCGGAATAACCACCGCGAACTGGTAAACAGCGAATTCGTTCCAGTTCTGCTCTAAGAGGAATTCTAAGCCTTTTTGGACGGATGGATGCGAAACCGTATGTCCTGTTGCGAATAACGTTTGTAGTGCTAACGCTGTTTCTTGTGTCTGATCCTCGCCAAAATTCCAAGATTTGCCCGGGATAAAGTTTTCAGCAAGACCTTTTAGGCTCGCTCCGCAGGTGATACAGATTAAGATAAGTTGGTTTTCAGTTCCACACTGCAAACAGGTTCGGCTATGCCTGCCTTGTTGTGCTTCTATCCAAGCAATACCTTTCGTTATCGCGTTCTGGATCTGTTCAGAGGTGACAGGTGGGAACATGCGCGACTCAGCAATGATTGCGGCATGGGTGAGGTTATTTCCTGTGTCTGTTTCTTCAATGTGTTTTGCACCAGTCGGGTTGATGACGGCATAGATTTCGGTCTTACCGGGAGGCGGTTGCCACTGTGTTTTCACGCGCTTGCTCTGCCCCGGTTTTAACTCCAAGATGACATCCTTACAGAGTATTTGAAGCGGTTGCGTTGCCGGATCCGCCTCGTAAAGGTCAACAACCAGATCCTGATTCATCGTTTGTGTCCCGTCCCCTACATTCTTTACCTCAACTGAGATAGTAATCTCTTCTCCTTCAACGGGGGTTGGATTGGAAAAGGAGATACTATCAGCATCAACACGGAAGTCTGGGAGTTGCGCGAATCCACTCGTGCTAAAGGAGGCAATAACACATATTCCGATCGACAATTTTAACAGTAGATTTCGGAAATTGACGTGCTGCGTCAAACGAAGATACCTAATCATGATGAACCTCACATCTATCAAGGAAGTTGTTATGATTCCGATGAGTGCCACAACCAGATTTTGATTTATCGCTCAACCAGCCGAACGTGGCAACGCAATTCCTACCGGTCCTATATTAGTTTCCTGCCCAGAACCCAACGGAAACCGAGGAAGGCTGTGGGATCGGATTTTTGAATAACGCCTGTCCGCTTGATGTCCATTTGCTAATTTCGCCTTGGAATGTCTCTCCGAGTATATCCGCTATCCAGATACCCCCATCTGTAGGTGAAACACTGATTGCGACGATTGCCATTCCCGCAAGAAATTCAGCTCTCTTGCCCCCATCTGGTCCCAAGTTCATTAACATTGATTGTTGTGAGACGACCCAGACACTTCCATCAGTGACATTGATACGGGGGGACGTAGGATTCGGAATATCGGTGATTTCTACCAGCTTCTGTCCGCTCGCTGAAACCCGCATCAGAACGCTATGTTGACTGTCGGCGATCCAAGCATTTCCTTCGTAGTCAACGGTTACACCTTTGGGCTCACCCATCGGTGGCGCGTCTGCGACTTTGTTTCCTGCAGCATCGTAGCGTGCGATAGGACCTCTTGCGTTTGTTATCCATGCCGAACCGTCCTTAGGATTTACTGCTACTGCGGGTTCATGGGCGGGTATTACAGCGACAACTTGGGCACCATCACCGGATACTTTTTTAACAGCATCAAGTCCTGCGATCCATGCCGAACCGTCGGCGGGGTTAATGGCGATCTGGTTCGGACGGTTAATATCGGAAATCTCTGTAAAATCGCCGGTGTTTGGATTATAACGATAGACGGTGTTTGCTGCTGAGACTGCGATCCAAACGACGCCATCTGCTGGGTTTACCTCGGCGGCGGTTGCTTGGGGTAGATTCGGAATAACCTGTGGATCGGCGTTTCCATCGGCATATAATTTATAAACTGTATCTCCTTTACTGACGACCCAACACTCTCCATTATATTGTCCGTAACTGATAGTAACGCATAGAAGCGACAACGCCATTGCCCAAAACATCTTTTTCATCATTTATATCTCCTGATTTTACTGTATGCGCTTTGTAAGCGCGCAATCTGTGGTTTAAGAGCGCGCTATAAGCGACGCCTTCATTTTTTTTAATCTTAACATAGTTTCCGTTAATGTTGCAAGGAATTTTAATTATACCTTTTTGATTTTTTAAGTTAGCATTTCAATGATCGTTTTTTTACTATACCATGTAAACTCTCTGGTGGCATTCATCGTTTAAACCCTGAAATGAAGGGATTTGTACTGCCATCGGAAATTAGGGCCACCGTCTAAAACAAGATTATGATAGAATAATACTCTTATAGAAAGGAGTATCCGATGGCCAAACGAAGAAGATTCACGCCCGAGTTTAAAGCCGAAGTTGTGCTGGAGGCTCTCC
>JAJEDB010000127.1 GCA_022821725.1 Candidatus Poribacteria bacterium | reverse complement strand
TTGATCCGCACCCTCAAGGAGGAAGAAGTTCACCTCAATGAGTATCAAAACATCACCGAGGCGAGAGATCGCATCGGACATTTTATCGAACAAGTGTATCACCAGAAACGCCCACATGCGGCGTTAGGGTATCTGACACCTATGGAATTTCAGAGAAAAACCTTCTCTTAACTTTGCGAAAAAGTGGTCTAAATAAAGGGTGGCACTTCAGTTATTTCCCTTTTCTTTTCAACCTTTTCTTCATAATCAAAAAGCTAAGAGTAGTCTCCTGACCATCCCCGCTTTTACGGTCGCGGCTTCTGTATTTTCACATAAACTACCGTAATTACCAAGATTCACAACTTCCAATTGCTGACCGTTGTATGTCTCGATTTATCAAGAGAAATCAGAAAAAGATGAAGCGTTTTTTCTTGTTAGGTTCTACATCTTGCCCGGGTGGTGGCTCTGTAAAAGTTTCGCCACGTGCTTCGGCTTCGAGCCGGCGGGTATTCCATTCCGAAACCTCTTGAATCGCCTGTTGATAGCCTTCTTCACGTTGTTTTCGCCGTTCTTCTCTGGTGCGTCTAAGAAACATAATATCCACTCCCTCGTCAAGCAGTGTCAAAAGCGTTGCTGCCGACAGTATTTCTGAGACGTTATGTACGATCACATAAAGCCCCTGCGTGATACTATTGCGTTTTAAGACAATCTCGTGTAGAAACACCGCTATGACCGTTGCTATGGCGAATACTGTGAATGTTATCATAGCATTCTCAGCGTCGCGTACGGTGAATATAGAGGACCTGTTCTGTTCGCTTTCGCGGTTGTCTTTCAAAAGTATCTGTTGACTCTCACGCTCACGCTTTTATCCCCGAATCGGTGGGAGGCAGACACGCCACCGGGGTCCCCACCCGTTACTCGGAAGGGGGCAGTGACACCGATTATGTCTGCCAACGTGATATAGATAGTATAGCGGTTTTTGGGCTTTTCTTCAAGGGAAATTAAAAAACAAAAAGACGTGGGCCCGATCACGAATCACCTCTGAATTTTTACCTTGACTGTGCTGTTCTATCCGGGTCGCAAATCCCACAAGGGTCATAATTCTTTTCGGCTTCGTCGAAATAAATCGCGAATTTTTCCACACCGCGCTCCACTAAGAACTCACAGGTGTAGGTATGGTATTTTTTGCCTGTCCGTGTGATATAAACAATTGGCTCTGGTGGATCGGGCCACAGGAATAAAAGGGACGCGATGCTAACAAAAAACAGAACGCCAAAAATCAGAGCGATCCGTTTCCACCAGCGTGCGGTTGTCTCTCGTAAATTTACCGTCAACGCTTTAGCCGAAACAGGTCTCCAGTTCTCGATACCCTTTTCAAAATCTTCTCGCTCAATTTCGGCGAACCAATTGTTATATTTATTCTCACAAAAGTCCCAATTCCGAGGATCCGTGCCGACAGCGAGAACGCCATACCGCGTGTTAGTCGCACTCATATAACTTTTCAGTTGCGCTTTTGCTCGCCCTCGTAGAATGGGGAGGGGCCACTTCTTACACTCTGCAATCGCGACAAAGTATCCTTTTTCATTCCTAATCGGCTGATGCAGCACAACATCCGCGATGCCGTGTCGCGTGCCAAATTGGATTTCACACTGCTGGGATACTGAAAATTGTGGAAATTTGTCGGTAAAATAGGTTTTGACTGTCTGTTCTACTATGGCTTCTCTCATTGTCCTGTCCAATCTACAAAGCGAGACGCTTTGAAGGGATTATCCTATGTGTAACTTTTTGAGCGCCTTTCCAGAGTCTTTGAAATATAATATGTGGTCGTGTTAGATTCCGTTCATCGTCTACAAAGGTTCGCCTTCTTTGGTTTTTGAACCGTGCTGCCTGCCTGAGGTGGTAATAGCGTGGGCAGTGCATGACATTCGGTCGAAGAATAGGGTAAAGCACGCGTTTGTTTCCCTTCTGGGGACCGAGCCGCGGACACTTCCTATAATCATGAAGTTGAAATAGGCGTGCAACAGCGTTGGGCGCAATAAAGATCCCAAGCCCTGGCACTGCCATTTGATGTTTCGGTCTGACGATGTCTCTATCAGATTCACTTCCAATCGACATCTACGTTTCCTCCGTGAGTTCGAGCGTCAAAACGATGTTGCCCCAGTCGTAATGCTTAAGCGTCCCGTCGCGTAGCCAATACCCCTCGGCATACGGGATTGACCGATAGCCGAGATCGTGAAGTTTCTGCTGTGCCCAATGTTCTGCAGAAGTCTCGAGTTCCTGTTGTGTGGCACCGGTGATTTCCGTGCTGGATAACAGCGTCCCACGGGATTGCGTCCTGAGGTGTGCTTGTGCTGTAAACATGTTTTTTTCTAAACAGAACTTACGCAAAGCGCAATGAATTGCGCTACTACGAACCAGGCTCCTTTTGAAAAACGGTATCCTTCAAAGTTCCTTCTGTTTGTAGTGATGCGATTTATCGCATCATGCGTAAGTCCTACTAAAGTTAGAGCACACTGTGAGTCGCGCCCTTTGGTGTATTCGTTTTGGGTCAACGTTAGAGAAAAATCTGAAGAGTTGCGACAGTCGTTGCAACTACAATAAAGTCCGCCATAATATCAAGGCAATCGCCGTAATAGAGCGTATTGGGTGCAAATCGAATGTGCATAGTCCTCTATCAGACTGCAACATCGCAGGCTGCAACATGAGAAAAAGGAATACCCTTTTCTCTAATACCATTTCTGATTGAAAATGCTTCAATAAACGAGATCTTTGTAGCATAGGAGACTGTTGGTTTCCTGTGCAGTCTTTGAGGCGATCTGTCAATGCGATATAATCTCTTAGAAATGGTATAAGTCTAAGAAAAATGACAGGACTATAGGGGTGGGCGCACGGATAGGCGCGTCGAGAGGTAATAGAAAGGTGTTCGGTAACCTTCCCTATAGGGTGCTGGTTCCCATTAATCTCACACGCCAAACGCATGTTGTGATACAATAGAAACCAGCGCTGTCATACCTGTAATATGGCAGTGCTGAAGCGTCGCGGGTGTTCCTACCACCGGCGGCGCCCCTAACGAATTAGGAAGCTGCCCTGACGTGAACAACCCTTTATTAGAAAAGGTGCTTTCAAAGCCTTGCGTTCACGTCAAATGTATTATAGCAAAAAAGAATTTTTTTTGTCACGATTTTTTTTTGCAACTTTTTTAGATTTTGGTGTATAATATCCTAAAGTATCTTTTCGGTTTCCACTTTCTGACGAAACAGCGGAGTGATTTGAACAGTGTTAGCAAAACATCGGCACATTCTCATTCTACTCGTAGGACTCTTGTATATCTATTCGGTGTGTCCGTTTCTATGTGCGACTTTAGAGCAAAAATCCTGCCACACCGTGCTGCCAGAAGTCCTGAGTGGAGATACCGATCCCCAATCCACCTGCTGCCAAAGCACCAAAGCAAGCACAGCGGGTGAAGCCGATGCTCCATCAGAGAGCGGTGATCCGTGCTGCTCAAAAGGTTTAGAACTTGTTTTTCCAGACGATAGATACAACATACACGAATCCCGTGAGTTGCTTGAGCAATCTCTCGTCTCAATTCTTCCTATCTCAACAACTTTACCTGTTACACCGTGGGAAGCGTTCAAAAATTCCCCCGCGCCTTTAACCGCCACATTTTTCCCCGACCACGCGCTATCCCATAGGGGTCCTCCGTTTACCCAGTGCTAAGTGAGTTCCATAAAAGACGCTGAGGCACGCATCTATCCCTTGATCCCATTACTTTTTCATAACGTTTTCTTGGGCTTCCTTTCTATCAAGGTTTGCCAAAAGCACCCTTTAGAGTTTACGCAATATTGGTAGAAATCAAGGGGTTCTCGACCTGTCGTCTTATGGAATCTTCTTTCATAGCAATTTTCATAGCAGCCTTCATAGCAACAGAAGACGAAACCCGTCCAAAACCCAAGCAGGATATAGGTTTATCGCCTTTTGACGAAGCCAATGATTTTCGGTTTTGCTATGAAAACTATGAAATTATTCTGTTTTATCCGTAAGTCTTATTCTTAAAAAAAACTGTAGCACGAGGTTTCGTGCCTCGCTACACTACACGACTTTTCATAGAGGGAAAATTACAATCATGAAAATCCGTCTGTTTTTATGCGCGATGTTGTTCACTTCGGTATTTATCTCTTTCGGGTTCGCACAAGAAAGTTGTCCCGCTTGAAGTAATCCCGTCTTACCGCCCAGCGGTCTGATGAATGAAGTCAGTTTGGCTTCACAAGAGATAGATCAGTTTCGAGTCAATATCAATATGTTAGTGTCCCCTGACGCACAAGGTGGACATCTTGAATCAAGGGGACTTTCACCAACAGGAAAAGTAGTTGATACCCCTTTACATAGACACCATGTAGGGTTGAGCACTTACCGAATGGATGTTGGGGTCCAGTACTTGCTGAGCGATCAGTGGACGTTGCGAGCAAACATCCCCTATGTAGTCAGAGACCAAGACGCAAGTATTGAGTGGATCGATCCAGTAACTCCTGAAGACAAGCAAGCTATTCTACGGAGTCGGGATATCCATCATCGAGATGAAACCTACACCGGACTTACGGATTCAGATCTGTTTTTGGGTTATAAAATGCGTGGACTCTTTAGAACGGATGACCTACTGTTTGCGCGGTTGGGTTCAACGATTCCGATTGGCAAAACCGAGGAAAATCCTTGGAAACTCGGAGATGCGGGCATTGAACATCTCCATATCCAGTTCGGGACCGGCACCTTTAACCCGATTGCAAACTTACAATACAGTTTACCGCTCTACCGAGGGCTGACGATTATGGCTTCTACACGTGGAACGTTTCCGTTCTATGAGAACAGCAAGACGTATCGAGGTTCAGTGGAGGTAACTTACACAGCTGGCTTTATGTATCGCCTTTCCGATTGGTTTTCATTTAGTGGGAACTATCTCGGATTTTATCAATCCCCTGCCGCGTGGGCTGGGGAACGCGACATCAACACAGGGCTGCGTTATAGCATGGCAGCGCTGGGTATGTCTGTGGTAGCACTAAACGGCATCTCCGTGTCTGCGAATTTCATGTTTCCACTGACGCAAGAAACGCTTTACGATGGCGGCGACGCAATTGAATTCGGAAATTTGGTCTCTTTAGCCACGACCTATTCATTTTAATTTCACGGAGGAACAACGATGCAATCCCAGAATTTTACGTTTTCTTCGATTTTTCGTCCTATGACGAAGTGTGCCTATCTTTATTGCACAATGGCGATAGGGATGGGTATGCTGTTTTTTGTTCAGGTAGGTTATACACAAGAACATCAGACGCACGACGCTCATGAAATGCATAACACCGCATCTCTCAATGTCGCACTTCATACGCAACCGAAAACCGTTCAAGCGGGAAGGTCTGCAGTGCTGACCTTCCATCTCACCGATGCGAAAGATGAACCCGTTAGCGATCTTTTGGTGCATCACGCTCGTGTGCTGCATGTGCTCGTCGTCAGCGAGAATCTACAGATTATTGGGCATATTCACCCTGAAGATTTTGAATCTCGCGACATCATGGCTGAATTAGAGGGACGGTATACGGTTCACTTCACATTTCCTGCGGCAGGAAGATACATTCTCGCTGTTGATGTGATGACAATGGAGGCCGAATTCGCGAAATACGTATATGTAGATGTCGTAGGCGAGGAGAAATTGGCTAACATGGCAGAGGATTTCCGCCGTGAAAAAGTCGTTTTCGGTTATGCTGACGAAGGCGGCGATCGGTATACGAAAGCCGTTTCTCTGATGGATAAAAAGGGTTCATCTACATATTACGCAAAAATAGCGGCACCGGAACGGATTAAAGCCGGCGAGAGGGTACACATTACCTACCATTTTTCGCGCGATGGAGAACCCCTTACCGACCTCGTTCCATTTCTGGACGCACCGATGCATTTCGCTATTGTGAGCACGCGCTTAGATGGTGTTGTGCATACGCACGGAACAGTTCCTGGAACTGAGGATACCCGCAACACCATGAAAAATCCGCACGCCGGACACGAAACGAAAAAGTCCGCTATGACTGGGCATCATCAACATGAGGGCAGCACACCGGAGAAATTTGGTCCCACTGTGATGCTAATGACAACGTTCCCTGACGCTGGAATTTATCAGATCTTCGGGCAATTAAAGCACGCCGATCAAATTCTATGGCCCAGTTTCATGGTCGAAGTTGAAAAGTGAAGCGGCGCGGGACGATTTTCCAGAATTCAGAATTAAAAAAGGAGATTTCAGATGTTTTCCCAAATCTATCGCCAACCTCGTAAAACCATCCTATTCGCACTCGTTTTTTTTATAGCAGGCATGCCGCTCCTCGGGCACGCGCATGAAACCGAGTGGCCCGGTCAAAAATTAGCGGCTATCTTCCCGGAAGCGAAGAAGTTCGTCCAGCGCAATGCTGTCCTAACCCCAGACAAAATAGCCGCCATTGAAAAGGAACTTGGGGCTAAACTTCGAGCGGAAGACCAGAAACCGATCTTCTATATTCCAATCAGTGAGAAAAAGAAACCTATGGGTTTGGTGTTTTTCGCTGATGCCAAAGGACCACTGGGTGTTATTGAGGGAGCAGTCGGACTTGACATGAAGGGAAAAGTTGTAAAAGTAGCAGTCTATGAACACAAAGAATCAGACGCAATTGTCGGAGATGAATTTCTCAAACAATTCGTTGGTATGAGCATAGACAACGCTTTCAAAGTTGGGGAAGATGTTGCGGCTGCTGACGGGCATGAAGCCGCTTCAAACGCCGTTGCTCTGATTCCGAAAAAAACGTTGGTAATGAGCTATACGCTCTTCCTGAAACGGAAACCGAAACCTGATGTTGCAAAAGTGCCCATGCCTGAGGCACCAGAGGAAGAGATGCCCGAAGCAGAAGACTTGAAAACGCTCATGGCGCTGATGATAGATGACTATTTTGTTGTCGTTGACTACTTTGATGAAAAAGAGAGTAAGGAGAAAGCCGTTGCAGCGGCGAAACGACTTGCTAAATATGCGAACGGAATCTCCAATTTCGAGCCACCCAAAAACGCAGATCAAACCGAGGAGTATCGCTACTTGCAAGATACATTTAGCGAAAATCTCCTGAAATTCGCTGAATCACTTGAGAAAGAAGGTATCTCTGACGAAACGCGTGCGCAATGGGATACCATTGTTACTTTAGTCAATCAGGCACACCTCCGGTTTAGCGAGGAAGAGATTGACTTGGATACATATTAACTGCGAGGGGTTGTCCGGCGATTCCGTCCCACATCCCCTTTTAGAGGGAATCTATCATGCGTAAAATTTTACTTCTCTGCTTAACAGCCCTTTTTTGTGCCTTGATCGCCGAGAATTCCGCGTTCGCACTACCTGCCTTTTACAAGATGTTCCGTGGCGAATATAGATGGGCGAGTGGATGTAATGTCTGCCATGCGTCAAAGAAAGGCGGCGATGCGCCGAATCCTTACGGCAGAGCGTTTTTACATAATGGGATGAATCTGTCAACGTTCATCAGAATCGCGCAGGAAGATTCCGATAAAGATGGATTTAGTAACATCGCTGAGATCATTGCCCGATCCTATCCTGGGGACCCAGCGAGTACACCTGAAAATGTTGAGCCTCTAAAAGAAAACACCGAAACAGATGATGCACTCATGGAAGACGATGAAAATATATTTAGTTTTGACGAGACAGATGAAACCCAAGAAACAGATACTTCTGGATTTCTTAACGACGCGTTCGGGAATCTCGTCTTTGGTGGCGCATTGGATATTCGGCGAATCACTCCGGGAAGCGATTTACTGCCTGATAGAAACAATTGGGGGACGGGTACGACACTCATCCACGTCGCAGAGTTCGTCCTGACAACAAATATAGGCGACCATGTGGGTATCTTAGGGGAGCAACTCCTGACAACCTCTCCTCTCGGCACACAGGTCGCAGATGACCATGGGTTTGTCTACGCCATTCTCACAGGGCTTCCAGTTTTACCGAAGGGTGCGTCTTTGAAAGTGGGACGCTTTCGACACGCTTTCGGCATTGATACAAAGTCGGATGCTGCCGCAAATCCGTTGTATAATTTAGTCCGAAAAAATATCGGTTTCATTTCTGATCGTGGGCTGCAGTTGAACGGATATGTTGGACCCGTTGCTTACGTGTTATCACTCGCAGATGGGCCGGATTCGCTCCGGACCGTTACGGATGGTGCTGTAACGTCTGGTATCCGAATTGGTCCACACGGCAGTGGTGGCGGTGTTTTGAAACCCATCCAAAACAACAGTCCACCTATATTTCTACATGTCAACGGAACGCTGTCGCTCTTAGGTAAGAGGATCTGGCTTGGGGGGTCCTATTTCGATGGCAATAGTTATCCTTTCAATCCGAATAACGGTGATGTGGATCCGTCCACTTTATTCTACAAACGCAGAGTTGGGCTCGCGACGAGTTTCAAGATTTGGCGATTCGATCTCGCTGCTGAATGGGTACGCGGAATAGACACACATCTCTCGAAATACGCTGAAACACCGATAACGTCAAGCAATCGCACGAGGGCGGTGGAGGGTTATTATCTACACGCAGAAATTCCCTTGACAGAAACCGTGGATGTTCGGTTAAAATATGATGTATGGAACCCAGACATCGAGAGGTATGGAACATTCAATTTCAACCGGACGGATAATGCCCAAACTTGGACAACACTCGGTGGAGCTTTGACGTGGCATTTTACAGAGGGCGCATTGGCACGGATTGTTTACCAAATGAACAACATCGGAAAACCCGGACGCAGTGCGACAATTGTGCCGCAGCTTCTACTTGAATTTTAATCGGAGATCGTATGACTTTTGTTAAGCAAGGTTTAGTTTCCAAGCAGCACCAAAAAGGCTGGATATGCTGCTTGCTTGTAGTGGGACTGTTGCTATGCACATTGCAAGCATCGGCACAGATTCGTCCGCCTCGACGGAAACACAGGATTCTGGTAGATCCGGGGGCGAAAAAAGAAAAAGATGTGCTCAAAGCAGATATAGGCGCAAGCCTCAAGGACATCGCAAAACGCGCAACGCAGCACGCTCAGAATCCGAGTGTGGATGTGGTATTCGTCGTTGACGGTAGCAGACAGATGTTGGGACATCTCGCCGACCTTGAAAAGAGGTTCGTTGACATGCTCACCGTTATAGAAACGAAAACAATGGACTACAGATTCGCGTTGGTGGATTTTCATTCCGTATACGAAGAACCACGCGTCAATTTCCATCAATGGACATTCGACTATCTCAATATTGAAAATGCGTTTCGGGAGATGCGGGTCGAATCCGGAAACAACATTGAATCTGGGTATGGACTCGACGCTGTGGTAAAAGGCTTGAACGAGTTAGAGTTCCGAGAAGACGCAATAACACAGTTCGTTGTGGTGACCAACGCTCGGCTACGCACTTCATGGACAGAAGCGAAGGCGAAAAGTAAAATTAGCCAACAGATTATCGACCTTTGTCGCAGAAATGGGGTCCAACTCAACTGTATCGGTATGAGCGAAAGGGTTCAAGCGGAACTTACGGATGAAACCAACGGTATGTGGTACCCAATTGATTCAAAACAACGACGGATGGACGGACAGCGCATTCGGAGCGGTGGGACAATCGCAGACAAAGCACTCCTCAGGATCGATGGCTTGTTTAAACGCATTGCTGAGAATCTGGTTGCGAGTAATCCGGGCAAAGTAGATATTGTGTTCGTTTTCGATTACAGTCTGAGTATGCAAACCAAGACGGATCCCGCATGCGACGGTTTGGATCTCATGGTCTCTGTGTTCAACGCTACCGGATTAGATTACCGATTTGGGATGATCCGGTTTTGGGCGGCAGTTGGGGGCGGCGAAAGCACAATTGTTGTAACCAAACCACCCTTGGAACCAGAGCAGGTAAAGTCGCTATTTCGCCTCCCAAAAAATGGCGATGAACATCTATTGGATGCTGTTATTGAAGGCGTGCCAAAACTCCGCACCGAAGACGGGCGCAACCTCGTCCTTATCATCATCACAGATGAACCAACAAGCAAACGAGCAGAAAAAGGGTATACCGCGGGCAAAGCGGTTTCAGTCTGTCGAGGTGCGTTTGCTCGGGTTTACGTCATCGGCGGGGTTACCTCCATGCGAAGCAACTCCATCGGAGATAATTTCCAACGGCAGGTCGCTCAGGTAACCAAAGGTGAACACTATATTATGCCGGGGGCATTGGCAAGGCAGGGTATTGGGGCTGATGAGCGGAGGTAAGCGCGCTTTTTGATTGTCCTCAAGTTTGCTTATTGCCCGATAGCGAGTTCATCTGGTGTTTTGGCATGGATAGCGATAAGAACGAAACAGGTTGACTGTAAATTGGCAGTCGGTTCCGACAGTTCCATCGGTGTATTGCTGACGAAACTGCCATCCGCCTGCAGCACATCTGTTAGATAGTTGATAGCGACCCGACGCGTGTTGAGGGGATCGTTTCCAGCAGCGAGTGCCATAACCGCAATCGCTGTGATTTCTGGATCGCTTCGACTGTTCTTATATCTCCCGAATCCACCATCGCTGTTCTGGAACTGCTTCAACCAGGCGATTTGGACATCGATATCGTAAACGGTTTCCAAGCCTTGAACCACCCAAGACGTTATGAAAACGTCAGACCTGCCCCCGCGTTCTAATGCCCAGCCGCCATCGAAATTAATGCCTTCCGCCAGCCAATCTGCGCCTTTAGAGATCGGTTCAAAGTTTTGTTTAAAACCAAGCTTCCTCAGTCCAGCTAATACAGCGGCAGTGTAAAGAACGTTGTCAGGACTCCGTTCTTTTTTCCCCCATGCACCACTCCGGTTCTGTGCTTTTTTTAACCAGCGGAGCCCATTAAAACGGACTTCAGGATCGGTCTCTGCCGCTGCTAAGGCGATAAGCGCGAACGTCGTATGTGCGGTGTTGTTGTTCCAACCCCCATTATCCAACTGCGTATTTCTGAGGTACTGAACCCCCATTCGGATGACCTGTGATCCAGTGCCCCATCCCGCATCGATCAATGCCCAAACCGCGAACGCGGTATTCTCCACATTGCTATCTCCACCAGGGATGAGGGGCCAGCCGCCGTCTTCGTTCTGATGCTGTGCGATGTAGGTTTTCGCACCCTCTATGGTCTTGAAGAGCGGCGGTCCCTCTACTAACAGTTCATCGGAAAGGGGACTATCGTCATCCACAGCGGATCCGTCTTTAATGCCAATCAAAAAGTTCAACGACAGACAACAACAAATCAAGATGAGTAGGTTTCTGTAGTTCTTCATTTTTTAATGGTTGTCGGTTGTCAGTTATCAGTTAAAAGAGGTATCTGATATAACCCAAACCTCTTGTTACTGACAACTGTTTTGCTATTACAACTGCGGTTCAATTACGACTTTGTAAACCCCTTCTTGCCCGAGCATGTCAATACCTTTTTCCAATTGGTGCAACGGTAGGTGATGCGTTATCAATTCATGCAGTGGAGCGCGCGTTATTTGAAGGAAATCCAACGCTGTTTGGAACTGAATCTGCGGATATGCCCACACACCGCAAACGTCTAAATCTTTGTTGCAAATCTGATGGGGGCGGACCCGGATATCTCCCGAATCGGTGTAATGTCCAACTTCGATGACCTTTCCGCCGCGTCGCACGACGTCCAATGCCTCGGAGAAAACCGCGGGTATACCCGCACATTCAATGGCGATGTCCGCGCCGACACCGTTTGTGAGGTCCTGAATCTGCTCGACCCGTTCTTCAGGTGTTGTATCTCCGACATTGATGACGACATCCGCACCCATCTGTTTCGCCATATCCAATCGACTCTCAACGAGGTCAGTGGCGATGATAGTGCCAGCACCGCTATCTCTTAACACGGCGATGACGAGGAGGCCGATCGGTCCGCATCCGAGAACCGCAACCCGATTCCCGATGCTGTATCCATCTCCGACTTGTGGTAGACCGGGGGCACACGCCCGTTCAACGGCACGTGTTGCAACCGCTACTGGCTCGGTCAACACGCGAATTTCCTCCGGGACGCTTTCCGGCATTTTATAGACCCAAGAATTGCCGTGAATATAGGTATACTCGGAAAATTCGCCGTTCAGATACGGTGGTGTTTCGCTGTTGCTAAATCCATAGATAGTACGTCCAGTACACAATGTCGGACGACCCGGAACATGCAAACAGTAGTAGCATCTGCCGCAGTTCTTTGAACCAGGCACCACAGTCACACGATCGCCGGCTTTGATGGGACCCCCCATCACGTTCATAACCTGATTTGCATTTTTACCGATCTCAGCAACCGTGCCAACGACCTCATGGCCCGGAATGACAGGAAATTGTAGGGCAGTATGCCCAAGATACATGTGTTTATCACTGCCACAAATGCCGACGCTGTCCACTTGTAAGAGGAGTGCGTCATCTGCGGGTGACGGTTTCTCAAATTCTCGGATTTCTATCTGCCCCGGTTGGAGCATCACCGCCGCCTGAACTTGCATAGTTAAAATTCCTTATCTTATTTTTTTAATTTATAGGCACCCTTCATCGTGCCCAGAGCGGAATCAATACCCTTGTCAATTGTGCCAGGCTCTCCAAATTGTGTGCTGGAAGGAAATAATCCACGTATGGTAATGCCGTGCGGATACCTCGGCAAATCGGCTGATAACCGTCGCTACCGAGCAACGGATTGAGCCAGATTAACCGATAGGCATGCCGATGGATCATCTCCATAGAACGGCGCAACACATCTACATCGCCGCGATCCCAGCCATCGCTGATGAGGATAACGACTGAACGGTATGCCGAGAAAGACGGCGCAAATTGTCGATAGAACTCCAGCAGACTTTCTCCAATCTTCGTTCCACCCGACCAGTCCGGCACAACATTCGAGACCTCGTTCAAACCCTCCGCCAACCCTTTCCGTCGGAGGAGTCCGGTGATGTCTGTCAGATGTGTGCTAAAGACTGCGACATCCACTTCTCGCAACTCCTGCTGCATCCCGTAGATGAATTGGATGAGAAACTTGGCGTAACAATCCATCGAGCCGCTGACATCACAGAGAAGCAGAATCTTCGTTTTCTTAATCTTCTGCTGTTTCCGGATCAATTCAAGCGGTTCGCCGCCGTGGACGAGACTTTGCCGCCAACTGCGTCGGAAATCAATCGTTTTCCCCTTTTTACCGACAACCTTTCGGCGACTGAGTTTCGTTGCCAACACTGCCGCCAGTTTCGCGACGATCTCTCGGGCTTGCTCCATATCTTCTTTTGTGAACTCGCTAAAATCCTTCCGACTCAGGAGATCCTCGGCACTATAAGCGACCGAATCGTCTTCCTCTCCTTCCTCACTCTCCTCTGCCTCGGTATCCAACCACTGTTCCACGATGTCCTGTTCATCGCCGGCATCGGAGAGATCTTGGAGCGCAGAGGGTTCAGGGGTCTGTTCCTCCATCTCCACCGCTTGAAACTCAGGACGTGGATATCGCCAAAACAGATTGAAGGCAGTATCAAACGTCTCCCGCTCAGATTCTCCAGCGATGAGGTTCGTCCGTGCTGTATGATAAAACGCTTCCCGCTCACCGATGTCGATCAATTGAACGCTCTCGCACCAACGCAGCTGGTTGGTCGTCGTCACATTGATGCCCATCTGTCGAAGCAGTCGGCAGAAGTCCGTGATTTGTTGGAGTAGGGTCTGTTCAGTCATTTTCTCTTTTCTCTAAGTCAGCGATAAACACGTGAAGTTCTGTAGAGAGACTGTTAAACAACTTGCCGATCTGTTTGGCATTTCTTTCCGTTTGTTCGTAAACCAGTTCCTCTCCGTAGATATTATTGAATTTGTTCCGTTGTGTTCATAAACCTGATTTCAGACGTTCCAGTTCTTCTCGGAGTTGTGCAACTTCGGCTTCCGCCTTCTGTCGTGCGGTGGCTTCTTCTGTGACGCGTGCTTCCGCTTCTTCTGCGCCTGCCTCCGCCGACTCCGCCGGCGTTTGGAGCCACCGATCCGTCCGCGGCTCATAAACCGCTAAACGTCCATCTGCTGCGACATGAAAATCTAACCCTAACACTGCTGAATGTATGCCGCCAGCGGCATTTGCCTGGATCGGTACATACACGTCTTCTACCAGCTGAAACCCCATCAGCGGCGATGGTAGATAGAGACCTTCCGCATCATAGAGGAGGTAGTCCGAGATGCCAAGTGTAGCGTAGAGGTCTACCTTGTGTGTTAAGTCAGTTTGATAGGTGCTTTTGCTTGAGAACTCCATGACGAAGTCCGGTGCCTTTCCCTCTTCCCAGACCTTATAGGTGAGTCGCCTTTTCTGACCTATACCAAAGGCGACGAGAACATCCGGAACGACGACTGACCGTGGATCTCCCTCTGTATAATACGTCAGAATATCGCCAGAGACATAGACATCCGACTTTGCCGCGAAATGGGATTCAAGAGACTGCAAAAGCCAGATGAGGATTTCTCTATGTAAGTCGCTAGCTGCCATAGGTTGACCGTCTGTTTCGGGATAAAGGTCGGTTGTGTCTGTTGGGGCGTAAGGAATTTTAAGACCGTTTGGGTAAGTTTCCATCGGTATTTCTCCTTTGCCTTGAAATGCGTGAAAATAGGTTTAAAGTTTTGAACTATGATCTGGATATTGTGTTAAGTATAGCCTGAAATCGCGATTTTGTCAAGAACTTAGTGCGTGCAGTTTGTGTTTCGTCTATGGCCAAAAATTATACATCGGCTGTTGCGTCACAACACTCACAAGACTCCAAATACCACCCACAGTGAAATCACCCAACATCAACCCAATCGCGAACATCACCAGCTGCTGCGATGCTCGCGGACCGCCAATCTTCAAAACACTCCACTTGATAATCGAGCTCACCAGCATACAACTCCACAAATACCGCATACCCCAATCGCTGGAGACGACAAACCCAATCGGATGGAAGGGCCACCAGAAAAAACGCGCCCGCATAAACATCAAGAGCGTCGAAAAAAGTAATCCAAACGCGATACCGCCAGTCGCATAGAGATTCGGTTCAGTCGGGTAATAGATCCAACGCTGGAGTCCGTTGAAGACACGTCCACCGAAACCGGTTGCCCACCCGCTGCCACCGCTCATGTTCAAAGCACCGTAGGTATAGAAAATATAGAGGATAACGCCGAACACCATCACGGCAGCGAACCCTGACACACCTAACAGCGCGAAGAACAGTCGCCTCGGTGCAATTCCTGAGCGTTCCGAGAGTTTGAAACCCTCTAACTGGTGCGGCATCGGATTGCTCGTATAACTCCGATTAAACCAACGGTAGAGCGTCAGCGCAACGAGATTATTCGTACCGAGTAGCCGTGTGCCGAACCCGTCAACGAGGATATGATGATTCGGCATGTTCTCCATCGCATGCACAGGAAACCCCTGCTCCGCCCGCATCCTTGTGACCACCAAGACGATGATAAAATAGATTGCAAAAAACAGCGGAATCAGCCAGAAGGACATACCAATCCGCTTGGAGAAGATAAAGAGTGTTACGAGTCCGACAACGATACCCCAGAGCGCGAGCCTATAGGAAATCGGTTCGTTGGCATCCTCGCCTGTGCGATGACGTGCGGTACGGAAAACGCCGCGAAAGTGACGTCCGTTCAGGACTACGACAGAAATGAAAATCCCGATGGCAGCACCGAAGCATTGCCTATCAATGTAGGGGAACCCGGGCAGACTGGACAAGCCAGCGGCACTTGCCAAGACTAATTGTGCCTTGTAGAAGATAAAGAAGAACCAACTGGAGAACGATAGGTCGAGCGGCATCAACAACCCAAGTCCGATAACGAAGGGATAATAGGACATACTGATACCACCGATAGCGTTCCACGGCTTTTCTGTGAACAGGTGTCCAAACCCGCGCCAGCCACCAATCCGCTTAATGGGTAAGGTTGGAAGCGTCGGATACAGAAAACTAAAGCCGTTGAGAATCGCTATAGATGCCGCAATTCCGAAGCCAAGCCATGTGATACGGTGCGAAAACAGCGATTTCGTACTATGGGTGACATGAAACGCGATCTGCGTGATGGGGTAGGCGAGTCGTTCGCGTTCCACCCACTGCTTCCGCAAAATAACATTGATGCACAACATCACGAGGACCAGGACCGTCATGAAACCTGCCCAAGATAAGGTCGGCACTATCCATACGCCGATTATGTCTGCGGTAGAGAGGCTCGATTCCCCTGTATAGTAGCCTGTCAATGCCTTTGGATCATCGACGAGAAGCCATCTCGGAAGGTAATCATAGAAGAGTTGTTTCCATTCGTTTTCGGGGGTTGCGAAATGGAAAGCGTGCCCGACGGTCGTGACGAGGATCGTCATCAGTGTAATGGAGGGAAAAGCGCACGCCGTGCTGAGCAGGATGTATATCGTGAGGAGCTCCGCATCTGTGAATAAACGGCGGCGAACTGCAAGATTGAGAAGCGTGAAAGCAAACACCACGAAGACAACATTGTAGAACGGCACAGCGTAAGTATTCAGCGCATAACCGACAAGTCCGACTTCACCCGCAATGATCCAATAGAAATTAAACGGAATCAGCACGAGCGTAATGGCGATGGACTTCCATGTAACACCGTGCGATTTCGGGCGTTCATCGTTTCTCATCTGACTGGCGGGGTTTCGGTTAGAAAAGCGATGAATGTATCCAACTCTTCGGAAACAGTTGTAAATAGTGCCTCAATCGGCTTTGCATGTTCTTCGGCTTTTTCGTAAATCAGCTCGTCCCCATAAATGTTATTGACTTTGTGTCGAAAATCTAAAAGTTCTTTTAATCTCGGCAAGGTTTCCTTGGAAATCACCGGAGGGCGTTCTGGTTGTCGTTCCGCCATTTGTTTAAGTAGGTTGTTGTGCCATTGGCTCCCTTTGGGTGTGTGCATATCTACCTCACGGGCAATCCGTTCAAAAATTCGCTCAATGCCATTATAGACCTCGACGAGTTTTTTAGCAGTTAACTCTTCAAAGAATTTTTTATGGCGCGGAATAGCGACTTCAATTTCTTGCAATAGTTCTGTAATACTACTGACGACTCGCTCTATTTTCGCGCGTTCATCCGTGAGGCGCTGGATGAGTTTGATTTGATTCATCTCGTAAATTGCTCCGTTTCGAGCAGGGATAGGTGGTAGATGGTGTTCACCAGGGGCCAGCTTTTCTATTCCCTCATCGCCATTTCCAAGAGGAATCGCTTGACCCTGCACTCGCTCGCGGAAAGGTCCTGTGGATTTCTCAAAATTAATCAGGTCAATCTTGAACTCAGGACACAAGTCAGTAATTTCCCAACGAGCGTCCCGACACTGGGCATCTGAGAGTCCCCAGACAGCGATGTCAATGTCGGATACTTTTGTAAACCTTTCCAGTTCAGCAAGTGAACCAAAAACAGCGACTCTCGCTGCACCAAAGTCTTGATAGAGCATGGCGGCGACGCGATGTGCGGCCCCCCATGCCCGTTGAAGCAACGCTTTGTCAACCCGACGGTTTTCCCATTGGCGCTTGAGGTTTTCTCTGCACTCCGCAAGTTCTGATGGAGACATCTCTCTTGCTGTAGGTGCGCTATGCATGTTCAGAACCTCCTACCATCTGTCCGTTTTGGGACTGGGCGAAGTTGCGAATGTAAACCTGATTAGCGTCTCTATTATATCACGGCTGAATAGAACCAGCATAAAGATCGTTCAAAGCGTCTTCTGGAAGTGGTTCTGGACTACTCTTGGCGAATTCAAGTGCCGCCTCAAGTTCGTTTGCGAGTTCCGTCTCAAGTGCCGAGAGTTCATCTTGCGTCATCCCCTCTTCTTCGATGAGAACCGCGGCGAGTCTCCGAATCGGATCGCGCTGGCGTTCTTGTTCTTGCACTTCTTCGCGGTCGCGGTAAGATGTCCCTGGATCACCGATGTGGTGTCCCCGGAATCTGTAAGTATCGCAGTTGAGGAGCGTCGGTCCACCCCCTTCACGGGCACGTGTGACGGCTTCGTCCGCTGCAGCGTAAACCTTAAGAACATCGTTCCCATCAACAGTGATGCCCGGCATATCGTAGGCAGGTGCACGGACAGCCGCAATATCTTCTACCCGCTGATGCTCTCGTTGTGGCGTTCCCATACCGAATCGGTTGTTTTCACACACAAAGATGACGGGTAGTTCCCAGACGGCAGCGAGATTGAGCGTTTCATGGAATACGCCTTGGTTCGTCGCGCCATCACCGAAGAACGACACTGCGACCTGCTGTGTTCCACGAAGTTTAGCTGAGAGCCCTGCCCCTGCCGCAAGCGGAATGCCTGCCCCGACAACGCCGTTAGCACCCAGAATGCCGGTCTCCTTATCGGCGATATGCATCGAACCGCCCTTGCCTTTACAATAACCGGTCGTTCGTGCGAACAACTCCGCCATCATCCGGTCGCGTTTGCCGCCTTTTGCAATGAGATGTCCATGACCGCGGTGTGTACTCGTAATGTAATCATCGTCTTGCAAGTGAGCGCAAACCCCTACGGCTGTGGCTTCTTCGCCGATGTAAAGATGCAAGAAACCCGGAAGTTGACCACTCTGGTAAAGCGTGCCAGCGGCTTCTTCAAATTGACGAATCTCTAACATCTTACGATACATATACAGCATCTGATCTTTACTCGGTTTTGACATAATTCCTTTCCTTCTTTTTAGTTAAACGTCCCTGACTGAACCGCAAGGAAAAATTAAGAATAAGGTGCGATACATTCCGGTGAATCGTTCGTAGGACGATTGACGAGCCTTGACACCGGATACGCCTCCATCTCTTCATCGAGATACGGAACAAGGAGCGGTTGAAGCGTGTCGGTTTGCGATTGTTGATTCGGTGAAAGCCACTCCGCATAAGCGTCCTGCGGCAGAATTACAGGCATTCTATGGTGAATCTTCTCCAAAAACGCGTTCGGTGGACATGTAATGATAGTGCAAGAACGGAGCGGTTCATCCATCCCATCCGCCTGCCATACCTCCCATAACCCCGCCAGTGCGAACGGTTTTTGCGATTTGAGACGGATATACACCGGTTGTTTAAGCCTGTCACCCGGAATCCGTTTCCATTCATAGTAGCCGTCCGCCAAGATAAGACATCGCCTGCGTTTGTAGGCATTCCGGAAGGAGGGTTTTTCCGACAGGGTCTCCGATCGGGCATTGATCATCCGGTTTCCGATCTTCGGGTCTTTCGCCCAAGACGGAATAAGTCCCCAATGAAAGAATTCCACCTGTCCAGTGTCTGGACGTTCTTCCGTATCAGTCGCCGTATTTGCAATAACAGCCACATCTTGTGTCGGTGAGATATTGTAGCGCGGGGACAAATTCATGGGTCCCGCAAAATCGAAAAAAATTTGATTCAATGCTTCAGCATCGCTTGCGAGGGTAAATCGTCCACACATTTTTTAATCTCCTAAAAATAGAATAGACACGGATGTCTGTTCGTATAGAACGAAAATTTGCGCTATACATCCTTTTTGGATTGCGGGACAAGAATATCATCTCTCCAGCGAAGACGGAAGGAGGGACGCACGAGTGCCTCTGGCGACTGAAGCGTCAAACCACCATCGGCAGTCAAGACGATTCCAGTAACGAAATCCGCCTCATCGGATGCCAAGAAAAGCGCAGCATTGGCAATATCTTCGGGTTTTCCGTAGCGACCAACCGGATAACAATCGCGAGAGGCTTGTTCTTCGAGGGAATCCTCAGCGAGAGAAACTTCACCTCTTTCGCCGACGATCTGTCCTGGAGCGATAGCGTTCGCACGGATACCCTCCCTGCCGTAATCAAGTGCAATACTTCGCGTCAAGGCATTTAAACCGCCTTTTCCGGCACCGTAAAGCCCAAACCCTGGGTTTGTAATCGTAGCATTAACCGTGGAAATGAAAACCAAGGTGCCGCCACCATTACGGATCATTTCAGGAATGCAATACTTCGCACCGAGCCACGGTCCGCCGAGCGTCACGCCAAGGCTTTCGTTCCATTCTTCGGTCGTGAATTCAATCGCTTTTTTGGTATAAGAATGTGCAGCGTTATGAACAAGCGTTGTTATTTTTCCATAGTTCGACAAGGCAGTTTCGACCAGTGTCTGCCACGTCTTTTCATCTGCGACGTCACCCATGATGGCGATTGCGTCTCCACCAGCATCTTGAATACGATGGACAGTTTCATCAAGTTTTTCCTTGCGTCGGCGCGTGTTGACAACCACTTTCGCACCTTCGCAAGCGAACCTATAAGCAGTCGCCGCCCCAATACCACCCCAAGCAGCACCCGCAACAATCGCAACTTTTCCTTCCAGTCTCATGATAAGTCCTCTCGTTAGGATTCTATAACTTCTCAACTATTATAACATATTTTTCACTTTTATGCTACAATCATCCTAACCGTAACGAAGGGAGAAATTCGTGTGAAACCAGCGATAAAAGAATGGCTCGACAATTCTATTGAAAAACTGAAGGCAGGTGAGTTGACCGAAACGGATCTGCGCGATGTAACCGCCGCCTTGAATTCTGAGAAACAACTCATCCTCTATCTCTATTCTAAATCAACGAACTTACGCTCACCGTTGGGTGGATGGGCATTGTATGACCCAACCGCGCCGGATGAACCAGTACTCCCCTCGCAAGATGCCCCCTATGCATCTGTGCTTGATGCCGTTAACGATGGATGGAGAATTGTTCAATTCCCGCGCCCTGAACTCTATAACTTTACGGATGTCGACAACGCCTATCTGACGTATGAGTTCGTTTTAGAAAAACTTGTATAAAGGAAGCGCGCAATGATTGACGTTAAACCCACGCTAAATGACCATCAAGTCATGCAGTTTATCCATAACGGCTATATCACCTTAGAGAACATCGTTGATCCGAATTTCAATCAGGAATGTGAATCTGTAAACGGTGGACATCTCAGCGATTTCGTCCTTACAGACGCATTTCGTCGGAACGTTCTATTACATCCAGAAGTGGCGGGTGTTGTCCGTTCACTGTTGGGCGAGAATTTCCTCGTGCCGACGAGCGCACATCACCATCTCTTTGAGGCACCACACCGCGGGCAAACCTGGCATTCCGACGGACTCACTGAATACGGATACGGTATCACACATCTCCAGTGCTACTATTATCCGAAAGAGGTGAGCATCGAAGATGGCCCGACGATGATATTGCCCGGTTCCCACCATCGGCTTGTTGATAGGGAAGCGATCGCACATTACGGGGACATCCTCGGACAACTCTCGCTTACCGTCCCCGCAGGCACCGTCGCAATGACACGCTACGGCATTTGGCATAAGGCGGGTCCAAAACTCAATGCCGATAGACGCGGGATGATTAAGTTTTCCTACTTCCGCACCGCGATACCCAAACGGGATTGGGCACGGGATTCCGATGAGATTCCGCCTTATCAACATCACGGAAGACATCCCTACGTCACCGAGGTGGAATCCTACCGCGACCGCCGCAGGGGTGAATTGACATGGAACTGGTTATGCGGATTGGCAGAGGTGGAGGAACCGCTCCCACCGGTGCAGATGTTTAACAGCGGAATCCCCTTATCAGAAATCCAACTTTAGTAGGAGCGGATCGTAATTTTGGTTAACGCGCATTACACGCTTGCAAACATGCCTGCATGTGTCCCCGCGATTCTGCCGCAATCGTGCAACACTGTTCTAAACTATATTCTTTCGCACCGATAACCTCAAGGTTCAACGGACCGGTATAACCATTTTCATGCAGGACACGAATGTAGCCGACAAGATCTATGTCCCCGCGTCCGTTTGCCTGCAACTCAGGATCACCAGGTCCGCGTTGTGTTCCCTTACAATCCCGAATATGCACGTGTTTGACGCGCGAGATCACCGCAGCAATCGCTTCCACAGGGTTTTCATCCGCACGATGAATGTGGGACGGATCCATATCAATTCCAAACGCTGGTGACGAAATCGCTTCCATGATGCGGAGAGTCGTCGGTGTGTTATAGATGCTCGCGCCCACATGTGCCTTGACGCAGAGCGTCACACCGTAGTGTTCCGCACGTTCGGAGAGGCTGCCCAATGAATCGACAACTTCGGGCCAGGCAGATTCATCATCCGACGTGCCACCGGGACCGCAGTTAATAATCGGGACACCTATCTCAGCCGCGGCTTGGAATGCCTGTTCCATGCGTTCTGGATCGCGTGAAGGCTGTTCCATCGCCAAGAGGTCGAGTTCATACGCTTTCGCGAATCGTTTGATGTCGTCAGCGAGTTCTTTCCAGCTCGCGAGGACGAGGTGTTGGCTCATCCCATCAATCGCTGAGAGTTCAATGCCATCGTAACCGGCCATGGCGATGTGCTTAAAGGCGGTTTCCATATCGTAACCACCGAACAGTACCGAATTTGCTCCTAATTTCAAATGTAAATTCTCCTTCCGTAGCGATAGGTATTGCACCATCTACGCTACAACAATTAGCCTTTCAAAGGCGGAAGCGGCTGTGGACGCACCACGATACCGCCTTGTTCATAAGACTCTATCGCCGCCCAAGTATACTCAAGTGTCGCG
>JAJEDB010000063.1 GCA_022821725.1 Candidatus Poribacteria bacterium | reverse complement strand
CGCCGGGCGGCTTGAGATTTTTTACCCCCAGTTTGAATAAAATCTAAGACGCGTTTGCGTAAATCTGTTGAATATGCCATAATAGACGCAGCCTATCATAAAACCGAAAAAATGTCTCTTTAATTCTAAAGGTCACTATATAAAGCCGTCGAGTTGGAAGAGGGTGGAAAATTTTTCCACGATAGGGACTATACGATTACGAATATCCCGAAAGACTTTCGTGGACTCACGCAGGTCTCCACGTCAGCAGACTGTCCCGGCGGACAGGACTACCGACTCACGTTTGAAATCGACCGGCCGGCTTATATCTACCAAGCCTGGGATAGCCGACATACACGTCCGGAAGACCGTGGGCAGGATCCGAAAGGCTGGTTTACAAAGGGATATACGGATACTGAAGAAATCCTCATGTTGGACGCTCCACACGCCCCAACCGAGTATTTTATCTACAAATCCAATGAACCGCATCCGGACGGAACAGTGGAGTTGCTCGGTATTGATGAGGTTATTGGAGATCCAGTCCTCATGTGGACGATCTTTCTCGAAGAAGGCGTGCTTCCTGTTGACCCCGCTGGGAGTCTAACGACAACGTGGGGCGAAATTAAATCGGACTTTTAATTATTCCTTGCGGTTAAATGATGTGAATTGGTACTTGACGTTCTTTTGAGAGGAGTCGTCTTCCACTTCGTTTCAGACTTGCAATTTGGGACTCAGAAGAAGAGACACCCAAACTTAGCCTGTAACGAAACGGGGACGGCTCTCCGTCAACATCTGCTAAACCGCAAGGTAGATAAAAAACCTTCCACTTCGTTTCAGAAGTGCGTCTTGGGCCTAATTTGTATAGAGTTATCCGCTTAGACACTCCAAAAAGGACGGAACCCATGGAATTTAGCGATTTCAAAACAATCCCTGAAGTCTTAGAGAGATTCAGAATCACATATAATGCTGTCTTCAAAGCAAGCACTGAAGCACGGTCAGAAACCTATCAATAGATAATACACGCCCCACCCGCACACACACTCCCCGCTTTCTGCGTCACATCACCGGCGACACTGTCAGCCTCACCTGCTTCAAACTCGGCAACGATGTCCATCGTTCCCGCCGCTGGTTCGGATAGACTGAGTTGGAGCGTATCGCTCTGCGTGAACGTCACTGTGCAGCCCGTCGCCTGAAAAAGAGTGATCGCAATGCAGAAGAGAATCAGAAGGGAATCGGGGTTACAAACCCCTCCCACATCCTGTATGTATTTCATGGTTAAATCTCAACTCTCCGGAGGTCGGCTTGGTCAAGTGTATTCGTGCCTAAACCGAGGACACTCGCTGTGTTAATATGGTTTGCTAACTTAGACACAGACCCCAACTCCAACTCCTCGCGCTTCTGATTGACAGTCTGAAGGACAAGGACATCAAGAATAACTGGATCTGCCCCGACAAAGAGACTGCCATAGTTCCAGGCACTTTCAGCGTGATATGTCGGTCCTCGGTCAAACGATGCAACCAGCCCATCGACGATATTGAGGACGAGTTTATCTTTCAGGACCTTATGCTCTAAAATCTCGGCGATAGCCGGATTGCAATAGATCGGTTTTCCATGGAACCTACGTGTGTTATCAACACTGCCAAACGCGAGGTTCTTTAAACACCCACTGATCCCCGCCATTTCATGGTGTTTCAAAACAGGAACATTAATCAACACATCAACATGCTGCGTAACGATTTGGGAATACCGGGAGCGAGTGCTTTCGTTTTCTCGACGGTTAACGCTGTCTTTTTCACTTTCGTAAAATACTTCGTCGTCATACCCGATACCCTCTGTATCAGAGGCAAAAGTCTGCACTTCGCCTTCATCTTGCTTGATGGGATACCCAGCGTTCAAGAGGTGGCTTTCAAACCGGTCCCAGATAATAATTTGTTTTTTGAGGACCCCTGCGCCGTATACCCCTTCAACAATCTTATCAACAATGATAGGATGTGTGCTGAATTCGGGTCCACCGAGCGGGTTGATTTTTATGCCAACGATGTCGTCGGGTAGGACGATATCTCGCCACGCCTCCTTCGCAGAAGCCCGTCCAGTGAACTTCATCATCGCCTGATCCATCAGTTCACTGACAGCATCCTCATCAAGCCGATCGCCATCCCAGACGTTTTGACTAACAGCCTCAACGGCAGGCGTGAGAGGCGTTGTTGTCGTGGTATCGGGCTGTAACTGTCCACTACTCAACTGTGCGAACGCCGGAAGTGTACTGAGTGCGCCACCGATGCCGCCAACACCCGTAGCAAGCCGGGTTAAGAATTGTCGGCGGTCAAGCGTATCTCGGTGCCGTGCAGCTTCTTGGCTGTCAGCAATAATATCTTCTATAACGGTGTCGTAAGGTTTCATCAGAGTTTCCCCAATTCCGTGAGAATCTGCGCTGTCGGCACACGCACGGCTATCCCGTCAATAGATTTCCAAGCGACTGTCCCATCTTTGCGAAGGACATAGGATGCAGGACGTGCTATCCTGTTGTTACCAGGATCCAAGACGTTGTAGTCACTGATGACCGCTCTGTCCTTATCCGCGAGGACAAGGAATTCAAGTCCACTGCCTTGGACTGTCTTTTTGGTATCGCCTTCATCATCGGAGCTGATAGCGATGAGTTCTGCGCCTGCCGCCCGAATGTTCGCATAGTTTTTTTGCAACTCTCCGAGTTGCCCTCTACAGAAGGGTCACCAGCCGCCGCGGTAAAACACAAGCACTACGTTCTTGCTGCCGACGTAATCAGCGAGTGCGTGTAATTTGCCATCACCATCGGGTAATTCAAAGGCGGGTGCCTGACTTCCAGTGCTCAAGCCTCGCCCTGGATCCAACTTCTCCGGTTCAGCCCGCCGCGTCAGTCGAACCTGTAACTCCAAGGTCTCCGCCGCAGGTATCGGATGCACGGGGACTTCGGTCTCTTCGTAACCCGCATGTGCGACCGCTAAGGTAAAGGCTTGTTCCACAGGGAGGTTTTCAAAGGTGAAAATACCCGCTCCTGTTGTCAGTGCTTCGTAAACTTTGCCTGATTTATCAGTGAGTTGGAGATTGACTGCACCGAGCGGTTCATCTGTTGCTTTATCCGTTAAAACACCGCGCAGGTGCGAAACCGGAGTCGCCAACGCCACAAGTGCAACCTTATCCAGTGAGACGATTTGTCCAACGGTGACCGTGGCATTTACCTCCTTGGTTTCATACCCTTTCGCCGATATTTGGAGCGTGTAGTTTCCAGCTTCAACTGATGTCAGTTCATAGGTCGCCTGCGCCTCAGTTTGCGCTAAGAGTTGCCCATCTCTTAGTAAACGCACTTGAATCAATACCCCATCAATAGGTTGGACCTCTCCACGTAGCGTGCCTGTCGGTGTTTCCACTACGGCGGTGTCCACCGTTTCCTTAACAGGGTTTTCTGTCCCGCAATTCAATCCTGCGAGCAGCAGGAATACCAAAGCAAGCGTGTGTATAAGTTTCATTATTTAATTTTTCCCATGTGTTTATCTGTTTTTTATTCTGCCCCACGTCGTTGTTAGCTTGTTCACGGGTTCAATCGCAGCTGCGGTTTCAACGCCAGTGTCCATGAGCTCCTTCATATCTTCCTCTTCCAAAGCAACATCGAAGAGGGCAACATCGTCAATAATACCTTCAGTATACCGATCATAATGTCTTGCGATGTGAAATACGCCGTCACTGGTGCCGTATCCATCTTTTTTGTTGAAATCAATCTCGGCTTCCATCTTGCCATCCACCCATATTGAGGATTTGCCGCTGGAAGCATCCGCCCGTCCGGCGATGAAGTGCCACTTCTCGTCGGCGATAACTGTGGTCCCATGGCACGGGAAACTTGTCGAGGCACTATCACGCAAATAGAGACTCACGGTGTTCTTAGCCCCATTGTCCCACAGAAGATACCACGGCACTGCCTGCGATGTATCCTCATAGTTTTTACCGACGAGTGAACCGCCAACCTTGCTGCCCTTGTAATAGAGGGTAATCGTGAACGAGACACCCGCCTTAAACGCGACAGTGTCTGAGTGTGGAACTTCAACCCAATTGCTGGCACCATCAAATTCGAGGGCTTTCCCGAATTTTCCGTCTACCCATTTTGCGCCATGAATCTCGCCGTCGTTTCCGTGTTCTGACGCATCGGTGGCGACACCCCCTTTCCCTTCGTCAAAAAGCCACATTCCCCTGATATTCTTTGGGTCAATATCAGCGAAATTGGGCAGTGTTGTCAGTAAAAAGACCGCCATAAAACTCGCAAGACTTATTCGGATATTTTTATAGTAAAGTTTAGAATTAATGATACATGTTTATGACATCGTCTATGGATATATCGGTGTTGTATTCACGGAGACGTTTGATATTTGCAAAGTCGTGTTCAATCGGATTGTAGTCGGGTGAATAAGGCGGTAAAAA
>JAJEDB010000098.1 GCA_022821725.1 Candidatus Poribacteria bacterium | reverse complement strand
TCAACCCATACGTCAAGGGAAACTTAACAAATATGAATTCTTGATTGCACAAGGGTCAAGTATTCAACGACTTATTCCGTAAATTAACAACTATAAATTCTTGATTCTACACGGGTCAAGTATTCAACGACTTATTCCGTTTTCAAATAAAGCACGGGCTTGATTCCTCTCTGCAGGATTTCCTATACAACACCTGATACCGAGATCCGGCTCGCTCATGAGAAAACCCCATGTGTCTAAGACATTCCGTCCTATCAATTTGGCAAAAGCACCAATAGGCATCGGGGTCTCTTTGTAAATTTCTGCAGTCTGGCGCAAGTCCTCGGATTGCTTGTCGATCAAGTTTAACACGGGCTGAAATTTCTCTGAATCATCGATCTCGTCGGAATCGTCCAGTTTTATTGACCATAAGTCTTGAGCCTCTGGAAACCTGTCAGAAAATTCTCGACAAATTTCTTGAAACGCATAGGTATATTTGCTTTGAATGTCAGTAATTTTTCCAGTATCCGGACCAAGTGGGGTTTCGCGGAGAACTATTTCATCATTTATACTTTTACCAAGTAATTTTTCAGCTAGAGACTCCTTGGCATCAAGTTCGTTACGCATCCGGTTGGCATCATCACGTTTTTCAATGATATACCATCTGGTTTCACCAGAGCTATCAAGATGTACTGCTGTTCCAGATTGAACTTGAATTGGGTGTAGCAATTCACCAATTTGTTTTTCGACATGAAGGAATAAACCGAAGTATTTCAGATGAGCATCCTCATCACTGCAATATGTTCTTCGCGCCTCGTACATAATTTCCAAGGCTTTTTCGGGCTTAGATCCAATCTGATATAAGTAAGCAAGGTTAAAACAGGATTGTAGAGATAGACTTTTCAGGTCAAATGACCTGTCTAGCAAATGATCAAACTCCTCAAAGTTGTTTAATCGGTAATGGACGTAAGCAAGATGCATTTGCATGGCGGTATCATCTGGAAAGGCACTTAGATACGCCTTACATATCGCTAAAGCTTTATTCAAATCTCCTATTTCTTCGTAGATTTCATATTCTATCTTGGATATGTTTTCAAGCGGGCTTTCGCATTTCTCGCGCAAGTTACGGCAAAGTTCAAGTGCTTTCCCGATTTCACCAGCATTATAATAACTTTTAAGCAACCACTGCGTCAATTCAGAGTTCGAGTTTGGGTCTGCGATTTTTTCATAAAGCACCGAGGCTTCTTTAAATAGTTTATGAATGTAAAGTTGATCCGCCAACTCCGCAATTTCTAAGAATTCTTCACTATTTTGAGCATAATTGTATGCTTCCTTGAGATAAGAGAGTGCTTCGTCGTGTTTTCCAGTTGCCTTGGAAATCCGAGCTGCCTCAATAAGATCCAATATGTTTTCTGGTGAGGATTCTCGCATAGTTGTAGAAATTTGTTCCGCTTCCTCAAAACGTTCTTCATCAATATAAATACGAACAAGCCAACGATTTGCTTCTTCTTGTAATTCAGGAGATGGATTTGTCATCAAAAAATTTTTGAGGGTACTGATGGCTTCACTAAAGCGTTTCTCAGTGAATAAGGTAACAGCATATAAAATTGGAGCATTGGGGATTTCTGGATTGGACAAGATCTTTTCCCAAAATTCAAGAGCACTTTCAAATTCTGACTCTTTGTAGGCTAATATCGCCCGATCTCTTAGTAGGTCGGAACGAGACGAATCAATTTCTAAGAAAGTGTCAAGGTCTTTCATTGCCTTCTTCGATTCGTCAAGAAGAGCGTATGCTGTGCTTCTGTTAATAATCCAATCTGAACAAACATTACGTGATTCAGTATGAGCAACACAATTCCATGCTTCTGTGAGAAGTTCAATCGCTCTTCTTAATTGTTCTTGTTGCGGGTCATCAAGTTGGTTGGTAAGTGCAGCTACCCGATTTTGCGATATTTGTTCAATTAAAATAGAGGCCAAAGCGGCTTTGTAATCAGGAAGGTCTTCTTGATCATGCTCTACCATGATTTCTCGCCATTTCCTCGCTTCTTTAAGATTTCCACGTTGCTTGGCGATGTTACTGATTGCGTAAGCAATTTGTGGAGAGTTCCGCAAATATTCAGGCACTTTAGCAATCACCTCTTCAAGTGTTTCTTCATCCGTAGAAATTTCAATTAGGGTTCGGTAGGCATTGATATTTGTTGGGTTCTTTTTCAATGTCTTTTTTGCATACTCCTCTGCCATCTCCGTTTCTCTTAATAAGAAATGCGCTAAAGCGCGATTGGAAAGGGCAGTTTCATCTTCAGGATTATATTGAAACGCTTTAAGTATCAACTTCGCCCCTTCCTGCTCTTTCTTAAGAGCGAGTTGAGTTGTCCCCATACCTGTCAGAATGCGAAACTTAGTAATTGCTGAGGCACCTTCCCAGATGCGGTCCTTCAACTTTTCTAACTGGTTTAGAGCAGAGTGAGGTTGATGTTTATTGAGCAAATCTTGGGCATTATCAATTTCTGCTTTGTGTTCTGCTGCTACTGCTACTTTCACTGCCTCAGAGATACTTAAGTCAAACTGTCTACTTGGAAAGTCAGCCAATTGTGCTTTTATGTCAAGGTTCACATCGAGGTTTCTTTGAGTTATCTCCTTAATCTCGTTGGGGTCAGTTTGGGGGACTTGAGTGTCCTTGATTAAATTCTCTTGGTTCGCCAATTGTATCCGATTATATTCAAGCATGGTTTCATTGGTTGCTTGCTGATTACGTGGAAGCATCTGAAGGAAAATAGCAAAGGTCTTCTTGATGACCGGTTGGAGTCTCTGCTTAAGGTCTGCTTCTGTCAATTGGTGTCTGGGGAGAATGATACATTTTTGAAAAATTGCTGCGATTTTGGTGATTGCTGAGTTTTCTTCCAGCGACGTTAGTATAGATGTATCAATATCCTTGAGTAATGTGGCAAGCGTGTCACTGTCCACGTCAACTTCTGCAGGATTGGTAATATCAGCAAAATTAGAGGCACTTTGCTTAACTGCCTCGATACACGACTCCTTAAAAAGATCCTCTGCTGTGCTGTTGTTTGAATCTTTTAAAGCGTTAATTGTACGAACGACTGTGGCGATGGTGCCAATAGTTTTGAAAACGTCGAATCCTGTCATAATGTTTTCTCCACAAGGAAACCGTGTTGTGTGAGTTCAGTAGATGCATCTGTCCAGACAGCGCGTGCTTTTTCGACAGCCTCGGACGCATTCGCCTGTGTGGGTTCTTGTACCTCGTCTGGGTAGCGAGCTCCGACTGCCCATCTGTTGAGGTCTCCCAAGTTTGGTAGCGCGGTTTTGAGGGGCGAACTCTCAGGCAGCAAGTCCCGTAGAACATTCAAGTCATGCGTTCTCTGAAAATCGATCTGTAAGAAGATGAGGACTGCTTTAAGTGCCTTCTCAGCGGCTTGTTGTGCGTGCCAACAGGCTTGGCGAGGTGGAACGCGCGGATCGTTTAAATAGGTTTCAGCGGTTATCAAGTCTTCTTCCGCATAGCGGAGCCAGCGAGCGGTGTCTGCGAGTCGATCCGTCGTTTGCATAGTCGATTTTACCTTTTTGGTGAGTATATTGCGGCGTGCATCTGCATTCCGATTTTTCCAAAGGACTTTACCTTCTTGTTGAGCATACCGCAGCACGGAGCCGATCCGTGTGCGTCCGCGTTCTAACTCTTCGGGAGTGGATACGATGATGTCTTTGGCGACAGGTAAATCCGCCAGTGCGCGATCAATATCAATGGCGGTTTTCCGCTTATCCGTGAGTTCCGCAAAAACCACGAGCAGATCGATATCGCTATCCCGATCAGCGTCACCGCGTGCTTGTGAACCGAAGAGGATAATCTGCAAGGGATCGAAGTCCCGCACGATGCGCTCTGTCATAATTGAGATAAAATCGTTATTCATTTTTTCATCCAGTTTCTTTTTGACTATCACCTTATAGTATATCACCTATTGCGGTTGATTTCAATCGGTTTTGCGAGGTTCTTTGCGCGAAAACAGTTTTGACTTAATTCAAAAAATACGCGATAATATAATACATGCCAATCGGAATGAGTGGATAATTGAATGCCTCTGATAAGTGCCTTAAGTGTCTTGACATAGAAGCATACTCAGTGGTAAACGAGGCGAAAAAGCGTGAGATTCTGACCTTAAAAAAGACAGAACAATAAAAAAGAGGATTTATGGCGATATTTTATCGCGGGGCGGGCATCAGTACTTATTGGCATCTCAACAATCCCGTAGAGCGAGGTTTCATTGCCAGGAGCCCCGAGATGGAACCTACAACAACTCGATTGATGGATCATATTGCAAGAAGCACCGTTAACAGTCCGTTTATTTCTCTCACGTGTTCGTACGGAGTGGCTTGGCACTATGCAATGTCAAGTAGTACACGGGCCCCTACATCAAGTGAGCCTGCTTATGTCCATGAAATTGAGATTCAGGAACCCCTGCCCCGTGGATTAAAGCTGCTTGACCCAGTTAAGGAGGTCGCGCAGCGGTTAACGCTTCCCATAGACCCAGGACCGCCCTACCAACACGATGGACTGCCTGGCTTCTTGATGGGCATCGCTGATCCCGGAAATATGGGGCATCTTCTCACACAACGGGCAATGCAGCCACCTACAAGTGAAGGCACTCCGCGCCCGCCGAACCTAACAATGGAATTAGAGACACTTGTGCGTGCATTGCGAGATTCCGAAATTCTTGTGCACGGGATCATTCCAGCGACTTGTGTAAAGAATAGTTTTGATGTTTATCCAGAGTTGCCACTTTTAGAATGAAAAGGAAAACTCTCATGAAACATATCGTTGATACCGTTAATAAGATCAATTTCACGATTAAACCGCTTGAGTTAGCAGGACGGGTGCCCTTTACGGACTCTATTGAACTCCTTCGTGTAGAATTGCAATATCAAGATGGGTATGGACCGCTTTTCATGGGACGGGTTCGGTACGCCCTCGACGGTGTTGAACAAGAGGATGGCTTTCCTTTTGACTTACACAAAGGGGCATTCATTGCCACTGTCCCTATCCAAGAGGCAGGATTAGAAGAAAAGCTTCAGGAAATTGGACCCGAAATTGCCAAGATTGTGTACGAAGATTTAGCAAAACAGCGACTCGCGCTCGCCTGAAAGGAACCTGATTTTACCCCGGTGGTTTTGCGCGGGCAAGCAGTTTATTGAGGTTATAATTGACGCTTGTCGCGTTGAAGTCGGGTTCTTTCTTGAAGGGTTTCCGAATGTAGTGAGGTTCTTTTGCGGTTTCGCCATCTATTTCGACAATAGCGAGAATGAAATTGTCGGGCTTGTTAAAGGCTGTGAAAATCTGAGTTTTAGAGATTGTGACAGTTGTTGATCCAGCTGTTTTCCCTTTCACCTCAATGAACAATAACTGATTGGTGTTCGGATCCTTGGACTCAATGTCGTAGCCCGGGTTTTCATGGGGCATCTCTTTTGGTTCTCGCCCGAGTTTGTGTTCTGCCTCCATCACAGCAGCGACTGCGAGTCTATCAATCCGTTCTCTATCGGATTGTGAGGTTTCAATGGGAGCGGGATGTTCAGGATCGGGTGCAGCATCCAGTAAACGCTGCGGCACGATGAGCGCACCCCCGATAACGACGGGTGGCATCGGTGAAATCCGCAACTCCAATTCCAGCTCTTCTGTCCGTTTCTCAAGTCGTGCCTGCAAATCATCTGCGCGTTGTTGTGCCTGTGCAGCGTTAAGGTCCGCCATCTGTTTTCCGGCTGCCTCTTGAAGTTTCAATTCATACGCCCGATTGTCCCAGTGGTTTATCTCCTTTGTCAGTCTCGTTTTGACTGCGTCCATTGTTTTTTTCACAAGTTGTTCTTTATGTATTTTAATCTCGTTGAGATGTTCCGGGATGAGGTGTTCCACTGCATAGGCAATAATCTTCGACTCTAACCCGTCACGCAACCACTGTGCTTCTAATACTGCTGCCGTCCGTGAATGCTCGTCCTCACGTAGCGGACGGTAATCGAGGTAAGGCGCGTATCCGGGAGTACTGACCTCTCCGTTGCTGTTGATTTCCACAAATTGCATCTGTTGTGAAACAATCCACCGGTTTCCATCATTACGCACGCGACCGTCTTGAATAGCGTGTTCAAGGTAGAATAGAACACGAATCTCGTCGCTCTGTTGATGCGGATCTACCAAAATAGTCCCCTGTTTAAGCAGATTGCGGTGGCGTTCAAGAATCAGATCCAACGTAGCATCAAGCAAAGGGTGTCCGGGACAAACGAACTCCGCAAGCGGTTTCCCTTTAACCTGAACCTTACTCTTTTCAAATGTAATCCGCTCATATCGCTGTAAGATAGTCTTTCCCCTGCTAATATCCACATCTCGGTTCCGGATTATCGCGGGGACGTTGCGAATTTCGTAACGTTTTGACTCACGTTCTCGTAGCGTGCCGCCGAGTTGTGTGAATGCCTCACGGAAGAAGGAGGCGATAAAATGAGGTTGCAAACGCCGGGCTTCGGCGCGTTCCATCTCATCACGGATGTTGCCGAGTTGGGTCGTGTCAATCGTTCCATGTATCAGAACATGTTGATCAATCAAACTTCGTAGGTGATTTAAATCCAGGGCGGTGTCAATAACTTCTGTCAATCGCGCTTTGACTTCAGGTTTATCGCCTTCACGGATGGCTTTAATGAGGAGATCTCGTAGCGATGCATTGCTGAAACATTTACCGAGCACATCGAAAACAGCACCGCCCAACGCTTTACGCTGCTGATCAAGTTTGTCAAGGAGTGCATCAAACACTGCCCCCTCGCGCGTTTCTGTGGCGACAAGATTCCAGAGATGGCATCTCTCCGTTTGTCCGATTCGGTGGATGCGTCCGAACCGCTGTTCGACGCGATTTGGATTCCAAGGTAGGTCATAGTTCACCATCAGGTGTGCGCGTTGTAGGTTGATACCTTCACCGGCGGCATCGGTCGCGAGCAGAATTTGCACTTCCCGATCCTGTGTAAACTGTTCTTGCGCTTTTTGCCGGTCTTCGCGCCGCATGCTACCGTGAATCGTGACAAGTGCCTCGGCACGCCCAAGCAACGTCTGAATGCGTTCTGTCAAATAGTGTAGCGTATCTTGATGTTCCGTAAAGATAATGAGTTTGGGGGGACGTTTTTGAGGGTCGAACAATTCGTTAGCAGCATCGGCATTACTTTCGCCTTGCAGAAGGTTTGAGAGCTCCTCCCACTTCCGGTCTGTCCCGCTATACCGCACCTTTTGCGCGAGGGTTTCCAAGCGGTGGAGGGTTTGAATCTCTGCTTCCAGTTCAGCGATCGTTAAGGCTGCTGAGGCACGGGCGACGACCTCTTCTTCCAAGGTTTCTACCTCTTCAGCCGGAGATTCATCATAGAATTCATCTGCTTGCGCCGCGTTTGTTGGCAGTCTGTCATCTACTTGTATATCTAATGTGGCTTGGGCATCAGGTTTGCGTTGTTTTTCCTCCTGCAGCCGTTCCTCCAACCGTTCCCGCCGACGTTGAATTGATCGGTAAATTGCTTCTGGTGAGGACGCAAGTCTTCGTTGTAAGATGGTGAGCGCGAATCCAATGCTGTTACTGCGCTGCCCATCGAGTCGCGCTGCGCGATTCATCTCCTCACGGACGTATTCTGTTACCTCGTCGTATAGGTTCATCTCTGACTCAGAGAGTTCATAATTAATCGTGTTGGCGAACCGCTCCGGGAATAGCCGTGTCCCGTCAAACTTCAACAAATTCTCTTTGACCATCCGCCGCATCAAGTCAGTGGTATCTACGGTGGGAACACCGTCTCGGAACTGTTCTTCAAAGCGATCCGGGTCCAGCAACGCCATAAAGCGTTGGAATTCCGCTTCTTTGCCATTGTGAGGGGTTGCTGTTAGCAGTAGGAAGTGCCGCGTGAGTTTTCCAAGCAGTTCCCCAAGGGAGTAGCGTTTTGTAGGTCGCGGTCTGCTCCCATAAACTGGAGCGGACATCTTGTGTGCTTCATCACAGACGATAATATCCCAATGCGTCCCCTTTAATTTTGCTTGAATATCTTCACTACGACTTAATTGGTCCAGCCGACAGATAAGGAGATTCTCTTCTTGAAACAGGTTGCCAGTGCGAGCGGTATTAAATTTTTCGCGGGTGAAAACCTCAAAGGAGAGATAAAAGCGTTGCCGGAGTTCTGCCTGCCACTGTTCCACAAGGCTACCGGGACAGACAATCAGGCATCGTTTCAGGTCACCACGGACGAGGAGTTCCTTGAGATACAACCCGGTCATAATCGTCTTTCCTGCCCCGGGGTCATCAGCGAGCAGATAGCGCAAAGGTTGGCGTGGCAGCATCTCTTCATAGACCGCGGTAATTTGGTGTGGTAGCGGTTCTACGTGTGAGATATGGACTGCGAGACGCGGATCAAATAGATGTGCCAACCGAATGCGATGTGCCTCAGAGACAAGCCGAAAATTCTCACCATCTCCGTCAAAACCCCATGGGAGGCTTTCGGTGACGATTTCAAAGGTGGATTCACTCTCGCGATACAGGAGTTCACTACCGAGTTGACCATCGGCAGCTTTGTAAGTCAGCTCGATTCCGGCAGTTCCTAACCACGTCGTGGCAACGACTGTTACCTGTTGGTTCGGTAATATGCCTTTAACAATAGTGCCAGGTTGAAGTTCTTCTAAGCGTGCCAAATTAATTTTCCTTGTGTTCTGAGGTGAGGAAGGGACTGCAAGCGTCCAAGTTATTTCTCATTCCAATGCTCTTTTGGGATCTCAACCTATATTATACCATTTTCTTTCCTGAAAATCAAAGAGGCATCGAGAATGTGTATTGCTTTAACCTATGGATTTATGATAATATAATGGTGTGAACTTAAAAGCCGTTTTTGAACAACTTCAAGGCAAGCGGGTCGTGATTCTCGGCGATGTCATCTTGGACAGATATGTCTGGGGGGATGTGAAACGAATTTCGCCAGAAGCCCCTGTTCCAGTGTTTGAAACCACGACAGAAGAGACCGGTTGTGGTGGCGCAGCGAATGTCGCCCAAAATGTTGCCAGCTTAGGCGGCAACGCAACGCTGGTCGGAGTCATCGGTGAGGACAGGGAAGGCGAAAAGTTAGTCCAGATGCTAACCGAAACGAATCTCGTTACGACTGGGGTCTCTGCGGATCCGCAGCGACCGACAAGCACAAAAACACGCGTCATTGCTCGTGGCACCACGCCCTTCCCAGATCGGGAACGGGATTCGGGACATCACCTGCTCCGTATTGACAGAGAATCCAAACAGGAAATCTCGCCACAGATACGGGAACACCTACTGGACACTATCGCTGCGCAGCTGCCAACAAGCGACGCAATTATCTTTGCTGACTACGATAAAGGGGTCGTCACGCCTCAGCTCATCAAGGATGTTATGAAACACGCCAAATCTTACGGTATCCCCATCATCGTCGATCCGAAGCAAAACAACTTTTGGCACTATAAAGGTGTAACCGCCGTTACGCCGAACCACAAGGAAGCAAGTGCCGCTGTCCATGAAGAAATCACGGATGTGTCCGATCTGGTCGCTGTGGGTGAGAAAATTCTGGACAGATTGTCGCTTAAGGCGTTGCTAATTACCCGCGATGCGAAGGGTATGTCTCTGTTTCACCGTCCGGCGGAGGGTATCGTAAAAGCCGAGCATCTCCCACCCCATTCAAACAGTGTGGCGGATGTTACAGGGGCAGGAGATACCGTTGTTGCCGCTTTCACACTCGCGCTCGCAGCCGGTGCTGAATTTCGTAGTGCTGCCGTGCTGTCTAACCTCGCAGGTGGGATAGCCGTCGGTAAGATGGGGTGTGCGACCGTTACACCAAAGGAGTTGCTGCACGAAATTAAAAAATGAAGACTATTTTTCTCGATAGAGATGGTGTTATCAACCGGAATCCACCCAATAAAGGCTACGTCCGGAAATGGGCAGAATTCACCTTCATCCCGAATGCCTTGAAAGCGATCCGAGAATTAACAGAGAGTGGCTATCGAATCGTTGTGATAACCAACCAGTCCGGAATCGGGAGAGGCCTCTATTCAGAGGAAGATTTGGCGGATATCCACGCACGGATGGTCGCAGAAATTGACAAAGCCGGTGGAACAATTGATGCCGTTTATTACTGTCCACACCATCCCGATGCTGGGTGTGAGTGTCGAAAGCCGAAGCCGGGTATGTTAATGCGCGCTGCCCGTGAACACAACATTGAACTCTCAAATGCCTATTTGATAGGGGACTTTTCTACAGATATCGAAGTGGGACAGCGTGTTGGTGCCACGACGTTTCTCGTTTTAACAGGACTTGGACTGGAGAGTTATTACCACTACATTCGGACGAAACCGTGTCGGCGTGCGGATCAGAATGACTACCGCCCCGATAGGATCTTCACAAACCTTTATACAGCAACGCGCTGGCTACTGAAAAATGATTCTTGAAAAAATGGAAACCCGGACGGCTCGCTCGGGTGTGATCGGGCTTGGATATGTCGGACTGCCGCTTGCCGTTGCAATTGCGAGGGCAGGATTCCGAGTTACAGGCATCGATATCTGTTCAGAAAAAATAGAACGGTTGAAACAGGGCATCTCCGACGTTCCTGATGTGACCAACGCAGTGCTCGCCCCCCTGATTGCGTCCGAGCAGCTGCAGGTAACAACAGACTTTTCTGTGCTACGCGAATTGGACACAGTTAATATCTGTGTGCCGACCCCTCTCGGTGAAAACCGAACCCCCGACATGCAGTTTATCATCGCTGCAGTTCAGCAAATTGCGCAATACCTCCACCCCGAACAACTGATTATCCTCGAAAGCACCACCTACCCCGGCACTACCGAAGAGGTTGTATTGCCGGAACTCAGTGCCCAGTTTCCTGACACCCTACAAGTGGGACGTGATTTCTATCTCGCCTACTCACCGGAACGGATCGAGCCGGGAAATAGTACCCACTCCGTGACAAACACCCCTAAAATTATCGGGGGTGTCACGCCACAATGCACCCACGTCGCGAAAACCTTCTACGCACAGTTCATCAGTAAAACACACACAGTCTCTTCACCCCGAACAGCAGAGATGGTCAAACTCTTAGAAAACACGTTTCGGAGTGTCAACATCGGCTTAATTAATGAGGTCGCGCTTATCTGTGACCGGATGGATCTCGATGTATGGGAAATCATTGATGCCGCTGCGACAAAACCGTTCGGATTTATGCCGTTCTATCCAGGTCCCGGACTGGGTGGACACTGTATTCCAATTGACCCGCATTATCTCTCTTGGAAGGCACAGATGTATCAGTATCACGCTCGATTTATTGAGCTCGCTACCGAAATTAACAGTGAGATGCCGAAATACGTGTTAGACAAAATCATCCACGCCCTGAATCTTCAACGTAAGCCCTTGAATGGCGCGAAACTATTAATCTTAGGGATCGCTTATAAAAAGGACATCGGCGACATTCGCGAATCCCCCGCACTCGAAGTAATTCGTTTAATTCTTGACAAAAAAGCGGAATTCCTATATCATGACCCCTATATAAAGGACTTGTCTCTTGATGATACAGAAATCTATCACTCAGAACCGCTAACAGCAGCTCTTGTAGAAAGTGTTGATTGTGTTGTCATCCTAACCGATCATACTGCTATAGACTACAACTGGCTCGTCACACATGCCCAACTGATTGTTGATACACGCAATGCAACGCGCAGTGTGAAAAAAGGACAGGAAAAAATAATCAAAATTTAAATTTTAATTTATGGTCCTCTTGGCCGCTCTCCATTTCATTACGAGCGGGTTTCTGGTGAAGTCGCAACGGAATTGAAAACTCGGACCAAAACCCAAGCCTGCAACAACGGCGCAGGGTTTTTGCTTGGGTGTTTTTTCAACTCGAACACGAAAATCGTGAAGTTCCAAAGTGCGTTACTTATCCGCAAGGTATAATTAAATAAAAAATCGGAGTATAATAATGTCAAATCCAGATCTAAAATTTCATATACAGCGCGACCAACTCACGTGGTTTCTCGACCTACTTTTAGATGAAAAAGAAATCTTTCAATTGAGTGCCTCTACTGGCATCGTCCTCGATGTGGACCGGTTGTATGCCTTATCAAGACGAGAATTACTCGTAAATTTAGTCGATGTGTTTTTGGATGTCGTTGGAAACCCAACAAAATCTGAACTAAAAAATCCAGAAACTTCATTAGTCAGCCAATTTCTTACTGAAAAAGCACAAGCTGCGATCTCCCGAGTCGGGTATATGGAAATCTCTGAAATCGAAACGTTTTTCAAAACGTCTGATGTCCTCATAGAAGGCGGCGATTTTGGCGAAGTCGTCTGGGCACTCCTCACTGACCAACGGACCGCAGTCGTTGAACACGGCTATAAACTCCTCAACACAACATACGAATCTATAGAAGTGGCGCATACAAATGGAAGCGGAAACGTCCATACTATGGATACATTGGAAACCATCGAGGCTCAGCCCGTTTACGATCCGGAAAGTGAACTGCAACACGCAGACGTACCTGACCAAGACCTGGAGCATCTTGAACGACAACTGGCGGATTCTAAAGCAGACTATACCTCGCTTGAGCAAAAACATAACCGGTTAGATCAACAACGCGCCCTTCTATTAGAGGAAAACAGGGGATTAAAAACGAAAGCAGAGGAAGTTCATGGAAACGAAAAACGATTGAAGGCGCTTGAACAGGAAAATCACATACTTCGTGAACAGATCGCGCAATATATTGAAGACACCGCCGAACTACAACACCTTACCGCCGAACATGAACGCCTCCTCGCTGAAAAGGACCAGATGACAGAACAACTCAGAGAATATGAACAGATTAAGGCAGCCAAGGAGAACTTCACTACCGATCTCAAGTTGGTTGAGGAGGCAGTCTACAAAGGGCATCAAGGCCTCGAAGACTTTCAAACAACGCTTGACAACCATTTCGATATTCTGGAGAACAGCCATCAGGCGGCACGCGGTGCCTTAAATCAGATTCGTCAAACGCTCGCTTATCTGGATACACAAGAAGCCGTGGAAGGTCAGGGTCCCTACAATCTAACGACGGAGCAACCCCGTGTGGGTGTGTTTGTTGATGTTCAAAATATGTTTTATGCCGCTAAGGATCGATTTGGACGCAGGGTCGATTATATCAAACTCCTCGATCTGATAGTCGGACCCCGATATCTCATGGTAGCCTACGCCTATGTCGTCCAGATACCCGAAATCAACCAATCCAGTTTCCTGTCCCTTCTTGAGCACAACGGTTATACGATTAAGAGCAAAGATTTGCGTCTGCGTGGCGACGGATCTGCGAAGGGCGACTGGGATGTCGGCATTGCAGTGGATGTCGTTTCAATGCTCGGTTCATTGGATGTCGTCATTTTGGCAAGCGGTGATGGCGATTTTTGTCCGCTTGCTGAGCTTATCAAGCAACAGAATAAGCGTGTGGAGGTCGTCGCTTTTGAGCATAATACCTCCATGGATTTACAACAAATCGCCGACCAGTTCTTTCCAATCGGAGACGAGTTGCTCATCTGATTTTTAATTTTTCCTTCAGGAGCCCCAAAAATTAAAAGCCTTCTCACTATCCTTTCTGTACTTATTGTAATAGACGCGGCAAGCGCGGAATGGTCATCCTCAGCGACAGAAAATCTTCCATTATGCACAGCACAGAACGAACAACACTTTCCTGCCCTCGTTACGGACGGGCAAGGCGGTGCTATCGTGGCGTGGAGTGATGCCCGGCACGCGAACCGTGATATTTTCGCACAACGCATCAGCGCAACCGGTGACGTTCAGTGGCAGGCGGACGGTATCCCAATTTGCGACCTACCCTCTTCGCAAAGTTGGCCCCTCATGGTCAGCGATAGCGAAGGGGGTGCCATCCTCGTTTGGGGGGATACCCGGCACGGTAATCAGGACAGTTACGCACAACGCATCGACGGTAACGGAAACAAAGTGTGGGATCCCGAAGGTATACCTGTCTGTACGCATCCTACATTGCAAGATGATTTGAATGTTATCGCTGACGGTAAAGGTGGCGTAATTGTTGTATGGGAGGATTGGCGGAACGGAAATCAAGATATTTACGCCCAAAGAATCGACAGCACTGGAAACCCATTGTGGGAAACGAACGGTGTGCCTGTCTATAGCGGTGATGGTGATCAGTATGATCCGGTTCTCATCGCCGATGGACAAGGGGGTGCTATTTTCGCATGGTGGGACATCAGCACCCCAGACTGGAACATTTTCGCACAGCGGCTGTCAGCAGACGGGCATCAGATGTGGAATGCCGCCGAGGGTCCAGTTCCCGTCTGTACCGCGACCGGCAACCAAGGCGCGCCAGTTGCTGTCAGCGATGCGAGTGGCGGTGTATTCTTCGTCTGGTCGGACTATCGCAATGACCCGAATTTTTATACGACTGCGCAACTCTACGCGCAACGCATAACCGCTGAAGGACACGTCCTATGGGAAAAGGACGGCATCCCCATCTGTGAACTCCCTATCAACCAACAACAACCCTATTGTGTTCATGACGGAAGTGGCGGTTTCATCGTTGTGTGGTGGGACGAACGCGATATTTTTGCTGACATTTATGCGCAACGTATCAACGAAAATGGCGAGGCGTTGTGGAACGACAAAAACGCACAGTTTCAAAAGGGGGGTATGCCTGTTTGCACGGGTGCCGGAGTTCAACGTCTCCCTCAGATCGTACCGACTGAAGAACCCGCGGGAACCATCGTTTATTGGTTAGATTATCGAGAAGATTTCGGTGATTCGACAGAGGATGCGATCTATGCACAACGGCTTGATGCCGATGGGAAGCCACTTTGGGAAATTAACGGTATCCCTGTCTGCCACGCACCGAAAGAACAAATCACCCCTCAAGCTGTATCTACGCGTGGGAACGCCGCAATCGTCGTCTGGAGCGATGCGCGTGGATCGGATTACGACATCTATATCCAACGTATTCCGTAGCAGACAGATTGACTTTTTCTTCTTTCTTACGTCATAATAAATAAATAGATTAAAAGGAGGCTAAAAACATGTCAGACCAAGATTTCAGAGAACGGGTATTAAGTTCCATTGAAGATCTCAAACGGACGATAGAACGAATGGACGACAGAATAGATAGAAGACTGACAACCGTAGAGGGGGATGGAAGGAACTTACGCGATGAGCTCGGTGAGCTGCGCGGTGATGTTAGAAATGAAATTGGTGAGATGCGTGGAGACGTTAGATGGATTCGGGGTAAACTTGAAGGAAGACAAGAAGCAACATCAAACAAAGACGCAAAGGCGGCTATCTGGATAGCATTGGGATCGGCATTGGCAGCGATTGTATCGCTGATTAAGTCATTTTGGGTCTAAGAGGAGAAAAAATATGGCAAAACGCACGCAACGTGCTCCTGCAAAACGTGCAATCATCATCGGGATGGATGGCGCGAGCATGGAACTGGTCAAAAACATGATTGATTGGGGACACACCCCCAATATGGCGAAGTTGCTCCAGACAGGTGTTTATCGTCCGATGATCGGGGTATTTCCAACATTGACACCACCAGGATGGACTGCACTCTCTACCGGTTCATGGCCCGGCACACATAAGGTGATGGACTTTAACATCCGTGCCGTCGGAGATCGCCTCGATAAAACGGTATGGGGTATTAATACCGGTTTGTGTCAATCCGAATACCTCTGGAACCTCGTAGAACGAGTGGGTGGGAAACCGATTCTGGTGAAATGGGAAATGTCTTGGCCCCCCACCGTCACAACGGGCATTCAGGTCGAAGGGACGGGACCAGGGGTCTCGAACCACCATCAGGTTGCTGGGTATCATCTCTTTGTCGCAGGAAAATGGGCGGCACGTCCTATCGGGGGACAACGGGACCCTGAGACGCTGGATCCGAGCGCTTTACAGGGGGTTCAGCACATTGATCCGGTCACTATTGAACCGATTGAAGATGGGGAATGGGAGGCACTGCCCGATTCCACAGAACCAGCGCGGGAGGTCGTCCTCACAATTCGACCCTTGGCGCGTGGCAGAGAAGATGTGATGCCCTCCGTCTATTCCGAAGGTGCGGCTTCCGATGAAACACGTATTCCCAAACCGTTTTACGGGTTGATTTACGCCGCTGGCGATAAAGGTTATGATCGAGTGCGGATCTGTCGGAGTCGGTCTGGAGACGATGCCGTGGCGGATCTGAGTGTCGGTGAATGGAGTGAGTGGTGGCTGGATACCTTTGAAATTGATGCGGCTGACGTGGAAGGTTACGTGCGAATGAAACTTGTGACGCTCACCGAAACGGCAGACGCTTTTGAACTCTTCGTCCCACAAATTTGGCCCAGAAAAGGGTACACCGTTCCAGATACAATCGCCACCACAATTGACACTGAAATCGGTTCATTCCTTCAAAATCCGGCGCGTGATGCGCTCGGACAGATGGACGATGAGACCTATTTCGAGGTGCTTGACTATCACCATCAACGTCTCGCGGATGTCGCAACACATCTAACTTCCGAAAACAACGATTGGGATGTTCTAATGGTTGAAAGCCATGCCCCGGACTACGCCAGCCATTTCTTTCTCAGTCAAGCAGATGAAATCAGCGGGGCAGCACCAGAGACAATTCACCGGTGTCGTGAGGGATTACGACGAACATACCAATCTGTGGATCGGATGATTGGGCGACTCATGGCACAAGCCGATGAAGATACTGTAATTCTTGTCTGTTCCGACCACGGCGGCACACCTAATCAATTCCGTGCCATAGACATCGAAGAGGTGCTTGAGGAAACCGGATTCATCGTTAAAGACGGAAACGGGGCAATAGACTGGACAAAGACGCGGGCGGTCAATGTTGGATTAGTGCATATCTTTATCAACTTAGCTGGACGTGAGCCGGATGGCATCGTCGCCCCTGAGGACTATGAGGCAACGCAACGTGAACTCATCGCAGCATTGCATACCTATAAGGACGAAAAAACCGGACGACATCCCTTTACGTTGGCTGTGACACGGGCAGATGCCGAGATGTTTAACCTACACGGAGATTTAGTCGGTGATGTTGTCTATGCCCTGCGACCGGAGTTCGATGGTGCCCACGGCAAGCAGTTACCCTCTGTGAGTTTCGGTATCGGCGGGCAACACTCTACATTTATTCTTTCGGGTGCTGGGGTCCGACAAGGAGGCGCATTGCAGCGACAGGTTCGTGTCGTTGATGTCGCGCCGACGCTCTGCTATCTACTCGGGCTTCCGATGCCCAACAACGTAGAAGGTGGGGTCGTTTACGAGGCATTGGAGGATCCAAACTGGCATTTGACGCAACTCGCGGCTTTGGAGTAAACAACCAGATAATTATTTCGGTGTTGTATTACCAATTCCACAGACCCGACGCAATTTTTCCAGAGAGTATGTGTTGATGACTTCGGCTTTTGTCAACCACCCGCGCCGGGCGACATTCAATCCAGATTGACGGTGCGCCAGTTGCTCGATGCCATGCGCATCCGTGTTGACTGCCAGGAGCACACCCGCTTTTTTTGCCATACGCACGAATTCAGGGTCGAGATCCAATCGGTCCGGCGCGCCGTTAATCTCCAAAGCCGTTTTATTCTCCGCAGCGGCTTCAATGATCTCTTCAAGATTCACTCGATACATCGGTCTACGTCCGAGCAGTCTACCTGTCGGATGACCGATGATGTTGACAAAGGGATTTTCGATCGCTCGGACGATACGCCGCGTCATCTCTGCTTCGGATAACGAGAAATGGCTGTGAACGCTTGCGACGACAATGTCAAGTTGTTCTAAAGTTATAGCACGATAATCCAGATCGCCATGCTCTCGGATATCTACCTCAGAACCTGCGAGGATTCTGATACCTTCAACCTCTGCATCCAATTCACGAACGCGTGCCACCTGTTCCAGAAGTCGCTTCCGCTTCAGGCCGTTTGCTATGACAGAGGAGGCAGAGTGGTCAGTGATGGCGAAGTATTCAAGTCCCGCTGCTTTTGCCGCTGCGACCATATCTTCGAGGGTATGTCGTCCATCACTCCAATCGGTATGTGCGTGTAAGTCGCCTCGTAAATCGGTGAACTCAATGAGTTTTGGCAAAGTGCCTTCTTTTGCCGCTGCCACCGAGGCATCGTCTTGTCGAAGTTCCGCCGGAATATAGGCGAGCCCAAGTTTTTCGTATATTTTCTCTTCCGTCATGTCCCGCGCTTCATGCCAAAAACCAGTAGGCTCCAGAAAACTGTCGTCAGAAAGTGCGTCAAGGTGTGCGTCTGCCGCAGTTGTCAAGAAAAGAGTCGCCTCGTATGTGGCAGCAGTACACAGATAGATAGATACCGGAAAATCTCTATCAATATAAAATTGAATCACGGGGAGCGTGTCACGCACGTCCCCTGTTCGTTGGTGTTGACTTTCTTCGGTCGGTCTTTTGTAAAATTTAGACGTGTCGTTGTCATATAGGTACTGAGTTTGACTGTCTGTTTTGCAAACAATCGGGGTCTGGGGCGTTTTAATAGTGTTTAGCGGTGCCAGAAGTGCTTGTAGCGGCGCAGGCACAGGACCACTTTCAAACTGAAACGTTCCTTCATCTTCACATTCAATAATCAATGCGACACTGTGGCATACCTCTTCATGCCGCCGTAAATCACCCGTCCATTGATAACGTTTTATCCAGTTTCCGCTCTCTATCAAGCGCGTCAGACGATCGAAAAGGTCTTGAGAAATGGGTAAAATGTGCCATAGCGGACGTTTGTTCCTCTGTTCTACCTGAAATGCCAGACTTTCGGTTATCATCCGGATCGTGCTTTGTCCCATACCTTGGACGTTTCTAATGTGTCCGCTCTCAATCAATTCCGAGAGATCATCAAGGTTTCTGACGCCATAGTCTCGATAGAACCTCCCGGCGGTTTTTACACCAACCCCTCGGAGATTGAGCAAATCAAGGATGTCTGTTCCTGTTTCTGCGGTGAGTTCGTCATAGAATTTGCAACGTCCCGTTTCCAACATTTCAACGGTCTTGTCTTCGATGGCTTTCCCTATACCGGGGGTGGCACGAAGTCTGTCTACTGCTTCTCTGTTATATCCCGGTGTCCTGTGTTGGGAATCTTTGGAAGCCAATTCATCAGGGAATTTTTCAATGGTATCTGCTGCTCGTTCATAAATCCGAGCACGAAAGTCACTTTCACCGCGAATTTGTAGGAGGGATCCGATAGCTTGGAATATAGCACTAATCTCACGATTTGTCATTGTTGTTTATCCGCAAGGTATAATTAAAAAACTGTTATGCTAACTTCCGCTGCGCGGCAAAACCGGCAAGGAACCCAATTGCCATTTCGCCGGCAACAATTAGAATAGACTGATAGATAGTAAGAAAATCGACCGCCCCTAATTGTGGTTTGAAAATATAAAACATTCCGTAAAAGCAACCAAGTCCACACAATGCGCCAAGACTGCCAAGGAAAATTCCGTGAACAACAAAGGGGGCGAGGAGATAATGACGCGACATGCCGAGGAGTTTCATAAGGGCTATCTCCTCTCCACGGGCAATCGCTGTTTTCTGGATAACAGAACCGATAATAAACCAAATAATGGCAACTGCTATTCCAATGGCGACCAGCGTCGTCCGTTCTGAATCGCGTAGATGATCCTTCAACTGCCCCTGTCCTGTCAAGAGCACATCCTCAATTTCGCCGTGTGCCTTAATATCCAACGCAATCTGCTCTAAAGTTTTACGCGTTATCAAGTCTTCGTCCACATAAATTTTGAGGGAGGCTGGGAATGGATTTACGCCTCTATTTTCTGCGAATGCCTCCTTAATGAGGATACCCAAATCTTGGAATTGGATTTCACCGCGGGCAAGGCTTTCTGCCTTTGAAGCGTAATTGACAGCGAGTACCTGCCCATTTTTTTCTATTTGGCTCACCAAAGTGCGCCCGGCTGATTCATCAACAGTGTCTTTTAGAAACGCGATTAGGGTGGGGGCATGACTTTTAAACTCAGACTGCCGTAGTATAAATGAATGGTTTAACAGTAAGGTAGCAAGTAAAACAGTGATGAAACCGATGCCAAAGAAACTCAGCACACTGGCACTGCCGGCACGGACTATATGGGATATGGCATTCTTAAGATGATAACGCATTTTTTATAGTTATCGGTTTGCCTCACAGTGAGAATTGTCGGTTAAAAAGGACCCTGGTTTAACAACTCTACCTTTTGTGTCGTTTACCTCGTATTGTCCTGCAGGTTTCCTATAGAGGCTTGGACAGAGTTGATGGTTAAGATTAGAAGGGATTCTTGATGAAGTCAAGCACCTCTTAACTGATAACCGAAGACTGAAGACCGATGACCATTCAATGGATGCCGCCATCTCGTAGTTCAATAATCCGCTTATTACATTTCTCGGCGAGTGTTCGGTCACTCGTGGAGACAAAGATAGTCATCCCCTGAAAGTTAAGCGCATTAAGAAGTGATATCACCTCAAGCGAAAGGCGTAAATCTAAGCCTTCTGTTGGGGCATCCGCGAGGAGTAACAAAGGATTGTTGATAATTGCTCGCGCGATAGCAAGGCGGCGTCGCTCGTTGCCAGATATTTCTGATGGCAGTGCTTTGTGATGGTGATAGAGTCCCATCTGATTCAGGAGTTTATCGACATTTTCCCTAATCAGTTGCGTTGGCGTCCCTATCAATCGCTGTGGCAGTGCCAAATTCTCTCGAACTGTTTTGTTTTCTAAGAACTTGAAGTCTTGAAAGACGAGTCCTATCTTCTGCCGAAAGTAAGGAAGACTCATTTTATCCAACTGCGCAAGTTGTTGTCCAACCACACTCAGGTCACCGCCTACTGGATCTAAATCCGCGTATAACAGGCGCTGTAATGTGGTCTTGCCGGAGCCACTTGGACCCACGAGAAACACGAATTCGCCGCGTTCCACGCGAAGGCTCACCTTCTCAAGCACACTAAGTTCGCCATAACTGAAACTGACCTGGTGTAACTGTATCATTTTTTACTGGTTTTCGGTTACAAGAGATTTCTGGTTTGTATAATCACAATCTGATGTGTGACAGACGAGACGCGTGGTTACGCTTTCACTCCCTTTTGACTTTGTTGTCTTCTCAACGAGGAAGGGCGCCTCGCATTTCGGACAAGGTTCGGACACGGGTTTATCCCACGTCGAGAATTCACATTTCGGGTAGTTGCTGCAACCATAAAAGACCTTCCCACGGCGGCTCCGGCGTTCACCAAGGTAGCCCTCACAGTCAGCCTTCGGGCAGTCAACTCCCATTGGAATCGGCTTTGCATTTTTGCATTTTGGGTATCCACTACACGACAAAAATTTGGCACCCGCACGGCTCACTCTCACAACCATCGGTTTATCACACTTGTCGCACGTGATATCAGTCGGCTCCGGTTCCGCAGTAGGAGCGTCATTCGCGGTTGTTAAACGCTTGATATTCTGACATTCTGGATAATTGGCACAGCCGAGAAACCGCCCATATCTGCCCCACTTGATAATCATGTTGTCCCCGCACTTTTCACACTTTTCGTCCGATTGCTCTTCCATCGCCTTTCGGGCTTCATACATCCTATCCGGGGCTTCCTTGAGTGCAGTTTGGAATGGAGGATAAAACTGTCCTAATGTTTCTACCCACTTAACTTTGCCATCAGCGATGACATCAAGCTGCTCTTCCATTTTTGCTGTGAATTCAACGTCGACGATGTTGGGAAATCCATGTTTCAGGAGTTCGTTAACGAGTCTTCCAACATCTGTAGGCGTGAGTCTGCCACGTTCTTTGGTGACATAACCTCTGTCCTGAATGGTTGATAGAATAGAGGCGTAGGTACTCGGACGTCCGACCTCCTTCGCTTCCAGCATTTTCACAAGCGTGGCTTCACTGTAACGAGGCGGAGGTTGCGTAAAATGCTGCTTCGGTTCTAATTTACGTAGATCCAGTGTGTCCCCTTCTTTAACGTCGGGCAAATTGACATCCTCTTCGTCCGATTCGCGTTCATCGGTAGCAGGATCATCTTTACCTTCCATATAGACGCGCCTAAATCCGCGAAATTTCATCACTGAGCCGGTGGCACGGAACAGATAGGTGCCTGCTTGGATGTCAATTGTTGTGCCATCAAAAATCGCTGGATTCATCTGACTCGCTATAAACCGCATCCAAATGAGTTCATAAAGTCGATACTGATCTCTACTCAAATATGACTTCAAATCTGCGGGAGTTCGCAACGGCAAGGTCGGACGGATCGCTTCGTGGGCATCTTGTGCCCCTCTTTTGCTCCGGTAATGAACAGCACGATTGGGTAAATATTCCGCACCATAAGTTTCTTTGATGTACGCTCGTGTTGCTTGGAGGGCTTCCTGAGCAACACGGGTCGAATCGGTACGCATGTATGTAATGAGCCCGACGGATCCTTCGCTGCCAATCTCCAATCCCTCATAGAGCTGTTGGGCAATAAGCATCGTCTTTTTAGCAACAAAACGGAGTTTCCGAGACGCTTCCTGTTGTAAGGTACTCGTGATAAACGGTGGGACAGGTCTCTGTTTCCGTTCCCGCTTTTGGACTTTTTCAACGAGATATGTCTGTGTTTGTGCGTCCGCCGCCAGTTCTTTGGCACGCGTTTCGTCTATACGGAACCCATAATTATTAATTTCACCCTTCTTTTTCCCAATTTTATGTAACTTCGCGGGGAAGAGATGCTGAATCTTGGTTGGTGTCAATGTTGCTGTGAGGGTCCAGTATTCTTCTGATTTAAACGCCTCGATTTCTGCTTCACGCTCGCAAATCAGGCGCACTGCAACCGATTGAACTCTCCCGGCACTGAGACCCGGTTTCACACTACGCCACAAGATAGGACTAATCTGGTATCCAACGAGCCTATCCAAGACACGACGCGCCTGTTGCGCATCAACAAGTGCCATATCAATGGCGCCCGGTTTTTCAATTGCTTCTAAAATTGCGTTTTTTGTGACTTCGTTGTACGTGATCCGATGGATCGGCTTCTTTATCTTTTTCAGTTCCTCAAAAAGGTGCCAGCAGATAGCTTCACCTTCGCGATCTGGATCCGCGGCGAGATAGATGCTGTCAACCTTACGCGCTTCGCTTTGGAGGGATTTCACGACCTTCCCTTTTCCCCGAATCAAGACATACTTCGGAGCAAAGGCATTCTCAATATCGACACCCAGTTCCTTCGGGGGAAGGTCACGGATATGTCCAACGGAGGATTCAACGATGTAATCCCTACCTAAAATCTTTTTGATAGTCTTCGCTTTCGCCGGCGATTCAACAACGACGAGTGACTTTGGCATTTTTTTTACTATTGCTCCTGGGCTGCCCGCCTTGCGCAGGTTTCCTATACAGGTTTGCGAGACAATATTTCGGGCAGGTTCGAACCGCCAACTCGTGTTTTACTGCTTTGTATTGGAGGCGAGGTGAGGGTTCGGGTTACGTCGCGACTGAATCGCGTCCATTGCATTTACGTCACGATCATACACTTTTATTAACGTCTTATGTTAACTGCGGTTTCATATCTTATCAATCTGTTCGCTTACGCCGTGTAAGGTACACATTCTATTTTTTGGACGGGAAAAAAGTGAGAAGACAGATACATACATTAGGCGGCGAAGGTGATCAGATCTATCAGCAGCTGACGCATATCCGCCCGGTGAACGACCGAATCGATGAATCCATGTTCCAGTAACGATTCTGCTTTTTGGAAGTTTTCCGGGAGTTCCTCACGGAGGCTGGCGACGGCTAACGGACCCGCGAAGCCGATCCGAGCCCCCGGTTCCGCAACGATTACATCACCCAGAGATGTATAACTGGCAGTCGCACCCCCGAACGTTGGATCCGTGACAACCGAGATATAAAAGACTCCCGATTTGGCGTATTCCGCACAAGCGGCAGCGGTTTTCGCCATCTGCATCAAGGCGAGCGTGCCTTCTTGCATCCGCATGCCTCCACTCACGGAGACAATCACTAAGGGTAACTGATTTTCGAGGGCGCGTTCAATACATCGGGTAACCTTTTCACCGATAACAGAGCCACATGTGCCGCCTATAAATCCGACATCGCCGATCGCAAGAGCAGTCGGATAGCCACCGATATTCGCTATGCCGGAGAGCATCTCCGATCTGAGTCCCGTTTTTGCGACATCTCTTTCGAGTTTTTGCGGGTATTCTGGGAATTCCAGCGAATCAATAGAGTAAAGATGGGCATCGTATTCTTCAAAACTATCCGCATCTATAATGAGGTTGAGCCGCTCATGCGCACTCATGTAGTGATGGTAATCGCAGTGTGGGCAGACCTTGAGATTGTGAGTGAATGTCTCTACCGCGATCTGCGCATTGCAATTTCTACATGAAATTGTTTGTGAAGTTTCGGACATTTTTTAGTTGGTAGGGCGAGGTTCGGAAACCTCGCCCATTGAAAAAATTCAGTGTTAGCGTCCCGCTTTCAGGCGGCCCCAGGTTGTGGAGAGTTTCCCCGCTGCTTCAACGGCAAGTGCATCTACACCCTGTTCCATGAACGTATTGATCTCATCCTCGCTCAGCGCGCGATTCCAGAGACGAACCTCGTCAATAATTCCGGCAAAGACGTAGTTAAGACGTTCACAATCCTGTCCAATCCGCCACGGGTCGTCGTTGGCTGCAAGCTTGCCAGGGACATCCCCTTCAGCTTCTTCTTTACCATCAATGTAAATTATGCCCTTCTTGGTATCGTTGGTGAAAGCGATATGGATGAATTTCTCGGTGTCAGGCAGACCGGTTGAAATATCGTTACGACCCGCTTCGGTTTCAAAACGGAGTTTGAAGGTGCCACCTTCACTAAACAATCCGTATTGAACCCTACCACCGCATCCACCGTGAACGGATTTACCGACAATCTGGCGTGTGCCGTTCCAATGCTCGGCGTTAACCCACGCCATAAACGTCATTTCATCCACATTCAGTTCGGGAGTGCTTTCAACGGTGACAAAAACATCGCTGCCTTCACCCCCAAATTCCAACGCCTTATCGAATTTACCGTCAACCCATTCCGGATTGTCAATTACACCGTCATGCCCGTTTCCGCTAAGATCTTCCGCTTTGTCCCCCTTGCCTTCATCATAGGGGTGGTACACCACCAAGCCATCCAGGAACTCTGCTGGACCGATAGACATAGCGAAGGGTGTCACTACCAAAAGTAGTGTGATGGATAAACAAATAGCCAGTTTCATAAATTGCCTCCCTATAGGTAAAGATGAGATGTTTTCGATGAGAATTGTGTCTACAGGTTATTATAACAAACAGAGAAACACTTGTCAAGAATTTTTAATTTTCCTTGTGGTTCGGTTGCTGTTGCAGGTCAGGTGTTCAAGCCGAGTTGACTGCTCAGTTCCATCAAGCGTCTATTAATGCCAGTCTTATCAATCCGATTGCCATCTACAAATTCTTGATATGGCGGCGACAGGGGGGCCTCGGGGATCATGTTCCGGGAATTCGCCTCCCGTAACGCTAACAATCCCATGAAAAGCTGCATCTCCGGTGAGTAGTCAGGTATGAAGTCATCCAGTGCTTGACGGAGTTCGGCTTCAGTGAAGGTATCGCGTCCGTCGCGTTTTGCGATGTTGCTCGCGCGTTGAACAATTAGGGAAAGGTCCCGTGCCGTCAACCCATCCGTTGCTGAGTCTCCAACAAGCCCGCGGAAGTCGAATTGATCGGCGGCTTGTCCTTGGCAGAATATCTTTAAAATCTCTATCCTACCTTCAGTATTTGGTGGTAGCAGGATTAATTTAGTGTCGAAAATGCCGTATCGTCGAAAAATCTGCGGCATCAAGTCTGGACGGCTTGATGCGCCGATCCATATCACTCTCCCGTGCAAAGAAGGATCGCTGATAGCGTTCACGAGGTTCTGGGGGAACGGCTGCTGTTCTTCTATATGCCTCGCTGTGCGTGGCGATGCCTGTTCAATTTCATCCATAAAGACAACCGTGGGTGAAATTCCTCGGATGAAATTAATAGCAGCATTTAAGTTCCGCTCATAAGTATTCCCATTTTCATTGATGTTTACCGTTATCTCGCCGACCTGACTGGCGTATCGGAGTTGGACAAACGTCATGTTCGCCTCACCCGCAAGCCCCTTCGCGAAGTAGACCTTACCGGTGCCGGGAGGACCCAGAAAGAGCATACCCCGCGGCACACGACGCAGATCTCGATTTCTCATCCCTTCTGCAATATCCTTAATTGTTGACATCACATACCAGCCATCATCCGAAGCATTCGTGTAGGTTTCACCGAGTTCAAGGACGCCGTGGCTGAAAGCCTTAATGCTCTCCCGTCGGTATCTCACAAGCGATTCCCCGCCCGTCTGCTGGCCTGCAGACGCTGCCTGTTTCACAACATCGTGAATCCCGAAGAGGTTCAGCCCTATTGTCTTGCGTGCAAGGGACTCTCTGTCGTGCTCGTTTCCAAGGCTTGCCCGCATTTGCGACATCGGATCCGAGATGTTGTAGAGATATTCAATAAAGTGGAGGCGTTGATCGTCGTCTGGAAACGGAATTTCTATCAGCGGAATCTCCGGATTCACAGTGAGATTCGGATGAATGTCATAGGTGTTATGGGTAAGAAGTAGAATGATGTGTTTACGCTTTCGGATCTCCAAGTCCGATGCCCAATGCTGCATCTGATTGAAAAAGCGTTGCAGGTCATCATTGGAGGCACTGCTCAACGAAGGGTCGTTTGGGGCGAGTTGCTCCAGGAAGTTGATAACCAAACCGACTCTCGCCTTGTCTTGCTGCAAAAGATGTTTTAATCTTTCCTGCAACTCTTCCGAAGGGGCAGGATCTATATGCATGAACGGGTCTTCATGGGGCTTATCGAACGCCAAAGTGGCATTAATTCTTCTGCGTGCGATCTGTGGATCTATTTCATGCTCAGTGCGGTGCGCGTCTTCTGCTTCCCGAAAACGTCGAAAGGTTTGAAGCCAGGTCGCTATACTCTGAAAATGAAAGACACCGGTTTTCTCGTATTTCGGGGCAATGTTCAGCATTTTTTGGGTCGCTTGCCACCGCCGAATATTAGGCAAATCGATGCCTTGTGATGTGTTATATCCCAAGACGAGTTCACATCCCGACAGATTGAGTTGCTCCATGAGGTATTCTGTCGTCGGCAAGTAGCCGTACACATCGTCATGTAACAGGTCTTGGACGTTGAAGTGGAGGAGAAATTGATGTGCAGACCCAGCATCGCAGTGTCTTTTTATCTGTTCCCAAAACATTTTTTAATTTTACCTTGCGGTTCGGTCAGGGGAATTTGGGGTTTCCCGTGTTTTTGCGTAAACCCGCCTGCGCCGTTGTTGCAGGCTACGGGTTGGGTCTAAGAGAGGAAACGTCAAACATATTTTGATTATACCTTGCGGAGAAACGACGTGGGTTTTATGCGTTAAAAAAAGAGGGTGGCGCGCGTCGGACGCGCGCCTACAATGTTCTAATGCGCAATTTTGATGTTGCCCCAAGTGGTGGCTAATTTCGCACGAGGGTCAACAGACACCCCTAAGTCTTGTGCTCCAGTAATTTCGTCAGCACTCAAGGCACGGTTCCAGAGAGAAACCTCATCTATGATGCCCGCGAAGACATAGTTGAGGCGTTCACAATCCTGCCCGATCCGCCACGGATCATCGTTGGCTTTCAATGCACCCGGCACTTCGCCTTCCGCAACCGCTTCAGCGTTGATGTAGATTGTTGCTGTTTCGCCATCGTTGGTAAAAGCAATGTGAATCCACTCGCCTGTTGCCGGCAGATCGGTTGTGATATCGGCTCTGCCGCCTTCGGTTTCAAAGCGGAGTTTGAAAACGCCACCTTCGCTGAATAGACCGTATTGTGTTCTACCGGCACACCCACCGTGAACGGATTTACCAACGATCTGACGTGTGCCGTTCCAGTGATCTGCGTTAATCCATGCCGCAAAGGTGCACTCATTCACGTTCAAGACATCTGTGCTCTCAACAGTGACGAACACGTCGCTGCCTTCGCCACCAAACCGGAGTGCCTTCCCGATCTGTCCGTCCACCCAATCCGGATTGGAAATTTCACCGTCGTGTCCGTTACCGCTCGCGTCTGCAGCGAGTGTGCCTTCCCCTTCATCATAAGCATGATGTAGAACAAGCCCATCTGTGAGTGCCGCCGAGACGAACGGTGTAAATAACAGGGTCAGTGCTATTGAGAAACACACAATCCCATAGACTGAGAATCTGCCAGTCAATATTGCATTCTTCATATTGTGCCTCCTAAAAAAATATATAACATTATAACAGGTTTATAGAATTCTGTCAAAGGAAAACAATGCTAAACAAGGCATGTATTTTTGTCTTGACGACCGGGCAGAAGTCTGCTAAAGTAAAACGCAAGCATTTGTTACGATGGAGTGAAGGTAAATTAAGAATATGAGAAAAACACGGGCCGATTTGACCCGAGGAAGTCTTCTCAGACACCTGTTACGACTGTCAGGACCGATAATACTCAGTTACATGCTGCAAGAGGCATTCAACATCGTTGACATGATCTTCGTTGGAAGACTCGGTGCTGGCGCGATCGCCGCTGTCGGGGTGAGCGGGAACTTAATCCGATTGATCGGGGTTTTTTCGCTCGGTATTTCAACGGGAACCGGGATTATGGTGGCACAGTATCTCGGCGCGAGGAATCTCGCACAAGCTGAGCACATCGCCCTCCAGTCAATCCTGTTAGCTGTGTTTTTTTCTATCGGTGTAACCCTCGTTGGCTACCCGTTGGCTGAACAAGGGTTACTCGCTGTTAGGATGGTAGACCCAGAAGTGCTGAGGCTCGGCACGACTTACATGCATATCATTCTCGCCGGTATTAGTACAATGTTCGTGTCGATGACGCTCGGTTCTATCTTCCGTGCGGGTGGCGACACTGTCACCCCGATGGTGGTATTGATTTTCGCAACGCTGATTAACATTGTCCTCGATCCGTTGCTAATTTTCGGTTTGTGGGGATTCCCGAAACTCGGGGTCGCAGGTTCGGCGTATGCGACGCTTATCGGGCGCGGCGCGAGCGTAATCATCCTACTTTATCTCTGTTGGAGTGGACGCGCCCCCGTTTCATTTCGGAGCGTTCGGTATCAAGTAGATTTCGTGGAAATGCTTGACATTTTAAGGCTCGGGGTTTACAGTTCGATGCAAGGGTTTTGGCGGCATATTTCGCGACTCGGATTCTTGTGGGTCATCGGACCCTATGGGAAGACGGTTGTCGCGGCATATACGATCTGTATGCGACTCCGAATTCTCGTAATGAATCCCGGCTTCGGCATCGCAAACGCCGTCGTTCCGTTAGTCGGACAGAATTTAGGGGCGAATCAGATAGGGCGCGCTGAGCGGTCAACACGGGTGGCGAACCTTTTAGGGGCTGCAATCATGGCAGTCATCGGCGCAATTTTCTTCCTTTTTCCACAGACATTCATCCGAATTTTCACACCGGAAACCGATGTTATCGAGATCGGTATCACGTATCTACGATTTCTATCCCCAACATTCGGATTCATCGCCTTTTCACTCATCTTGGGCAGAGCCCTCAACGGTGCCGGAGATACCTTCTCTCCGATGGTGATTACACTTGCCGCACAGGTCGTCATCGGTTTAGGACTCGTGATTCTATTGTCACACTTCATCGGACTCAATGGCGTTTGGTTGGGGATTGCCCTCTCGAACGTTGTGCAAGGGATCGCGATGTGGCTTTGGTATAGTACTGGAAGGTGGAAGGCAATAAAACTTGTTAAAAAGAAACCAAAAGTAGCGTAGGACATAGGACAGCACAAGTATCCTACAGAACTAACGCATGTCCCTCTTTTGTAGCATAGACTGTTAGTCTGTGCCAGCGGAGCGTCTCGGTTTTTTCGGGAATCTCCATCTAACAGAGCGTCGATCGGTCAAATTTGCATAAGTTCTGTCCTACAAAAAAATCAGGAGGAGTTATCGAATGATGGAAACCTATAAAGGTTACGTAAATCCACAACTAATTATCTCTGCTGAGGAATTGAAAAGCGCGCTCGACGATCAAACGTTCTGCATCGTCGATACGCGACCGACATCCGAATATATCCGTGGACACATCCCCGGTGCCCTTCATTTAGATTTGTTCGGTTTAAGTCTCATTGATACTCGGAAAGAGACGTTCGATGCCTTTATGTGGATGATAGCATACCTGTTTCAGCAACGCGGTCTTGATCCGAGTAAACCGATTGTATGGTATGAAGACATATCAGGAACGCGCGCCTCGCGGGGATTTTGGTTTTGCGAGTACTTAGGGCACCCTGAAACCCGTCTATTGGATGGCGGTTTCAAGGCGTGGCTGTCAGCAGATGGACCTGTGAGTACAGCCGGGGCTGAACCCCCGGAGGTTCCACCTTTTCCGATAAATGCGCAACACGATATACACATGGATGCGGATGTGATCCGTGTCCTCCTAAACCGAGACGACTTTATTCCGCTTGACACACGCACCGACGATGAACACTACGGTCGGGTTGCCCGTGCAGAGCGGGCAGGGGCTATTCCGGGTTCCATCCACATTGAATGGCTCGATAATCTTGACGAGGTGGGGGCATTCAAGCCTGCTAATGAACTCCGGGCGATGTATGAAGCCGTCGGTATTACACCGGAAAAACAGGTCATGTGCTACTGACAGGGCGGCTACCGCTCTTCCCAAGCCTATTTGGCGTTGCGACTCTTGGGTTACCCAAAAGTGAGCAACTACATAGGCTCCTGGAAAGAGTGGGGTGACCGGCTGGATCTGCCGGTCGAAATTCCACAGGCTTAGTGTTCTACGTCGTTAAATTCCAGATTTGCGCCGCAGTCCCACCTAAGATGCGTTCCCGATCATCATCTGTCAGGAAGGGAAGTCCTTCTCGAATGAGTTGGAGTTCTTGCGCTAAAGTGGGCCAGTTGTGTTTTTGTCTGTGATGACCGGGATAACCCGTTCCCCATACCGTTCGCTCCGCTCCGAAAACTGACAGTAACTTCTCAATGAACGAATGCACGTCTGCGTAAGGAAACGCTTGATGCGAGCGTCCAGCGACATCCGATAGTTTCAAGTAGATATTGTCGTAGCGTGCAAGGTCCACGATGGGTTGAAACGCCGCTTCCGCATCACCTACCTGTGGGTATCCCATGTGATCGAGAATAAGCCTCAGATGCGGATACCGTTGTGCAATAACGGCAACCTGATCCGCGAACGCCGCGCGGAGGTGAAATTGGATGATAGCATCCAACGCCGCAATCTCTTCCCACATCGGTCGGTTCTGTTGGGTTAGCAAAATCTTTTCATCGGCATAGTACATCGGATGGAAACGGAAACCGACTAAACCTCGGTCTTTTATCCAATAGCGAACCTGCGCTGCGTTGTTCGGATCTTGTGGATCGATCAATCCGTGTCCGATAAACCGATCTGGAAAACGCGCTACCGAATCCGCAATATAGCCGTTATCCCAAGTTGACCAACTCGTCTGCACCAGAACTGTCCAATCTACGCCGTGCGTGTCCATCTCTGAGAGGAGTTCATCGGCAGTCCCGGGTTCATCTGGATAAGAATTCCAACTCGGAGCGGTGGGACCGACGGGATACTTCGGGGGATCTATCTCCCAGACATGCACATGGGTATCTACAATCATGGAGCACTCCTTAACACATTAGGTTTAGAACAGAAACTGAGCATCCACTGTTTCGCCGGCACTTAACGTCACACCGGCTGGAATCGTGATTAAACCGTTTGCCAAAACCAGTGAGTGTAGAATCCCTGAACCTTGTGGACCCGTCGTTTCGGCAGTGTAATGTCCATTAGACCCTTTGAGAATTGCACGCATATAATTAACGCGTCCGTCTCTATTCGTGATAGTTTCTGCTAAAGTTGCTTTAAAGGTCGGACGCAACAGTTCTGTATGCCCTGCCATTTTGAGGAGCGCGGGTCGGACAAAAAGTTCAAACACAACGAGCGAAGAAACCGGATTGCCCGGCAATCCAAAAATAGGTTTCCCGTCCGAGATGCCGTAAGCCTGCGGTTTCCCGGGCTTCATCGCGACGCGCCAGAAGTTGACTTCGCCCAATCTCTCCAATACACTTTTCACATAATCGTGCTCCCCTACCGAAACGCCGCCACTTGTAATGAGGGCGTCAGCCTTCGCGAGTGCCGCACGAAAGATGCGCTCTATTTCTGCTTCATCGTCAGGAGCAATACCCATATCAATCGGGATGCCGCCGGCTTCCTCGACCTGGGCATAGAGACCATAACGGTTGCTTTCCCGAATTTTTCCGGGTTCAAGCGGTTCGCCGAGTAGCAGAAGTTCATCACCCGTTGAGACAATCGCAACGGTGGGCTTGCGATAGACTGTAGCCGCTGGACGATTCAGAGAGGCGAGCATTGAAACTTCCGGCGGACGGAGGTGTTTCCCTTTTCCCATGACCTGCTGACCCGTCGCTACACTCTCACCCGTGAAACGAACGTTTCCGGTTTCGTCAATACTCTCAAAAATTTTGACTGTATCTCCCTCGCGCTGGGTCACCTCTTGCATCACAACCGCGTCGGCACCCTCAGGCATCATAGCACCCGTCATGATACGTGCTGCCTGTCCGGCTGCGACCTGTTTTGTTGGCGCATATCCCGCGGCAATTGTCTCAACGATTGTGAGAACCGCAGGTTCAGCTTCAGAGGCGTTCTGAACGTCCGCTGCGCGAACCGCGTACCCATCCATTGCTGAATTGTCGAACGGTGGAATGTTTTCTTGGGCATGCAGTGCCTCTGCGAGAACATACCCCCCACAATTTAGAATTTCCCGCTTTTCCGTGGGTAAAACCGGAATCGTATTCAGCATCTGCTGGCGGGCTTCTTCAACACTTAGCATCTAATTTTTTCTCCTTTGCGTAATCTCATACTGCATATCATAAAGCATCGCGCCGATAAGTGCAAGCGCATCTTTTGCCACGCTTATATATTGCGCGATAACACAAATTTTAAAATATTTTTTTTTGCCCAAAAGCCCAGTGATTTCGTGGCATATCGCGATCTAATGACCTTCGTATTTTTCAAGTTTATTTGACATCGACGCAATCACATGATATAATATATCGCAAGTTTTTTGTCAATCTTGTTTTCGATAATAACACGGACATAGGTTATGAGAAACGGCATGGTTTTCCCCAACACACTAATATTTCGGCGTGGTTTGAGGACCTGTATTTTAATAAGTTTATGTTGTTATTTTGTGCTGCTCGGGGTCATCGAACTCACGCACGATCATCACGAGCATGACGATCCTGACGAACACGCCGATTCTGGGGAAGCCTGTGCAGCCTGTTTCTACTGTAGCCAACACGTCGGAGAGGAGATTGAGTTCGTTGCACTCATCTTTCCATACCTTCCGATGACGGTGCTTCCGTTTTATGAGGGTACCGTTTTCCTTCCTTTAAGACTCATCACGAACACGCGCAGTCGTGCCCCACCCGTATTCTCGATTGGTTTTCAGTTTTCGGTTTTCAGTTTTCAGTTAGCGGTTTTCGTTTAACAAAGCTCTCTTGTAACCGACAACCGACAACTAATTTATATTACTATGTTGTCCAAAGGAGCCGGGTGCACCTACACTCGTACTCCATTTGGAACCTTCTGCTTTGCAAGATACCACTCTGTATGATGAGTAGTTGTCAGGATGGATTTTTTCTTTAAAAAAATACTTTCAGTCGTCGGTTTTCGTTTAATAAAACGCGCTTGTAACTGACAACTGATAACCGATAACCGACAACTATTAACAAAGTAAGAGGGCTTTAGAAAGCCCACACGCGGCTTTTTCCCGCCGTGTGCCATCAGATATATATAGGAGAATACAATGCTTACGCGCTTTGTAGGACAAGATCTTTCTGTTACCATTTCTCAATTAATGTTACTTGCTTTTGTTGCCATCCTTCCGTGTATTGGCGGTTGTGGTGAAGATGACAACCCTATCCTTGAGGATGACCATGACCACGAACACGAAGCGGATGCACCCCTTCACGCCGATGCCGACGGCTTTAACCTGGAAATCGATGGAAAAGTGGTCTATCATCAACATCAAGGCACCCATGAAGGCGGTCTCACCGTTGGTGTTGGTGAAGAGATTGAGGTACATGTACATTTTATTGATGCGAACGAAATGGAACTCCATCTTGATGAAGTAGCGGCCCCGCCGGGTGAAGATGACGACCATGGAGATGACGACCATGGACATGACGGCGCGGAATTCTTCAGTTTGGGTCTGTCGGGTTACGATTCCTCTATTATTCAGATCCATCTGGACGAACACGAAGATGAACACGAAGATGAACACGAAGAACACGGTGACGCGTTACCGTTTGGACTCGAAGGATTGAAAGCAGGAAAAACGGAAATTAAACTCCAACTGCTTCACGGGGATCATCCCGATTTCACGGCGGCACTCCTGATACCAGTGACCGTCGAATAAAGGGAGAGGTCCATGTTAGGCATTTATAAAGGACTTAAGCAGTCCCCTTGTAGGTGCGGTTTGAAACCGCACCGACCGCGTGGGGGTATGCGGAATCCTGCGATTTCGCGTGAGTCCTGTTATAGGGGTCTGCCGAGGTCTCATCGGATAGGGGCACTTTTTAAGGGGGTCTGTCTATGTGTGTTGGTGTTTGGCGCGGTCAGTCTGCCCTACTGTTATGGACGGGGACACAGTGCTCAAAACCCACTGCATGCCTTGGAAGGTGAAGTTGTCGAAAAGCTTAGACGTGCCCAACTCGGTGCAGTTACAGTCCGTCTGAAGGGACTGGAAGAAAGCGTCCGGACCGATGCAAGCGGGCGGTTTAAGTTTGACGCAGTGCCGGAAGGACAGCAGACGCTTCAGTTCTTGAAGGTCGGTTATCAGCTGTTTGAACAAGTCGTTGATGTCAATGCCTCTACGCCTTATCTCAAGATTGAACTGACGGCGTTGCCGTTTCAACTGAACACCATCAAAGTCTACGGTTCAAATCGCTATCTGTCACAGTTTGAGGAAACAACCGACTTAGCATTGGATGAGGAAGAACTCCAAAGACGGTTAGGTATGACCTTGGCGAACACGTTGGCGGATGAGAGCGGCATTTCACAACGAACGATGGGTCGGGCAATCGCTCGGCCTGTTATTCGTGGATTGGGCGGAGACAGGCTGCTCATTCTCGAAAACGGCGAACGCACAGGTGATAAATCCGCATCCAGTGCCGACCACGCTGTATCCATTGATCCAACAACCGCTGAAGGCGTTGAAATTACGCGGGGTCCCGCATCCCTCATTTACGGTTCAAGCACCCTGGGTGGGGTTATCAACGTTAAAAGCAATCACATACCCCAAATTCTACCGAGACGGCTCGATATGCACCTAACGTTCCAGGCTGAATCTGTTAACTCGGGTTTGACCGGAACAACAGGTTTTACGTTCCCAATGGGTGATTTTGCAGGGAATGTCGAATGGAATCGACGCCTTGCATCTGACATACAAACGCCGGTGGGGGTCCTCGAAAACACTGCCCTTTCAAACGTCAATTTTTCAGGCGGTGCCTCGCTGATTAAGCCCTGGGGTTTCATCGGTGCCTCTGGAAGCCGTTATCGTTCAGATTACGGCGTGCCGGGGTCTCCAGAAGGACATCTCAGCGGCGTTAACATCGCACTTGATAAGCAACGCTATGAAGGACAGATGGAGTACCGCTTCAATACAAGGCTGCTTGAAAAGGTAAGACTTCAGACTGCCTATACGCGTTATCAGCATCAAGAGTTGGAGTCGAACGGAACACTTGGGGTCGAATTCGGGGTGCTAACCTACAATTTCTCAGCGATGGCGCATGTGTTGGACAACGCCGTTGCGGGGGTTTGGGGGGAATATCGGGATCACGCCACAGGTGGGTTTTATTGGACACCGCACACCCGTGAGTTCGCGTTGGCAGGATTTTATCTCAACCAGCGTAACTTCGACAAACTTACCTTACAAGGGGCTATCCGCTACGACCTTAGGCGTTCGGAACCGTTTCGACCTGGGGCAGTTGTCCGAGCCGGAACCGTCCGACGCCGCGATTTCAACGGCTTCTCTGGGGCTACCTCTGGAATTTACCATTGGACGGATAGGTTAAGCACTGGAGCGACCCTGATGAAAACGTTTCGCGCACCCGGTATTGAGGAACTTTTCAGCGATGGACCCCACTTGGCTGTCTTTTCCTACGAAATCGGCAATGCAGAACTGGAACCTGAGGATGGCTATGGTTCTGAACTCTTCGTCAAATACGCAGACGAGAGGTTCAGGCTCAATCTGGCACTTTTCAGGAATCAGATACAGAACTACCTCATTCCGACGCACAGCGGTGAAAAAGAGTGGGGCAGCGGGGCAGCCGGATGGTTATGGATTTATCAATACATGGGACACGATGTTGTGATGGATGGGGCTGAAGTCCAAATAGGCGGTGAGGTTCTCTCACGGATCCATCTTCAGTTGAATATGAGTTACATCTACGGAACTGTTCAAACTAGTGGGCGACCGCTGGAGCGTATCCCACCCCTCAATGGTAAATTCGTCATTAGTTACACGCCGACACCGTTGCATTTGCATGTCACATCCCGTTTTTCAGGCAGCCAGACCCGACTCGGCGAGTTTGAGGAACCGACAGACGGCTACCTCGTCTATGATATTGGAGGTTCTCTCAATTTTTCGTGGTGGCAGCTGGAGAACATGGTCGTTTTCGAGATTGAAAACCTCCTTGATACCGCATACCGCGAACATTTGTCCCGCATCAAAGCGGTAATGCCGGAACCCGGACGGAACGCGAAGTTTCTGTATAAACTTAATTTTTGAAACTGTAGGACGGGGACGATGGTTTTTATCATTCGTCCCCGTTCTCAATTTTCTAAGGAGATAAAATTGAAAAGATATTTTAACCACGAATTAGCGGATACGACTGGCGCGTGTCTCTCTGTCGCGTGCGCCGTCCACTGCCTTTCGATGCCGCTTTTAGTCGCAGTTTTGCCTTTGATTGGATTGGGCTTCCTTGCGAATGAAAGTGCTGAATTGGTTCTTATCCTTGGTGCAATTGGATTGGCAGTTGGGAGTTTAGCGTGGGGGATTCGACACCACCGGAGCTGGCGAGCATTGTTGATACTGATAGTCGCATTGGCATTCATCGCCATCGCTCGAACAGTCGTTGAGGGCACTTTTGAAGTGGTCTTCTATAGTATCGGTGCGATTTTACTCGCCTCCGCACACCTTGTAAATCGGTACTTATGTAAGACCTGTCCAGCATGCGAGCCGGGAGATGTATAAAATTATGCAGAGAATATACATTGCAGTGTGTTTAATAGGTATACTGATATGGACTGGCTGTGATCCGAAGGGACAGCCGAGTGCTGCCACAGGCGATAAACTTCGTGTTGTTACTACGATCGGTATGATTACTGACATTGTTAAAAATGTTGGCGGTCCGCGCGTTGAGGTGACCGGGATGGTGGCACCTGGCGTAGACCCACACTTTTACAACCCGACGCCTAAAGATGTTCAAAGGCTCGGTTCAGCACATATCATCTTCTATAACGGGCTGTACCTTGAAGCAAAAATGACGGACATCCTTGCGAAGATGTCGGAGGATACGCTGACGGTCGCCGTAACAGACGCTATAGATCGGAGTCTACTGCTAACACCCCCAGAATACGAGGGACTCTACGATCCGCACTTATGGTTTGACGTGAAGCTTTGGATGCAAGCGGTGGGAAAGGTGCGCGATACCCTGAGTGAATTCGATGCCGATAATACTGACCTGTACCGAAGCAACGCCGAACACTACCTCACGGAACTCATGGAACTCGAGGAATACGTAAAGTCGCAAGTGGAACACGTGCCATCTCAGCAACGCGTCCTTGTGACGGCACACGACTGTTTTAACTACTTCGGAAAGGCATACGGGTTTGAGGTACGCGGATTACAAGGTATTAGTACCGCGACAGAAGTCGGTATCGCTGATGTACAGGAATTGGCGACGTTTATTGCGGAGCGGGGTATCTCTGCTATTTTTGTAGAGTCATCCGTCTCTCCACGGAGTCTCGAAGCCGTGAAAGCCGCCGTGAAGTCAAAAGGATTTGATGTGAAGATCGGTGGTGTACTCTTCACAGACGCTATGGGAAACGAGGGGACACCTGAAGGGACCTACATCGGGATGATCCGATATAATATTAATACGATTGTCCACGCTTTGATTGGGAAATCGGAGTTATAAACCTTGAAAATTCATCACTACCCTTGAATGTCATTGGGTAGTGATGAATACGGACTTGACTATCGCCAACGGTGTACTGACGCATGGAAGAAGAAATGTATTCCTGCACACGAGATGGCTGCAAAGTGGCATGAACTCGTCGAATACTTGCTTTCACAGCCCGGAAGCGATTGGTAAACATAAGGAATAATCCGAATCAACTTTTTAAGTTCTATTTGACATTGACACAATAGCGTGCTATAATTTATCGCAAGTTTAGTGGCACTCATTTTTTTTCGCAATAAGTAGTTTTGGGATTTTGAAAAATTATAAAAAAGTGCCGTGAACCCTGATAAATAAAGGGGTTTCGCTTGATTAAGTTCTTTGAAATATGCTATAATATGGGTAGTTAAAAAGGGGAGTGGATATCTCCCCT
>JAJEDB010000095.1 GCA_022821725.1 Candidatus Poribacteria bacterium | reverse complement strand
CGATCCTGATACTTATGGACCCGAATTTCATCGGCTCCCGTTCTCCAGAGCCGTCGAGCAGGACCTCCTCTCCGATTACAAGGTCGTCGTGCTTGCGATGTCCGAGCAGGATGCAGACGCAGCACTGCAAACCTATCGCATTGCTGGCGGAAAAGAGATTAACATCAACGATGCCACAAAAATAGTCGGGTGCTGGCGTGCCCTCCAGAACCCGGAAAGAAGGTCCGCGGACGACCCAGAGATTAAACCCTTGACCCGCGCCATCGCCTTTACGAACACCATCGCCAACTCAAAGAGCCTTGTGAACCATTGGGACGGGGTGATTGAAAGTGCGATGGAACGGATGCCCGAAGACCAACGTCCGCAGGACTTCAGCATCGAAACCGAACATATCGACGGAAAGGACAACGCACTCAAGCGGAAGAACCGTATTGAGTGGTTGAAAGGCGATGCGAACGGCACCTGTCGTATCCTCTCTAATGCGCGGTGTCTCTCTGAGGGTATTGATGTTCCCGCACTGGATGCCGTGCTTTTCATGAGTCCACGGAACTCGCACGTTGACATCGTTCAAGCAGTCGGGCGCGTCATGCGGAAAGCACCCGGGAAGACCTACGGCTACATCGTGCTACCCGTTGCGATCCCTGCCGGCGAGGACCCTGCCGATATCCTCAACAACAATGAGCGATTCGCTGCTGTCTGGAATGTCCTCCGCGCCCTCCGTTCCCACGATGATAGACTCAACGCCGAAATCAACAGGATCGATCTCAACACCACGGCACCCGATCGGATTATCTTCAGTGGAGATGGGTTTGACAGTGCAGGCGGTGACAACATAAAAGAACGACAGATGTTCTTGCCGATAGATCTCCCACCCGATGCGATATTCGCGAAGATCGTAGAAAAGTGCGGTGATAGAAAGTATTGGGAGAGCTGGGCAAAGGATGTCGCTGATATTTTCTTACGGATCGTTGGGCGGATTGAAAGTCTCTTGGATACCCCTGAAAACGATGCCCTCCGCGAATGGTTCGGCGATTTCCACGAGGAACTGAAAAGTTCTATAAATGACGCTATCACTCGGAGCAACGCCATTGATATGATGGCACAGCACATCTTGACCCGTCCGGTCTTTGAAGCACTCTTCGAGAATTACGACTTCGCGTCCGGCAACCCTGTCGCCATCGCGCTCGACAAACTCCGCAACGATTTTGCGGAATTCGGACTTGAAGACGAGACGCGAGATTTAGAGAAATTCTACGAGAGCGTTCGGATGCGTGCCCGCGGCATAGACAACAGCGAAGGTCGACAGCGCGTGCTGCTGGAACTCTACGAGAAATTCTTCTCCGCTGCCCTGAAAAAGGATGCTGAACGTCTCGGTATCGTCTATACACCCGTGGAGGTCGTGGACTTCATCTTGCAGAGTGCCAATGAAGTGTTACAGGACGAGTTCGGACGCAGTCTCAGCGACGAAGGCGTGCATATTTTGGATCCATTCACGGGTGCCGGCATCTTTCTCGCGCGCCTGCTCCAATCCGATCTGATCCGTCCCGATGATCTTGCGCGTAAATACCGGGCGGAACTCCACGCCAACGAGATCGTTCTCCTCGCCTACTACATTGCCGCCGTTAACATTGAGGAAGCCTTTCGTGGACGGCGCGGAGAAGACAGCGGTTATGAACCCTTCAACGGCATCGTCTTGACGGATACCTTTAACCTGAACAAGAAAAGATCGCTTTTCCCCAAAGAATGGCTCCCCGACAACAACGAACGCGCCGAGCGTCAACAGGATCTTCCCATCCAAGTTATCGTCGGTAATCCGCCGTGGTCGGCAGGACAGCGGAGTTCTGTGGATGACAACCCAAATGTGGACTACCCTGAACTTGAAGAGCGGATTAAAGAAACCTACGTCGAGTACTCTACAGCAAATAACAAAAACAGCCTCTACGACACATACAAGATGGCGATCCGATGGGCATCTGATAGAATCGAAAAGCAGGGCATCATTGCCTTCGTTACCAATGGATCATGGATTGACGGGAACGCAGACTCAGGGGTCCGTGCGTGTTTGGCGGAGGAGTTCAGTTCAATCCACGTCCTAAACTTGCGCGGGAATGCCAGAACATCCGGGAAGCGAAGGCGTTCAGAAGGTGGGAACGTGTTCGGTAGTGGCACGCGAACGCCCGTGGCCGTTACAATTTTCGTCAAGAACCCGAACGCCACACATGAGGATTGTAAAATCCACTATCGCGACATTGGAGATTATTTCACACGTGAAGATAAACTGGATGCACTCAGCGAAGCAAAGTCTATAAACGGATTCGGTGATTGGCAGACAATCATGCCCAATTCCCATTACGATTGGATTGAACAGCGCAGTAATACCTTCCAACAATTTTACCCGCTTGGATCAGAGGATACAAAAGTAGGCAAAGCGGATGATGCGATATTTAGATTGTATTTGAGAGGATTGGAAACAACCAGAGATGCATATATCTATAACTTATCACGCGAAGATTGTGCCGAAAACGCGAGACGAATGACGGAAACCTATCTTGCTGCACAATCTGAGCTCAAAGAAAACCCTAAACTTACGGTGGATGAGGCAGCGTCTCGTCATTTATCAAATATCAAATGGTCTCAGGAACTGAAAAATAGAATGCTACGAAGGGAGACTCAATTCAGGGAGGGTTACATACGAAAATCAGCTTACCGACCATTCGTTGCTACAAATTGTTACGCGGATCACACTTTCTTATCTCGAGCTCATCAACTGGATCAGATGTTCCCTGACAGTGCAAGCGAAAACCGTGTAATTTGTTTACCCGGTAAGGGATCGAAAAAGCCATTTTCTGCTCTTGTGGTTGGTACAATGCCGGATCTCGGCTTTAATGATGCTACACGATGTTTTCCGCGGTATTCATACCCAAAGCCTGCCGATACACCAGAAGATACAAACACGTTTCAAGGGATTGATGAATTGCCCGATCGCATTGACAACATTTCAGACACAGCACTCCGCACCTTCCAAGACCACTATCGCGACGACACCCTCACGAAAGACGACATCTTCGACTACGTTTACGGCATCCTGCACGCCTCCAGTTATCGGGAACAGTTCGCAAACGACCTCTCCAAGATGATACCCCGTATCCCCTTCGCACCCGACTTTCACGCCTTCGCGCAAGCAGGTGCAGTGCTTGCCTCCCTTCACCTCAACTACGAGACCTGCGAACAATACCCCTTAGAACGCATCTTCTCCCACCAAGGTGCCCCCCAATCGAAACACTTCCAACTCAGCAAACGTGCCATGCGATACACCGATAAAGACACCAAAACAACCCTCATCCTCAACGATCATGTGCGGTTATCCGGCATCCCAGAAGAAGCACATCGTTACGTCGTCAACGGCAGAACCCCGTTGGAATGGTTCATTGACCGCTACAAAATCACCCAAGACAAAGACAGCGGCATCGTCAACGACCCCAACGGCTGGTTCGAGAATCCCCAAGACCTCATCACCGCCATTGAGCGCATCGTCTATGTCAGCGTAGAATCCACCAAAATCATTGAAGCGTTGCCTTCTGAGTTGATTTCTGAGACCCAATAGGTTTTACCATTTCCTTGCAAAAGCCCTCAAAATGTGTTAAGATTAAACGCATGAACATCGGCAAAAAATAAAGAATGTCGATGAGCCAAAGAGTTTCCAGCCTAGGCACTCTTAAAACAGGACATCAAATTGGGAAGGGCTTTTGTGAAACTTGTGCTTATATGTATACTTATACCATTTCTGATTGAAAATGCTTCGATAAACGAGCTCTCTTGTAGCATAGGCTGTTAGCCTGTGCAGTCTTGTGGAATGTTCAGCCGTCAAACCTGTGTGGGAATCTCTGTCCGGAAATTTATTTGTTTTCTAACCAAAAATACAGTATAATTTTCTTAAGTGAAAAAAGTGAACATGACACTCAGCAATCAATTGCATGCGAAATGAAGGAATACTGAATTGGAATGGCCACACTTTTATCCGGTGAACTGTCCACCTATGGAAGCCAAACCCGCTTCCGGTAAAATTTACCGCCTTGTGCGAAGCGATCCAGCACAAGAAAAAGATTTCAAATCACTTTTTGAAGAAAATCCGCAAGGATTTAAGAATGAACCAAACATTAGAATCTGTATAGGGTGTGGGCTCTCTGTCCACACAGATCTACGAGATAGCGAACGCCTCAAAAAAAGAGTCAGAAAATTCAAAAACAGACGAATTGCTGAGGGTGAACTCAATCCAACGCTTGGCATGATTCAACATACGCCGTCATCGAGATTTAAATCACATCATACGTGGTGGGTACCTGTTCGAGCGGAGCCTTGGGTTATTTTTAACGTCATAGGCGAACGTAATAGCGGATAAAGAAGGGGCAAGTATGTTTGATACACTCAATATTCCACATTTAGGCAGCCTCGAAATTGTAGAGACCTATGCATACTACGATCAACCTGTTCTGTTCTCCTGCAAAAATTCTGCGGGTCATCGCTACCTTGTTGTAGCTGCAGATGAAAACGATCAGTATGAAACTTGGCTTTATGCAGGAGTCTCCCCTGAACGCCTCGCTCTCATCCGATCTGGTGCAATCGACCTCCACGATGCATTCGCGGATCCTGAAGGGGGGCGTTTACTTCAAGTGCGGTTTTCCTATGACGCTCCTACCTCTCCCCAGATTGAATCCGTTGAAGCAAATCAAGTCTCCGAGGATATGCTTCCACTCCCCGGTGAATACCTTGATCTCGAAACCGAGACGCGCCCTGTGCCCAGCCAGGCTGAACCCATGCCAAAAAACAACCAAGACTTAGATGTACTGCCATCGGAAATTTAGACGCTTATCTCACCTGAGCGTGTGAAACCCTACGCAGTGTTCGGGAATTTGATGTCTGTTGAATTTCACCGGTTTCGGGTTTCAATTAGCGAGGCATTTCACGATATTGAAAGGATAAACTGTGTTTGGTGCGATTATAGGCGATATTGTCGGTTCCGTCTACGAGTGGGATCGGATTAAAACCAAGGAGTTTCCGTTCCTCACGGATGACTGCTTTTTCACAGATGATACCGTGTGCACTGTTGCGGTCGCGGATATATTGCTGCACGGTCTTCCGCCCGCGGAAACGTTGCAGAATTGGTGTCGCCGGTATCCAGACTGCAGCTACGGTGGCAACTTTGGATACTGGATCTATGCTGACCCGCCTGAACCCTACCACAGTTACGGCAATGGTGCAGCGATGCGGGTGTCGCCAGCGGCGTTCCTGAACCGCAACAGCACTGTGGCGGATGCCCTCGCTGCTGCTGACAGGGTCACCGCGATCACGCACAATCACCCTGAAGGCATGAAAGGTGCACGCGCCACCACACACGCTATCTATCTGGCGTTTCACGTCGAGAGTCCTGATAACATCCGTCGCTTTATCGCTTCTGAATATGGGTATGACCTGACACAGACAGTGGACGACATTCGTCGCGATTACGGTTTCGATGAGTCATGTCAAGGGACAGTGCCGCAAGCGATCACTTGTGCTTTGGAGTCAGACAGTTTTGAGGATGCTGTGCGGAACGCGATCTCGCTGGGTGGCGATGCGGATACGCTGGGTGCGATTGCGGGTGCCATTGCCGAGGCGAGGCACGGTATCCCGGAGACGCTCCAGGCACAGGTGGAAACCCGTTACCTCACGAGTGCACCGGAGATGCTTAGGATTCTAAAGGAGATGTATACGTTAGTTTGAGCGCGATGCCCAGAATGTCATGTTAAAAGAAGTGCTGCAGACGGGGTGTTCAAATTTTAATAATTGATGTTCTTCATTAACGCCGAATGTGGGCGTTCATATCTCAACTATTTCTCGTCTTTCCGATCCATTTCACTCAACAACGTCGAGGCTTTCTTTTGGATGTCAAGTGCCACAGCCAATCTCCCAACGTGTTGTTCCAGTTGAGCGATCCGCTCCGTCGCGTCCTTGGATGGCTTACCGCTTGATTCAAAAACGGACGCGGCATTTTCAAGAAGTTGCTGTTTCCATTTTGAAAGCTGTTCTTCGCTGATGTTATGTCGTCGACACAGTTCCGCTTGTGAACTTTCACCGCGAATTGCCTCAAGGACGACTTTCGCTTTAAATTCAGGGGTGAAGTTTCTTTCTTTTCGTTTCGCCATCGGATGCTCCTTTCAAGTAGATGGCTATTATACCACAATCTGGGTTTAGACCGTGGCCCGAATTTCCGGTGGCAGTACAGTTCTTGCCTCATGGAACGAAACTTTATGCTTTTTTACATTTTCTCTATTTTTCTTTTCATCCCAGCCAAATTTACAATTATTGTAGAATTCCACGCCTCTATTCCATGTCCATTAGAAAACTGTTGTTTGATGTGAAATCCTATTGTAGCATATTTCTTCAAATTTGTCCAGAGCTGAATGAGTTGTCACCAGGAGCATTCAATACATAGGGCAAAATCAGCACGAAGCAAGTTGACAAAATATACGGTTTTAGAGTAAAATTGAGGGCAACTCACAGTTTCTGAGACGCACGCGAAACGTTCAATAGCGATAAGGAGTCTAAAAATGCTAACGCAAGAACAGGTCGAATTTTACCATGAGAACGGGTATCTCAAGGTAGACCAACTCTTCGCACCCGCGGAGACGAAGGAATTGGCATCTGAAATGGTGCGGATTATCAACAATTGGGGACAAGAGACAATCGGGTGGCCCGGACCGTGGCGCACACGCTACCTCAAGGACGAGGACCAGCAGACGACGAAAGCCGTCTTTATGCACAACCCCCATTTCTACTCCTCCGCATGGGGACGGGTGATCTTCCACGAACGCTTGACGGGCGCCGTGCAATCCCTCATCGGTGATACCATTCAATGGCACCATACCGTGCTACACGCGAAACCACCGGAAAAAGGAACACCCTTCCCGATGCACCAAGACTATCCCTTCTATCCACACGATGGACTCGACTTCGTGGATTGCCTCGTCCATCTCGATGATGCACCCTTTGAGAGTGGTGCCCTGCGGGTTGTCCCCGGCAGCCATAAGGAAGGACCCCGGGAACACATCACAGGTGAAGGCACAGCACCGCATCTGCCGACTGATAAATTCCACCCGGATTTCATTGACTCGATCCCGATTCCGGCGAAGGCTGGGGATGTCATTTTCTTCAGTTATTGCCTAATCCATTGGTCTGAAGTCAATCGGACAGAGGAGTGGCGGAAAGCCGTCCGATTCGGATACCACAAGCCGGAGATGCGACCCGTCGGACGCGATCCGGAAGAACCTTACAACAACATTATGGCGGGCGGGTTCAAAGCGAATCCAACTTCCGAGGAAATAATGGCTTAAAAGCGAAAAAGCAAAAAAGAAGGGGCGGTTGGAAAACCGCCCCTTTCAAAACCGTCAGCGACGTTTTATGTTACCCCAGGTGGTTGACAGTTTACCCCCCGGTTGAACCGCCAATCCCCCGATTGTTTTCATAGCAAGATTCATTTCCTCGATGCTAATCACGCGATTCCACATAAAGACTTCGGCAATGACTGCATTTAACCACTGTCCGTCTTCACGATGCGCAATGAACACAGGACGATTACCGGCTTCACAGGGACCATTGCCATTATCACCTGCTTCCGCGACTGGGCCTTTGGCCCCGTCTACGTAAACGCGAACACCCTCCTTCAAGAGAAATGTGCCACATTGGTGGATCCACTTGCCTTGTGGTGCGGTGCCTGCGGTGTGTGGCTCTGAAACCCCGGAACCCGGGCAGGTCCAAACAGACATGCCTGCGCCGAAGTCGTCATAGACATAGAGTGCGAACTCCCACTGTCCACCAGCACCTTTCATGACGATGGGTTGACGGGTTTGCCCGTGGCCATCGGTCCCAACCTTTAGCGGTTTCACCCACGCACAGATCGTAATACCTTGCTTATCGTCAAAATGCGAATCGATGTCCTTGTTCTGACCTGCCATGTCAATTTTGACGTAGGTTGCTTTGCCATCAAATTCCAACGCTTTTCCGATATCGTTGTGCTTGGCATCGACCGATTTTGGTGCGCTCTTACTCAGTTCTGTATCGAAGGCGTGCGGTCCGTGGTCGAGGACCGTTTCACCCGTACCTTCGTTCAGCGGTAGATACATCCAAAGTCCATCTTCAATATCCGCGGCATTCACAAGAAGAGTTGGCACAGCAAACAGTGCTATCAAGATCGTAAAAAGTATAACCTGACGCATTTTTTCCTCCTTTGGAATTCATAGATTCTCTTATAAAATCGTTTGTGACTACCTTTGACGCACCATACGCGCCTCGGCAACCCGCAAAAGATTTTGCGTTTCAACAGCATCTGGATTTAGTTGTAAGGCTCTTTCAAAAGCCTGAATGGCTTCTGGATACGCGTCCGCTTTTGTATGGCAGACACCGAGTTCATGATACGCTTTAGCGTTTGTCGGATAGATGTGGATAACCGTGGTGAAGGTTTCCACCGCACGACTGAATTGTTCTGTTTCTCGATAGACGGCACCCAGCTGCATGAGTGCCTCGACGAAGTCCGGCTGCCGGGTTATCGCCTTTTCAAGCGCAAGAATGGCTTCAGGGAACATGCCTTTATGTCTGTAAGCGAGACCGATCCCGTAATGTGCATAGACGAGCGTAGCATCACGCGTGAGTGCTTTCTGGTACTCAGCGATCGCCGCATCCAGCTGTCCTGCGAGTCCGTAGGCTCTGCCCAAATCAACATAAGCCGCCGCCATGTCCGGTCGTAACTGAAGAACGCGCGTATACGCAGCAATCGCTTCATCGAGTTTCCCCTGCATTACATACACTGTGCCGAGGTTATGGTGTGCCTCAATGAGCGTCGGTTTTATTTCAATAGCCTGTCGGTAAGCCGCCGCTGCCGCTTGCAGTCTCCCGGCACGTTGGTAAGCCGTCCCTCGGTTATTGTAGTCCTGGGCAGAGGGGGAAACCGATGATTTTTTGGATGTCGCGGATGCAGCCTTTTTTTCAGTCGAGATGTGGTCGTTGTCTTGACATCCGATCGTTAACCCCAAAATTGCCAGAAAGAGGCATCCGTACATCAATCGTTTCATTTTTTCGACCCGTTTTCGACTATCTCTATGCGTTGATTCGCCTCAAGTTCTACGTACTGGTCTGTCTCACCAGAGGGCCATCGGATTTCAAGATGCGTAACCGTTTCGTTTTTCTCCAATCCGAAGGTCAAGGTCATTTCACTTTGGGAACAGTAGCTGCCGCCGGTCCGGACGATTTGCTGTTGGATGCTATCCCCCAGTGTTAACCGGACACTTGTCCCGATGCCGTCGCGATTACTTCGGGTCCCCATAACCTTCACTCGGAGATAATTAGATGAAGGTTCACTATCGTTACGCAGGAGCCATACAGTGCCGTAATCTTTGGTAACGCCGTTATTGCTGACAAGGAGGTCCACATCCCCATCGTTATCGTAATCGCCATACGCACAACCGCGTCCAACGCCTATACGATCAAGTCCAGCGCCCTTACCGATGTCTCGAAACGTTCCATCTTTCCGATTTCGGAAGAGTGAAGGGGGTTGGGCATAAGGGATATGCTGTTGATAGTGCAGCACCTCCGGCTCAATATGTCCATTAACACAAAACAGGTCGAGTGCGCCATCCAGATCGCAATCGAAAAACAGGATCCCAAACGTCAAAGACCGGTAACTTGGCTTCCCAATTCCCACGCTATCTGTTCTATCGGTAAAGTAAGCCGCGCCCGATGCTGCATAGTAAAATCCCGTCTTCTCGTTGCTAAAATTACCGATAACGATTGCAGTGCCGCCAGTGTTATAGACATCCGCTGCGTCAATCCCCATACTGCCCCGCGCTTTCCCTGTCTCACTGAAAGCGACGCCCATCACCACGGCTTCGTCGGTAAATGTGCCATCACCGTTATTGCGATACAAAAAATTGGGCGCAGTATCGTTCGCCACCGCGAGGTCAATCCATCCGTCATGGTTGTAATCCAAAAGGGTTACACCGAGTGATTTTCCTATGGGATTATACAATCCTGCCGCTGATGTCATATCGGTGAATGTGCCATTGCCTTGGTTGCGATAGAAACGACAGGATTGACCCGGATAGACGGTGGGCGTACAATAAGTTCTGTATTGTTTCGCGCCAGGCGGATTTACCGTGCACGGAACATCGGTTTCAGGGGTCCATTCAACGTAGTTACAAACAAACAGATCCACCCAACCGTCTTTGTCGGCATCGAAGAAGGCTGCGCTTGTTGACCAACCCGTATCGCCTACCTTGGCGAATTCGGTGACATCTGTGAAAGTGTTGTCACCATTATTGCGAAAGAGTCGATTTTTGCCGACGTTGGTAAAGTAGATATCGAGGTCGGCATCGTTATCATAATCGGCAGCGGTTATGCCCATACCATACATCGGCACGTTGAGTCCCGCTGCCGCAGTGATGTCAACGAACTGTCCGTTTCCGACGTTTCGGTAGAGTTTCGGGGTATCCACGGGACCTGCAGGTATCCAACTTGTCCCATTTGCGAGCAGAATGTCCAAATACCCATCCGCATCGGTGTCCAAAAAAGCGCAGCCTGCTCCCATCGTCTCAGGCATATAACGTTCACCGGTTGCCCCAGTGAAATGTCGAAATTCAATGCCGGCGGCATCAGTGACATCCGTAAATTTTACATCTGCCGCCGCAGCGATACAGAGAGAAACAAGGACACCGAAGAAAATCGAAGTCCACAGGTGGACATCAGGTTTTGTAAAACTCAACCGTTGTTCCTGCCATATCTTCCACTTTTTCTATCAACGCCTGGCGTTCGTCATCGTCCATGCCTGTAAAGGTCTTCGCAATGTCAATCTTCTCTTGCATCTGTTCTGCAGTGTCTGGACCGGTAACAAGTGTGCTTATGGGCAACGACCAAACGAAACGAACGGCTTCGGAGACACTGACGCGATTTGGGACAACTTTCGGATTCAGACCGTGTCTGCCGTGCTGAGAACCCCCGAAGAAACCGCCATTTGCTAATGCTTTCATTCCGATCACGCCAATATTTCGCTCAATGAGCGTCGGCACGACTCTCTCAATGAAACTCTCGTAACTGACATCCACGAGATTCATTGCTAATTGACAGGTGTCAAAAATATCGGTCCGTTCGAGGACGCGTTCATGCGCCGCTGGACTCGTGTGTCCAGTGAACCCAATATAGCGGGTTTTGCCACTCGCTTTCGCTTCCAACATAACGTCGAGGATACCGTTATCAATCCGATCGTCGACGTCTACAGGATTTTTTACAGAGTGCATCTGCCAGAGGTCAAGCTGATCGGTATTCAAGCGTTTCAGTGAACCTTCAAGGTGTTCCTGCGCTTTCGTGGCGTTAGATGCCGTTGTCTTCGTCATAAGGAACACATCATCGCGATATTTTGGGACCAGCAGTTTACCAAGTCGCCGCTCGCTTCCACCCGCTTGATAGGATTCAGCGCTATCGAAGAAGCGCACACCCCCTTCAAGCGAGATCTCGATCGTTTTCTGAGCCTCTGCTTCGCTCATCTCTCCGATATGCCAGCCACCTACACCGAGCATCGTTACGGCTTCACCGGTGCGTCCGAACCTCCGTGTCGGCAGGAGGTTCCCTAAGCGATCCCTCACAATATCTTCTTCATCACCCTCCGCACACGCAGATGACAAGAGAACGCCTGTTGTCAAACTTGCCATTGATTTTAGAAATGCACGTCGGTCAATCATGGTTATACCTCCGTTATTTTCTTGTAAACATTTTAAATCATTCTTGGATTTTTGTCAACCCTTTTTCAATTGACAATCAGAGCCATTCAATTGTCACAAATCTCTCTTGTGGGAGGGGTTTGTAACCCCGATTTGTGCCGAATGCCAAATTTTTCCTTGATTTAAATAGTGTTGTGCCTCTATAATTAAGAGTCCAGCACAGTATGATTTTTTTATGTTCCATACGGATACGAAATTTGAGGCATGAGAACATTTTGCAGAAGACAATCCCCGATAAACTTGTTGTGCTAACCTTTGACGATGGGTGCAAATCACAGGCGACTGTCGCCGCCCCGATCCTTAAAGGGTATGGCTTCGGTGCAACTTTCTATATCACCGAAGGACTCAACTTCCTCACCAACAAAGAAGCCTATATGACGTGGGAAGAGGTCAAAGGTCTACATGACGACGGTTTCGAGATCGGGAATCACACGCGCCATCACCGAAACGTCACACAGCAACCCGCTGCGGAACTCAGTGCGGATTTGGTGCACATTGACGCCCGTTGTGAGGCTTACGGTATTTCGAAACCCACAACGTTTTGTTACCCAGGTTATAGCCACGGTGAAGCAGCCGTCCACGTGCTCGCTGAACACGGCTTTCATTTTGCCCGACGCGGCGTTGATCCAGAGTTCCCTTATAGCGGAGAAGGCGACCGCGGGCCGGCTTACAATCCAACCCGGCATCATCCCCTCTTAATTCCAACGACAGGTGCCTCTGGTCCCAATTGGAACTTTGATGACTTCACGTGGGCACTCACCCAAGCAGCAGACGGAAATATAACGATCCTGACGTTTCATGGGGTTCCAGATATTGAGCATCCATGGGTCCACACAGAACCGGAGCAATTTGAAGCGTATATGGCATATCTCTACGAAAACGATTACAAGGTCATTGCCCTCCGAGACCTCACGGATTATGTAAACCCACACGCGCTGTGAGAGGGTGCGCGATTGATCGGTAAATATATTAAAATTAGGACTTACGCACTTCCCCGGTAGGTGCGGTTTCTAACCGCACCGATTCCGAAGTGCCCACTTAATTGTGGACTTTACTATAAAATTATACGGATGGAGATAAAAGATACAGCGGGCGTGTGTTTTAAGAGTGCCTGCTCACTTTATAAACTATGTTAAGAGAATTTACAAATAGTCTAACCCGATGGGATGTATTACTGTTTAATCGTATCTTTGGGTGGGGCGATAGAAGAATCCTGAATTGCTCATTTCGTGTCATCTCTTGGAGTGCTAACGGGTGTCTATATCCGTTTCTGGTATTATACGTGCACTTGACATTCGGCGCAGCCACCAGCAAGCCGCTCCTTCTCTCAGCGATACTCGCATTTCCGCTTGAAAGACTCCTCTATCACTTCCTCAAACAGGCAATGAAACGCGACCGACCCTATGAGCGGATTGTTGAGGTTCAATTTCGGGTGCGTCCCCCGGATCGTTTTAGTTTCCCGTCAGGACACACTGCCTCTGCGTTTGTGATGATGACGTTGTTATCGAGCACGCTCCCAACTTTACAGATTCCGACGCTTTGCTGGGGGACTACAGTTGGTCTCGCACGTGTGTATCTTGGCGTTCATTATCCGACGGATGTGCTCGCTGGGGCACTTATTGGGATATTCGCCGGACGGATGGGGATGTGGTTTATGATGTAGTTCCAATATAAATCCATGTTTCCACTAATAAGGGGTATCGTTTGTTGTCAGGGCACACCAACGCGAAGCGAACAGGTGATTGAAGAGCGCATCCTGTGCTTCGGGGGTCTTGATTTCCTTCAACGCCAAAGCCGCGTGGAAACGGACATATCGGTTCTCATCTTCCAATTGCGCGACAAGCCTCGGAATCGCGGGTGCAGCGAGTGTGCCTAATTTCGCCAAGGAGCGGGCGGCGTTATCCCGAACCCAATGATAGTTGTCCTGTAATCGAGTCGTCAATACCGCTATCACCTCGGACAAATCCATCTCTTCTGAAACCTGTTGCCCGATGAGTCCCAACCCTTCCGTGGCGTGTCGTCTGACCCATTCACTGTCATCTTGTGCAGCGTGGGTCAATGCGGGTAGTGCTTCCTGTGCGACTTTTCCCATATCCGCCAAGGCAAACGCCGCGCTTGCCCGCACCGAAGCATCTGTTGCTTGCAATGCGTCAATGAGCGTCGGAACCGCGGAGGCACCCGTGAGGCTTAAAGCATAGCCGGCATATTCACGAATCGTATCGGATCGACTATACAACGCTTGCTTCAACAGAGGCACGGCAGGCACCCCCACCCGTCCTAAGCGATAGGTTGCGTTGAGGCGTTCTCTCTCATGCGTGCTGTTCAAAGCACCTATAAGGGTATCCACCTCTGTCTGCGAGACCCCGTTGCTCGTTCCGTTCTGTTTTCCGTTATACCAGTCCCACAGCGATTCCCATAATTCGGGATGCTCGGATTTTTCCCCGTTGCTGAGGGCGTGCCAGTCGTCTGTCGTCTGCTGCCATATAGGGGTTTTCGGTTCATCGAGTCGGATAAAGAGGAACTTCAACATATATCGTTTCTTGTCACTCTGATTCGGCATCGCGCGGTGCCATAAGTCGTAGTGGACAATTGTCACAGTGCCTGCTTCGCCAGTGAGTGCGAGGTCAGGCTGTTCATGCGCACTCTCACCCGTCTCGTAATACTGCGAACCCGGTAGCACGGCGGTGGGTCCCATATCCTCTGTGACATCCTGTGGGTAATAGAACGCCATCGTCCAGCGACATCGGTGGCGACGGATCTGCTCGTCCCCTTCGTAACTATCTTTATGAAAATTCTGGCCTTCACTCCCTTGTTGATTGAAATGGCAGTATCGGTGTGAGTGCATCGCGTAGTTTTCACCGAGCACGCTTTGCATCGCGCCGTGAACGACAGGGTGATCGAAGACTTCTTGAATGTCAGGGATGAGGGGTAGGACATTGTTGCCCAAATTGCCCGTGCCTTCAAACATTGCGTCGAGTTGCTGGTAAACGTTCTCGTGAAAACTCGGCGGCGCATCGACCTTTACCTTAACATACCCGTTGATAATGAAATCCCGCATCTCTTTATCGGTGAGTTGGCGCGCTTGGTTGTTCATATTGTGCTCCTCAGGAGTTTACAGTTTGCTGCTGCTTCAGCGTCTCGATTTCTTGTGTAAGGACTTCAATCTGTTTTTCGAGTGTGTGATCTTTCGTGTTTCGCCTGTGTGCTAAGATGCCCCATACAGTTGCCCCTATCGCGATAAGTGCCAAAGGGATACCGATGCAGGCAATGATGACGTTATTTTGTCTGTCAAAATTTTTCTGAACATTGTCGAAGCCCTTATTGACGTTTTCTTTTAAGTTCGTAATTTCGGTCTGCCGAATAGCACCCTCTGTTTTTAGCGTATCAATATCTGTTTTTAGCGTATCGATATCAGCCTTTAGAGGCATCACCTCTTTCTTAACTTCCTCTTTGACGATCAAGCGAATCTTGTCAAGGTCAGCGTCTGTTAGCGCAGACATTGCCGGCATCGCGATTGCCCAGAACAGTATTGAGAAAAGCAAGATGGTTTTCATGACGTGACTCCCTTATAGAATTAGTAAATCACATATCTCTTCGGGTGTCAATCAAAAAGTGTGAAATTATTTCTTCACTGCGCCGAAAGTGACACCGCGCAAGAGATGACTCCGCATCAGGAAGGTGAAAACGGCGACGGGTAGGAGAAAAACGAAGGTTCCCGCAGCGATTTTTCCCCAATCCATACCCGTGGAACCCGTCGCACTCGTAATTGAAGGGGGGGCGGTCACGGCTCTACCGCCGACCTCTGTCAGAACTAAGGCAAACGCGAACTCGTTCCACGCCGTAATCAGACAGAACACGGCAGTCGCGGCGATGCCCGTGACGGACTGCGGTAAAATGACCTTTAGGAAAGTTTGGAACCGTGAATAGCCATCAACGAGTGCTGCATCCTCATACTCCTTTGGAATTTCGTCAATAAACCCCTTCATGAGCCACACCGCAAACGAAACATTGAAGGTGGTATAGAGCAGAATCAGTCCGAAGTGTGTATCCCGCAACCCGAGCGCACTGTACATCAGATAGATCGGAATCACAACCACGACGGGTGGGAGCATGCGGGTGCTGAGGATAAAGAAAAGCAGATCGTCCTTGCCTGCGATGTCGAATCGGGAGAAAGCGTAAGCCGCAAGTGTTCCGAGTCCTACCGCAAGAATCGTGCTCCCACCACCGATGATGATGCTATTGAGCAGCTGATAAAAGTACTTCGACCCACCGTTTGCCAGTGCGACGCAAATCGCTATCGTCCCGAAAACGCTTGGTAATACGAGGGTGAGTCGCTGTTTTTTGGCAGTTTGCGATGTCAACCCGCCAGTCTTTCTCCACGGAACAATCAAGAGATAGGCTATAATTGTGCAGACGATGAGGAGCAGAAAGTTGAAACGGGCATCCGTTTGGAGCCGACTCCGCAACGGGGGCAGCGTCAGAAAACTATAGAGACACGTTAAAATGAAAAGACTGTTCCAGATGAAGCCGAGATTTCGGAGGGACAAGGCACGGGGTAACCTCACATTGAAAAGCGAGAAGAAACCGAACAGCAATAATCCGACAACCACCTCTCCTAAAAATAGATACGTTACCCCTGGGACCCCTTCTGACGGCATCAACTTCTGATAGTTCTCTAACGATATGTCAAAAACGAACTTCGGGAGTTTTGTGGTAATATCAGACAGGGTCTTTAGCGATGTCGCCAAAATCCAGTAAATCGGGGTGATGTAGACAAGCACAGCCACGGCGATGAGTGCCAATATAAGGTAGTGGACAAAGTTTTTCCGATGCCGCATTAGGTTTCCTGTGCCTCCTCTCCCTTGACGCGATTCAGGTATTTCACGTAGATATTGCTCAGGGCAACGATAATGATGAGTAGAATATACGCCATCGCGCACGCTTTACCGGTATTGTAGTTTCGGAAGGCGAGTTTATAAAGGTTCATGGATACAGTCTCTGTGGCGGTGCCAGGTCCTCCTTCGCGAGTCAGCACATAGACGATGTCGAACATCTTGAAGGCATCCATCGTCCTGAACAGAAGGGCAATCAGTAAGAGCGGAGAGACTAACGGCAGGGTAATCCATCGAAATTTGAACCAGGCAGAGGCTCTATCGACATCCGCAGCTTCATAAAGAAATTTCGGAACCGCGCTGAGTCCTGCTAAGGCGATCAGCATCATAAATGGCGACCACATCCATGTATCCACAATCACAACGGCTAACATCGCGACCTTCGGATGGGTCGTCCAGCCGATAGGCGAGTTTAAAAAGGGACTGAGGAAAAAGTTCAGTAAACCGGCGTTATCTGAAGAGAGGATAAACCGCCAAAAAAGTCCAACGACCACAGGTGATAGCATCATCGGTAGCAGCAGCAACGTTGTGACGAAGCCTTTATACCGGAAGTCCCGATTCAGGAGCAGTGCCAACCCAAATCCGATAAAGAATTGCGCTGCGACTGCAAGGATCACGAAATAGGCGGTGGTTTGAAAGTAACCCCATATCTCTGGATCGGCGAGGAGACGTGAATAATTACGGACACCGATAAATCTTGGCGCCGCGGGCATGGAGGCTTTGTAGCGATGGAAACTCAGATACAGCGACCACAGCAACGGAAAAATGTTCATCAAGATGAGCAAAATCATGGTGGGCATGATAAATGCCATCTTCAACTGGTAATCACTCATCCCGCGCGATGTTTGGTGTGGGTGGTTGGTAAGCATATGTATTGCGAAATTTATGAAATGCTATAGGATGGAAGGGTGGAAGGATTTCGATGGAAGGGTGGAAGGGTGGAAGGATCGGATAATTTCCAATCTTCCAATCTTCCAATCTTCCAATCTTCCGATCTCTACTCGTCGTAGTAGCCTGCGTCCTCAAAGATTTCCTCATGTTTCCGCGCGATGGCGTCCAGGGCTTCCTTGGCAGACTTGATTTTGGAGATGGCTTCACTCCAATTCGTCTGGCAGACTTCTAAGAGCTCTGCATATTCCGGCACTGCCCAGAAATCGCGTAGATACGGGAAACTCGCGGCGAAAGCTTCATTAAAGGGGGTCGCTGTCTTAAAGATATCCGACTGCAACACCTCTTTGTGCGGTGTGAACCCACCGAGGGCTGCCCATTTCTCTTGCACAGGTTTCTGCATGAACCATTTCATGTATTGCTTGGCAAGAGCCTTGTTTTTAGAATAAGAAGAAATCGACATGCCCTGCCCACCGATGCTGATATAATGCCCTTTCGGACCCGCAGGTGCTATAAAGAAGCCACTTTTGTCGTGAGAAATTTCATTCGATTCTGGGTTTAAGACACCCGGAAAAAAAGCGAAGTAATTCATCGCCATTGCGACCTTCCCGGCGTTATAGGCACCGAGCGTTTCTGTCCAATAGTAGTTCGGGGCGTCAGGCGGTGAAAACTGGAGCAAATCTGTGTAAAATTCAAGGGCTTTCACAGAATCCTCTGTGTTAATGTGCCCGGCGACTTTATGGGTGTCTGCGTCGCCATAAGCACCCCCGAAGCTCCACATCACCTGTTGGAATCCCATCGTAATGCCGTCATATTCCTTGCTATACCATGTGGCGATACCGTAGAGGTCTTTATCTGGACGCGTGAAAAATTCGGCGATATCGCGGAGTTGGGCGTAGGTTTTCGGGGGCGCCAGCGCGTAGCCATACTTCTCTTGGAACGCTGTCATTTCGTTTGGATCTTCAAATAAGTCTTTCCGATAGACATATCCAGCGGCATCTACCTCTGCAGGTAATGCCCAGTAGGTTCCGCTCCCTTTTGGATACTCAGCAAATGCTGTCATCGCGGGTCCATAGATAGAATCGACATCTATGTTCTCATTAATCCAATCCGTTAGATTGATATAGTTTTGACCCTGAGAGTTCCGACCGAGCCATTGGCTATCGCCAATCACAATGTCGTAAAGATCGCTTTTTCCGACGAAAGCCGTGAAAACCTTATCTTGGAAATTGGGCCACGGGATCTGGATCACATCGACAGCAATGCCGGTTTCGGCGGTAAAGTCTTTTGAGAGTTCCTGCAAGTAGTTAGCCGGATCCCATTCTGCCCAAACAATGGTTAAGGATTGGGATTGGTGGTTATCCGCTTTCGCGGTACTCACGAACGCAAGTGCAAGTATTAGCACGAAAACAAGACTTCTGCGAACACTTTTCATGTTTTTTGTCCTCCGTATAAAGATCATGCGAGTTGTTATCGGCACCTGTTGAAATTGATACACGGTTCGGTGCTATAATCCGGCATTATAAACGGAGCCTAAAATTTTTTCAAGAAAAATTATCTATGGTGAATCCTAAAAATGAATAGACCCTTCCCTTCTACGGTAGGTGCGGTTTCTAACCAGGGTTCCCACCCGTTACTGGGAAGGGACACCGATGCAGATGTCCAAGTAATTCTAAAATCTACCATAAATGGGAGTGTCTGTTAAAGCTCACCGATGCAGAACACGGTATTCTTTGCTTCCAAACTCCGAATTTCGGAATAGTGATAAACTTGGGTAACTTCCTCTCCATTTTCAATGATGGCGGTGGGACGTTCGATAACGAAGTCAGCGAAGTGCGGTGCGTTGAAAGCAACGTAGGCGAGGCTGAACATCTCAATCTGCCGATCGTATCGCTTTGACAGATCTGGAAAGAGAACGATGCCTGTATCAACTTGGTAGATGCCTGCGTTTTCATCTATGTTCATTGTTTTAACGGGACACTCGATAATTGCTCGCTGGTGTGTATGGGTATCCCATATTTCTGTCTGCGTTACGATAGGTAGACATTTTCGGGTCGCCTCAAAGATGGCTGCGTTGCTATCGAGGACCCGAACCGGCGATGCCTCTTGGACATCAAACAGGGCACCTCCCCAATACTCTCGCGCCGGTCTATACTCGACGTAGTTATCGTTGCAGTAAGCATGCCTTCTGAATACCGCTATATGCGCTTCGCCAAAAACAGGGAGGAAGTCGTAGTTTGGATTGATGAAGAGATTTTTCTCCGCAAAGGTGTGTTCACTCTTACACGAACCGCATTGGTAATAATCGCTGAAACTTCCATCTCTGTCATCTATGATACGGCATCGAGATTCGACCCAAAAGCGCGGAGCATTTCCATTGCCAACAGAGTTGATAAAAGAGAGTCCATAATCCAGACAGTTCATTGATTTTCCTTTCGGTGTGGTATGCCATTCAGTAAATCCATTTTATCCCAGTAGTCTTCGCTTGTCAAGGCAAGTATGTAAAAATCTTGACACTCACCCGTAACTACGCTGTAATAGAATTAAGCAATAAGTGGTTTTGGGATTCAGAAATTTTTTGAAAAAACCGCTCTGAACCCTTGATTTTATTGACTTTTCGCTACTAACGCTACCCGTATCAAAGAGATGCCTCACGCCAGAGGCGTGATATGTCTATAGAAAATGGCTCCAAAAGTCCTCGCACTCCAGCGGAGTGCTATGTCTAACTCCGTGAATGTTCAGGAAAAACGTATTTTTTTCGGTTCTCTCCAATCCCAAAACTCGTAGAAAAATCAGGAGAATTGAGTGCCTCTGGTAAAGGCATGTAGAAATCTTGACACTCACCCGGAACTGCGCTATAATAGAATTATACGACTTAGGCAGTTGTCCCGTTTTTATGCTGTTTTTGGTTCGTAGTAGCGCAATTTATTGCGCATTCTTTGGGAATATTGCCTCAATTTTGGCATAGAAGCCAATTTTGCGTAAGCCCTGAGAATTACTAAAAATGATTGGAGGGAAATCATGGCAACGAGAGGGGCTCAAACATATCTCACACCAGAGGAATACATCACTTTAGAATGCAAAGCGATACCTGATTTTGAAACAGCCAGAAGTGAATACATCAAGGGCGAAATAATCCCAAGGTCCAGTTCTAATTAGAGACCTGGCACAACCAGAAAAGGAGCAGGGACATGGCAGCTGCTAAGATCCTTGAACATGGACAAATTACTATCCCTAAGCAAATCCGAGAGAGTTTAGGACTTAAGAAAGGTGATGTCGTGGACGCAAGACTTGAAGGTAATTGTGTTGTGATCACGCCCAGGAAATTAGCGACACCGGAAGAATGGGATAAACTTCTGCAAGTGATGAACACTGTCCACAAGCAAAATAGTGGAATTAGCGAAGAAGAAGTCTATCAGGATGTCCAACGCGCAGTTACTGAACTTCGACAGGAAGACTATGACAAACAAAAGAAAACTGCACGTCGTCTTTGATAGCGTTGTTGCTGTGAGTGCATTTCTTACTGATGGGTTGGCAGCAGATATGTTGTCTCAATGCGAAGAAAACGCTATTCTTTACACATCGGAAGAAATTTTGTGGGAAATCCGCCGAGTGCTTTTGGAGAAACCGCATATACGGAATCGTTATCACTACTCCTCAGAACAAGTGGGAGTCTTTATCAATCATTTGAGAAATATCAGCACGGTAGTTGTGGAACTGCCTGAAATTCGTGTCATAGAACGCGATCCTAAAGATGATATGATTATTGCTTGTGCTGTAGCAGCATCGGTTGATTATATCATAAGCCGAGATCGAGACTTGTTAGATTTAGGTAGTTATCAGCAAATACAAATCATTGCCCCAAAAGAGTTGATGCAAATTCTGAGGTCAAAAGAGGAACACAATGAAAATTACACCCGTTAAAGGGAATACCACAGGATTTAAATGACATCTGGTTGGATGCAAAGCAAGGGGCACAGCTAGCCGATTGGTGGACTGATATATCACCTTTGAAACATGGCTTCAATGAAAGCACTGGTTATCCTACTCAAAAACCTGAGGCACTGATAGAACGTATTATCAAGACATCAAGCAACGAAGATTCTATTATCCTTGACTGTTTTGTGGGTAGTGGCACTACTGCTGCTGTTGCAGAAAAACTCGGTAGACGTTGGATCGCTGCTGACCTCAATAAAGGGGCAATCCAGACAACACTGAAACGGATACAGACGAAGGTTGACGAACCCCGCGGAATTGCGCACTACCGTGTTAATAACTACGACTTCCAGACCGAGCACGAACTCAAAGAAATTGTCGTCTCTAAATACGGTGTGGATACTGATCGGAAAGCCGGTTTCTTTGATGGAAACCTAAACGGAACATTGGTTAAAATTGCTGATCTGACGAAACCACTCACTCGTTTGGATATCCAACTCATCAAAGACGAACTCCAAAACCGGCCCGATGAGACGCGTAATATTACGGTGTTATGCAATGGTAGTGAAGTTGGAATGCAGGAGGAACTTGACAGAGAAAACCAACGTCGCCCGATCAACAAAATTTTTGTGCAGGATATTCAACGCGACGGTGTCACCACCTACACACCCGCCGAGGCAGACGTTAAGTTTGAAAGAGAAGGCCTGAGCGTCACAATCACCATCGTGGATTATATGAGTCCGACTATCTTGGGACGTTTGGAGATAGACCGCACTGTTTTCGACGAGCAAATTGAAGATTTCCGCGCACAGATCGATTGTGTGCTGATTGATACAAACTACACAGGAGCGCATTTCACAATCGTTGAGAGCGACGTTCCTGAGAAGAAGATCGATTTTGTTGAGGGAGAATATACGGTATCATTACCGCGGGCTGATGCGCGCGTTGCTGTGAAGATTATTGATATGCTTGGTGAGGAAACGGTTGTTACGGAATAATACCGGGTCTCTTGAAATGAGGAAAATTTCAATTAGAGGCCTCACAGCATCCTATACAACAACTCACTGAAGATATAAAAGGGTTTTTTGCAGAAAAGCAACTCGAATTAGTTGAGGTTGAATTAACCAACAATAGGCATTGGAAACCCAAACACTAACGATCTTGACGGAATGACGCGACTATCCACTTTTTTTAAGGAGGTATCTCAATGACCACACGTCTTGAACAAGCTTTTACAGAAGCATCAAATCTCACACCGCAGGAACAAGATGCCCTTGCAGATTGGATACTTGCTGAACTCCGCTCTGAAAAGCGATGGGATAAATTGTTCGCTGGTTCTCAAGAAAAATTATCCGAACTGGCTTCGGAAGCACTTACTGAGCATCGTAAGGGTCAAACACAGGAACTAAAGGTTTAAAAAATCCCGAAACCTAAAACGAGGCGGATGGCTCCCAAGAAAATCGCTACACCACACAGAACACACCCAGCAATGGCGAGTTCTTTGTTTGATGACACGATAAAGGCAAGGACGCTGAACAGCAATCCAAAGACTGCAAACGGAATATTTAGGTAATTGAGTGCGCCAAGAAACGGAATAATCGCAACTACCATCCCGAGAGTAGCAAGTATCCCCCATATTAAACTGAAAATCGACAATAATCCCATGATTTATCTCCACACTGTGATATAGTAAAGTTTAGAATTAATTGGACACTCCGCAGCTACTTTTTAGATCTCCGTATTTTCTTCTGCTTTCCTGAGTATGACGTTCCCACCGACAGAGAAAAGTTTCAAAAGTGAACCGCCACCGTTGATAGTGCCCCGCAACTGATCGGGTTTGACAGTCCCCGTCGTCTCTACGGCTACCGGGAATTCTGTGGTAACTGAACCGCCAAGCACCCGTGCCTCGACCGTCGCAGCAATATCCGGGACGAGCGAAACATTGATACTCCCACCTATTGTTTCCAGATCCAACAGCAAGTTCTGACTGGAAACCGCCTCTTGGAGCAGGCAGCGGATAGAACCGCCACTCGTTTTCGCAAGGACGGGTCCGTCGTTCTCTACCTCTATACTCCCACCAGCAGTTTTCACATCTGCGCCGCCTTTACATCCGCGGAGCGTAACAGTGCCGCCAGAGGTTTCCCCGTTGACAGCACCCAGGACACCCATCATCTGGATGTTGCCACCCGAGGTTTTGGCTTTGACATCGCCAGTGCCGCCGTCAAGCGCAATATTCCCGCCACTCGTTCGAAGGGTCGCGTCGCCTTCAAACGCCTTGAGATCTATATTGCCCCCCGAAGTCGTTCCATCGATATGTCCGGTGATATTTTGTAAACGGAGTCCTGCCCCGGCTGTGTGAACGGTCACATCTCCGACTATATCCACAACCGAAATTTCCTCATCCGCGGTCTTCAAATCAAGCCTGTAGTTTCGCGGAACGACGATTTCAAATTGGACATCCAAGCGTTTTTTCGCCTTTTTCCACTGCTTGACTGGACTCCTGAATTTTGCCTCAATTTTAACATCTACGGCTGCCTGTGTCATCTGGACATCAAATCTCTTGAGGATTTCCCCCGCACGCCGATCTTCCTTCAACTGTGCGGCACGTCGAACGCGAACAGAAACAGTATCGGCGTCTGTACTCTGCACGTCAATTGCTCCGAAATCAGCATTGATCGTTAGCTTTCCACCGGGGGCAACGGGGAACACTTCGACAATGTCTTCTAACGTCGTCTCGGTTAAGAAATCTGGGACGGCTTTGCGGATGAGGTCGCCGAAGGGTCTGTCTGATAACTCCTCTGTTAGGTTTTCCATGAAACGTTTGCCGAAGAAACTGGAGAACCAGCCTTGGAAATCCGCAGTCGTGTCCAATTCTTCGTTGAGATAAGCGGCAAGTTGGTGACACGCGATACCAATGTGGCTAAAAGAAGCATCTGCTTGCAGTTCCTCAAACAGTCCATCCGGTATTGCGTTGATATCCCTGAGACGTTTGAGGATGTTGTTGAATTGGGAGATGCACCGCGTTTCACCACCACTGAACGCTCCCGTTAACGCGGCGTCCTCTGCGATCTTTGCAGTGTGCTCCAACATGTGAAAAAGCCCTCTGATTTCCTGTGGTCTGTGTTGTTCCATAATTTTTAACTATCGCCTCCTGAGCACCGCGCCATTACATATCCGCACGGTAACCCTGTCTTTCCAAAATCGTTTTGAGGAGTTCCTTGGCTTTATGGAGTCGCCACTTCACGGTTGTCAGTGGCACGGAGAGGAATTCAGCCATCCGTTTTTGGGGCATCTCTGCCCAATAATAGAGTTCAATAACCGCTCGGAAGTCATCTGGTAGTTCCTGAATCGCGTCTCTGATTGCTTGCTGCGTCAATTCACGTTCCACAATATGCGCGGGATCCTCAGCCGATGTATCTCCCCCCCTGTTTAAATAGGGTTCCATATTTTCCTGGGGTTGGTAACGTCCCGCACTCTTATAGTAGCGTAGGGCGCGATTGCGGGTGATTGAGTGAAGCCATGCCCCAAAACGGTTCAGATCCGAGAGTTGTGGGAGTGCTTCAAAAGCCCTCAAAAACGCGTCCTGCACGACATCTTCAGCATCGGTAGGGTTTCGCACGATCTGTTGCGCGATTGCCAGCATGGCTCGCCGGTAGCGGGTGATTAGGACGTCAAACGCCTGCGTATTCCCCGCAAGTGCGGCGACGACTAACTCGGCATCAGTCGCATCCGTTAATTCTTGAGTGTGTGATACTGGTCCGCACGCTTCGCCTATCGGCATGGAAACTCTCCCTCTTTACCTATTAGATACATCTGGGAAAAAAAGGATAGTGGAAAGTGCGTTTTTCCGTAAAACGGACAGAGCGATCGGAAGGGAAAGAGGTTTAACCGCCTTTCCGAGACGTGGGGATGTCAGAGGTCCAGCGGTTCTGTTTCTATATATCTCATGAGGTGGGTCTATAGAGCATCACTAAACAGCCACCGAGTGCAGCGAGCAGGATACCCGCAATAAACTGCCAGCGGACTGCCCCCCAACCACCTGCCGGTGGATGTGAAAGTGTCGCAACAATGGCGTTTACGATGGGTGCCCCCGCAAAGACGATGGACATTACAACCGCAGGACGACCCCCTGCGCCGAAAGCCAGTAGCACACCAAATGCGCCAATAGCACCCACAAGTCCAGCGACAAACGACCAGGAGACCCCCGAACCTGTGAATTGCCAATTAGATCCGTTAAGGATGAGCATCAGCGCCGAACCGATAACGGCTGCTAAAAGATACGCGAGGCCCACAAAAAGGAACGCTTTGTAGCGTCCATGCACGGGATCCGCCATAGAGACTTGTCCTTGATGTAGGAAAACACCGTAAAGTCCCCAGGATGAGACAGTCATGAAAACAAAAATGAGCCATGTTTTAGCCATAATCCACTTCCTTCTTGATTGTTGTGGCAAAAGCACTTCCAAAGCGCGCCAACACTTGAAACGTTAAGTATACTTTTCAAATACCTTCAAAAGTTGTTCTGCGATGATTGTATCGTTAAACTTCTGATGCACATTGGTTTTCCCGGTTTCTCCGAGGTGTTCACGCCGATCGGTATCCTTAAAGAGTTCGATGATACCTGCCGCGACGGCTTCGGCGGATTTAGGTTCAACGAGGATGCCGCCGTCAGTCGCATCGAGCATCTCTGGAAACGCACCGTGCCGCGGTTGGATGACCGGCACGCCGTTGGCGAGCGACTCTATAATCGACAGTCCTTTGGATTCACGGTAAACGGTGGGAACGGAAAAGACATGGAGACGGTTGAGGAACTCGATTTTTTGCGTGCGCGTCACCTCACCGTGATGCACGAAACTGTCTGACAAGTCCCATCCCTGAATCTGGTTCACGAGTTCTTCAAGATAAGGTTCGTCTTTCTTACCGAGGTATCCAGCAACATGCAATTGAACGTTATCCGCCCCGAGGACCTCCGCTACCAGACGGAACGCGTCCACTAAGACGTGTAACCCCTTTTCAGGGCAGATGCGTGCTAAATAGCCAATAATAAAAGGCGGAGGTTCGGGTTTTTGGACAGCCAAACCGTGGCCGTCCATGTTTAATCCGAGCGGGACGACATCGATCTTATCAATAGGGACATTGAGGTAAGTATCCGCCATAAACCGGGCGTAATAGTCACAAGGTGCCACGAAGCCATCTGGATCTATAGCACGTTCTCGCAGGAGGATTAATGCTTCTGATCTATACGGCTCGATAAGATCTTGAAGAAAAATATCTTCGCCTTGAAGGGCGCAGATAACCGGGACATCTAACGCTTTTTTAATTTCTCTCGTGAAGCCGACAAGCATGGAATTCGTAAGGTAAACAATATCCGGTTTATCCTCTTCGGTGAGCCATTTGACTAATTTCGCCAATTCCTTGCTTTGATGCCCCTGCTCTGCGCTGAGCATGGAAACCGTGAGTTGTCCAAGGTCTTGCGCCGCTGTCGAACTACTGAATCGCGCCAACCCATTCAATAGCGTGGGATTGTCGAGGAGTTTGTCTAAGGCCCACGGCGTGTGTCTAAAAAAGGAGAGTTTCTGTTGTAGATAGACGTTAATCCCACCGAAAAAGACGCGGTTCAGACTTACGTTTGCTTCATCTGTTCGGGTAGGGGTATACGTTGGAATCAGTGAAACGTTATGTCCCTGTTTTTTTAGGACCGTGGCGACCATGTTGTCGTGGATACAGGTTCCGCAGTACATGCCAGCGGCGCCTGCGGTGATATAAGCAACTTTCATATTTTCTGTTTTGATGCTAAACATTTAGGGATGATCTATGAAATTATGAAATGACTGCAGGAACGCGTCTGTAGATATCCTGCAAGGGGAGTTCGCAGCCAATGGAAACCAGCGGCAACACATCTTCATATCTCTGATACTCCGTCTCCACCCACTGTGTTTTCAGAAGCCGATACTGTTCAACGCGAACCCTGTCCTGGGAAACGAGGATGTATTCTCGCAAAGACGCGAGTTCTTGATAGTGTGAAAACTTCTCGCCTCTGTCATATACCTCGGTTGACGACGAAAGCACCTCTATAACGAGGATCGGGTTGAGAAGTGTGTCAAAGACATTATCCTCAAATTGCGGATCCCCACAGAACGCAACGACATCCGGGTAAAAATAGGCACCTTTCGGACCGGTCTTCACGCGCATATCGTTGGTGATAACCTCACAATCCCCGCCTCTCAGTTGGATGTTAAGTTCAGTAGCTATATCCAGTGTGATGCGCGTATGTGCGAGACTGGCCCCGGACATCGCTATTATCTGACCCTTAAGGTATTCGCTTTTAACCATCGCCTTCCGTTCCGAAGCGATATATTCTTCGGGGGTAAAGAGAGTTTCCGCTGCGAGGGATGACATATCTATCTCCTTGAATGGGATGCGTCTACGAGTTCTGTGATCCAATTATAGCATATCACCGCTCATATGGCAAGAAGATACCTGCGACTTGCGATAAAGAAATTTGCATTTCCGCTGCAATTGTGGTATCATTAATGTTTAGGTTTCACCAACACTTTAGAGAGAAAGAAGGAAGGAGACAGCACAATGTCACGAGTCTGTACGATCTGTAGCAAACGTCCGATGACGGGCAACCAGATTAGTAAATCCCGGCGGCATACAAAACGACGTTGGTTGCCAAATCTGCAACGGGTCCGGGTTCAAACTGAGGAAGGACCGAGGCGGATACGTGTTTGCACGAAATGTCTACGGAGCGGAAAAGTCGCTAAAGTTATTTCCAGGATGCCAGCACCGGTATAGAAGATAATAAAGTTTACGACTTACGGGTGACACGCTGGACCCCTTTTAAGCCCCGAATCGCTTGCAGGACTTCATCGAGCTGCTCTGCCCCTGTCACATCTATCGTCAGGTTATCAGAGGCTTCGGCATCATGGTGGACAGCGGAGGGTTCAAACTTCCCAGAACGGATGTTCACTTTGTATTGTGCGATGGCAGTCGTGATTGCCCCAAGCATACCGGGCCGGTCGTTGCACTCAACGAGAATTTTGACGGGATAGATAGGTGGTGGTGGGTTTCCGTTTTCGGAGGATGGCTTTTCGTTCCACTGGACAGTTAAGAGGCGTTCGGGTTCGTCAAGAATGCGAATACAGCCGGATCTATGGACAGAAACCCCGCGTCCCCGTGTGAGATAACCGACGACTTGGTCACCAGGGATCGGGTTACAGCACTTCATAATTCGTATCATCCCTAAGTCTATATCGTTTTCAAGTTGGACAGCCGGCGGTGATTCGGATTTTTGCCTTCCATTCATATCTTCGGAAGGTTCGGTCTCCGGGGTCGGCACCTCAGGTTTCAATAGATTAACGACCTGCGTCGCAGATTCATCCGCATTCCCAATCCGGACGAAAAGTTCGTCAAGATTCTTGAGTTTGAGTTGCTTCGCAATGTCGTGCAGTTTCTCGGAATTGAGGTAATTCCGGGAATTAAGATAGGAAACCCGTAACTCCGCTGCAAGCAATTTCTTGCCCAACTCCAATGCCTCAGCCTTATCCTTTTCACGAAACCATTGGTTGATTTTCGTCCGTGCCGTGGCGGTTTTCACATACGACAACCAACTCCGGCTCGGTCGCCCATTCAGCTGGGTCCGAATATTGACCTGGTCCCCATTCTCAAGCACACGTCGAATCGGTGCAACCGTGCCGTTGACTTCCGCACCGACACAGGTGTGCCCAACATCCGTATGAATTTTATAAGCAAAATCGATCGCCGTCGCGCCAGCGGGTAACTTAAAAAGATCACCTTTCGGTGAAAAGACATAGACTTCATCTTGAAAGAGTTCCAATTTCATGGATTCCACGAAATGATGTGGACTGTCTTGTGTTTCTTGTATGTCTTCAAGTATCTGCTTATAACTCGCGAAGATGGAACGGCCTTGTTGGCTCATCGGGAACCCTTCCTTATAACTCCAATGCGCCGCAATGCCATCTTCCGCAATCTTATGCATCTGATATGTGCGAATCTGGATCTCAACGGGTTTGCCATCATCAAGAATCGTGGTATGGAGTGACTGATACCCGTTTTTCTTGGGCTGCCCAATCCAATCTCGAAGTCGGTCTGGGTGGTAATTCCATTTACTATGAAGTGCCCCGAGCGCGATGTAACAATCAGCCTCGGTTTTGACGAGAATTCGGAGACCGATGAGGTCCCGAATTTCACTGAAGGGGGTCCCTTTCTGTTGTATCTTCTGGTAGATGCTATGGATATGCTTCGTCCTACCGTGGACATCGGCGAAAACATTCCGTTTTTCGAGTTCTCCCCGAATCTGCTTAACCATCTTCTCGCAGTAAGCCTCTCGCTCCGTGAGTTTCTGATTGAGGAGGTCGGCAATTTTTCGGTATTCGATGGGGTAGAGATGCTTGAAGGCGAGGTCTTCAAGGCGTCCCATGATACGCCAAAGCCCCAACCGGTGGGCGATTGGGGCATAAATTTCCAGTGTTTCTTTGGCAACTCGCTGACACTTCTCGCTCGAGAGAAACTCCAGCGTTTCCATGTTATGAAGTCGATCCGCGAGTTTAATGAGGATGACCCGCATGTCTTCCGCTGTCGCTAATAGGAGTTTCCGATAGGTTTCGGCTTGGCGTTTCCGATGGACACGGTGTTCAACTGTGCTTTTAGTCTCCGGCGTTTGCGAGGCGATACCGAGTTTATATTGACCGATCTTTGTGACACCCTCGACGAGATTGGTAATGTTCGCACCAAATCGAACCTTCATCTCTTGGCGCGTGATCTCTGTATCTTCGAGGACATCGTGCATGAGTCCGGCGCAAATCGTGTGCGTATCCAGTCGGAGTTCGGCGAGTATATCAGCCGTTTTGACGCAATGCGTGAAATAGGGTTCCCCGGACTTTCGCTGTTGTCCCTCATGTGCCTCTTGCGCAAAACGGTAACAACGCTCCAGAAGTTCAACCTCCGCATCCGGGTTATAGGCTTGAATTTGGTTCACTAAGGATTTGATACTCATGTCCTATGCGCTCCCACATAGATTTGATGTTTTCTTTTAATTGAAACTCTATAAAAGCAGGACTCGTCTGCTTCGTCCATTCCCCCCTTAAGTAGGTAGGTGAGCGTGACAAGTCGCTTTTCTCACCCGATAAGAGTTTTACAAGTCTACTGCCGGGGTGCCCCTGCCGTTCAATGAACCGTAGTTCCTCAAAGATAGTGAGTCCGGTTTGAAGTGCTGACGGGGTCCCAAATCCACCTTTCAGTATCTCTACCTCAGGATAGCCATCTGTGCCATTGGATTGTATAAGTGCTCGTATGCGCCCGTAAAATCGCCGCAGTTCGTCACCCGTAGGATATTTTTCAGAAATCCAATTGCGCATTTCCGCTTCATCTGTATCGTTATAGATGAGATGGAGATAGGACGTTTCATCGGTCGCAAACGCGGCTTCACACCGTTTAAAGAAGAGGTCTTGGCTCGGCGCAAGATGGCAAAAAACGACGTGTTTCACAAAAGGAAATGCTTCCAGCGAAGAAAAAGCACTACTCGATGCGATTGTCCGCAGTTCACCGGTTTCCAATTGGTTCAATAACGCTGTTTCCTCTGACTTTAATGTCGCCTCCGTGTGCCGCGCAATGCCTTCGATGCTCTCCGGTAAAAGTTTTGTAAGCAGGAGATCCAACATATCTTCGTCTCGTACATAAATTATACAAGATTCCTCTCGCGCAAGCAAGTTTAAAAGGTAATTCTTTTTGTTAACATTCCGTTTGTCAACAAGTTTTACAGAAGATTCATCAGTAAGTTCAGGAAATACATTCCAGTCTCTGTCTCTACCTTCGGCGTGGACCTCCCAATCTTCGAGAATCAGTTGGACGGAGCGGTTGCCTTGCCACTCGTTGATTTGCGGTGAGAAGGCGATATTGAGTGACGTATTCGGACGGCTGAGAGTGATGCGTTTGTCAGCGCCGCCCCAGTCAAGTGCCCATCGTTTCACGGTGCCGTCGTTAACAAACATTTTCAGATGGTTTTTCTCTGGTCCCATGACGATCGGGGTGCCATCCACTTTGACGCGGCGGGTCCCGAAACGCGGGCTTGGATTGTCCTTTCCAAAAGGTTCAAATTGCTCCAGTTCCTTTAGCGTTTCTAACGTCAAAAGTGAAAGCCTCGTTTCAAATTCAAGCTCGAGCTTCGGTTGCAAATCTTCTGCTGTCAAGTGCTCGGCGGCGTATGCGTTAAAAGCCTGCTTGAACTTGGGAATGTTTTTCGTTTTGAGCGTTAATCCCGCCGCTGCTGCGTGTCCCCCGTGTTTCAGGAGCAATTCGGTACAGGCAACGAAGCTATCGGCAAGGTTCATGCCTTCGATACACCGTCCGGAGCCAGTGGCTTCATCACCGTCAATTGCGAGGATAACGACGGGTCTGTGGAATGTATTCATCAAACGGCCGGCAGTGATACCGACAACCCCCTTTTCTTTTCCTTCTACTGCCTTTTTTTCTTTTTCGTTCCACGCCTCGCTGGCAGCTTCGTTCCACTTGTCGCTGGCAACAACGATCCCCACGGTATCATCATCTATCTCGTTTTCAATTATCCTCGATGCCTCCTCTTGAATCTGATCTCCGAACTTCCTGCGCAGTTGATTTGCCTGATTGAGTTCAGAGGCCCCCCGAATTGCGACATCCTCAGAGTCGGTTGTGAAAAGTTCAACCACTTTGTCCGCAGTACCCATGCGGCCAGCGGCGTTGATACGGGGGCCTAACTTGAAAGAGATAGCGTATCCGTCGATCGGTGTGTCAATTTTGTGACCAGCGACTTCGCACAAAGCGTGAACCCCGGGACGTTCGCGTTTGTCAAGTTCTGCTAACCCCAAGCGACTCAAAATGCGATTTTCGCCAGTCAGCGGTGCGATATCTGCGACCGTTCCCAATGCTACCAGATCCAGCTGAGACTCCAGAAATCCTGTGTCGTCTGCTAACGCTTGTGCTAATTTGAAGGCTAAACCGACACCGGCGAGTTCGGTGTAAGGGTATTCACTCCCCGGAATCTTCGGTGAAATCAGCGCATAAGCCGGCGGTTGTTCCGCCTCTGGCTGGTGATGATCCGTGACGATAACATCTATACCGAGTTGATTCGCCAACGCCACCTCTTTCACCGATGTGATACCACAGTCTACAGTGATGAGTAATTTCGCTCTGTTTTTCTGGTGGATCTTTTCTACGGTATCTGTGCTTAATCCGTAACCCTCTCCAAACCGATTCGGGATATAATAATCAACCGGGACATCCATCTGGCGGAATGTATTGAGGAGCAGTGCCGTCGCGGTCGTGCCATCGACATCGTAATCGCCATAGACGCAGATTTTCTCGCCACGTGAGATCGCTTGGTGTATCCGTTCTATCGCTTTATCCATGTCTGCTAATTTAAAGGGGGAGTGCAATTCATCAAGCGTTGGGTAGAGGTAGGCTCGCGCTTCGGCAGCTGTCTTGATCCCGCGATTGATGAGCAGTTGTGCAGCAAACGGGGAGACACCTGCTTCGGAGGCCAATTTTAAACTGTTATCAAAATCCGAATTTTTAAATTGCCACTTTTTGCGAGAAGGTTTTCTCATAACATCCCTTCTGTTGTTAAAATGGAAGACACACGCTTTACAATACGTGGGCTTGCAAGGCGACACCTTTTCGATTATAAATATAGTATCACAAAAATTGAGAGTTTGTCAATTTTTTCTATACTGAAAACTGAGGGCTTCTGCGGTGTTGTAAATATAACTTGACAAAATAAATTGTTTATGGTATTATTATAGTGTCCTGATCGCAACTCAGCAGACAATATACAAAATGCCACATACGACGATATTTTTGTAACGCCTTCATCAAATAGGGACTAACCTCGTCCGTTCAATGAAGTTAACCCCGGTGTGCTATGGAGGCTCTTATTGTAAATCAAGCCGAAAGGAGTTTTCTGATATGACGTATGTGATTTGTGAACCGTGTATCGACGTTAAGGACAGTGCATGCGTTGATGTATGTCCAGTGGACTGCATTCACCCCCTACCTGATGCTGATGAATTTGAGGAAACAAATCAGCTCTACATCGACCCCGAAGAGTGCATCGATTGTGGTGTATGCGAACCTGAATGTCCCGTCGAAGCCATCTTCATGGAGGAAGATGTTCCCGAAGAATGGGAAGAGTTCATTGATATCAATGCGGAGTACTTTGAATAACGGATAGTAGGAATAATCCTTCGATCACAACGCGTTGAACGGTTGCTGATTCGCGAGACTGTCTTCGGTCCCACGATCAGTAACCGTTTTTTTGTAGAGGACAGATGAGAAAGCATCATGCAGAAATTCCAACCCACCCGCATTGAAAGAAGCAATGCAAGCTTGGAAATCCAATGGAAAGATTCACATCACAGTGAGCTATCCTACCGTCTCCTCCGAGAAAAATGTCCCTGTGCCCGTTGTGAGGCTACGCGATTCGGCAAAGATCCTTTCCACATCCTACCCGCTGGCGATTTTTTTGAAAACCTACGGCTTTTGGACATTCAGCGAGTCGGACGCTACGCTGTGAGATTGATATGGAACGACGGACACCGGACCGGAATTTACACCTTCCAATTTTTGCGTGAATTGAGCGAAAACCCACCTGAAATTTAAGATGCGTTCAAACAAAAATAGGTGAGGTTTTAACCTCACCGAAGAGACTCAGTGTAAGAGCCATGTGTGCGTTATTCCGATAACAATTGCGAGACAAGATAGCAGTTCGGGGTCTTCTGGGTAGCACCCAACGCCGTGCTAAGATTCTGACACACTTTCCAGTAACGATCGTAACTGAGTGGACGGAAGCGGCGACGTTTTCCGATGAAAGTTTTGTGGCAGCAGGCTAACGCATTGCTGCTGTGAATCGGATACCCCCAGACACGGCAGATGACCGGACGGTGTTCGTAAACACTGCAAACCCCACCGATGAGCATAGGGCATTCGCCTTCAGGCGTGCCTTTTATGACCCCAATGGCTTCCATCCCAGCATCCGGCATTATATTTTCAGCGTCATAACCGTGCGCCTTCAATTTTTTGATGCTCTGTTCAGCCTTCCGACGAATATGGGCGCGGATTTCAGTAGGGAGTGCCTCCAATCCGATCTTTAAGTCGCGAGCCTCGACCTCACTGATCGCCATAGTTGCGGTGTTTCGGCAGCAGGAAAAGCAGGTAGATGGGCAGGGGGTGCCCCCCGATTCTTGACGCAAACGTTCGACATCGCGCTGGATCTCATCAAGGAGTTCGTAATAGGCTTTCATGGTAGCGTCAATCTATGGTCAGATTATACACAGCGTGCCTGAAGATAACAACCTTGGAACCGTTCTCTAAAATGAGCTTAATCTCATAAGGGCTGACCCAGTCTATAATGCCACGAAAGATCTCTCCCTCACGGAGTGTAACCGCAATCGAGGTCCCATTTTTTCGGGCGAGCCGAACGGCTTTGGTATCAATTTCAGGGACTTGCGCATCAGCCGTGAGTTGGGTCAACTTCTGTGCCTTCACAGCAGCATCGCTATCAACGGATGCCTGAACCCTCTCTGCATCAACGTCTTTATAACAGTATTTAACATCCGTTTTGGTGATATGCTGCTCTTTCCCGTTGCTATTGAGTGTCAAACTGGAGAGCGTCATTTCAAGGACAGTCGCAGGCAGCTGGACGTGATTATACAACGCAAAAAACATGGATGTTTCAAAATTAATCTGCTTAAGGATATAGAGATCACCAAAACTGAGTTGCTTTGAAGATGCGTCTGGTGTCTCCTGTGTCGGTGCTACCGAATCGTTCAAATCTTTCGTCGAGGAACGTTGATTGCGGGAGGGCGGGGCTGCCGGTTCCAGAGGGGCTACAGATGCCTCAGGGGTACGGCGATTCCGAGGCGGCTTTGATGCGTCAGTCTCATAATTGGAGGCAGTCGTTGGCTCATTACTGACAAATTGGCCCTGTCCCTGCCCCGGGAAACCTGCGTAACCGCGCGGAATAATTGCTTTCCCTTGGCGTAACCATCTGCGTTCCGTTGGTGTTAACAATACTTCGACGTTTTGGGCAACAAGCCCCTTCTCACCTTCAATAATGCTGTACTTTACGCGCTGTCCGACACGGAGTTCCTCGTATTCGGGCTGCTTAATAGCAGAACTATGTAAGAAAACATCTGCATCACTGCTATCTTGCGCGATAAATCCGAAACCTTTATCGAAATTGTAGTACTTAATCCGTCCTGTAGGCATTTTATGCTCCTGTGGCCTTGTCCCGTTTCAGACGGGGGACCTTAACCATTCATGTTCCTGCGCGAGCATTCCTTATTTACGGTTTTTCTTGACATAACAACTCTACCCTTTATACAATAAATAGAGCAGACCTCATCTTTTGGGAACCCACTTCCTTCTACAACAGTGAAAGGAACGGTAAATTACCAAAGTATTTATATATTAAATCATAATTCAACACATTTGTCAAGTATCAAGTATCAGACTGCGAGTCGTCTGCTCTCAGTTTCTAAAGGAGACCTTGTATGGAAACCACCGATCTGACCCATCATATTCAATCTATTCGTCTTGTTGACACACACGAACACATGAAGCGAGAAGTCGAATGGGTTGAGAACGGACCCGATATCCTTCAAGACCTATTCGGAAATTATGTGCCTGCCGACCTAGTAACAGCCGGTGCGTCTCCAGATGCGATGCGCAACCTGATGGACGCCTCTCAAGATGTTGCATCACGGTTTGAAGGTATCCGGGACGCCTGGGAAGCGACGCAGTTTACGGGGTATGGCGAGGCGGTCAGCCTCATCGCTAAACACATCTATGGACTCGACGAACTGACAGGCGATGGGCTCGCGGGTGCCAATAATCTAAAGGGACTGCGCGCCCCCGGTAAACGTTATCACATTTTACACGACCTCGCGAAGCTTGACCATATTCAAACGGACGATTTCAGTTGGCAGTGTGACCCGGACACCTCCGGTCCCACATTTTTTCTCTACGACCTCTCGTGGGCAACATTCTGTAACGGACAAATTGATCTGAGTGCTATTCACGCCGAGACAGGTATTGAGGTCAACAACCTCAATTCCCTCAAGAACGCGATGATGGAAATTTTCGAAAACCACGCCCGTTGTGCTATCGCAGTAAAGTCACAACACGCTTACAACCGAACGCTCGACTGGACTGAAAGAAGTGATGCCGAGGCTTCTACTGCACTTAATGCCGTGCTCACAAAACCCGCTGCAGAGATCGACGAAGCGACGCGACTCTGCCTCGGTGATTGGTGCTGGGCGCGCGGTGTTGAACTCGCGACGGCATACAATCTCCCTTTCAAAATTCACACCGGCTATTATGCTGGCAATGATCGGATGCCAGTGCGACGTATCCCCGCAGGCAATATGTGCGCCTTATTCGCTCGGTATCTCAACGCTAAATTCGTATTGATGCACATCGCCTACCCTTATAACGACGAACTCGTCGCCCTCGCTAAACATTACCGTAATATCTGGGTCGACTTCTGCTGGGCGTGGAGCATTGATCCGTATAGCTCGCGGGATTTCCTCCGCCGGTGCATTCATGCTGTCCCGTCAAATAAACTGTTCGCTTTCGGTGGTGATACAGGGTGGCCGACCAGCGCGATGGCGTATGCAATTCAAGCGCGAAACGAAATCCGACGTGCCCTTGAAGCCGAGATTGCCGACGGTTACCTCTCTGAAAAACAGGCAATGGCGTTTGCAACCCGGATTATGCGGACGAACCAGTACGACTGCTTCGATATAGGGACCACCCAATCGAACATCGTAAGAGCCGCGTAACTTCAAGATTTGCGCTTATGCGTCTCTCAAAGCCTGTAGGCTCTCTGTATAAGGCGCGCGCGCCACACCCTTTTCCGTAATGATTGCTGTAACTAACGCCGCAGGCGTGACATCAAACGCAGGACTATAAACTTTAACGCCTTCAGGTGCCGTGAGTTTCCCGAAACCTTCTGTCACCTCTTCCGCAGCGCGTTGCTCAATAGGGATTTCCGCCCCGGTGTCGAGAGCGAAGTCTAAAGTTGAAGTCGGTGCTGCGACATAAAAAGGGATGCCGTGTGCTTCTGCGAGGATAGCGACATTATAGGTGCCGATCTTGTTGGCGGTGTCACCGTTTGCGGCAATCCTGTCGGCACCGACAATCACACATTGGATTTTGCCTTCTTTCATGACCTGCGCTGCCATGTTATCGCAGATGAGCGTCACATCGATACCTGCTTGCATAAGCTCCCATGTCGTAAGACGTGCGCCTTGTAAAAGCGGGCGCGTCTCGTCAGCGTAAACTTGGATCTTCTTACCCGCCTCGTGCGCACTGAACATAACCGCTAACGCTGTGCCGTAGTCGGAGGTCGCTAACCCACCAGCGTTGCAGTGCGTCAGAATTGTGTCGCTTTCGTTTAGCAACGCCATACCGTGCTGCCCAATGGCGCGGCACATCGCTTTATCCTCGTCAATAATCTTCAAAGCCTCAGCAAGTAGGACCTCTTTGAGTTCAGGGATCTCAAGGTGACAGTTCTTTTGTGCTGTCACGGTAATTCTGTCCAATGCCCAAAAGAGATTAACGGCTGTCGGTCGTGAGGTCGCCAAATAATCGGTCGCGGATTTAAGTTCGGCGGTAAAAGCATCGTACGTGTTTGCAGTGGAATCCCATATCCCGATCACTGCACCCAGCGCACCCGCAATACCGATCGCGGGCGCACCCCGCACCCGTAAGGATTTGATGGCTTCCCAGACCGATGGGAGATCATCGCAATAAATCTGTTTGAATTCATTGGGCAACAGCGTCTGGTCAATCATCCGAATTCTGCCATCCACCCACTCAATTGTTGAAACTGCCATTGTTTGGTACAGAAACCTCCTATAAAAAAACGAAGCACATCTCGAAATAGATAGACTAAAGACTACGACACAGTAAAATAAGATAATAGCATTTTCTATCCTACAGCACAATCATATTTTTAATTTACCTTGCGGCGTAATGAAAAATATTAAATTGGGCATGTCAATTGCCCAAGTTCGTTCGTTAAGCGTAGATTTTCGGCATAATCAACAGGACAATCAATAACTGACGGAACTTGCTGACGGAACGCATCTTCGAGGATGGGAACCAATTCGTCACTCCCTTCGACTCTATAGCCTTTGGCACCGAAGGCTTCGGCGTATTTAACGAAATCGGGGTTTGTGAAGTCGATGTGGGCGGGTCTGCCAAAGCCGTTCATCTGCTTCCACTCGATAAGTCCGTAAGCCTCGTCATTGAAGATAAGCGTGACGAAGGGCACCCCGATTCGCGTCGCTGTTTCGAGTTCCTGCGAGTTCATCAAGAAACCGCCATCACCGCAAATAGCCAAACATTTGCGTTCTGGATAGATAAGTTTCGCAACAAAAGCACCCGGTTGCGCGATGCCCATGGAGGCGAAACCGTTAGAGATAATGCACGTATTCGGTTGATAGCAGGGATACATACGGGCGATCCACATTTTGTGTGCGCCGACATCGGAAATGAGGATGTCATCTTCAGCAAGCACAGAGCGGACATCACTCAAGATTTTTTGAGGCTTCATCGGGAATCCCGTATCATCGCGGTGTTCGTCGAGTTGGTCGAGTATAATTTTGCGTAAAGTGTTTGAGGCATATTCTGAATCTTTAGGATAGATTTCTTGTGCCATCAGGTGTCTGAGACTCTGACGGATATTGCCTACCATCTCGACATCCGTGACGTAAGCGGCATCACTTTCGCTCGGTTGTGTATCAATATGGATGAGTTTCTTGTTCTGATCGGGGTTCCAGAGACGTGGATGGTATTCGACGATATCGTAACCAATTGCGATAACGAGGTCTGCCCTGTCAAATCCACAAGAGACGAAATCGTTTGCCTGTAAGCCGACACTCAGGAGGGAGAGTCGATGGGTCCACGGGATGCTACCTTTGCCCATAAAGGTGTGTGCGACGGGGATGTTCGTCATCTCGGCGAATTGGGTCAGAATCCGGGAAGCACCTTGACGGACAACCCCGTTGCCTGCAAGGATAATCGGTTGCTTTGCGTCGTTAATCAGTTGCGCGGCGCGCAGCAAACAGGAGGCAATCGGTTCTGCATCGCTGGGAAAGTCGTGTGGCATCGGTTCCGCGCTAACTTTCATCTTAGCGACATCTTCTGGAAAGTCGATGTGTGTAGCGCCAGGCTTCTCTCCGGTCGCTATTTTAAAAGCTTTACCTATCGATTCCGGGATGATTTCGGGGAGGTGAAGAAGCGTATTCCATTTCGTCATCGGTTTGAAAACGGAGACGACATCCATATATTGGTGGGATTCTTTGTGCATCCTGTCTAAACTCGCTTGTCCGGTGATCGCAACGAGAGGCGCCCTATCCATATTCGCATCGGCAACGCCTGTGACAAGGTTCATGGCACCTGGACCTAAGGTGGCGAGACATACACCCGCGCGCCCAGTGAGGCGACCATAGACATCCGCCATGAAGGCGGCACCCCGTTCATCGCGGGTTTGAATAAATTGGATGTTCGATTCTAACAGCGCATCCATCAAATCCAGATTTTCTTCACCCGGTATGCCGAATATATAGTCAACGTTTTCGTTTTCCAGACATTTAACGATCAATTCTGAGGCTTTCATGATTGTGTTTCCTTATATGTTACAGCGGACGAAAAATTTGTTTTTTCTCCCTGAATTACGTATCATTAATATATCATATAGAGATATAGAATTGCAATTTTTTAAGAGAAAATAGTAAGCACAAGGTGTGCTATCCTGCAACATTACAAAAAATATATGACAAAGAATTTTTTTTACCTCTATATCCTTGTTCTATTTGTCCATTCACAATTAGTCTTTGCCCAAAGCAATTCGGGCGATTTTCCTTACATCACTGAAACACCGGGAGAATTGATCGTCCGTTTACATCCGGATGCGTCCAGTGGGCACCTCGAAAGGTTGAGCAAACAACTCGGTGCGGTGTCTGTTTTCCCAGTTTTTGCCGCTACTACGCCTGGTGGACGACACCCGCGGCTCCGTCGTATCTATCTGATTCGGTTTCCGGAAGATTGGCAATTGGACCCCTTACGGCGACGGTATGAAAGGCACGCTATCATTGAAGCCGTTGAGATGAATCGCCTCAACCGGTTCTGTGCGGAAACGCCACCGAACGATCCAAGCTACGGGGAGCAGTGGAATCTGGATGTCCTAAATATGCGGCAAGCATGGAGTATAGAACAGGGAAAACCACATGTAACAGTGGCAGTCGTTGATAGCGGGATTGCGACCCAGCACCCTGAATTGCGTTCACAGATTTGGGAGAACGTCGGTGAGATTCCAAGAAATGGTATTGACGATGACGGAAACGGTTACGTTGACGACAAAAACGGATGGGATTTCAGCGACGCGCCGACGCTTCCGGGCAGTGGCGATTGGACAGTCCGCGATAACCATCCCGAAGATGAAACTGGACACGGAACACACGTCTCCGGTATCATCGCTGCGGAGGCGAACAACGGACGTGGGATCGCTGGGGTCGCGCCGAACTGTCGTTTGATGCCTCTCAGAGCGGGTTTCAAGTATGGAGGCGGTGCGTATCTCCAGAATGACGATCTCGCCGCCGCTATTGTTTATGCCGCCGACAATGGGGCACGCGTGATTAATATGAGTTGGGGGGATACGGTGCGCGCTTTTATCATAGAAGATGCCGTAGAATACGCCTATCATCGCCGGTGTGTCTTGGTGGGTGCCGCAGGCAATTCGGCGACAATCGGTTCTTACTATCCGGCTGCTCTTAAATCCGTTATCTCCGTTGCGGGGCTTGGACAGGAAAAACAGTTGTATGACGGTTCTAATTTCGGTGCTACGATTAATATCGCCGCGCCCGGTGAGGAGATTCTCAGCACGGCACTTAAGGGGGAGTACCGAAAGAGAGACGGGACATCCATGGCGGCTGCGCACGTCTCTGGGGTCGCTGCGCTCGTCTTGTCGGCAAATCCGAACGCCACTAACATACGGATTCAAGAGAAGTTGATTGCGACTGCAAAGCCGCTTTTCATTACCGAACTCGTGGGCGCAGGGGCATTGGATGCTTATGCCGCACTCGCGGGAACCTCGACATCGCTTGTTGCGGAAATTAATGCGCAACGGACATTACAACAAGCCTTCGGTGGAGAACAATCCCACGGTGGCGTTGAGATCGTCGGTGCGGACCTAGCGAGCGAGGTTATCTTCAATAGCATTGAAATCATCGGCAGCGCCGGTGGGGCTGAATTTTCTGAATACTGGTTGGAGTATGGCATCGGCGAGGTCCCGGAGTTATGGTATCCGTTGGGAGCTGTGCAAACTGAACCGAAATTTAGGGCGTGTCTACACAAGTGGGCCACTTTTACTTTAGCGGAAGGCAGGTATACGCTGCGACTGAGTGTTAAATCTGAAAATGGAGACATCAAGAGAGTCAAGGCGGTTGTTGACGTGGCGCACGAAGTGCCTCTTGTTATAAAGCATGAAGCGCAACCGTGGCTTGCAGGAAACAGATTCAATTCGGTGGTGATGTGGGAAACGGAAGCATTAACCACCGGCAAAATCCAAATTCTTGAGGCGAACGGAAATATCAATAGAACCGGTCATTCGGACGCAGAGAACTTACTTCATTTCGTCAATATGTCGGATTTAGGCGTGCCGCCCGGCACTTATGTGTATCGGTTAGCAGTGAAAAGTAGCGTCGGAGAACTGCACATTGATGACAACAACGGCGGGTTCTATCAGCTGGGAGTGGAGGATACCTCCATTGATATGTCGCATCTCCGGCAAGTCGCATCCGTCCACACTGGATTGCACGCTATCGCCTCCCCGGTAGATATAAACAGAAACGGGAAGTTGGAACTCTTTGCCGTTGAAATGGGGACTGGCACGGCACACGTGCTTGAAATAGCTGATGACGGAACAGACGAACAAATTTTTTCATTTCCCGAATCACTGTGGCCCTGGGCGGCAGCGGATACAGATAACGATGGACTTATAGAGGTGTTGTGCAACGCTTCGGGCGCGACATTTTTGCTGGAGCAACCCGCACAAGGTGAACTGCCAACGGAACGCATCTGGGAAGCACGCGGGCAGTGGAGCCGGACAATCGCAGATGCGGATGCAGACGGCACACCGGAGATATTCGCTCGTGATGATGTCACGAACGCCATTTCGGTATACGAGGCGGTCGAAAATAATGACTATCGAATGGTAGCGACCCTTGAAAACCCGATGTGGGGAAACACTGGAATTAGTGCGAATTTCGCCACGGGCGATTTTGACGGTGATGGACGGACAGAGATTTTAGCTGGGGACAACAGTGGGAGAGTATTCATACACGAGGCGGTTGGAAACGACGAATACAGACAAACGTGGATACACACGCTTCCTGAAGGAATACCACAACTCTTTGCCGCTGGGGATATGGACGGCGATGGGAACGCCGAGTTTGCTATCTGCGCCAAAACGGGAACCCACGTCGGCACGACACAACTTGATATTCGTTATCATCACTGGCTTTTAACCGTCTTCAAATCAGAGGGTGATGATATCTATCGTGCCGTGTGGACACAACGCATCCGTGATGTGCGGGATGGCGGAAATGGGATGACGATTTCGGACATCAATAACGATGGCCGCAATGAACTTTGCATCGCTGTGCAGCCTAACTTCTATCTCGTACAGTATGATGGAACAGACTATCGACCTATCTGGCACCACCCCGCAACAAGTACTTTCAATCCGATGGTCGTTGATCTGAATGGCGATGGAACAAAGGCACTGCTGTTTAATAGTAATAATGCCTTGACCGTTTTTGAGGCTTCTGAAACCGTTACGCCCAACCCACCGTCCACATCGGTATCTGTCGCGCCAACACAGCGTCCGCGCTTGCATACCGCGGTACATTCGCCACCAAATCAGCTCTTGTTGGAGTTTGACAAACCGATGGGTATCTCTGCGACGGACGCTGGACGTTACCGTCTGCACAAGCAGCGAAACTCGGAAAACGGTTCAGAACATTACACACCACGCTCGGCTATCCTTGACAAAGCAGGAAAGCGGGTTGTTCTTACATTCTCTCCAGAAGTCTTCCGCACGGGCAATCGCTATCAGATTGAGGCACTACAACTTTCGGATATATACGGTGCCGATCTCGCAGAGGATGCCAGAATGCTGACAATAGTGCTTCCCGCACCAATGCTTGCCGAGGTAATTGTCTATCCCAATCCGGTGACAACGTGTAATCAGGTTACATTTGATAAACTACCGGCCGGAACGGACGTTTATATCTACGATGTGAGTGGAAATTGTATTGCATCACTGACTCGGACAGAATATGAGAGAGATAGGCGAGTTTGGGAACTTTTTGGGGTCAGCAGCGGTGTCTATATTTATGTTCTTTCGTCTGAAAAGGATCGACGCATCGGCAAATTCTCTGTCATTCGTTAAAATAGTCGTCAGACCGCTCACTTCATTCGCTATCAGTTAAAGAGCGTTTTGTAACAATCTACCTTTCCCTGAAATATTCCAAACTGGCGCGGTTGTTGCAGGAAACTTCTTAAGCTGACGACTGATGACTGACAACTGACAACTGTTCTATTGCTGTTCCGTTGTATTGAGCGATACAAAAGCCGGATTGAGTTTGAACACGTTTCGGATCGCTTCTATTGCCTTCTGCCGTTCGTTGGCTTTTAGGGCGACCTGCGCGAGGTGATAATGCGGCTCAACGGCATCGCTCTGTAGATTGATGGCGCGTTCCAAGGTCTTCATCCCTTTGTTCACCTGTCCCCGCTTCGATAAAACCCAACCGAGGGTGTCGTGATACGCAGCGACATCCGGATTCAACGTTACGGCTGTATAGGCTAACGCCTCAGCAAGCCGTAGACTGGGGAGAGAAGTCTGTAAGCGTGGAAGATCGGAAGATTGCGGGTGAGCCTCTACTGTCCACGCTTCTAACCTTCTGACCCTCCAATCTTTCATCCAAATAGGGTTCGGATAATTATCCGCATAGAGGCGTGCGAGGTTATTGTATGCCTCACCATATTTTGGTACAAGTTGTATCGCTTTTTCGTAGGTGCGTTTTGCGTCCAGCACACGTCCGAGTTTCATATACGCCATCCCAAGAATATTGTAGGTTTCATAGTCGCGGGTTATTCCCACTTCTACCGATGTAAGTGGATAAACCCCGACAAGTGAAGCTTCGGCGGCAAATACTTCAGGGTTTTCATGCGCTCTCGCTTCTAAGAACAACTCATACGCTTCAACGGAAAGCGCGTGTTGACCTTCCTTAAAATACGCGAATCCGAGTTTCCTATAGAAACTCACGGGAAGGGCACCGAGTCCCCTGCTCAATTCATACGAATTAATGGCTTTTCTGTAATATCCCTCCTGAATGTAGAAATCCCCTTCCGCCAATGAGCGTTTTACTAATTCCGGTAGTTCACTCATAGAAAGCCCAAGACGAGAGAGCGGACTTAACTCCATTTTTGTGTGTTTCTGGTATTGGGTGAAACCGATTGTAACGATAACCAAAACAGCCCACAGTATGAGATACGCTCGCGTTCGCTGCACCCATTGCTTGGAGAGATACCTGCCGGGGTGTATGAGCGTCAAAAAGAAGTTCGTCTGTGCGGGTTCAAGCGCAGTGCCCTTCGGATCATACGGAACGGTAGACGCATTCGGGGCTAATACCGGGAGATTGACCGATGAACCGGCAAGACGAGACGATCGTGCGATGGATTCTGCTAAATCATCTATCTCCTGATCTTCTTTCTCGCGTTGTGATTCTGTGTCGGTCGTAAAGGTATCTGTCGGTGTTTCTGTTTGGGTATTTTCCCTGATTTCATCTATAGACGCATCCGATTCATCGTCGAACTGCCCATAATCCTGCGTATCCGTTCCGTCATCTGCGGATTCCGTTTCCTCTGGAACATCGACGCGTTCAGCCGCGGACGCTGTATAATCCGGTATATCCGTTATCTCGTCTGAATCAACAGAAGGATTTGTGAATATTTCTTCAAATTCTGTCGGTTGTTGCTCACCAGATTCAACTCTCTCTGTATCTTCCACATGCAGCACAGATTCAGACGTTTCTGGGAATGGTGAAGTGCCTCCATTGGTATAACGTCCCTCAATCCGAGCCATGCTTTTCTTTGCTTCGATCCGCGTCAGCATAGAGCCGGTGGTGCGGAGCGATTCGAGCAGAGGCAGTGCATCAGGCGTTGCCAATTCACCAATCGCTTCAAGCAGTGCCCAAAGCGTTAAATCGTTTGACTCCACCTCCAACGCTTCAAGCAACGGTTGCATAGCCCGAGTCGCATCCATTTGCTGAAGTGCCATCGCGGCTTCACGTCGGACCATGGAATCTGAATCGGCGAGCACCGCAATCAGGGCTTCTATTCCCTGTGAGCTGCCCTGCGAAACAAGATTCACAATAGCACTGCAGCGGACAACGCTCGGTTGCGTTGTGTTCATTAAATTCTGGATAAGTTGTTCAACAGATAACATAATGCCTCAGATGGCTCTGAAGTTACGCGACTATTTTTAAGACACTCTCCCAATTAACAAAACGATTTTTGCGGGAAAAAGGTTTCAAATCTTATATTGATTATCATTTATCAGGGGGCGGTCCTCGTTTGGCGACAATTCTCTCATGTTCCTGATAGCCGAAAACCATTTGACATTTTGCGAAAAACGCCGTATCATAGAGGGTATATTTTTTTGTGGACATCGGAGAAATTTATGAAACACAGATGTTTTACACGGATTCTCTTAGTGACGTTTCTAACATCGCTACTTGTGGGGTTTTCCCCAATATTTGCCGATTCACACCTAAAGCGTGGTGGCACCCTAATATTCGGGCGCGGCGGCGACTCTGTGGGATTAGATCCGGCCCTGGAGGAAGATGGAGAATCCTTCAAAGTTTGCGATAATATCTACGATACCCTCGTCCAATACAAAGATGAAAGCACTGAACTTGAACCCGGTCTCGCAACAAATTGGGAAAGCTCAGCAGATGGTTTGATATGGACGTTTCACCTTCGCAAAGGCGTAACGTTCCATGATGGCACCCCTTTCAACGCCGAAGCCGTTCTCTTTTCGCTGAACCGACAGCACGATGATGCACATCCGTTCCATAAAGTTGGCGGTAGTTATATTTACTGGATAGCAACGGGCTTGGCAGAGATTGTTGACAAAATTATCGCTGTTGATGACTATACCGTTCAAATTCACCTTAAAACGGCTTATGCCCCTTTTATCTATACGATTGCAATAACCCCTTTCTCTATTGTTAGCCCAACAGCCGTGCAGAAATGGGGCGATGCGTTTTCCAATAACCCGGTCGGCACGGGCCCCTTTAAGTTCGTGCGGTGGGATAGAGGAGATAAAATCGTGCTTGAAGCAAACGACACGTATTGGGACGGACGGCCGCTGTTAGATAGAGTGATCCTTCGCTCTATTCCTGATAACTCCGTGCGGCTTATTGAACTTCAGCAAGGGAATATCCACGCCATGGAGTTTCCAAATCCGGACGATTTTCAACAGATCCGAGATGACGACACGCTCGAATTGTTATCGCAACCCGGCATGAGCATCGGTTACTTGGCGATGAACATGGATAAATCCCCTTTCGACCTTCTCAACGTCCGACTCGCGATCAACCACGCTATCAACAAATCAGCAATTATTGAATACCTGTATCAAGGTTTGGGGATTCCAGCGAAGAATCCAATTCCACCAACACTCTGGGGGTATGATGATTCGATTGAAGATTACGCCTACGACCCGGAACTGGCGAAAAAACTTCTCGCTGAAGCAGGATACCCTAACGGTTTTGAGACAACGCTCTGGGCATTACCCGTTCCACGTCCCTATATTCCTGATGGACGCGCCCTCGCAGAGGTTCTTCAATCCGAACTCCGAAATGTTGGCATCGAGACAAAAATCGTGACCTTCGACTGGGGTACCTATCTTGAAAAAACAAAACATGGGGAGCACGATATCGCGATGTTAGGATGGAGTGCCGATCTCGGGGATCCTGATAACTTCCTCTACTTCCTTCTCAGCAAATCGTCGGCGGAGAAGCCTGCTGGGAATATCGCATTTTATCGCAGCGATGAAATGCAAACCGTCTTAGAGCAAGCGAGAGCAACCTCAGATCGCGAGAAGCGAATTTCGCTCTACCAAAAAGCACAGCAGATCTTCCACAAAGATGTGCCGTGGGTGCCATTGGCGCATGCGAAGCAGATTTTAGTCATTAACAAAAAGGTCAAAAACCTTAAACTTCAACCCTTGAATTGGAAATACTTCCGTCAGATTTGGATAGAGGAATAGTTATGAGCAAATCCGTATTTCGCGTAGGTGTCACGCGGGACTTCTTGGGTCCGGATGGCACCTGCGATTTAGATGACATTGCCGGTCCGCTTTTTGACAAGGCAGGTCTACACTGGGAATATATCGCAGAAAATACACCGGCATTACGAGCCGAACAAGTGCAGGATTATGACGCACTCTTAGTATTAGGGGCAGGTATCACGGCAGAAACGTTCACAGACGCTGACAAGTTGGCTGTCATTGCCCGTTTCGGAGTCGGATACGATAAGGTGGACGTGGGAGCTTGTACCGAAAATGGTGTATTGCTAACGATCGCCCCTGATGGTGTCCGTCGTCCTGTTGCCACCTCCATCATGACCCTTGTCTTATCACTGAGCCACCAACTATTGATAAAAGATCGACTCATCCGTGCCGGAGGCTGGAGAAACACACAAAACTATAGAGGCATGGGGTTAGTCGGCAGAACGTTGGGGCTTGTTGGCATGGGCAATATCGGGAAAGAGGCGTTTAAACTGGCGAAACCTTTCGGGATGCGTCATATCACCTACGACCCTTACATCACATCTGCTGACGCAGCGGAAGTGGATGTGGAGCCCGTCGATCTGGATACCTTGATGCAAACCGCTGATTTTGTGTGTGTCTGCTGCCCACTAAACGAGGAGACGCGCGGACTCATTAACGCGAGACGCATCGGGTTGATGAAGCCGACGGCTTATCTGATTAACACCGCACGCGGTCCAATCGTTGACCAGAAAGCACTCACAGAAGCACTTCAGAATCGACGCATTCAAGGCGCGGGCCTCGATGTGTTTGAACAGGAGCCGATTGACGACGACGATCCGCTCTTAAGTCTGGACAACGTTATCGTAACCCCACACAGCATCTGCTGGACAGATGAATGCTTTGAAGGCAACGCCAAGAGTGCGTGTGGGAGTATCATTAACGTGGCTTCTGGGAAAATGCCGTTATATATTGTAAATCGGGAGGTTACAGATAACCCGAAACTACAGCAGAAGTTAGCGCGTTGAAGCACGGAGGAATATCATGCTCACGGAACAGCAGATTAAGCACTTTAACACCTTGGGATTTCTCATTTTTCGGCAGGTGTTCAGCCAAGACGAGTTGAATACAATACACGAGGAGTTTGAAGCGGCGATGGCATCTGCATATCGTCATGCCCCCTTTGATGGAACACACCGACATTGGCTGCCAATGATGGGACCCGAAACCCCGTTCTTTGCGAACCTGCCGGAAGACGCACGGTTCTGCGAGGTAGCAGAGCAACTCTACGGCGACGATGTCTTTTTCGTCGTTTCCGACGCGAACCGTTATGTGGGCAATACAGGTTGGCATCCCGACCATAACGTCGATCCAACCAAAGATTGCTACGGGGTGAAGTTCGCATATTATCTTGAACCCGTTGACGGGGGAAGCGGGGCGTTACGGTTGATTCCCGGCTCTCACAAAAATCCGTTGCACGACGATCTGCGGGAGAATTTGAACGAGTTGGGACTGGAGGTTTGTGACGTTCCGGGTTATGTTTGCAAATCGGAACCCGGCGATGTGGTCGCTTTCGATATGCGGTGCTGGCATGCCAGTTGGGGTGGCAATGATGACCGTCGAATGTGCACTATCGTTTACTATAACAATCCAAAAACGCCAGTAGAAGATGCTGCCACACGCAACCGTGCCCGTAGCAATGCGAAGAGTCCCGAACATTTTAACCGCCCGGGCGAGCCCCTCTACGATCCACACTGGGTCGCAAACCCAGCGGGCAGTGAAAAACGACAGCGTTGGATTGATCGGTTGCGTGCGTTGGGATTTTTAGAGAATATAGTAGGGTGTCAACTGTGAGTTTGAGGTCAGGTTCGTAGTCGTGCGATTTTGCGGCGGACTCGCCCAAATGCGACGTGCATTATCGCACGTTCCAAACGGGCAATCCTGGAAGGTTTCTTGACTACAAACGAGGCAAATCAATCATAAACTCAATTATGTACCGCTAAAGTGGGAGGCAACATTATGTCCAAACATCCAGAAGCAAACATTTCACAAACGCCAACTTATCCACACAATACCGAAATCCGAACGAATCGTCCGGATATTGTGCTCACGCCAGAGAGGAGGATGACATGGAACGCCCCAAAAGCCTCGACCCCCTCGATCTATCCTATACTTTGTGCGCTGCTTCACATCCACCCCCCCCTACTTACCAACACACGTTAAGTATTTTTTGGTGTAAAACATGCCGATATGTGTTTCTGATTTTCATTATTTGTTTGGTAAGTCCTTGGTACTTCACTGCCGTCGCTCAGAATGTGGTCTTTCCTGATGCGAATTTAGCTGCGGAGATCCGCACCGAATTACGGCTTGCAGAGGGTGCAGATATCACGCAAGCCGATTTGGCACAGCTGATATTTTTATATCCAATTGGAATCGGAGTAACCGACCTCACTGGTTTGGAAAACGCAACCAACCTACAATATTTAAGCTTAGCGGAGAATCCGATTGGTGACTTCACAGCCATTCGCAGTTTGACCAACCTCGTATCCTTAAACCTTTTCGATACCGGACTCTCGGACTCGGATATGCCTATACTCACACCATTGGTCAACCTACGAACATTACACTTAGCGGAGAATCCGATTGGTGACTTCACACCAATTAGCAGTTTGACCAACCTAACATCCTTATTCCTTTATGGGACCGGATTCTCGGACTCGGATATTCCTATACTGGCACCATTGGTCAACCTACGAACATTACAGATTGGCAATAATCGCATCACGAATCTCAGCGCACTCGTCACGGTGATCTCCGATAACATGCCTAATTTACGGAGTTTGGATATTAATGATAACGGATTCCGGGATATAACCCCATTGACGGAACTCAAGGACCAGTTAACAAAATTAAATCTCCGTGGTATCCGAATCAGTAACTTTAATCCACTTGCAGAGTTGACAAACTTAACCGATCTATGGATTCAGAACACTGGCATCAGTAATCTCGAACCCCTTAGAAATTTGGTGAGCCTGCAGTACCTATACCTTAATAATAATAACATCAGCAATCTCGAACCCCTTAGCGGTTTGACAAATTTAAGGCTTTTATGGATGTATTGCAACCCATTTGCTCCCGTCCCTAATCCGTTTGAAACACTGAGAGGGTTGGGGTTGACAAGAAGCCAGAGTGTTGGAGTTGATAACACCTATGAAACACAGGCGAAAGCTGTGTTTGGTGATAATGATAGAGTATTTAGATTTCGTCCGCCGTGCCCCGAGCCAGAACCTGAACCGGAGCCAGAATCAGAACTGGAATCAGAGTGGGAACCAAAAATCAAGCGTCGTCGGTCCACGACGCGCTGTGGGTTAGGATGGTCCCCACAAGTCCAATATCAGCCCTGGGAAGAACTCTATAAAGTCATGATTTACGCACTCGAATTTGAATATGACCCTGAAGGTCATCAGAAGTTCATCTGTAAAACCATAGAAATCCGAACCGGTGATGATGCCATCAAAAATCTCGCAGGATGGAAACTGTATCTCGGAACACTCTACAATCCGAGTCCGATACCCATCACGATTCCTGAGGAACACGGTCAAATCACAGGTAGGATTTTGAGACTTACGCCCGAAATGTTTGGACTTGAAGCATTCCCCTGTAATACAGTGAATACTATATCTCATCCTTTACCGGGGGTGCGCTACGATCTGAAAACCGACGAGAACGTTCTCGTAGATATCGCCTATAGCTGCTTTATCTATGGTCAAATTGCTTATACGACGGTGAACGGTCAAAATGTAGAGAGTCCGCGCCGGATTTCAAGTGCTGCGCTTCGCGAGATGGAGACACCCCGTCTGGAACGCTATATTCCGAACAATACCGGCATTTACATAACCTATATGGATCTTGAAGCGTTTACGTGGGATCGTGCGGTTCTCAGTGATTGGTTACTCCCCGCGAGTGCCTCCTCTGTCGCGGGTGCGCCCTCGGTGATTCGACGAAAAGCCGCCACGACGTGGGGAACCTTGAAAAAACAGTGAGAGTATACCATTTCTGATTGAAATTGTAGTGTAGGAGACTGTTAGTCTCCTGTGCAGTCTTGTGGGCTTTTGAGACGACCCGTCAATGCCATATAATCTTTTAGAAATGGTATTACAAACTTTTCGACGGACAGACCCCGCTTCTCAGTGAAGTGGGTTGCGTATTCACGAACCCACGCCTGCCTTTAAATAGTGTCCCCATTTGATAGAACGCGGGACTTACGCATCCCTTGCTGGCGAGGTTTCCGAACCTCGCTAATACCGCAATATGTAGCGTTTTATCGGAAAATCGCGTAAGTCCTAAGGGCGGATCTGTTTTGACTGTTTCCGCCAAATATGGTATCATTTTAATAGTTGGAGCCACTTACAAGCGATTAGATCAATCGACGGTTGGGCGTGGCGGATTTCCCCAGTGTCCACCGTTATCTGTTCCGCTTACGACAACGCCTTCCCTATCCCAGCGGTAAGAGGCGTGGACATCGGCGGCGCAGTAGCGTAGGGTGAGACCGCACCGTCGCCTCGGTGAGGGGTTGGCGTTCGAGCCGTGTAAAAGCAGGTCAGTGTGAATAGAGATTTCACCAGCCTTGAGTTCAACATCCACAGGGTCGCCATACTGTTCCGCGTTTTCAACGATTTGCCCCAGAACGCTATTGTCGTCGGGATCGCTGTGCCGTGCTGTCAAATGTCCCAGGTGATGTGAACCTGAAATGAACCGCATCGCGCCGTTCTCAACGGAGGCATCGTCAATGGCGAGCCAGACGGTAACCGTCTTGGAAGGAGAGAGGGGCCAGTAACCCGCATCTTGGTGCCAACCGACAGTTTTCGAGTCGTGCGGCATTTTGCAGAAGTAGTGCGCGCCCCAACCGATAACATCCTCACCGATCAGGTCTTTTACACACGCGACGATCTTGGGGTGCGTGAGAAGGTCATAGACCTTTCCGTATTTCATGTGGGCGGAGATAATTGAGTAACTGCTGCCGCCTTCTGCCATGACGCTTGCTAACAGGGCATCGAAGTATTGACGGTGTTCACCGATGTCGACTTCACCGAAAATCGGGATACCTTTGATATAACCGACGCTGTTGAAATGCGTTACCTGTTCTCGGGTCAACACCTTCGGGTGTTCGGTGACGCTTGGATAAAATTGGAGATCGCGCCCTATTTCGGCGAGTTGCTCCCATGTCGGCATGATTTTGTCGGTTTTGTAGGTTACGCCTTGGTTTGACATTGTGGCTCCACCTCGTTTAAATTCTGATTGCATTTTATCATAAATGGAATGAAAATAGTATAATATCTTGCCGCATTGAGGTATAATTAAAAAATGGCGCACGCATATACCCCCGGGCTTAAGGTTACCGAGGGAATGACAATTCAGAAAGAACGGCGACTTCCGCTGCAAGGCGAGGTTCTCGTTGAAGCCGGGGCAGCAGTCCAGGCAGAGGATGTCGTCGCGAAGGCGGATCTGCCGGGCAACGTCCAACTGTTGAACGTTGCGAATCTCCTCAGTGTCCCCGCAGAAGAAATTACAGAATACATGCTCAAACCTGTCGGCGAAATTATTGCTAAAGATGAGATTATCGCCACGACGAAAGGGCTTTTTGGGCTTTTCAAATCGCAGGCACGTTCACCGATTGACGGCACAATCGAAGCCGTGTCCGGTGTCACGGGACAGGTCATTCTCCGAGAACCCCCGATTCCTGTGGAAGTCAAAGCCTACACAGATGGCACAGTAACGGAGATCTCCCCAAATGAAGGTGTCACAATAGAGACTTACGGGACCTATATCCAAGGCATCTTCGGGGTTGGTGGCGAAACAATCGGGAATTTAACTGTCGCTGTCTCTGCTCCGAGTGATGGATTGGCTGCGGAACAGATCCTCCCCGAACATCGGGACCACATTTTGGTCGGCGGTTCGCTGGTCACGACTGCGGCAATTCAGAAAGCGATCCAACAGGGTGTAAAAGGTATCATTGCCGGTGGGATCGATGATGCGGATCTGCGGGAGCTTCTCGGTTACGAACTCGGTGTCGCGATTACAGGTTCCGAGGAGATCGGGATTACATTGGTTATCACGGAAGGGTTCGGAAGCGTCGCAATGGCGGCGCAAACGTTTGACCTCTTGAAAACGCGGGAAGGTATGAAAACCTCTATCAACGGTGCGACGCAGATTCGTGCCGGTGTCGTCCGCCCAGAGATCTTAATTCCGATCGCTTCAGAAATGTCTGAAACCCCATCCGAGACGGAAGATAGTGCCGCTGAGGGGCTCTTGGAAATTGGCAGCTCGGTCCGCATCATCCGTGAGCCGTATTTCGGAAAATTGGGACGCGTCACGGAATTACCTGTAGAACTTCAGAACTTGGAGACAGAGGCGCAGGTGCGGGTATTGTGTGTTCAACTCGAAGACGGTCAACAGACACTACTGCCCCGTGCCAACGTTGAAACGATTGAAGGATAGTTTTCAGTTGCGTAAGTCCTAATCTTTATAGGCATTCCTTATAGCAGTTCCAGCGACTATCCCGAGCCCTGTGAGGAATATGACAAGCATAGAAATCGCAAACCACTCCATTATAGGTCCTCCAATTTGTTAATCTTGCGATAGGCAATGCTGTTAATCCAAATAATTGTCAATGTAACCAAGAATGCTGCAATTACCCCAATTGTAAGAAGAAGTGGACTGGATTTTCCATAGTTTTGAACGCCCCACGCGACAAGAGAAATATCCGCTGCAAGCAAGATGGCGAAAATCACCTTTAACCAGCCAATTTCTTCCTTAACCTTATCAATATGCGCCATAAGTTAGTATCTCCACCAGTATATCCTAAAACACAGGTTTCGTGCAAGAAAACACCATCAAACCAGTGCTGTGGTGATGCGTTTATAATTTTTGTGTTCCCTAAAGTGCCTGCTGACTTTTATGATTCACTATAAAATTGATTTTCATACCATTTAACGTTGCCTGTGCTGAGACCGCTGGCGACGATGTCCAATCTGCCGTTCCCGTTCATGTCCAGGACGTGCATCTGTCCGACCCCTAAACCCCCATTGTCAATTGTTTCTTTACGCCACCGATTCTGTGCGATATCCTCTGGACGGTAGAGATGCAAACTCGTCCCTTCACCGTTGTAGCCACAAATAATCTCAAGTGCTCCGTCATCGTCAACGTCAACCGCAGCGAGGGAATGCCCGCGGTTGAGTGTGTCGTCGATGAGGTAGCGGTGCCACGGGTCGGTTCGCAGATCGCCAGTGGCTTTGTACCAAACGAGGTTGTTTCCATGCCACGGCTCAATCGCTAAAATTTCGTTGACCCCGTCGCCATCAATATCCGCTGCGAATGTGTCGCTACATTCTCGGTCGCTGATGATCCATTTCCCCCAGTCGTCTGTCATCGGTGATGTAGGGGATTCATACCAGATCAATCCTTCCGAGCAACTGATGAGGACATCATCGCGTCCATCTTGGTCAACGTCATTGATACTCAAGCCGTGGTTGATGTGGAGGGAATCGTCGAGGAGGTGGGATTGCCAAGAAGTTGCTTCTCGCGGGGTATCCGACAATTCGTAGCACCAAAGGGAGCCGGGACTGTGCCATTCGCCGGGTTTACCATCCTCGCCGCGAATGGATGCAACGATGAGAAAAGGAACCGATGTTGATGCGTTTTGAGAGAGATTCGCGAGTCCTATACGATGGATAAAGGGGACATCGGCGATGCGGTGACGCTTCCAGTTCTGTCCGTCCTGTGCTGGAGCCTCAAGCCACTGGAGGTATCCACCCGCGGCATTGACCCCACGATTGAAACCACTTCCGACAATAAGATCAGGCGTGCCGTTGCCCGTGAGATCGTAAGGCGCGATGGTGATGTGTCCACTGCCCTGATCGGTTACGAGGTGTCTCTTCCAATGGGGTGCCTCATACCAAGCGATAATCGGTTCGCCTGTAGAACCAGCAATGATGTCGATCTGTCCGTCGCCGTTTATGTCAGCGACTGCGAGTCCATAAACGCTTTTGAAGGTGTTGTCCAGTTGATAGCCTCTGAATTTCACGGTAACCAGCCTCCTCGTCCGATGGCACACGGCGTGTGCTTTGTTTAGGGATTGCGGAAAAATCTGAGTATCCCAGGTTCTATCTCATACCCAACACTCGACCAGAATGCGATCGCCCACGGATACTGTTCTTCTACGAGGGCTGTGATGCGTTTAACGCCCTGTTTTGCTAAGCATCTTTCACCTTCCGCGACTAAGGCGTGTCCGATGCCACGCCGTCGGTAGTCAGGATGAACGGCGAGTCGATACATGTTCCCGCGCCAACCATCGAAAGTAGCGATTAAAGAGCCGACGATCCGTTGATCTGCTTCGGCAACTAACACCGACGCCAGGCTTTCTATTGCCCTGTGGACATCTGCGATAGTATCTGTGATGCTCGGGGACGTTCCAGCAGCCTGCCACAGTGTGAGAAGTGCTTCTGCTTCTTCTGGAAGGCACGCTCGAATTAAGAAAATGTCTGTTTTGTCCGGTAAACGCATAGAAACAGGGCAGAAGTGAGAGAAGGAGTCGTTACAGGCACCGAATTGGAAGCCTTACCAGTCCAATATAGGTTTTCTTAAGTCCCGTGCGGTTAGAAACCGCACCTACCTATGTTATGGAAGATATCTATTATTCGTCAAGCCAACTCATCATACTCCGCAGGTTTTTGCCGACTTTTTCGATTTCCAATTCCTCTTCCTGTCGACGGAGCGCGCCGAGTACGGGTTGATTCGCTTCATTTTCCAAGACCCATTCCCGTGCGAAAACACCTTCCTGCACGTCCTTCAAAATTTGGCGCATTTTGTCTCGAATGCTGTCGTCAATGAGCCGCGGACCCCGCGTGAGGTCCCCGAATTCAGCAGTATTGCTAATGTCATTTCGCATTTTGCTCAATCCGCCGGCGTAAATTAAATCGACAATCAACTTGAGTTCGTGGAGGCATTCAAAGTAAGCCATCTCTGGTTGATAACCCGCTTCAACAAGTGTGTCAAAAGCGGCTTTGATGAGTGCCGCGGTCCCGCCACACAGGACGGCTTGTTCGCCGAACAGATCGGTTTCGGTTTCCTCACGGAAGGTCGTTTCAATGACACCTGAGCGCGTGCCACCGATGCCTCTCGCATAAGCGAGCGCGACATCGCGCGCAAGTCCTGTGGTATCTTGATGGATAGCAACAAGGCACGGCACGCCACCACCGCCTTCAAATACCTCGCGAACAAGGGATCCGGGTCCCTTCGGTGCAATCATTGCAACGTCGATATCACTGGCAGGCACAATCTGTCCGAAATGGACGCTGAACCCGTGTGAGACGAGGAGCATATTTCCCGATTCCATGTTCGGCGCAATCTGATCGCGATAAACGGCGGCATGCCGTTCGTCAGGGATGAGAATCTGGACGATGTCTGCCATTGCGGTGGCTTCTTCAACGGTTTTGACGGTCAAGCCTTCGGCTTCCGCACGCGCTTTTGAGCGGCTGCCTTCATATAATCCGACGACAACGTTCGCGCCACTGTCCTTGAGGTTGAGTGACTGGGCGCGTCCCTGTGCACCGTAACCCACAACAGCGACGGTGCGCTCTTTCAGTAAATCAAAATTAGCATCACTATCGTAATAAATCGTTGCCATTTTTCTAATTTTCCTTTAAAATTCGGAGCCGCGGAGCATCGCTATTTTGCCGGTGCGTGCTAACTCAAGGATACCGTAGGTATTGAAAATATCAATTGCCGCTTTCAATTTACCCTCATCCCCTGTAATTTCAAGAACAAGTGAGGCAGGCTTCATATCAATGACCCGTCCACGGAAGACTTCCGCGACTTGTAGAACCTCGGTACGCTTTTGCGGATCCTCGGTAGCAACCTTGATAAGAACAAGTTCCCGCTCAACATGTGTCCCAGCAGTGGAAAGATCTGTTACCTCAATAACGTCAATAAGTCTATTGAGATGGTGATAGATCTGCTCAATGATTTGGGCATCCCCGTGTGTGACGAGGGTTATCTGCGAAATGCTACTGTCATGTGTCTCCGCGACGTTGAGGCTGTCGATATTAAAGCCGCGTCCGCTGAAGAGTCCCGCAACACGTGCCAGGACTCCAAATCGGTTTTCGACCAAAACAGAGAAAATGTGTCGTTCTTCTGAGTTCATTTTTTATAGTTTTCAGTGCGGGTTGCGACGCAACCCTTAAAATCGTTAAGATAAGCCCCGGATAACATCTCCGAGTCCAGCACCCGCCGGCACCATCGGGAACACATTCTCTTCTTCATCAACAATGAAGTCAATGACGACCGGGCCGTCGGTAATCCCTTGTGCCTTCTGGAGTGCGGGGACAACATCTTCGGTGTGTTCAACCCGTAAACCTGTCGCCCCGAATGCCTGTGCGAGTAAGGCGAAATCTGGATTATCGTGGTAATCAACAGCAGAATACCGTTTACCGTGGAACAATTCCTGCCATTGGCGGACCATTCCCAAGTACATATTGTTGATGATGAAAATCTTAAGCGGCAGTTTCATGGTAACCGCCGGCACCAATTCTTGGATCGTCATGATGTAGGAGCCATCGCCGTTGATATTGACGACGGTTTTGTCCGGACATCCAAGTTGCGCCCCGATTGCGGCGGGGAGGCTGAAGCCCATCGTGCCGAGACCCCCGGAGTTGAGCCACTGCCGGGGTTCGGTGAATTTGAAGTATTGCGCCGCCCACATCTGGTGTTGTCCAACATCCGCGACGACAATCGCATCGCTGTAATGTTCATAAATCTGTTCAATGACGTATTGCGGCATCACCTTATCGGCTTTTTGCTCGTATTCAAATGGGTACTTCTGCTTCCATTCCTGAATCTGGTTGCGCCACGGATCTATGTCCGCTATGCCAACCTGTTTGTTGAGTTCAGTAAGGACCTTCTTCGCATCACCAACGATGGGAACATCTACCGGTACATTTTTCCCGATACAGGAGGCATCAATATCGATATGGATTTTTTTGGCGTTCGGTGCAAATTTACTGAGGTCCCCGGTAACGCGGTCATCGAACCTTGCCCCGATAGCAATAACAAGGTCTGCATCGGTAAAAGCGTAATTTGCGCAACAAGAGCCGTGCATTCCGGGCATCTCCATCGCCAAAGGATGTGTTTCCGGAAATGCCCCGAGTCCCATCAATGTAACGGTAATCGGAATCTGAGTTTTAAGGGTAAGTTGTCGCAGTTCCTCGCTGGCATTGGCAAGGACGACCCCACCCCCGGCATATAGCATCGGACGTTTCGCTGCCTTAATCAACGCCGCTGCCTTCGCAATTTGCGCCGGATCGCCGTGCACTTGCGGTTTGTAACTGCGAATGTCCACTGTTTCTGGATATTGAAACAGTGCCTCATGTATCTGGGCATCCTTCGCGATGTCAATAATGACAGGACCGGGTTTCCCTGTCTTCGCGAGATGAAACGCTTCAGCGACGACATCTGCTATTTCGTCGGAATCTTTGATAAGGTAACTGTGCTTACAGATCGGACGCGTTACACCGATAACATCGCATTCTTGGAAAGCATCGCTGCCGATATAGTGGGTGAAAACCTGTCCGGTAATCGCGACCATCGGAATCGAATCCATGTAAGCGGTTGCGATACCGGTGACGAGGTTCGTTGCGCCGGGCCCCGAGGTTGCGAGTGCGACCCCGACATCTCCGGTAGCACGTGCGTAGCCGTCAGCGGCGTGAGATGCCCCTTGTTCGTGCCGCATCGGAATCAATTTGATTTCAGTCTCACCGTAAAGGGCATCGAAAATCGGCATCGCTGCGCCACCATTCACACCAAAGATATATTCGACACCTTCCCGCTTGAGACTGTCAACAAGGATTTGCGCTCCTGAAAGTTCCATGCCAATTGTCCTCATAAGCTGCAGCGTGAGGGATGGAGTTCCCTGTTCCCTACGCGGAGTCGTTGAATTTTCGGTGCAGCTTGCCAACCGAAAACTTGCGCTACAAAAGTCGGTGCAGCTTGCCAACCGAAAACTTGCGCTACAAAAGAAAAAACCCTCTCGTTCCGAACATGGAGACGAGAAGGGCATTCACACTGACCTTACCGTGGTACCACTCCAATTCTCTTTCTCACTTTCATTCAAGGTTTCCCGCCTACACTGAGAAAGAGCACTCTTTGGGATGCGCTAACGGGCATCACACCGACCCATCCTACTCGTTGTTCAGATGAGCAGCTCCAGGGCGACCTTCGGTCGTGGGAACTTGAGGAGACCTTTCAGCCTGTGAATCTCCTTCTCTCGCAAGTCCGGACGACTTACTCCTCCCTTTCAACGCTTTTTTTGGGGTAATCTATTTATTTAATTGTTAATTACGCACGCCGCTTTACGAAGTTTCACGAGCATGCGGAAAAGAAGTATCTTTACACCTCATTAAGTATAACATATTTGAACGGAAATGTCAAGAAATTTAATTGAACCGTGTCCTTTTGAGCAGACAGCACGGCGAAGTGAGTCTGTTCCTTTAAGAAGTAGAGGGTAGGTTTGAAAAACACTTCGCTCCTACCCCTACCGACATGTAAAACGTGTTACGGAAAGTTAGGCGTTTGCTATGTAGAGTTCGTTGACCCGAGTCCAGTTGATGACGTTCACCCAGGCTTCAACGTAATCTGGACGGCGATTCTGGTAATTCAGGTAATAGGCATGTTCCCAGACATCGAGCCCGAGCAGCGGGGTATGTCCCTGCATGATCGGACTGTCCTGATTCGCAGTGGAATAGATTTCCAAGCCGTTGTCGCCGAGGACGAGCCATGCCCAGCCGGAACCGAAACGTGTGGTTGCTGCTGTTGCAAATTCTTGTCCGGCTGCTTCAAGCGATCCGAAAGTGGAGATTATTGCAGCTTCAATCTCGCCCCCGATTTCTCCAGCATTGGGACTCATAATCGACCAAAATAGGGAATGGTTGGCGTGCCCGCCACCGTTATTGATGACAGCTTGGCGTTTGTCTTCCGGGACCTGATCCAGGTTGCTAAGCAGGTCGTGAATATCCATGTCAGCGAGATCACCGAGTCCCTCTAAAGCAGCGTTGAGGTTGGTGATATAGGCTTGATGGTGTTTGCCGTGATGGATTTCCATCGTTAATGCGTCAATATGGGGCTCCAAAGCATCGTGAGCATAAGGGAGCGCTGGTAATGTATGTGCCATTTAAAAAAATAGCCTCCTATTTTATTTTTTCACTTGCGCTTGCGAGTCTGCGCGCCAAGGGGCGTGCAAGCAGTGTCCTTTAAAAATCAAAAAGAGTATAACAGATGTAGGAGAAGTGTGCAAGTTTTTTCTCAGTGGAAACGAAAAACGGAATGTCAGTCATCCGATTGTGGTGTTTCAGAGATCGCACCCACGCGGCAGACACGCTTATAATGACAGAAACTGCAAGGTTCCGTCCTGTTTTTAGGGGTAATTGGCGTGTCGCCTTCTTCTTCAGAGTCTACAAAGGTCTCAACGCGTGTGATGAGCGGGAAAGTGCCTTTAGAGATACAGTCAACGTAGTGTTGAACGTAGCCACTCACGCGCGCAAGCCGATCCTCGAAGGTTTCATCCGCTAACAGTTGACCACTACTTGATCCAACCGGTTTCCAGTCCCTGCCGTTGTAATTGCTGTAGGCGACTCCGTTCTCGGATTCCGTTCCGATACCGAGTTCAACTTTACATTGATCCAACCTGATTTTATGATAGAGGCCTGCTGCAGGCTCTAATCCGGTGCCGCCGTCCATTTCCAACAATTTCTTCGCCGTTTGTAGGTAGATAGGGAGTTGGAGACTCCGTCCGCTGAGGATCTCCGCCATTCTAACGGTGGAACTGCCGGTTTTATAGTCAACAATATTAAATGTGCCGTTACCTATATCAATGCGGTCTATTACGCCGGTCATTTGCACGTCTCCGATGAAGATTGGTTCATCACAACTGAGTTCCGGATCTCTGGGTCTACTCTCCGGCTTGTATTTCCTCCCAAAATTGACTTCAAAGTAGCGTGGCAAAACCGCCAAACCATAAGTGCGTTCGGCTTCGAGCCACTTCCGAAGGGCAACGCGAAGTTTCTCTATGTCGATCCGCCAAAAGAGATTGTTCTCATCAATAGGCTTCTCCTCCCGACCCTTGCGCTGTTCTGTCGCTTTACGATTAAGCAGTTCATTTAATTGCGTTTCTGCGTCTTTAAAGGTTTCCTCGTCACATTGTCCGATAGGTGGTCTTTTTTCGATGCGGCGACTGTTGTAAAATTCAAAGAGAACATCATGGAGTAAGGATCCCTTTTCGAGACCGGATAACTCATCTTCCGTTTCATCCGCTTTAATACGGAATTTCAAAACTGTATTGACAAAATACTGAAATGGACATTTGGCGTAAGTTTCCAATTCTGTGACGGAATAGATCCGATTCCTCCGATTTTCTAAACGCTTTTGGCTGGGAAGGGAAAGCGTTTCTGCCGTTAATATCCCTTCGTAAGCCAGGTGATCGTGTGTCTTTTCTCGACTTTTTTCAACCTTAACGACGTGATTTATGAGGGGACGCATCTCTGTGATTTCAGCAGGGAATTCTTGAGTGGAGAGGGTAGGTGTCGTCCATACATGGTCACCATACCTACTGAGGAAACCGGTTACACTCCCCTGCGAGGGATTCGGAACCTCCATCTCCGCAACAGTGGCGATCGCCTTTAATTGACCGAGAAAAGGGGAGGGGATGAGATTCGCTTCTCCTTCACATTTTGGGGTAAGCAGATAGAGGCGTTCCCGAAAGGATTTGAGGACACCATAGAACATGAATCGGTTGTCGTGTAACTGTTCATCTTCGTTTCGATAAGGATTTTCTGGAAACAGTGGATCTGGACGGTAATTTTCTGGGAACCGACTCTCTATAAAATCGCCCAAAAAGACGATGTCAAACTCTAAACTTCTGAGTTCACCCAGTGGAACAATTCTGACCGTCTCTCCCTTTGTTTCTGGGCTGTTTTGATAGTTTGTATACTTTGCGATATGGTGGAGTTTCTCAATATAATCGTCAAGGGAACGTGATTCAACCCCATCCGATTTTAAAACGCTACACAGTTCTTTAACAATCCTCTTGAATTGGCGATACGCCTCAATCTCGCCTCCGACGACCTCTCGGTTTTTTCTCAGCATCGGGTTTAGAATATGTTGGAGGACCCCACCCTTTCTGAGTAGGTCATCGATGTATCTCTGAAACGCGTCAGGGTGGAATAGTTGTGTGTGTGACCCAGGCTCAACCTCAGAGAAATAGGTATCCTCTAACAGCGTTTGACGTGATGAAAGACGAGAGAAGATCGCTTTGACAACTTCTGACTTTGTCAAGGGAACGGTCTCTACAAGTGAATACGGAATGCCGTAAGTCGGAAATGTTTCAGCGATGCGCTGCTGATACTGTCCTATGTTATAATAGGCAACGCAGATGTCACTGAGTTTGCAGTCTCCCTCCGAGGTATGTTTCTGTATGAGATGTGCGATCTGCTCCACTTCTTCCGACCTGTTGGCGGGTTTCAACACTTTAATCTGAACTGCAGTATCAGCGGTATGATCCAAATTCACATCTTCTGTATCTGTGCGGAAAAGATTTTCGGCAAAATGCTGATGTAAATCGGATTTACGTTCGTAGGTGGCATCAATATCTACACCTACCGCTTCAAATTGTCTAATGAGGTCAGCAGTATTTCTGTAAAGGGGCTCGTTTCCTTCAACATAGTCGGTCCGGAACCACATCTTGATATTAGGGAGCCCGGCAATGCCCGTGAGGATTTTGATGTCGGCTTTGGAAAGGACAGTGAACCCTTCAACGACCACAAGATTAACTTGTGGTAATGCGTTCTGCATGAATTCCGGATTGAGATTGTTCGCAAGATACAGATGTTTGCCTTGCTCATCTATCCAACGATCTGCGAGTTTCGCCTCATAGTTTTCATAGATATGAACGAAGTCAATCTTGGCTGGATTGTCTGCCACAATGTTTTCGGCAGTCTCACCGCGTTCCGTGAGATGGTTAATTGTATTGACGACGACGGAGAGTGTGCTATCCGGCACGGGAATATTTTGGCTGGGTCGAAATGTATTATAACGATAGGCATCAGCGGTATCTGGTTGAAGATTCGCGATTTCATGCAGCCAGAGGTTTTGGAGACCTGACGAGATGTGTTGTCTGGATGGACGGACTTGGTCATAGAGCCTTTCAATGAAACTTTCAAGCGTATAGACACGCAAATTCGCAACTGCCCGGTTCGGGTGATGACCGACCAATTCGCGCTGACGCTTCACGCGCGCGGCATCGGTCGGCACAATGATGACAAAGGTGTTTGTGTCATCGTTCTGAATGCGGGTTTTAAGAATGTTTTCTATAGCTTGCATCTGTTTCGCATCGGGGTGTTTTTGATTGTGTATTTCCCCAACCCCTCCCCATTGGAACGACTACCTGACCTGTGTGCCGAGGGGCATTTCTGTGTCAAGGGTTGCCAAAACGACAGCGTCACCACTCCCCGCGAGGATCATGCCGTGTGATTCAACACCGCGAATTGTCGCGGGTTCTAAATTCGCGACGACGATCACCTGTTTACCTACCAGGGCTTCAGGTTTATAGTGTTCGGCAATTCCAGCGACCAGTTGTCGTTTTTCAGTGCCGAGGTCTACCTGCAATTTGAGAAGTCGGTCAGCCCCTTCAATCGGTTCGGCACTGAGGATACGCGCCACCTGTAGATCCAATTTTTGGAAATCAGCGAAGGAAATGAGACGTGAGGTTTCCTTCGTCTTCTTCTGTTTGGGCGGTGCCGTTTCTTTTCGCTGGGGCTGTTTCTGTTTTTTCACATCGACACGCGGGAAAATAGGTTCCCCTCTACTGACTGTCAGTCCTACAGGTAAGCGTCCCCACACTGCGACGGTATCAAATTCCGCTAAACCGATCTGTTTCTGGATCTTTTCGGCCGTGTCTGGAACAAAAGGTGAGATCAGGACAGAGATGAATCGCAGTGCCTCTAAACTGTTGTAGAGGATCGTGCCCATTCTCGGTTTCGTCTCAGGGGACCTCGCAAGTGTCCAGACCTGCGTCTGTTGAACATATCGATTGATACGCCGGACAAATTCCCAGATGGTTTCCAATGCCGCGTCAAACGCAAACGCTTTTATGTGTTCCTCTACTGTAGTCACTGTTGTCTGCGCCATGGCTGTGATTTCATCATCAAATTCACCGGGTGTTGTCGGTGCGGGAATCCCTTCAAAGTTTTTGTTGACTAAACCGAGAACACGATTGAGGAGGTTACCGAGATCATTCGCGAGGTCTGCAGTGTAGCGGGCGTGCAAACGAGCCGGACGGTAATCGCCATCGTTTCCGAAACTGAATTCGCGTAGGAGGTAATAACGGAACGCATCCAATCCGTATTTTGCTATGTCTGCCTCCAGATCAACGAAAATACCTCGCGTTTTACTCAACGCTTCGCCATCTTTTGTCAAAAAACCGTGTGCGATGATCTGCTTGGGCAGTGGTAAATCAACAGCCATCAACATTGCGGGCCAGATCAGCGCATGGAAGCGGGTGATGTCCTTCCCCATCATGTGGATGTCAGCGGGCCAAAAGGTGCGATACTGTTCACTATCGGTTTCATAACCGAGTGCAGTCATATAATTCATCAACGCTTCGATCCAGACATAGACGATATGCTCAGGATCGAAGGGTAAAGAGATGCCCCATGAGACAGAGGAACGAGATATACTTATATCTTCCAATCCGGACTCGAGGACGCTCAGGAGTTCATTACGCCGAGCTGCGGGGTAGACAAAGTCTGGATGCTCGCGGAAATGGGCAAGTAAGCGATCTTGATACTTGGAGAGTTTAAAGAAATAGTTATCTTCCTCAAGCCACTCCAGGGGCAATTTATGAATCGGGCAGATTTTTTCGGCTGTCAATTCTTTTTCTGGAATAAACCGCTCGCAGTGGAGGCAGTAGTATCCTTCATAAGTCCCTTTGTAGACATCCCCACTGGTGTAGAGGGCGTTGAGGAATTTCTGCGCCCCGCGCTTGTGCATATCGCTTGTCGTCCGCATGAAGATGTCGTGCGAGATATTCAGCCGTTTCCAAAATTTGATAAATGTAGGTGCTATTTTATCGCAATAATCTTGTGGGGTAAGTCCTGCCTTTTCAGCGGCTTTATGTATCTTTGCACCGTGTTCATCAACACCGGTCAAAAAGAACACCTCATTGCCTTTGAGGCGATGGTAGCGCGCCAAAGTATCTGCGACAATCGTGCTATACCCGTGTCCGGCATGCGGTTCGTCGTTGACGTAGTAGATGGGTGTGGTGATGTAAAATGCGCTCATTGTATTTCCTTTTTGGGACTCCTATTTTTGTTGAAAAGTATACCATAAGACAGTCGAGTTGTCAAGGGCATTGTTCAAATAGGGCAGAGCCATTCAATTGTCACAAATCTCTCTTGTGGGAGGGGTTTGTAACCCCGATTTGTGCGTTATTTGAGGAGTTTTAAACACATTACCTCTAAAGCCAAAGTCGCGTTTGTGTTTGTATTTTCAAGAAGGGATTTGGTGTCAAAAATGGTTTGGATGGCTTGTTGTATACGGAGGCGGGAATAATAAGGAACAATAGTTCGGAGTTCCTCAACAGAATAAATGTGCGTTATCAATTCCCTGGGCGCGCCTTGTTGTAAGAAGAGTAGATCTCTATACCATGTGACTAACTCGCCTAAAGTTTCGGGGTTATTTTTAAAGTCTTCGGCAAGTCTGAAGGCGGCTAATCGATCTGTCTCCCTGAGGATTTCCGGTACTTTTTCGGTGAGGGGATCCCCGTTTTCAAGCTGCGTGAGTGCTTTTCCAACAGATCCGCCCGCTGCAATCGCGAGTGCTGTTGCTTGCTTTGGCACTACTGAAAACTGATCCACTAAGATTTCTGCTAATTCTTGTGTCGGCATCGGATGGAACTGGAGAATTTGGCATCGAGAACGTGTCGTCGGCAGCAAGGCTTGGATGTTTGACGTGAGTAAAATTAAAACGGATGCCGCGGGGGGTTCTTCCAGCGTCTTGAGGAGGCAGTTTTCAGCCTCTGGGTTCATCCGATCCACGTCTGTCAAAATGTAGATTTTCCGACTCGCTTCGAGGGGCTCATAGATAACCTGTCTTTGCAACGCTCGAATCTGTCCTATTTTCAACAGGCTGCCCTCCGGTCGAATGAACTGTAGGTCAGGATGGTTCCCCGAATCTACCTTTCGACACGCGAGGCATGTGCCGCACACCCTCGGAGACGCTGTTTCTTGTTGACAAAAGATTAATTGCGCGAAATAGTGAGCGACTGTCTCCTTGCCGACTCCGGCTGGACCCACGAAAAGATAGGCACCCGCAATTCGTCCCGAGGCTACAGTGTGCTGAAGTTGATCAATAATCTGTTGATGTCCAATAATCGGATGCTGCACTTTTTCCTCCAAGACAAGAAAAGCTGCTGTGATTTAGAGATCGCGCCTATCCTGACAGGCAGACTCCCTTTAATTTTTGCGATATGAACAGGGGCGGTTCGTAGACTTTATCTACCATGCGTAGTCTTGATATTCGGCTAAGACTTCGGCGTGAATGGCATCTGGCGACTGTGTAGCGTCTATCAGTTTGATGCGATGGGGGTTCGCGTTCGCGACGGATAGGTATCCCTCACGAACCTTACGATGTGAGTCTAATGCCTCTCTGTCCAGCCGATCGCGATGTGCTCCACTGTGCTGTTGGCGCGAGAGTCCGATTTCTGGGGACAGGTCGAGGATAAAGGTGATATCAGGGGTCAACCCACCCGTGGCAATGCGGTTTAATTGGTGGATAAACGGAAGGTCAATGCCACCGCGATAGCCTTGATACGCCACAGTGGCATCAATAAACCTATCACAGATGACAGTTCGGTTTGCGTCTAACGCCGGGCGTATCCGTTCATTGACGTGTTGTGTGCGTGCGGCGGCAATGAGAAGCAGTTCTGTCATGGGTGTTATATCGTCTGAGGTTAGAAAGATGTCGCGTATCTGTTCAGAAATATGTGTGCCACCGGGTTCACGGGTGAGCACAACATCCGGTCCCAGCGCGGTTGCCAAGCGTTCTGATTGTGTCGTCTTACCCGACCCTTCTATACCTTCAAATGTGACGAAAATTCCGCGTCGTGCCATTTTCCTCTCTCTCTATACAAAAAGCACCCACATCGGGCTTTCCCCGACTGTGTAGTTACCAATCGGTGCCAACGCTCCGCTTTCCCGATTGATGCGGTAGGTAGCGAGTTTGCCTGATCCTTGACCCCCGACAAAGAGCAGGTTACCAGTTGCGTCAATATTGAAAACGCGCGGTGTCGGTTCGGTGAGTTGATGCCCGACAACACTGAGTTTTCCGCTTTCTGCGTCGATTGCGAATGCTGCGATGCTGTCATGTCCCCGATTGGAGACATAAAGAAAGGTTCCCTGTGGATCGATATGAATCTGAGCACAGGTGTTATCTCCATCAAAATCCGCGGGGAGTGTGGACAAATCTTCCCGTAAATCCATCAAGATTCCGGGGTGTTCTCCTTCTTCAAGGGTGTATGCGGAGACGCTCGACCCTTGTTCATTTGAGGCGTAAAGGATCGGTTTGTTCGGATGAAAAAGGACGTGTCGGGGTCCAATGGGAGCCCCCGGATTGAGGTTTCCCACCGGATTTTGTGTGAGTGTGCCTGTTTTCTCATCGAATTGAAATTGATAGATAGCATTTCGAGGCACAGTATGCGGCACAAAGGCAAATCGGTTTGTGGCATCCGTTTCGATGCAGTGTGCGTGTATATCCGTTTCAATGGTCTGAAGGGGTTCACCTTGGACGGTTTTATCGTCGCCGATGGTATGCACAGTAACCTTGCCAGCACCGTAATAGGCGGAAAGCAGGAAATTCCCAGTTTTGTCTGTCGCAATATAACACGTATCCGCGTCCAACTGGACTGTCCGCAGATGTGAAAGGTGTTTGCTCTCTTCGTCAATACGAAAACTTGCGATTTCCCGACTGGATCGGAGACCAGCATAGAGATAGTTACCACACGGTGAGAGTGCTAACGGACCGGGAGAACCACTGACAGCGATATTTTCCTGAAATCCGATGCCGCCGCTGGAGACATCCAGTGTGTAAATGGCGATTCTGTTTTCTCCTGCTATGGAGAGATAGACGTGTGTTTGCATTTTTTAATTTTCCTTCTCTTTTTTTCTATTTCGGATTTAGGAAGATACCAGCGGCACCCATGCCCCCGCCGACACACATTGTTACCATGCCATATCGGTGATTTTGCCGCTGCATTTCGTTAATCAAACTTACGGTGAGTTTGGCACCTGTGCAACCGAGCGGATGCCCCAAAGCAACTGCACCGCCGTTGACGTTCACCTTTTCGGGTGTTAATTCCGCCTCTTGGATCACAGCGAGGGCTTGCACCGCAAATGCTTCATTTAACTCTATGACATCTATATCGGCTAAAGTTAATCCGGCAGTTGCGAGTGCTTTTGGGATTGCGGGAACCGGTCCGATCCCCATGATTTCGGGAGGGACCCCTGCTGTCGCGTAACTGACGAAACGGGCTAAGGGGGTGTAACCTTCAGTTTCTGCTCGCGCTTCGGACATCAAAACAACTGCTGCAGCAGCATCGCTCATTTGGGAGGCATTACCGGCTGTCACAGTCCCATCTACATGGAAAACAGGTTTCAGGGATGCCAATGCTTCTGGAGACGTATCTCGACGCGGTCCTTCATCCGTATCAAAAACAGAACAGATGGTTTCAGATGTCGTATTTTCCGAATTGAAGTGCGTCTCTGCTATGGGCAGCGGCACGATTTCTGCTCTGAATTTGCCCGCCTCGATCGCAGCGATCGCCTTGTGATGGCTCTGGTATGCATAGGCATCTTGCGCACTGCGGGGTATATCATACTTTCGCGCCAAGTTTTCAGCGGTCAATCCCATACTGAGGTAGGCATCCGGAGCGTGTTCTATGAGTGCAGGGTTCGGTGAGAGATTAACCGCAAACGGCACTTGACTCATACTCTCCACACCCCCAGCAACGACGACTTCGGCACGCCCGGATAGAATCTGCTCCGCCCCCATCGCTATTGTCTCTAAACCCGAGGCACAGAATCGGTTGATTGTCAGTGCCGGAACGGAAACAGGGAAACCAGCGCGTAAACTGGCGATACGGGCGAGGTTGTACCCCTGCGGTCCCTCATGTGTGGCACATCCGATGATGACATCGTCTACGGCATTCGGATCAAACTGTGGAAGTCTCTCGATCACACCGTGAAGCGCAGCCGCAGCGAGTTCATCTGGACGTGTGTTTTTGAGTGTCCCTCTCCCTGCTCTACCTACGGCTGTCCGTGCCGCAGATACGATAACCACGTCTGATGTCGTTGCCATCACTTTTTACCTCTCTGGAGCGTCGCTTCTATTCTTGAATGGGTTTCCTCCTGTCCACAAAGACTGAGAAATACCTCATGCTCCAGGTCGAGCAGGTATTGTTCGGTGACGAATTGTGGGGCTGAAAGGTTGCCGCCACAGAGGACATAAGCCAATTTATTGGCGAGATACTCCGTATAGCCGTCGATAGTCCTTGCTTCCCGAAGGAGATGTGTTTGTAGATTGAGTTGAGCGATTCCCTCTTCGCCAAGTACAAGTATCTGTGGCGGATCCGGTGGACGATAATCTGCCTTGTGCAATGAGAGCACAAGGCGCTTGGCATCCGCAAAATGCGCCGCTTGATCTAATGAAACGGCATCGGTGCCACGAAGGTAACCGAGTTCCACCGCATCCGCAGCGTTCTGTGAAACTTTCGATTCACGAAGCGTATCAAAAGTCTTATTCACATGAGGAAATAAATTCTGAATCGGTGTGGTCGGAGACTGCCCTTCCAAACATCGAAATGCCATCTCTTTAGTGCCACCACCACCCGGAATTAGGCCCACGCGGAGTTCAACGAGACCGAGATAACTCTCAGTGAAGGCTTGGACCGCATCAGCACCGAATGCGAGTTCGCATCCGCCACCGAGTGCCATACCCGCTGTCGCTGCCACCACCGGCTTTGATGCCGTCCGAAGTCGTGTGCAGACGGCTTGTAGTTTTCGGAGTGTTGCCGAAATAGCGTCCCAATCTTCACTCTTGGCGCGCTCTAATAGGAGAATAAGGTTGAGTCCCACCGAAAAATTCTTCGCTTCTGTGGCGACAATCATACCTGTCCAATTAATTTCTACCTCATCCAATGCGGCATCAAACATCTCCAGCATTCCGTCCCCTATGATGTTCAATTTACTGTGTAGTTCAAGCCGGGCGATGCCATCGCCGATGTCTATCAGACTGGCATCTGCATTGGAAATTATAGGTTTAGGGTCTGTCATTTTTAAGGGTGACCTCTCGATAATTTACCTCAGTGGCGTTCCGAAACTGTCTGACAACTGGCGGTTACGCCTCGAAATGGTAGACGATTTCGTCGAACCGATCTGCTGCGAAGGTGAATAGGAAAACCAAATTCTCGGTGCCCGTGCAACGGAGTGAATGCTTCGCATTCGCGGGGATGAAGACGGATGCACCGGGACTGAGTGATGCCTCTTGATCGTCTACTGTTACATACCCGTGACCGCTGATGACGTAGTATGTCTCCGCTGGGGCATGGTGGTGAAGTGGGAGCAGGGTCCCCGGTGTCATTTCTGCTATTCCAATAGAAAGTTGACTGCTGGGTCCGCGTTCACCCGATATAAGAATTTTCCAACGGACTGGACTCTTGGCAACGAGGTCTGGGTCGTCCCAAGTTTCCCAGTCAAGTTCTGCTTGGTTGAGGATAATAGGTTTTTGTGTATTCATAAGGATATTCTAACAGATCGGCGGAGATTTTACAATATTATAGTGAATCCTAAAAATAAGTTTACACTTTCCATCCCCCGGTAGGTGTGGTTTCTAACCGCACCGATTTATAGTGTAAAATTAATTCTAAAATCTACTATCTTTCAGACGAAATAGACATGGAACAAGGTGGATGAAAAGGAAAAAAGGCAAGCACAGAGACCTGCCCTTACAGATAAAAAAATAAAATCGTTTCTATCCCGTCACAGCACCTTCAGAAGCAGAAGAAACCGAATTGGCATACTTCGCCATCACCCCGCGAGCATAGCGCGGTTCGGGCGGTGTCCACTGCTCAAAACGCGCTTGGATTTCGGTGTCGGAGAGATTAACATCCAGGCGTCGTCCCTTAGCATCAATCACGATTTCGTCTCCCTCTTGGAGGATAGCAATAGGACCGCCTCTTGCGGCTTCAGGGGCAACGTGACAGATCATGAACCCGTGTGTCGCGCCAGAGAACCTACCATCGGTTAAGAGGGCGACATCTTCACTCAAGCCTGCCCCGACGATGGCTGCCGTTACACCTAACATCTCACGCATACCGGGACCACCGGTCGGTCCTTCATAACGGATAACCACGACATCCCCGGGCTGGATCTGTCCACCTTTGATGGCAGCAAAAGTATCTTCTTCACGGTCAAAAATACGAGCGGGACCCCGATGGAGCGTTTTGTCCTGACCGGCTAACTTGATAACACATCCCTCTGGCGCCAGGTTACCCCTCAAAATGGCAAAGCCACCCGTCGGTTTGAGCGGGGCATCGACAGGTCTGACCACCTGCTGTCCCTCGGTTTCGGTGGCTGCAGTTGCCTCTTCTCCGATGGATTTGCCTGTGACGGTGAGTTCATCGGTGTGGAGCAAGCCTGCCTCTGCCAAACGCTTCGCCAAGAACGGAATGCCACCTGCCTCATAGAGATCCGTCGCCACGAACTGTCCACCGGGCTTCAGATCCGCCAATACAGGTGTCTTTTGACTAATGGCGTGGAAATCCTCAAGCGTCAACGGAATCTGTGCCTCGTGCGCGATAGCAAGCAGGTGGAGGACACCGTTGGTGGAGCCACCGGTCGCGGCGACAGACGTAATCGCATTCTCAAGCGACTTGCGGGTGATAATTTGACTCGGTCTCCGGTCAGCGGCAAGCATGTCCATAACGAGTTGTCCGGTTCTGTATGCCTCTTGATCCTTGTCCGCCGCGACGGCAGGGACGCTTCCACTGCCCAGCGGAGCAATGCCTAACATTTCAACGGCTGTTGCCATGGTATTGGCAGTAAATTGACCGCCGCATGCCCCGGGACCTGGACACCCTTTACTAATCAGATCGTCCAGTTCTTCTACGGTTATGGTGCCCTCAGCATGCTGCCCGACGGCTTCAAACACATCTTGGATGGTGACATCACGTCCCTGAAATTTGCCCGGCATGATCGATCCACCGTAAAGCGTGAGCGATGGAATATCTAACCGTGCGAGTGCCATGACAGTGCCTGGGACGGTCTTATCGCATCCACAGAGGGCAACAACAGCATCAAACATGTTACCGATGGACACTAACTCAATCGAGTCGGCGATGATTTCCCGACTGATAAGCGAGGTTTTCATGCCCTCGGTGCCCATAGTAATGCCGTCGGAGATACTGACGGTATTGAATTCAAGGGGTGTTCCACCCGCCTCGCGAATCCCTTCTTTGACCTTAGCGGCGAGCCGTCTCAGATGAAAGTTACAAGGACCTATTTCGATCCAAGTATTAGCAACCCCGATAATCGGTTTGTCAAGATCTTCTGCGGATAACCCACCATCGCCGAACATGAGCATCGTGCGTGCGGCGGCGCGATCAGGTCCGTCAGTAATCGCATAACTTCGGGGTTTCAACGTATTGGACATTTTTCTCTGTTCTCCTACAAAAGGATTTTAATGTATTGAATCTGGGCACTGCTCCATTTCATTACGCAGTGGTTTTGGTTAATTCCAACCCGCTTTAGGTACTGAAAGATTTTCTGACCTTGTTGGATACTATCGTGGAGCGATGCGCAGAATGCCCTCGCACTTTGACTGTTTCCCTATATACCCAACCAATTGCTAAATACGCCACCATATTTCGCGATGAGACCGGCAAACACGACAGATACCATAGACATCAGCTTAATCAGGATGTTAAGCGAGGGACCAGAGGTATCTTTGAACGGGTCCCCAACGGTATCACCCACAACAGTGGCTTTGTGCGGTTCTGAGCCTTTTTCACCGTATTCGTCTTTGTGTTTGCCTTCTTCGATAAACTTCTTGGCGTTATCCCATGCACCGCCAGCGTTTGCCATCATAATTGCGAGAACAAAACCGGTTGCTAAGCCTCCTGCCAGCAACCCTAATACACCCGCAACATCAAAAATCAAACCGACTGCGACAGGGACAACGATAGCGATGAGTGATGGAAAGATCATCTCTCGTTGTGCACCCACTGTCGAGATTTCGACGCATCGTGCGTAATCCGGTTTTTCTTCGCCTTTCATGATACCCGGTCTCTCACGAAATTGGCGGCGGACCTCTTCTACCATAGCGCCGGCGGCACGTCCAACCGCTTTCATCGTCAAGGCACAGAAATAGAACGCCATCACCGCACCGATGAACAATCCGATGAGGACTTGCGGGTTCATCAGGGTAACATCGTAGTAATCCATAAATTGACTGACCGAAACCTTGAGTGTATCAACACTACCTTCACCGGGTATGACGAGTGTGTCCTTATGTGCTAAGTGGATTAATCCGTATCGAATTTCTTCCAAGTAGGCAGCCAAGAGTGCGAGGGCTGTCAGTGCTGCGGATCCGATGGCGAACCCTTTGCCGGTTGCGGCTGTTGTGTTGCCGAGGGCGTCTAACTGATCGGTGCGCTCTCGAACGCTTTTATCAAGTTCTGCCATTTCGGCGTTTCCACCGGCGTTGTCTGCGATCGGTCCATAAGCATCTGTGGCGAGGGTGATGCCGAGCGTCGCCAGCATACCGACAGCGGCAATGCCGACCCCGTATAACCCCATCAGCGGTTCGGTTGCCCCACCGGGGAGGTAATAACTAACAGCGACTGCGGCGACAATGGTTACCACCGGAATTGCCGTTGATTCCATACCGACAGCAATACCTTCAATAATTACAGTCGCGGGTCCGGTCTGTGCCTGTTTCGCAATGGCACGGGTCGGGGCATAATCGTGAGAGGTAAAAATCTCAGTAACCTTTCCAATAATCAAACCTGCTACAAGCCCTGCGATAATTGCACCCCAAATTTGCCACATGTTCGGGAGCCCCAAATAGATGAGAACAGGGAGTGAAACGACCGCGATGCCGACGGCACTTCCGTTGATGCCCAAGTTCAGGGAACCCATCAACTGTTTCATCGTCGCGCCTTCTTTTGTCCGCACCATGTAGATACCTAAAATGGAAAGAATTACGCCGATGCCCGCAATAATCATGGGGGCTGAGAGATATTTCAGCTGGAGGGCAATGTCACTGTGATCTTTGGCAGCAACAGCAGCGACTCCAAGGGCGGCTGTGGCTAAGATGGAGCCTGCATAGGATTCGTAAAGGTCTGCCCCCATGCCTGCGACATCGCCGACGTTATCACCGACGTTATCAGCGATGGCTGCAGGGTTCCGCGGATCATCTTCTGCAAGTCCTGTTTCAACTTTTCCGACCAGATCCGCGCCAACATCCGCTGCTTTGGTATAGATACCACCCCCAACACGGGCGAAGAGTGCCTGCGTTGAGGCACCCATGCCGAAACTCAGCATAATCACAGTAATCTGTGGGAGTGGGTTTACTTCTAAGAATCCGGGCAATATCTTAGGGAATAGGTAGTAGAGGATCAGGAACCATCCAGTGATATCAAGAAGGGCAAATCCAACAACTATTAATCCCATGACTGCCCCCGCACGGAATGAGACCTTTAATCCAGCATTGAGTCCCTCCATGGCGGCACTTGTCGTGCGGGCGGAAGCGTTAGTTGCGGTCTTCATGCCGAGGAAACCGCAGAGTCCTGAGAAAAAGCCACCCGTGAGAAAGGCAAACGGTATGACTCTATTTTGGGCATCGAGGACAAAAGCCATGAATATAAAGATGAGACAGAGTATAGCAAAAACGATGCCCACCACTTTGTATTGTTGCCTGAGATACGCCATTGCGCCTTCACGCACGGATTGTGCGATGTCGCGCATCCTTTCGTTACCCTCGTCCTGTTTCATCACAGCGCGGTAGAAGTGGTACGCAAAACCTAAGGCGATGAGTGCACCAATTGGGGCAATCCACCACACCGGTGGGACAGTCGGTGTGGCATCTGTTTGGGCAAAAGCCACGGTGGCTAAATTTAGAATGGGCAGGGAGGTCAGAAATGTCTTCCAATTTAGCCACCGTTCTTTGTGAGTGATATCACGCATTTTTTTAATTTTCCTTGTGATTCGATGAAGTAGGTCTGAATATTTTAAGTGCCTGACCGACGAGATAGAGCGAACCTGTAACGCAGATTAAATCTGTCGGTGATGCGTCGGATAAAGCCTTTATGATTGCTTCTTCCGGCGTTGGACACGCGGTAATATTTTTACACACATTCTCCCAAGAATTCTGTAACGCTTCAGCAGCCATCACGCGCGGATTGTCGAGAATTTGTGTGGCAATCACGACATCCGCCATCTGTGAGACAACAGTGCCAATTGCTATAAGATTTTTGTCTTTCATCAAACTAACGATAAAAGTCACCCGACTGTAACGAAAACTCTGACGGAGGGTGCGGCAAAGTGCCTCCATTGAGGCGGGAGAATGCGCGCCATCAACGATAACAATTGGCGAAGACCTGATGCGTTGAATCCGGCCCGGCCACGCCACGTTCTTAAATCCGGCATACACACTCACTTTCGGAACTTTGTATCCTTCCTGTTTTAGGCACTCAATCGCTGCGACTGCAGTTGTTGCGTTTATAAACTGATGGTGTCCAAGGAGCGGCATCCGCAGCTGCGAATAACGCTCCGAATCCGTTTCCACGTCAAATGCCTGTGCTATCGGTAAACCCTCGGCATTGTGGATGAGACGCGAGGCTGATACGCACGCATCTTGTTCTACATTTTGAAGGTGCGGCTTGCACACTGCATCAAGGACTTCGGGTTCAACAATCCGTGCCTTACGCTTGTTTGCCACTTCCTCAAATACCGCTCGCGCTTCTGGGTGTTGCGGGGCGAGTGCCAACGGGCACTCCTGTTTAATGATTTCGGCTTTTTCCCTTGCTATCTCAGCATAACTTTCTCCCAATATGGCAGTGTGCTCTAAACCGATCGGTGTAATAACGGTCGCGACTGGCGTAACAACGTTCGTTGCATCGAGCCTCCCACCTAAACCGACCTCAATAACAGCAAAGTCTGTTCCGCTATCGGCGAAATAGGAAAAAGCAAGCGCAGTATATATTTCAAAAAATGAGACACGTCCGAACGCAGAGGCGGAGACAGTCTCAATTGCAGACTTGAGTTTCTCAATATAGAAAGCAACATCTGCTTCTGAAATGAGGACCCCATCAATACGACACCGTTCTCGTGGTGTAATGAGATGCGGAGATGTAAACAAACCCGTTTTATAGCCTGCATGCGTAAGCACCGAGGCTATGAGTGCGGCAGTGGAGCCTTTCCCTTTGCTCCCTGCGATATGGACAACCCGCAGTCTATCGTGTGGATTGCCAAGCAGCGCCAGCAATAGCGAAATCCTGTCTAAATTGTAAAGCCGTGCCTGCCGTGAAAAATCAGGACTTCTTTCATAGTCAATAAACCCTTCAATATAGGCGAGTGCCGCTTTGTAGTTCATAGTTTACTGATAACTGGCAACTATTTTAGGTATTCGTAAATTGGGAATTGCGCACAGAGTTCCTTGACTTCCCCTCGGATTTTCCGTTTGATAGAGGCTTTCTGCCTATTTTCGAGCGTTTCTGCGATGAAATCGGCGACGAGAACCATCTCATCCTCTTTCATGCCGCGTGTTGTAAGCATCGGTGTCCCGAGGCGTAGACCGCTCGTGGTTCTCGGTTTCCTTTTGTCGTAAGGAATCGTATTTTTATTCACAATAATTCCGGCATCTTCCAAATGATCGGCGGCTTGCCGTCCACTAAGTTTCTCATATTTGGAAGTAAGGTCTATCAGCATCAGATGATTGTCGGTGCCACCGCTCACCAATCGGAACCCGTTTTCAATTAACCGTGCCGCGAGTGCCTTAGCATTTTTAACGATCTGTGCCTGATATGTCTTAAAGGCGGGTTCGCTGGCTTCTTTGAAGGCGACAGCTCTGGCAGCGATTGTATGCAGGAAGGGACCCCCTTGTAAGCCCGGAAACACAGCGCGGTCAATCTTGTCTGCATATTCGGCTCTACACATAATCATCGCACCGCGAGGTCCCCTTAAAGTCTTATGCGTTGTTGTTGTAATCACATCACTGTATGGAACGGGATCGGGATGGGCACCACCCGCAATAAGTCCCGCGATATGGGCTATATCTGCCAGCAGATAGGCACCTACGGAATCAGCGACCTGCCGCCACGCCGCAAAGTCGAAGTGCCGAGGATAAGCCGTTGCACCGACGACGATAAGTTTCGGACGGTGCGCTTTGGCAAGACGTGCGATTTCTGCCATGTCGATTCGTTCGGTATCGGCATCAACACCATAAGCAACAATATTGTAAAGGTTGCCCGAGAAATTGACACCGGCTCCATGCGTGAGATGTCCACCTTGACTGAGAGACATACCGAGAACCGTGTCGCCGGGTTCCAGCAAGGCATGATAGACTGCCATGTTCGCTTGGGAACCGGCGTGCGGCTGGACGTTGATGTGCTCGGCACCGAAGAGTGCTTTTGCGCGTTCAATGGCGAGTGATTCAACATCGTCCATAAATTGGCATCCGTTATAGTAACGCTCACCGGGGTAACCCTCAGCGTATTTATTCGCGAGGATGCTGCTCTGTGCTTCCATGACGGCGCGGCTTGCATAATTCTCGGACGGGATCAGCATGAGAGCGTCTTGCTGGCGTGTTAAGTCTTTAGCGGCGATTTCAACGATCTGTGGATCGACTTCACCTAATTTAGATTCTAATGTATTCATCAAATTTACCGCTTGCAATTAAAGTATGAGATGGTATCTTACCTGTAGAAGTTAAATTTTAACACAGATTTGCCGCAAATTCAAATTTTTCGTGATTTTTTAAGGGGATTTCGTTTTCCAATTAATACCTTTTACGGCGTTTATCAAGAAAAAGGTTGCCAACATTTCAGTTGCATTAGATTCAGGTTCGTGCTAAACTGATACGCATCAGAATTTTGTAGAAAGGCATTTGTTAGTGTATATTATGAAGCGATTGTGGCAGCAGAAATACTGGATTGTGCTCGTGTTGCTGTTTGTATGGGGATGTGATTCGCAACAGAAAGAGCAGCCCCAGCAGCCGAGGGTCCAACAGTCAACCGCCCCTGAAGCAACAGAACCGCTCGCGCCGCCTCGTGTTGAAGATTGGCATACCTTCATGCACGATGTAGGTTTTTCTGGGGTGAGTCCCGACAAAAGCATTGCACCGCCGCTGGAGCTGCTGTGGAAATTCAAAACCGGTGGACCGCTCCACGCGTCGCCCGTAATTGCAAACGGCATTTTATATATCGGATCGACCGACGGTAAATTGTACGCATTGGACGCGAAACAGTGGGGGATCCGGTGGGTCTTTGACGCGGGGGATGCCATCCGCTATTCCGCGACAGTCCTGGGGAATCGGGTCTACTTTAGCGCGAGGAACAACAAAGTTTACGCCTTGGACGCGAAAACGGGTGAAAAGTTGTGGGAGTTCAAATCGAAAAGCTGGATGGACGCGCCGCCGATCGTTTCGGACAACAAGGTTTATGTGGGGGCGTTTCCTTCTAAAATCTATCTCCTCAACGCCAGGACCGGGACGCTCGAAGCAATGCGTGAACGGACAGTTCACATCCAGGGTATCGAATATGGATGTGCGAAGGGGGTGTTCCGTCCTATCTTTCCAGAACACAACGCGGATGTGTGGCGGGGTCAGACAAATGGCAGTGAGAGTTATCCTGTGACAGCGAATGGTGTCGTCTATATCGGGGCTCGTAATGGAAAGCTCCACGCGTTCGATGCGGCATCCAAGTCTGAAACGTGGACGTATCAACTCGGTAGTTTTGTGGACGCTGCCCCCGCAATTTCCGATGGTATTCTCTACGCTGCATCTGGTGATGGCAGTGTCTACGCCTTTACAAACGCAACAGAAAACATCCGTGAACAGGAGACTCGACGGCAAGGTGTTGTAACACACGACGCGGCACCGGTTTATACAGCGAAAGAAGGAGCAGCCGTGTTGTTACAACTCAACGACGGCGTGCGTTTGTCGATTCTGCAGGTTTCGGATGGATGGTATGAGGTTGAACTGCCGAACGGGGTCCGAGGATGGATGAACCAGTTCGCCTTTGGTGAGTTCAAAGAGATAGACAGTATCCTGTTCAATACGACTTTCTGTCGTCCGGAAGATAACGCAATTACAGATCCGTATAGGGTGCAATTGATTGAAGGTGCCGAGTTTCCACGCTGGAGTCCGGATGGGGAGTTCATCGCATTTTTAAAAAGAGAGGATTTGGGGGGCAGATACTGGCGTGCAAATGAACTGTGGATTATGGATCGGAAGGGAGAACGCGCACGGAAGTTCTACACCGGAAACTTTTACAACCCGTATCTCTCTTGGTCGCTTGACAGTAGGCTTGTTGCATTTGAAGTTGATGAAAACGGTGAACGCTTTATTTATACCGTCGATTGGAAATTCGGACGGATCAAACAATTGGTTCGTGGAGATGGACCTGCGTTCTCACCGACCTCTAACCGTTTGGTGTTCAGAAGACGCGACTTTTCTCAGTCTGGGGGATTAGATATCATTTACCGAATCAACAGCGATAGTAGCGGTTTGAGTGCTATTGCCCGCGTCCCAATTGAACGCCGACAGCGGACCTATACCTATCTGTCCGCACCCTCTTGGGCACCCGATGGCACCCGTGTTGCTTTCGGCGTAAACAACGCAAAATATGTTGGTATCCGCATCCAAGACATAGAAGGGCAACGCATAAAAGAGATCCTGACACAGCATCAACAGGTCCATCAACTCGACTGGTCGGCGGATAGCACGCATCTGGCGTATGTCTTATCCGGGAGTAACCGTCCCGGACAACTGATTGATAAGCAGCTACATTTATCGGAGACGGTGGCCACTTTCACACAGAGCCAGATTTTGAAACACACATCACCTGCGTGGTCGCCAACACGTAAGCAGTTGGCGTATATGGAACGTGAGGACTGTGCGGGCATACGTTGGAAGGTCTGGGTTTATGATCTTGAGAGTGGTAAGAAATTTCCTATCGCTCGCACACCGATGAAGTTGACCTCGGTCGTTTGGATGCCGGATGGCAAGCATCTCTGTTTGTGGCAAACGTCGGATTACTTGCGCGATAACGCCTATAAACCAGCACTGACGAAGGGCTGGATTGTGCCGATTGATATGCCTTAGAACGCCGCCTCAAATAAATCCACCATATCCGCCTCCGTACACACCCTCGGATTGAATTTATGACAGTGATCCAGCATCGCATCCGCGCCGAGTTTCGGAATTTTTCCCCGATCCAAACCGGCTTCTCCGAGTCCTGTGGGCATATTCAACGCCGTGTTGTATGCCCTGATTTTCTCGATGGCAGCATGTCCGGCTTCGTCAATATCCATGTTACGTGTGTCTATACCTAAGGCACGCGCGATTTTCGCGTATTTCTCGCTCGCATGCGAAAAGTTGAATTCCATGACAGGCGGGAGGAGAATGGCGTTCGCGACACCATGCGGTATGGGCGCATCTGTAGAGAGTTGGTGTGCCAGCGAATGGACCGCACCGAGTCCCTTCTGGAACGAGAATGCTGCCATGCAGGATCCGAGCAGCATTTCCCCACGTGCGGTTACATCTTCACCCTTATGGTAGACCTGTTGGATGTTCGCGCTCAGCATTCTGAGTGCCTGTAATGCAACACCCTCCGCAATAGGGTGGTATCTCGTGGCGACATACGCCTCAATACCGTGTGTGATGGCATCCATACCCGTCGCGGCAGTCAGCGCAGGTGGCATGCCGAGGGTTATTCCGGGATCAAGGAGTGCGATATTCGACATGTTGAAAGGCGTAACGATTGCACGCTTCCGCCATCGATTGGTTGTCTGTAGGGATGTATCCGTAATGACGGATCCGTGTGACACTTCACTGCCTGTGCCGGCAGTCGTCGGCACACATATTAGCGGTGGCATATCGCCTCGGATACGCCCGGCACCCCCAACATCCGAGTAGTAAGGTTCCAAAGGGGGTGTGTGGGTCGTCAAAAGACGAATGGCTTTGGCGGCATCCATCACACTTCCGCCGCCGACAGCGATAACGACATCACACGCCTCAGCTTTGTAAACATCTACACCGTGTGTAACGCTAATGTCCGTTGGGTTCGGTTCGATATCCGAATACGTCGCGTAAGACAGGTTTCCGCTTGCTTCTAAAGCATCTGTCGCTTTCGCGAGGATACCCGCATTGATAACGCCCGCGTCGCTCACTAAGAACGGTTTTTTCCCATCGAACGCCTTGACATGTTCGCCTAAATTCTGGAGTGCCCCGTCACCAAATTCGATGTGTGGGGGCAAAAAATAGTTTAGCATCTATTGTCAGTTCCTATAAAAGTGAACGCGAGGTCTCGGGACCTCGCGTTCCAATTCACAACAATGTTCAAAAACTACTTCACGGATTTAAGATGTGCCCACGTCGTCGCGAGTTTGTTCTTCGCGTCAACTGCTAACGAGGGACCGTCGGGGCCGTAAACCACGACATCGTCATACTTCGCGACCGTGCTCCACGTTGCCAAGCCGATGCGTCCGACACCGCCTTCGGTATCATCGTCCACCTCTGCGACCTCTTCATCGTTGAGGATAACCGTGTAACTATTGGGCGTGTTGACAATCTTGATGTTATACCAATCTTTGTCTTTGATGGTGTGAGCGCTATTGGCACCCGCTTTGCCGCCCCACGATTCAACTTGCGAGCGTGTGTTTCCCCAGCCACCGAGGTTCCACCAGTATTCCAACGAGGGCTTAAGTTTCTCCATACGTGGCGGATGATCCTCAAGTGCCTGTCCGCGTGCTTGCATTAAACCTTGGCACCGAAACATAATCAGGAAGCCTTCGGCACCACTGACTTTACTCCCTCGGACCTCAAAGGTGTAATCACTCCAGTCGTCCTCCCAGAATTCGTCAGCGACGACACTCATACAGTTGGGCGAATTTTGGAGTTGATGGTATTCATCGTCCTTGAGTTCCCATTCCCCGAAGAGGGCGACCCATTTCTTTTCAGATTCTTTCGGATCGTCGAAATTATCCTCAAAATAGGTTTGCGACATCGCAAGCGTAGCAATGCCAAACGTCATTATACAGATAGCGATGAACAGGTTACGGCTGTTCATAATAGAAGTCTCCTTTTGGTTGTATTTCGTGTAGCATAGGTTGTTGGTCTCCTATGCCTTCTTGTGTAGCATAGGCTGTTAGCCTGTGCCTACCCTAAATATTACCCAGCATCTTCAATAAAATAATCAGAATCGACTCGCTTGATTTCATAGGTTTTTACTGTAGAAACTCCGACGTTGTGGTCAATCATCAACTGAGTAAGTCGTTTTCCATCAATAAGAATAATTTTGAAACCTGCAGCATCGTAGTCTTTGGCAGCTTTGGTAAAATCGGATGTTGTAATGAAGATTCCTTTGTTAGCACCTTTTCCTGCCAATGCTCCGGCAAAGCCAGCAATTTCAGGTGCCCCCACATTTTTTTCCCATCGTTTCGCTTGAACGTAAACGACATCAAGTCCGAGTCTATCTTGGTTAATAATACCGTCAATCCCACCGTCACCACTACGCCCTACGGCTTCGGCATCTTCTCTTGAGCCACCGTATCCCATTTCAACAAGAAGATCAATAACGAGATTTTCAAAAAAAGCAGGGGAATTTGCTTTAATTTCCTGAAGTAAGTCTCCAGCTATTTTTTCTCTAATCTGTTGGTAAATCTCCTCAATATCCCCATCAGAAGAGTGTAGTGGAGATGTGCTACCAAAGAGAACATAGGGTTTGTGGCTACCTTCTGGTTGTTCTAATTTTCCTTCTCTTACAAGTTTGTCAAATGCGGGGGTAACCACTCCATAATGAAAAATGCTGAGATATCTCTCGCCTTGTTTTCTCACTGCTACTTTTTGTTCATCAGACAACCCAAGTTTTTCTGATAGCCTTTGTGTGGCTTCTCTCTTTGTGATTCCATCGGGAGAATAATTCAGTTCAAGAATCTCTTGTTCAACTATATCAGAGGTTGGGAATTCTATCGGATATTGTTTTCCTGTAGTTCGATCAACTGCTATTTTTGTTTCTGTGTTCATGGACTATCTCTTTCTTCGTAAAACGTGAAAGGGACCTAAAACGGTAAAATACTGAAAAAAGTATCTGCGAAAATCGAACTTATACCATTACTGATTGAAAATGCTTCAGTAAACGAACTCTTTTGTAGCATAGGCTGTTAGCCTGTGCCTTTGTAGCATAGACTGTGTTTCTGTGCACTCAGGGACAGTTAATGCCATATAATCTTTTGGAAATGGTGTTACCCTTCACTGCTGCTGGTATTCGCTTTCAAGCCAGACCTCTTCATTTTTTTCATCAAATACCAGCGTGATTGGATCGACGGGATCCCCTTCTATGAGGTCGAGTTGCCAATCGGCGATAGCGGCGCTACACAAATATTCCGTTTCGTTCTCATGGATTTCTATAAGTATAAAGCTAACGATTGGATCAACGTAACCGTAGCGCTGCAATGCATGCGCAATCGCACACTCAAAGGGCTCCTCAGGATCACATGACGCGATATCTTGCGGTTCAACCTTTATCCTACCCAATTTGATTTCCATTTCAATTTCCTTCCTCAAAAAACAGTTTACGCTATAAGTTGCACACCATAATAGGTTATGCGACAATTGCACAGGCTAACAGCCTATGCTACAACGGATTATGTGGCAATCGCACAGGGGACTAACGGTCTCCTATGCTACAAGGGATGATGCGGTAATAGCCCAGGCTAACGGTCTCCTATGCTACAAGGGATGATGCGGCAATCGCACAGGCTAACAGCCTATGCTACATCGGCAATAACTCCACTGCCATTTTTCCCACCTGTCCACCAAACCTGCCTTTACGGGATTATTGAGAACATAGGTGACAATCCGTTGCCATTCGTTGGCATCCCGAACAATATGATCGTAGCTTTCTGGCTGCCAGAATGCGCCACTCCTTCCTAATAGACTATTAGCTTTACGAGCCGTGTACCCTTTAAGGGACTGCATAATGGAGGAAAGTGAATTGTAACACAAATCCTTCGTTTGTGCTGTATTTTCTGCCGGATTAACAGCATCTGTTCTGGAAGATTGCCTGGTGAGCGGTGTGAATACAACATGGACATGATTTGACATGATGCAATAGGCATCCAGGCAATACATTTTTCCATCGCGGTAATGCAGACTTTCCGCCACTGCTTTAGCAATTCGACTATCTTTGAGCCATACAGGTCCATTTCCCGCGCTGTCCAAAGTTTTTTCAAATTTTCGGAACCATTGTCGATTCCATTCCAGGTGTTTATACTTTTCCTCAAAATGTCTCTGTTGTGTGGACGCAGCCCCGGAGTCCTTTTGCATCCTGAGAAGTCTTGATTTTTCTCTGTCAAATTGTAATTTTTCTGTTTTCCATTGCGCTAATACATGCTGCGGTATAGTTCCTGCAAGTTGGAATGTCACGAAGAAAGTTGCCCCCGGTGTCTGTATATGAGGCAAGTTACGACGATAAAATGATTTAAGCTCATCTTGACTCATCTTGCTGGTGTCCGTTGTAGTATAGCCTGTTAGGCTGTGCCAGTTGTTATATCCGCAATCTCTTAGGATGTGCCTTCTTCTGTAGCATAGGCTGTTAGCCTGTGCAAACTAATGATTCAACGAAAACTCGGCTGAATTGAGTAACACCCAGTAGAGGTCCTCGTAAGCCAAGTCCTTGTTTCGATAAAGACTCCGCTCTAAATAGCGTCTAAAATAGGTTTTCTCTTTAGCAGTGGGCAACCGAGACAGGACATTAAGATAGAGATACTTCATCCGTTCCATCGGATCCCGCCATTTTCCTAATACATAATTCACAAAACTCCCGTATTCTTCGTGATCGGCACTATCATTCACCATATCCCCGTTAATCATCATAAGTGCTTGAGGGATGGTGCCATTGAATGCCTCGATCTCTTCCATCTCACCATTATCGAGGAGAAAGAGAAACTTTTTGAGATGCTCGCGTTTCTTCCGTTCAAGTTGACGCAGCATACCCTCCCTGTCTTCTCCTCCGTGCTTTTTGAGACCTTTCATTCTGACCTCTTGAAGTCTTTCAAAATCGGTGGCTTGTAGCATGGAATAGAAGAATTGTTCGGTGCTTAAGGGTTTCAGATAGGCATGCGAGTAATAGCGTTGATCGTCTTTGTTACTCTCGTTCGTTTGGGAGGTGCGTTGATACGTCTCTGAATTCAGGAGCGTCCGCATCAACTTTTGTAAATCGTAACCATGAATGACGAAATCCTTTGCGAGCCACTTCAAGAGTTCAGGATGGGTCGGTGGATTTTCTGCTCCGAATCCATCGACCGGTTCGACAAACGCTCGCCCCATAAAGTGCTTCCAGATACGATTCACGATGGCTTGACTGAAATACGGGTTGATTTATCAGTCATCCACTGCGCGAGGGCTTCTCGCTTTTTACGGAGGGGCCCTTTATATGCTGTGCCATCTAAGAAGAACGGATAGACCTGTTTTTCAAGTCTTTCCACCCAAATCGCATTTTCTGCTGTATTCGTAATGAGAAAATTATCCATGCTTCTCTCATTCCCTACCATATCGATCGTCTGGATGTCACCCTTCCGTTGACTCTCAATACCGGTAAAGAAAGCGGCGATACCGTAGAAATCCTCTTGATGCAACGCTTCTGTTTTATGATCGTGGCACTCGGCGCACTGCATCGGGAGTCCCAAGAAAAGGCGCGTAGTCTGCGAAGTCAGGAAGACCGGCGAACTGTCATAACGCATGATATAGTTACCTGCACCGTTTTCCCGTAACTCCCCATCCGCTGCAATCAGTTCCTGAACGAACTGGTTGTAAGGCATATTTTTCGCGAGAGCCTTCCGCACCCAATGCGTTAACCCGATGCGCCGATCGTCGCCATCTTCGCGTCTACCGATTAACCAATTTACCCATATCTCGCTCCAATAATCGAGATAGGCATCACTCGCGAATAACGCCCGGATCTTTCTTTGGCGTTTGTTTGAAGAACCGTCCTTGAGAAAATCCAAGACCTCTTCGGGGGTTGGGATTTTTCCTGTCAAATCGAGATGAACTCTGCGTAAAAACTCGGCATCTTCCGACCTCTTTGAAGGTTGGATACCTTCCCGCTTAAGCACGGCACTGATATACCGATCGAGATGTTTCGTGCTTGATGAGACCCGCAGCGTCGGCACGACCGTCGTCTGAGTGCAGCTGAGCATCAGGCAGGTAAAAACGAATAGGGAAAGTGAGGATATACCAAGAGAGGTCTTCACAAGAAAGCAACCCCCGAATGCGCAATGAATTGCACGACTACGAACCGAATGAACCCCAATTTGAAACTGGATGAAACATTAAGTTAAGTTTAACCTATTTATTCAGAAGACATCAAGGAAAACCGCCGGAGTTATGAAATAGCGGAAAACGGACATTAAGCCCACCGGACACCCGTCGGAATGATGCCTACATCTTCACCACGACGCATCGCTTCAGCAGCATCGAGGATACTCGCTAAATCGTGTTGTGGCTCAAAGTCCAATAACGTTTTGATCTTGCTTAAATCAAACTCAAAAAAGAGGGGTTGGGGGAGTTGCACATCGACAGAATCCATCTGGTAACGTTCACATAGGTAGGGAATCACCTCTTCATGCTTGAAGATACCGTTTCCGCCGAGCGTGAATTCTTCACCGACAGCAGCATCCTTTTCAATCCCTAACACCAATCCTTGGACAATATCCCGGACATCCGTGAAATGTTCCTTGTAGGGGCGGCCATCAGGATTGCGTTTGAGTATGAATTTCTCCTGCCCGTCCCAAAGACGTTTGACGGTATCCGCGGTCTCTAACTCAACAGGATCATCGCCGTTATAATTTTCGTATCGATTATAAATAGGGCTAAAGACGAATTGTTTGGGTAAACCGTCTTCGTTGAGATATTCGCTCGGTTCAATAACGGTTGTGAAGCGGAAGACAGTTGAAGGCACGCCATATTGGTGATGATAGGTCATGCACAATTCCTCACCAATCCATTTCGTAAGGAAATAGGGCATGTGATGGTATTTAGCGACCCTGTCTTCGGTGATGGGTGTATCGAAAAATCTACCTTTTTCGGTGAGTTCCCAGTAAATCGCTTCGGTACAGGCATAGACGAGTCGATGGATGTTCGGATTACACTCACGGATACCCTCTAAGATATTGAGCGTTCCCATCCCGTTGATTGCCAAGTACTGACGATTATCAAACGGACCCCCGAAGGCTGCAGCGATGTGATAGATGGCATCTACGCCATCAACGGCTTTTTTGACATCTTCGTATTCCCGTAGGTCGCCAAGAACAGTCTCGACGCGATCCGTCCCGTCCCATCGTCCAACACGATTGACATCCTCCGGATAGACGAAGCTGCGGATGTCGTGCCCTTTTTCTAATAAACTTTTGACGAGATTCGACCCGATACGGCCCGTGCCACCCGTGACTAAAATTTTCACGACTTTTTCTCCTAAGCGTCAATGAGACCTAAAAGAGTAATGGACTTGGGAAGTAAATTACGCTTTTTCGGGTTGTTTTTGCGGAATTGTCAACGGTGCTGAGCCGCCCACAATTCGCAAAGGTTGATTATTGTAAGCTTTTTATTTCTGCCCATTTCGCTGCTAATTTCCCGCTCGGTTCTACATCGTAGGCAGTGCTTATAAGCTGTATGTTATCTATTGCCCACCACCAATCGTTTTGCGCGTCGACGACACCGAAACTAATCGTCATTTCAGCAACACCGGCGGGGTTGTCGATAGGGATTTCTAACGTTTCGTTTATCTGCTCCCCATCATTTATCTTTTCCTCTTTGAGTTTGAGGGTAGGAATCGTAACAAGGGTATGCGCGCCTGCGTCAATACCGACGCTCTGGAAGAATAGGATTTGTTCCTCTTTATCCCCGTCGAAACTTACTATGATCTCACCATTTTGCGTATCTTCAGGGCGCCAACTCGAATCCAATGTTAAGACAAGCGACTTTGCTGCCGCGCCTTTGATTTTAATCGGTGGGGTGATTAAGTGTCCATTCCAACGACTCTGAGCGTCAGGGTCGCCATTTCCTTCCCAATCGTCCCATTCATCAGGATCAGAAACGGCTCCTTTACCTACGCCCTTACCGTCATTGTGTACCCCAGTAAACTCACTACGTCGTTGGTCTTCCGCCGTTCGTGTCCACCACTCAAGATCGACAATCGCCCATGTTCTCCACTCAGGCATTCCGAGATCTTTAGGATTTTCGTTTGTAATTTCCCAACCCTCAGGTGGTGTGCCTGACCAAACGTCTTTATCCTTAATCTGTTCCATGATACTGGCTTCGAGTGTCACGCCCTCAAAATCTTCTTCAAAAAGGACAACCTCACGACTCCAAGTTTGTGGTGCTACAAGACAAAAGGTTATCGTTAGAATCGCGTGTGTAACGATCCTTATAGCGGTGGTACTCATAATTAGCCTCCATAGGTTCTAACCCAATAATGATATTGTGGCAGAATATTTGGGTAAACTATCATGGATATCGTTAACACGTAAACATCTTTATTTCATAGTTCAAACCCTGCTTTATACGGAAAATAGTTCCTCTAAAAAGTAACCGCATACCCATCGGTTCTCGGATCGGAACCTCCGATGAGCGCGCCTGATTCAGGATGGACCATGATAGCCTGAGCACTCCCCGGACCACCCCAATCCCCGACAAGTTGAAGTTCATGCCCTCTTCCCGCTAAACCTTTCTGGGTGTCGGGAGAGAATCGGTTTTCTAACTGAAGGTCATTGGAGCAGGTGTGCGGAATAGTGGATTCCATCGGGTTCTGTAAACTCCGCCAGCGCGGGGCAGAGACGGCTTCCTGCGGTGTCATCCCGAAATCAATCATGTGGGTAACGAGTTGTAGATTCGTTTGGACCTGTGTATCTGCGCCAGGGGTGCCACATGCTATGAACGGTTGACCGTCCTTTGTAACAATGACGGGGTTCATGGTGTGGCGGACGCGTTTGCCCGGCATCAAACAGTTGGGATGCCCCTCTTCCAAATGCCAATAGGTCATCCGATTGTTCAAGAGGACACCCGTGTCCCCCGCGATGAGACTGGAACCGAATCCGGATTGGATACTCTGCAGTATACAAACGAGATTTCCCGCCCGATCCGCGGTGCAGAAACAGGTTGTATCTTCGTGTGCTTCTGGACCCCCCGCTGGGACATCAAAAGCTGCCTTATCTAAATCAATACGTTCTGCGCGTTCAGCGGCATAGGACTTAGATAGCATGCCTTCTATCGGAACATCTACCCACTCTGGATCCGCCATATATTGTTCCCGGTCCGCGAAAGCGAGTTTTTTCGCCTCAACCATCAGATGCACACTTTCAGCAGTATTGCACCCTAAGGCTTGCAAGTCAAATAGCTCAACCATGTTTAATTCTTGCAGTAAGATATGCCCACTTGAATTGGGCGGCATCTCATAGACCTCGTATCCACGGTAGTTGACATGTATGGGATCAGCCCAGTGTGCGTGGTAATTCGCGAGATCCTCGGCTGTCAAGAGTCCGTCGTAGGCACGGCTGAATTCACCGATGGTTTTCGCAATTTCACCTTTGTAGAATATGTCTCTCCCCTGTTTTGCAATCCTTCGGAGGGTGTTACCGAGATTGGGATTCGCGAGGAATTGACCCGCTGCGATCGGTTCGCCGTCGTTGGTAAAGACAGCGCGCGAGTCGGGTTCGGCAGCGAAGCGAGCGTTTTCGCCTTTAAGTCCGCCTGCGAGTCTATGACTCACGGGAAACCCTTCCTCACAGAGCGAAATTGCGGGCGCGAAAACATCTTCTAACTTGAGGGATCCGTAGCGTTCGTGGGCGAGAAGCCATGCGTCGACGATCCCCGGCACTGAGACACTTCTTATGCCTTTCATCGGGATCCCGCCGTCTTTGCGGTAGGTTTCTCGGGTCGCCGCACGCGGTGCGGGCCCAGTTCCATTCACCGCCTCAACCTGCCCTGTCTCCGCCCAATAGATGAGGATAAAGCCGTCGCCGCCGAGCCCAGAGCCGGCAGGTTCAACCATACCGAGTGCTACAGCGGTTGCAATCGCTGCATCGACGGCATTGCCACCCGCCATCATCGTTTGAATACCTGCCTGCGAGGCAAGGACGTGTCCGGAGGTAACCATACCGTTTCTGCCCATCACAGACGGACGAAAGGCTGAAGCCGTAATACCGTGTGGAGATTCCATGTTTTAATTTTTCCTTGCGGTTCGTTCAGATGGGTTTGACATCTGATATTCCGCCCCGTATATCCGCCCTCCATTTCATTACGGGCTGCGCGCTCTTTAGAACGAGAGGAGGACAAGATTTTAATTTTTCCCTTTGATTAGGCGAGCATCTTCTTGGCGAACGCTTCAACATCAACTTTTTCGTGCGTTCGGGCGGATTCGTTACAGGCTTCCATGAGTATCCATGTGCCGAGCGTTGTGTCCTGTATCCAGTCCCGATCTGTCCCGTTGGCAATCGCCTGCGCAAACGCATCGAACTGGAGGCGGTCGTCTTCTATGAGACCGGCGTGCAAATCTTGGAGGGATACATCTTCAATCGTTTCACCGAGCCGGAAGAGTTGAAGGTGTCCTGCATCGCGTCGGAGGTCTCCGTCTTCGCCGTGGAATGTCCAATGCCCGCTCCATCCGAACGGACCCGTATGCGCTGCCCGTGTGCCTGCGTAGGAGAAAGGCGCGCCGTTGGCATACTCCATGAGCGCGTTGCCACCAGCCGTTCCCCACGCTTCAATCTGCCCAAGCTCTGGGTCTCTCCGATTATGGACGTGAGCGGTAACGTATTTGGGAAGTCCCTTCGCAGCGACAAGTTGATCGAGTTGGTGACTCGTGCCAGCGTGGAAGAAAAGTCCATCGACATAGGCATCAGGTTGCCGAGAGTCTGGACCCGTGTATAAGTTTTGGCGGATCCAGAATCGACACTCCCCTGCTAACATCTCACCGATGCCGCCCGCTTCCCGAAGCCATTCCCGCATTTTCGCGGCAGCAGGATTCCACCGCTTATTTTGACCTTGGACGAGTATCAAGCCAGGGTTCGCTTTATGTGCGTGTATAATGTCGTGGAATTCTGCCTGTGTCGTTGCAATGGGTTTGACGCAGAGGGTATGCATGCCGAGGTTCAGACTTTCAACAATTAATTTGGCGTGAACGGTTGTTGAAGCGTAGATAAGGCATGCCTGCGCGTCGTGTTTCTCTTTCGCCTCGGTGATTGTCGTATAAATGCGATCGGCAAGATAGTCAGGAACATCGCCTTCTAAACCTGCTATAGCCTCACGAGCCGCGGGGAGATTGATATCTACACAGGCAACCGGGTTAAGCCCTTTGGAATTGAGTTGCGCTTGTAGCCGACCGTGCGCGAAATGGGTGCATCCGACATGAATCGTAGGAATCGGCATTTAAAAGTCTCCGTTCGTACGCTGACGTTAATAGTAAGGAATTGGAATTAACCGAAAACCACCGTGGAACGAAGTGGAACGGTGCCCAGATTTAATAATTAAGAAGCCTCAACGACAGGTGGATTGATAAAATCGTGATATTTCTGTGCTACTTTTCCAACGTTTGCATCCCCGGCGTGGATAAGGACGCGGAACCGGAAGTGCATCTCTTCACCCTGTTTCAGCGTATAGGAACCATCTTTAGAAGGGTCGCTTTCAAAAGTGCCGCCTCCGAAGATATTGCTTCCCATGAGCCCGTAATTGCGCACATGCCAATACGTCGGATAGCGTGGGTTGACAATATGATCGAACACAGCAATACCAACAGGTGTTCCATCGACAACACCGGAATAATCGCACCAATTCGCGCGCTTCCCCCAGGTTTCTGTCTCATTGATACCGCCAAAAGCGTTCTCTATCTTCCCGCCGTCCGAAGCGTTCATCGACGGATGCACACGAATTGAGATGATACCGCCCTCCTTGGTATCTCCAAAATGGACATCCCCAACGGAAGCGATAAAGTTGAGGTCGAGATCGAGAATCGCGGCATCTTCGGGTAGGTTATAGATGCGAAAATTCTGCACGTCCGTCATCAAAACCGCTCCCGCTTGGGTCTGCCAACTGTTTTCCGTATAGAGTCTACCGACCACAGCCCCACCCTGTTTTTGTGTGAAGTCTTGATGCACAACTCTTCCCGAATTACTGCCTTCACCCCATAAATCAACATCGTTGACTTCGCCGTAGGCGACGTAGAGGGAACGGTGATGGACGTGATCCTTTGAGATGTCGCTTGTTTCACCGCGTGTTACCTCGCGTCCATTCGGACCGAGAACCGGAAAAAAATATGGACGAAACTGCGTTTTTGCATAGCGAAATGTTGTAAAATGTCGGTCGTTGAGTGTTACGGTGATGGTTTCGGCTGCTTCTTTTAACTGAACGCCTGTCTCGCCCGTAACACTTCCTTCCGATAGCGTATAGGTCCGCGATTCACCGGCGGCGAGTCCATTGAGTATCCAAGTTAAGGTAGTCGTGCCATCCTCGGCAGCGTAGCACTGTGCTGAAATGACATCACCGGATGCGACATCTGTTAAGGTAACGGCACGATCGTGGAGTTGGCTCACGCCGGGATGGTCGACGTTAGTGCTAACAGGGCAGCCATCCCGATTGTGAAAACCAGCGTCGACAGTAAACGTCGGAAGATTCTGATTTGACATAAATCTCCTTCCTCGTATCTTGATTCCGCTCAGAAATTTTCCTAAGTAACAACAGGCACCATCGCCTTGTTGATTAGCTTTCCTCAGAGGTTAGGGCGAGGATTCCCTCTTCTTCGCTATTGTAGTTTTCAAAAACGCTCATTAAGCGTCCGAGGATGAGAAGATTGCGGATATGTGCACCTGCGTTGACGAGTGCCGTCCGCCCGCCTTTGCGGGAAACCGTCACGTTCACAGATACCAACGTGCCGAGACCGCTACTGTCCATACGGGTAACATTCTCGAGGTTAAAAATAACCTTTGGGGAGTCAAAATGCTCCTCCAATTCCTCATTAATTTGCTCTCTGATTTCAGCGTTTGCCGCACCAATCATGCGACCTGTGGGGCGAATCACAATAACCCCTTCTCTTTGACGGATTTCTGCTAACATCTATTTTCCTTTCTTAGTTGTTTGCGTTATGACATTGATTTAGAATTGAAATACATGCCCTAACAAAAGATGCCTGATAGATTAGTATAGTTGATTTTTGAAACTTTGTCAAATATTTTTAGCGATATTTAGTTTTGGGAATATGCAACATCTGCTGGATAGACGGAAAAAAAGAATTGCCTTAGACCCCAAAATGGGCTGTTTTCAATCTTCTACGCTGCCCAATCCTTGCACAATACCGCTGCCTGTTCCAAGACGGTTTCAGCAGCTTTTTCCTGTTTGGCTCGCGGATAGCCGTGTCTGCGAAGAATACGCTTCACCATTCTTCGTATATTCGCGCGGGCACTCTCTTTTAGTGTCCAGTCAATACTCACGTTCCGTCGAACGGTTTCCACAAGTTCAACGGCGATAGTTCGTAACGTCTCATCACCCAACACTTTGACTGTGCTATCGCTAACTTCAAGGGTGTCATAGAATGCTAATTCTTCATCAAAGTTTACGGATTGGAAACCCCTGTCTTTAGGTCTTACTGTTACCCATAAGTGTAGCGAGTGAGGTAAGGTTCGTTGAGTTTTTCTTGTGTGGGGTTGTCCCCTGTGTTATGTTTAAAAGGTCTTCTGAGTTTGGTTATCCAAAGTCTCTATTTCTTACAGAGGAGCTA
>JAJEDB010000136.1 GCA_022821725.1 Candidatus Poribacteria bacterium | reverse complement strand
CTGGGTCTGGGTGAGTTTGACGCGAGCCGCCCGGGCAGCCGGTCAAACGATTTATCAACTCAAAGAAAGTTTACTTGATGATTACATCCGACAACAACTTCAAAAACCTGCTATTTCTATCAATATTGCGTAAGTCCTATCAAAGAATATAAACGATATGAACAATATAGATAGATACAATACAATTAGGGCAAGTGTTAGCAAAGAAACTGCTATCGTTTGCCTGCTAAAAGCTCGTATCCGAAATAGAATTTCTTGATTTGTCTTTAATAGTTCTCTTTCGCTTTTATCGTTTCCTGTTTCACTGGACTGGTTCTCGTTCATACGATAGCACTTTCTATGTTAACACATAAGCCTCACTTTTGACAATTATACTCTTTTGGCACATATTTGTCAAGTAAAATAAGGTCTTTGTTAGGGCTATTTAGTTCTCCATTTTTAGGAAGGATTTGGATCCCCCCGGCCCGGTAGGTGCGGTTTCCTAACCGCACCGGATCCCCTCCAAATCCCAGAATTGCTTAAAACTAAATAACCCTGGGTCTTTGTTCGGAAAAAATGCACTGATAGCCTTAGATGATAAGTCTACAAATAAATGTAGATACTAATTGTCTGAATCACGGATTCTCTCGGATTTCACGATTAAAAGTAAAATTCCCATAGTGCCATCCCCTTTGTTTTTGATAAGTTCGCGACAATATAAAACCATAAAACAACGAAACCACTCTCTATGCATCCGAAATGCGATGGATATTGTAAGGCAGCTGGCAGAAAGTGATACCCAAATGTGTCAACTCCTTCTGACTGACGAATTTCTGCGGTGCATAGACATACGCCTTTTGACCCGTCTCTTTGCACGCTTTCGCAATCTGCTCGGCACGCTCGCCATCTAACGCAGACGCAGGGCTCTCCAGAAAATCCAACGACGGTTCATAAATAAGATAGAAACGGATGTCGCTCGTTTCGCCGAAGTAGTAATCCTCCTCTTTTCTGGTAAACGCCAACGCGCGACCCGTTGCGGTATAAGCGATATAGTCGGCTAAGGTTTCGTAGGCAGGAAGATTTTCGCCCGTGAGCATACCTTCCTCATCAATCTGTTCGCCGAGAGTGCAATAAGTGAAGGCACCGCCGAGCCCCTCTCGGAGAGTCGCATCTGTAGCATTTTCAACGCCATTGATAACGCGTCGAACCCGTTCGGCAGTGATCGTATCTGCATAGTCCTCACATTCAACGAGGATAAACTTCCGGTTCCCGCCATCCGCTTTATTGAGTGCGAGGACAGCCTGAGCAGTGGTGCCACTACCAGCGAAGGAGTCCAAAACAATATCTTCCTCTTGCGTACAAAGAAATACAAGCTCCTTTATCAGCAATGATGGTTTAGGATAAGAGAACTTATTGGGTCCCATCATGTTTTTTAATTCAATACTGCCATGTGCGGTTGTTTTAACAACTTCAGAATCAAGCATAGATGGATATGCTGTGTACGTTTCAGTCCCAGCAGGTATAATTCTATACGCCTCAATGCGTCCATCAGGTTGTTTTTCAAAGACAATTAAATTGCTCTCAATAAGGTCTTGCATCGTAGATTGACTAACTCGCCAACGACCATCCGTTCCATCGGCTCTAATAGGGTAGATTTCGCCGAGTTCGTCGGAATGAATTGGATAGTACATCGTTGGTCTATCTTCCCGCCTATCGCCCTGTCCCCACTGTCTTAACCTCTCTCTTGACTCCGCTTTTCTAATTCGCTTATCTGCCTTGAATTTTACCGAATCCATCCTTTTAGCATAAACAACAATATACTCATGTAGTGTGGCAGTATTTTTGGCTGTGGCTCCACGTCCTAACCTTGAACGCCAGATGAAAGACTCAATAAAATTTTCCTCTCCAAAAACCTCATCCATCAGCATCCGCAAGCGATGCACTTCATTATCGTCAATTGAGATAAAAATCACACCATCCTCAGACAGCAATTCATGCAACAAATGGAGCCGAGGCCACATCATACACAACCACTTATCGTGGCGTTCTAAATCCTCAAGGTCAACCGGACCGTGCTTCTCCAACCACGCCTGCATCATCGGACTGTTGACGTTATCGTTGTAGACCCAATTTTCGTTGCCCGTATTATAGGGCGGATCGATATAGATACACTTGACGTTACCAGCATATCTCGGGAGAAGAGCTTTCAGCGCGTGTAAGTTATCGCCATGAAGAATCAGATTCTCATCCAACAGAGATTTACGAGGAGATCCCTCTCTGTTCAACGATTTCTTCTTATCTATCTTTAGCGTCCGGACAGGCACAGTCAGGTGGTATCCGTAAATGAACTGTTTACCTTTAAAATCGAGTGTGGGCATAAAGATTCCTCAAAAAATCCTATCAAATTCTTCCTGCTGAAAACCTCCACTTTTTATCGAACGAGGACACAATATTATACCATAACATGCCATATTATAGCAAATTATGCATAATTATATAATAAAAATTTATATAATGACATTAATGCATCAATCTTACTTACTCTATTTTTTATGGGAGTCGTGTTGTGAAAGGTATTTGGAGGGAAAGTTGACCGTGATGGACTGTAATTTTAAGAGGTCTCGATTCCAAACTGGTTTGATTAAAAGGAAACCCTTGCGAAATGCTGCGAAACGCTGCGAAAATTTCGATTCCAAACGGGTTCGATTAAAAGTGTAGCGTAGGCTGTTAGCCTGCGCCTCTTCTTGTAGTTTTGTTCCAAACGGGTTCGATTAGAAATTGAGACTGATACCACGGTTCATCCCAAGTTATAATCAGGAAGAGTTTCAATTCCAAACTGGTCCGATTAAAAGCGGATATATTATACAACTGACTTGATGACATGTGCCAAGTCAATGTCCGCCCACATTAGTCTAAATTTTGCTGAACAAATTTTTCAAATTCTTGGAAAAGAGTCTTAATCGCTTGGATTGCGTCTGTAGCACTTTGAGGCTTTGGGTTGTGACGCATACCGCAATGGGCGAGGTCGTTTCGGAGAACAAAACATTGATGCCAAAGTTTGGTGGGTGTTTGATCCGCAATCAGGGTTTCAAATGCTTTTGCGAATTCAGAGTCTCGACGTTCTACGCGTTCATTTAGGGCTTTTTCAGCTGCTTGTCGTCTGGATTGACTTAGCCAATCTCCATGATTTTGTTGGAGGCATTCCCAAGAGACTAACCATTCCCGGATTAAGGTTATCGCTTGGAGATAGTGTTGGTTTTCAACGTACCATTCGATTTGCACAGCCTGCTTTTTGAGGCTTGTCTGTGGATTGGCGTTAGGCGTATAAACCGCCATATCTCTATAGTTCGCTTGCAACTGACCTATTAACATGCCAAAAGGGGCTGGAATTTGGACGTTTTGGGTCAGATTCAATCCGTTAAACGCAAATGCTGCGCTCTGTGCTTCAAGGGTTCGGTTTGTGAGAAGTGCCTCAGATAAACCACTTAAAGCGTTAGAAATATCTTCTGGCACATCCAGACCAGCAATGGGACGGGCATCACCGGAACGTTGAAATACATTGACAGCATTGGTCCAATCCAGCAACCGGATAAAGGGGGTTAAGTCGAAAATAGGAGAACGATTTGTATGTCGGTCTCGTGCTTCATAACCACCATAGATAATATGCGTGAGTGTGACGTTTTTGACCTGACGCAGATAGACAGCAACGATAAATATGAGAAGAGGTAGAGAGCGAAAAGCGTGTGTAATATCAAAAATGATTTCATCACCTTCGTCAACGGCATCGGCACATATCTGGAATATTTCCCACAACTCGGCTTCGGAGTTACCATTTGGGATGTTTTCTATCTGTAATTGAGAATCAAGCCTCTCATTGAGATATTTCAGGTAGCCTTTTTCGTCCTGCTGCACCAGCGGGGTGACAAAGACTGTAATTTGCTCTGGTTCATAGAGTTTAGCAACAGCTTCAGGAAACAGATGTGTTTTGTAGACTTCGCTTCCATCATGCTTGGTGTAAGTCGTAGATTGATAACCATCCCGAGGTCCAATACCGAGAAAAGTAAGAACTTTCAGCATTATGTTGCTCCTTCAATCAGCAGTCGCCATTCACATTGATAAAATTCAAAATTATCCATAGAAAACTCACGTGTTTCCTTACTGGCAGGACCTGCTATTCTGTGTCGTAATTTGACAATTAACATTGAATCTCCGGGGGTGAGTTCTGCTTGTTCTCGTGACACTTCAACTTCAATACCCGTAAGTCGTTCAATCAAACGAGCGGTTTCAGGGTAACCGATGTAACTTTGAAGATTGCCAGTTCCATCAGCTTCCTGTAGGAGCGCTTGAAACTTGGATTTTGAAATCCGTTTTAAAGTATACACACCCTCTGTAGGCATCACAGCGGCGTTGAGTAAGAGGACCATAATGTGTAAATCGGGTTTAATCTTCGTAGGGGCGTGGTTGCCACGCCCGCCTCTGTTTTTCTTAATCAGGACTTCCGCAGCTCCCTTGCTGGTGAGGTGTTTTTGATAGGGGGTTTCCCTCCTAACCTCGCCGTAGCACAATATGTAAGCACTTTATGGAAAAATTGCGTCTGTCCTATTAATCTTCAATCGGTGAGATTTTGACCCAACCGAGGGGGGCGATCGGGTTTTGGCCTCGGTATAAAACCCGCCGTGTCTTGGGGAATTCGCGATCGTCGTAATTTTCACGTTGGGAACGGCTTTCGCCTAATTTAAAGCGTTCTCGTAGGTCCATCAACAATTCCTGTGCTGCCTCTGGATCGTTTTCATCGTAAGTGAACAAAGGCGTAATTGTCTTTGAATCATAACCGGTGCCCCATCCAATTTGTAGTAGGAAAGATCCGCCACCAGTTAGTCTTTCATTTAAACGAAGCAGCCTATCGTAGATGTTAGCAATTTCTGGGAAGTTATAGGTACTAAAGAACTTCTGTTCCCTCTGTATGAGATCCCCTGTTACCCAATGGCAAACTGCAGCAATATCGCGAATAGCATCTCCTTGTGAAGGGGTAAAGTCGAGTTGCTTTGTCGCCGGTGCCTTCAGGAGCCATTCGTCAATCTTGAGAGAAAACGTCAGTTGTTGTCTCGGTTGAATCTGTTCGGTGAAGATTTTGTATTCTTGGTTCCTGTCTATCTTCTGCTCCAATTGGGTGCTTGAATTCAGCGTAACCGTCCAAGCAGTGCCGATTTCAAGTCCTGATAGGTCCATAGTAGTAGTATCGCTGACTTGTAAAGCGCGTAAGATATCGCGATTGGGGTCTCTTCCAAATATCTGCTGCTCAATAGGTTTTGCAGGTGTTTCTCTGCGCGAACTTCTCCGAGGCTCTTGATCCGCTAGTTCCTCTAATCCGTTTAGTGTATTATCATAGTGCTTCTGACTTGCATTGATAAGGTCCCATAACAACGCTGTTCGGATTGCCCCCTTGAGGGTGCTACCGGGAATATAGGGTTGGTTGTGAACCGTTTTAATCGCCTCTCGAATTTCAACCTCTTCAGGGCTTTGCGGACAGAGAAGACTATACGCAGAAAGTTCTGATAAATCGCTGCCAGACTGCCGCAGGTAGCGTTCCCATCGGAAGTTACGCTGTGCCATCTCAGAGGTTAAGGCGTTCAGATCGGTGCTCGGGTGCGCCAAGACCTTGTCTAAATCTATACGATACCATCTGCCGTTGGCATAGCAACCGTCTATGTGGCTCAACGTTTCACCTGATCCGATATGAACAGGGGTAAGCGTCTGGAGTTGATACTTCTGTTTCATTCGGACCTCTTTGTAGCATAGCCTGTTAGGCTGTGCATCGTAAGCTGGCGTTGATACTGCTGTTTCATTCGGACGCTCCTCTGATACCGATCTGCCACGCGTAGCCGTAACGATAAACGGGATGCGACCAGTTATCGGGTCTTAAATCGACTAACCGTCCAATGTGTGTGTCATGTGTGTGTAAGACGGAGCCTTCTGCGAACATACTGACCTGTTTCCGGCGAGAGGGAGTTCCAGTGCTATTCAGCCATCCAGTTAATGGATTGAGTGTGTAGGCAGTAGCACCTGTGAGCAGTTCTCCCAGTTGTTCTGGGGATTGAGGGCATATCGGTGAGAGGGTGACAAATCGGTTCCCCACTTCTGGGGTCCGAATTTCAAGTGTCGTTTCCGTAAAATCAAACGTCCCGTATCCGGCATTGCGTTCACCCCCGATGCCGGTGTCCCCAAGCACCCGAAGCAAGGTTTCAATCTTGTGCTGTGTCTCGTCGGAATCGAATTGGGCAGCGAACCAGAGTCCACAATCCGCGTTGAATTGGACGGTCTGAACGTGCCATATCTCGGATCCAGAGTTTCGGCTCCCTAAAGTTACGCGTGGGCGGGTGTGCGTTGCCCAGATAGTGAAATTTTCGTCCCTTGATGTTTCCAATTTTTCTTTATCTTCAGGACGCATCCAGACTGCTTCACCGTTAATCAATTGGTCTTCACTGAATGCTATCGGGGTTCCAGAAATAATGTCTTGAAAGATGGATTGGGAAACAAACTGCACACGTTTACTCTTTTTTGAGGGCGTTGAGAATGTTAGAGGCTTTGGAAAAAGATAGACATCCTTGGCAAAAGGAAAAGCCGAAGTCAGCATGAAAGGTAAAACTGTTCTGTCTTCCGTGTAACCCTTGAGAAAAGTTGCGAGACTCTCAGGGTCGTAAAACGTTGTCCACATCTGACAGATCGCTGAGAAGAGGGTATCCGCAGGGATGTAGGTCTCGGTTTTCTCTAAGCCGAGGCTCCCTTCTTGTGCGGGACCGGAGGTGCGTCCAAGGTGCAACTGGGTTTTAAAGGTTAATCGATAGGCAGTATAGGTTGGCATATTTGCTCTGGTATCGGGCGAGGCGACCTCGCCCCTACGATGAAGTCCTATTGGTTGGAGATAGTCTGCAGAATTTTCGCCGTGTAATCGGATTGGCGTAAGGTCTTGATATCTACATCCTCAGCAATGGGTATTGGTGCCATATCGGCATTCTCATAACATCCGCGAGATTTAAAGGTCATCGTTAGGTTTTCAAATGCGACCTGACCAGAACCCCGAGAACCCGATCCACCGAGATAGTCATCTTCCAAGAGTTCTATACCCGTGAGAAGGGTATCAAAAAACTGAAGTTCGTCCTGCAACGGAGGACGCTTCCCGTTTTCAGTCTGTGTATAGAGGCTATGGACTATCTGGAAAGGTCCGAAAGTTGCACCCGCAGGGACGCGTTCCTGTTGCCGAGGTGTTGCGGCAGAGGTAATTCGATCAATCGCCACCTCAGTCTTGATTTCGGTAAAGTCGGTATCGGTATCTGCTTTGTCGAGTGCATCTAACGATTCTTGGGTTAAAAAGGTATCTCGGACGATAACGCGTGTTGGCATCGTTTTTCCGCGTAATGCCCCCTGCGGCGCGACCCCGAAGACTTGGCAAATTGGACAGTTGTTATACTCGGCGGGTGTTTGGCATTCATGGACGCGAACATCCCTGCCCACCCGTTTTTCAAGCGGTTTATTGAAGTATCGGTCAAGCAAACCGCGCATCTTACCCCGCACGGATGAACCCGGAATATAGGGTTGACGGTTGAAGGCGTTCCGTATGATGGGGTTATCAATACCGCCGATGTCTAACTCACCGGAGTTTCCACCGATATGTAAACCCGTTTGTGCCTTAATGGTGCCTTTCAGAAAAATTTTACCTTGTAGTTGTATACTTGCCATGTGCTTCCTCCTTAGTCTCGTCCGCCAGCGGCTCTGTGATACGCAAGCGTTGCTTCGAAGAAATCCACGAAGTTTTTGAAGCGCTGTGGATCGTCGCCAACCCTATCAATCGCCTGTGTTAAAGCATCTTTCAGGTCTGTTACCTCACTGTTTCGCGCCGCGGCATAAGCCAATTTCGGCTTCAGCATGATGAGATCATTTCGGCGAAACACGTCGCTCATCTGAATTTTTTTAACAGCACCGTAAACTTTTCTGATTTGAGCAGTTTTGAGTTGTCGGTTTTCAAGTCTGTTCCCTAAATCTTCAGCTGCCTCAACAAGTGGTTCGCCGCCTTCCTCAATTACGCGGTCTGGTAGTGTGTAAGAAGCCCGCTGCCCTCGATTGCCGCCATGCCGTTGATTTCGCGACCCTTGTCGGTTTCTACCGGCGTAATTTCCCATTTGAGTCCTCCTGATTTCTAATGTGTAAAGCCGTCCATCTGCTAATAACGTGGATGAATTCCTTGAGTTCAAAGGAAGTTGGGTGGTTAAGTTCACGTTGTAATTCACGGAGAAAAGGAACCTGTCCTTTATATCGCTCTTGTAAGCGATGAAAGTAATAGAGGGACCGCCACGCCCACCGCCTTTCATCTGCATAAATCTGGTTCAATCGGGTTAAAAAACCGTGTGGGATCGGATCTTTTTCAGCGCGTGCTGCGTGTAGAAACCGTTCATGCCAATTGCGGGCTTCTGCAAAGTCTACCCACTTCATCGGTTTCCGTAAAAAGGTGATGGCGTTCTTTTCACTAAGCCCCTTCGCGGCTTTTTCGGCTGCACCGCTCTGCGCGGCGAATTGATAGAGCGGATATTTATTATGTTCAATCGCGATACCCCCGGAGAGCGTGATATGATCGCCGGTGACAAAGTGTCGAAATTCGGAACGAATCCGTTCGGCAATATCCGGCAACGCACTCCACCCCCCGACGAGGAAAAGGTCGTCGCCCCCGGCATAGATGAGTTCGAGAATCTCTTGGTCTTGCGCGGCGTTGTATTCTCGGCAGAGTAACGGGACGTATCCCTCGAAAAAGAGGCGCAGGGATTCACTCAAGGTCGCCAAACGCGAAATAGTTACAGTGTCAAGTTTTTCAGTAAAGACAGTGCCGAGGTCATCGACATCCATCCGTAACGCTCCGAACCATTGAACACCTTCTGAGGCTTTCGCGAGGTACTCATAATCTGCGATACTGTCTTGATCGTCACCATCGTGTCGATGGGGAATCACCTGCGGCAAAGCACGGAAATCGTAACTTACGGATAACCCTTCCCATTGGAATTTCTCAAGCACGTCGTCTGTAAGAAAATCTGTATCACCAAGCCGGTAGACAACGGCTCGTTCGGCTTGTTGGGGTGCTGTTGGTTTCTCGTCCGTATCCGTGCAGAGATGGATATCCAATCCGAACGCTTTTATCGCTGCGCGCCAATCGGGTGCCTCTGGGATGGGGGATTCTGGGACCTCAAAGGCGACGAGATAGACGGCTTCTCGTAGCTGACGACCCAGTTCACCGAACCCATAGTTAGCATTTTTGTCTCCCCGGGGTTCAAAGAAGTTTTCAAACATTTCCTGTGGATGCATTTCCGACCATTTTTCCTGTTTCCTCTGATGGACCTTTTCGGAGACTTCACGCCACTTGCTCGAAAAATTGTCGGTTTCAAAATCACCTGTCGTTATGGATATACCCGCTAAAATGCAGGAGAGATCCCCTCTATGGAGTGCCCATAGATTTTGAGAGATGGTTCGGCGCAGCGAATCAAGTTTCTCCCTCGCCTCGCTATAGGGGGCAAGGATATAAAAATGCCCTCCACTCGCCAGCAGAAGATTTGTAATTGGTAAGTCGAGCTGTCTCAGAACCCACTGTGCAATTGTCTCAGTTAGCAGTTGAAGGTAGAAGGATCTCCCACGCAATTCACGGGCAGCACCACTGGAGAGGATCTGATAGAGAAACGTCTGAATGCCGGAGATGTCGCCTTTTATGAGGGCGCAAACGCGAGCGTTTGTCTGTTTGCGGGTATCCAGTTGTGCATCAACGTCACTTTCAGAGAGTTCACGTCCGATACAGGCAGCGATTGCGGCAGTTGTGCGGAGATGGTCGTAAAGAGAGATGTCCGGGACAGTTCTCTCTTTTTGCTGTCCCCACGGTGTTGAGGAAGGCATCCGTGAGGCGTATTTGTGAAGCAGTGCCACAATTGTCTGGTAAGACGCTGACGTATAGCGTTGACCTTCCGTTGCTTTACCGAACGCCTCTGTGAAATCCTTCCATAATTTCCCGTATACGTCCTGCTTCACATCTGCGGTTTCCGTTGGAATAACCGTATCTCGGTCCAAGTTGAGTGCCGTGAGTCTATAGCGATATTCCTTATCTTCATCTGCACCTTCAAGACGTGAGAGTGGAGAAACAAGAGCGGATTCAGCAAAATCCTCAGCTTCTCTATCTTCGTCTTCGCGTTCGGTCGCGGAGAGGCGGTCGGATAAAATTACCTGTTTTTCTATGGGGTGCTGGAGTTGGGTTGGCGCACAGCCCGGGTATCGTTTCGGATGGTGATGTCGGATAGCGTCTTTAAAGGTATTCCCGCACGGCGAGAAAAAACCAGCAAAATCCTCGTTGACGAATTCATAACTATGCTCTTGATGGGGTTTGTAGCGGTCGATGGCACGCTGACGAAATTTGCCGATGTCGTGGAGGAGTGCGGCGAGGTGTAAAAGTTCTTGGTCTTTCAATAGATTTCGTCCTTGCGGTTCAGGATTCTTGAGGTGTTTCTCTAATGGGATATGGTTCTTTGATGATGTTTCTTTGTAAGGAACATCTGCATTTGTTTCATCAAGGCACCCCCAACCTATAGGTCTTACTGTTACCCATAAGTGTAGCGAGTGAGGTAAGGTTCGTTGAGTTTTTCTTGTGTGGGGTTGTCCCCTGTGTTATGTTTAAAAGGTCTTCTGAGTTTGGTTATCCAAAGTCTCTATTTCTTACAGAGGAGCTA
>JAJEDB010000058.1 GCA_022821725.1 Candidatus Poribacteria bacterium | reverse complement strand
CCTTGTAAAGTAAAATGTAAGTCCATCCTTATGTTTCCTTGGGTTAGGTGAACTTATAGGATAACATAAGGGTGAATACACTCAGAGAAAAAAGAAAAGCCGCTCCTCTCAAATCAGGAAAAAACAATTAGCACAAGGCGTTAGCATATTTATACAGCAGATGTCAAATTCAGAACGGAACAGTTGCTTTCAGATGGAGGTTTACATGTTTGATCACGTCTTACAAGAAGTTGAGGCACAGTGTAAAGAAGAGAGAATCCCGATGTTGGGGGAAGAAAAGGCGAAATTTCTCGCTGCGTGCGTTGAAAAGGCGAAACCGTCCCTCATTGTCGAATGTGGAACCGCTATCGGTTACTCCGGGCTCTGGATCCTGCGCGTGTTGAAAGCCGCTGGGACCGGACGCTTGATAACGATTGAAATAGATGCGAACCGTGCCGCGCAAGCGCGAGCGAATTTTGCGCGCGCCGGAATGGCTGACCTCGTCGATTCACGTATCGGTGATGCACAGGAAGTCCTTAAAAGCATTCAAGACCCGGTTGACTTTCTGCTCCTCGATAATAATTTCGACAATTATTTCCCCTGTTTTCAGGCGATTGAACCGCAATTGACAAATCCAGCGACCGTCGTGGCTGACAACGTCGGTATCGGTGCCGAGACAATGGCGGATTATCTGGAACACGTCCGAAAGCACTATGCATCCGAAACACACTGGTTTGACATCGACCTCCCGTGGGTGAAACAGGACGCAATCGAAGTAAGCATCTACCGCTCGTAACCTACAGCAGTTTTTTTTACCAATTTCGGACCGGTGTTAACAAAGAAAACACCACCCAGGAGCACTCGCTAAAAATGGATTACGATTTTACCGCTGTCGCACGGCTGCCTTTGCCGAACGATAACGTCGCCATCGCAACACAAACCTTAGAAGGCGGCACGCGCATTCATCACAACGGAGAACAGTTTCAACTATCGCACACCCTCTTAGAAGGACATCGGTTCGCCGTCCAACCCATTTCGGAAACCGAGCCACTTTTGTCGTGGGGGCTGCCTTTCGGTTTTGCAACACGTTCTATCTCTCCAGGGGATTACGTGTGCAATCAGAAGATGATTGATTCGTTATCAATCAGAAATCTACCCTTTGAATTGCCAGAGACACCTAACTTTAGCGATAAAATGGCACCCTATCAATTAGACGAAGCAGAATTCCGTTCAGGGCAACAAGTGCCGCGTCATGCAAACGAACGTCCCTTTCTCGGTTACCAGCGTCCGGGTAATCGTGGCGTTGGCACGCGAAACTATATCGTCGTTATGGGAACAACCGCGCGCACCTCTGGCTTTGCGCGAAGACTTGCCGATATGTGTTCAGTGGGAGGGGTTTGTAACCCCGATACATTTCCGAACATAGACGGTATTGTTGCCGTAACGCACACGGAAGGCGGCGAAAGCAAAACTCCCAATAATATTGATATGCTGCTCCGAACGCTCGCAGGTTTCACCGTCCATCCGAACATCGGCGCGATACTCCTTGTTGACTACGGCACCGAGGCGGTTACCAACGAAATGCTTAAAACGTATATGCAAGGCGAGGGATACGCTCTGGATGATGTCGTTCACAATTTCCATCGCCTCCAAGGTAGTTTCGACACCGATTTAGCCGGTGGTGCTGAGATTATTGATGGCTGGTTAGATGACGTGAACAGCGTTCCGCGGACCGAACAGTCCTTGGAACATCTCAAAATCGCCTTGCAGTGCGGCGGTTCTGACGCGTTCTCTGGTGTATCGGGCAATCCGCTCGCCGCTTACGTTGCGAAAGAGGTCATCCGTTATGGCGGGTGCGCTAACCTCGCAGAGACCGACGAACTGATCGGTTCCGAGGCTTACGTGCTTCAGAATGCTCGCGATCTACCAACAGCGCGTAAATTCCTCAATACAATCGAACGTTTCAAGACGCGCGCCGCGTGGCATGGACACTCCACAGAGGCGAATCCATCTGGGGGTAATAACTTCCGTGGACTCTACAATATCGCCATTAAATCAATCGGCGCGGCAATGAAACGGCACCCCGATGTCTGCCTCGATTACGTCATCGATTACAGTCAACTGATGGAGAATCCGGGTTACTACTTCATGGACAGCCCCGGCAACGATCTGGAGAGCATCGCAGGACAGGTGGCATCCGGGTCCAACATGATTTTCTTTGTCACTGGGAACGGTTCTATTACGAATTTCCCGTTCGTGCCAACAATTAAGATCGTTACGACGACCGGACGCTATGAAATGCTTGAAAAGGACATGGACGTGAATGCCGGTGCGTATCTTGACGGCACACCGATGGAAGAACTCGGTGAGTCTATGCTCGATCTGACGGTGGATGTCGCGTCGGGTGAACGTTCCGTCGGCGAAAAAGCCGGACACTCTCAAGTCTCACTGTGGCGTGACTGGAAGCAGACGGGTCCCGTGGATTTAAATCCACTGTTGACGGATTCTGAGTTGAAATCCGGTGATCCGATTCCAATTGATACCTTGGGAGGCGATGCGGTTAGGAAACCGCACCTACCAAGTCTGGGGGTTTTCCGTGCCTTACAAACAGAAGACGGATGTCGCACGGATCAAGTGGGACTGATTTTGCCTACCAGTCTCTGTTCGGGTCAGATTGCACAGATGATTGCGCACCGTTGCAACGAACGGGAAATTGGCAAAGCACAAGGTATATCGCGTTTTGTCGCGCTTCCGCATACAGAAGGCTGCGGTGTCTCCAGTGGACGTTCTGAGGAGATTTACACCCGCACGATGATTGGACATCTCACGCATCCGACGGTCGCTCTCGGTTTACTCCTCGAACACGGTTGTGAAAAGACGCACAACGACCACGTGCGACATGAGATTCAGCAGTTGGGAATATCCCCGGAACGCTACGGTTGGGCGAGTGTGCAATTGGATGGCGGGATTGATGCCGTCATTGACAAGGTGCAAAATTGGTTCTCGGAGGAACTTGTGGATAAACCGGCTGTTCCTGTTGTCGATGCGGGATTAGAACATCTCTGCATCGCCGTGACATCAACTGGAACGGCAACTGAAGAAGTCTCGGCATCTCTGACGCAATTAACGCACAGCGTCGCCGCTGCGGGTGGAACGGTCATCGTGCCAGCAAACGCGACTTTTTTACGCATGTTCGGGGTTACAAACCCCTCCCACAATGTGCATACTACTTCGGTGTTCGGGGTTACAAACCCCTCCCACAATGTGCATACCACTTTGGCACTGGGGGTTACAAACCCCTCCCACAGTGTGCATACCACTTCGGCACTGGGGGTTACAAACCCCTCCCACAGTGTGCATACCAGTTCGGCGATCGGGGTTACAAACCCCTCTCACAGTGTGCATACCACTTTGGCGTATGGACAGCGGGTCGAGAAGGCGGGTTTCCACATCATGGAGACTCCCACCGATCAACAGACGGAGACGTTGACAGGATTGGGTGCGACGGGTGTGGATCTGGCACTTGCGCACATTGTCGGTGCCCCCTTACAATCGCATGTAATGGTGCCACTGATTCAGGTCTCTACAGATGCGACAACGCAAACCAACTACGGTGCGGATTTGGATTTGGAGACTGCCGATCTTGATGCGTTGTTAGCGTTAATCGTGAAGGTGGCTTCGCGACAGTATACGCCGAAGTTGCACGGCAAAGGGAATACGGATTTTCAGTTGACGCGCGGGTTATTGGGGATTTCGATGTAATCACGTCAGGACTTACGCAATTTTGACCGTAGGGCGTTCTGTGAAATGAGAACTCTCACAAAAACAGACGTTTTTCTGACACAAACTATAAAGTTTGTACTACAAAAGAGCAGGATGCGTAAGTCCTACACGTGATAGACCCTTTCCGCCTACTGCTACAATGGGAGCGAAATGGGTGCGCCGATGTGGGCGGAACGATACGTCGCCTCTGCTAACTCTATACCGTCTCTGCCGATGCGTCCATGGGTTGTTGGTTCGGCTTCACCCGCGATGCACTGGAGCCAATGGTCGATACTCGTTCCTTTTGCGGCGACACCCCAATACCGCTGCTGCCGCCGCTCCTCTGGCATGTTTCGGTAGGTGGCATCATCTGGCACAGACGCAGTGAATTCTTCCGCTTCTGCCATATCATGTGTTTTCCAACGGAGTCCATTCTGAATCAACGTCGCAGAACCTTTGCTTGTGACGAGACCGTTCCCACTGTTCCTGATTTCAGCCGCCCAACTCTTCATCATCATACCGACACCACCGTTCTTGAAATGCACGGTTAGCACGGCGTTGTTCTCTACGGCTTGTTCGGCGGGTGGGTAGGTCCCACCGAGCGGTACATGACTCGTGAACCCGTAGACAGTCGAGGCGGGACCGTAGAGCCACAGCCAGATATCGAGTTCGTGGATCGCTTGCTCCACCAACATACCGCCCGACTCTGCTTTCACAAAAAGCCACGGATGCCGTTCGGGTGAAAACCAACCGACCTGATTGGAATACGTCATTTGTAGTGTGCCGAGTGTGCCATCGTCCAATAACGATTTTAGTTTCATATATCCCGGATTGAACCGCATCATATAGGCGACCATCAGGAGAACACCCGCCTCTTCAGCGGCGGCGATCATCGCTTCACCCTCGGCGACGTTGCAACACATCGGTTTCTCCATCAAGATATGCTTGCCAGCAGCGGCGGCAGCACGGGTGATTTCGAGGTGCGGACGCGGATGGACACACACATCAACGGCATCTATATCCTGTCTATCGAGGAGTGCGCGGTAGTCTGTGTAAGCATCTGCACCAAACAGGGCAGCTTGCTCGTTTGCGGAGGTCTCGTTGATGTCAGCGATTGCGACGATGTCTGCGCGTCGCGTCGGTTCTTGATAATAGGGCGAGTGGAGATTGCGAAAAATGCCACCACATCCGATAATGCCAACTCTGATTTTATCCATTTTTTAATTTTCCTTTTTTAAGGATCGGGGGAGGTGTCTCGTCCGCTAAAAGTTCGAGTGCCTCGGCGATAATCGCGTGCTGCAATTCCGGGTTGTTCGGTTCACCGAGCGGATGTCCAAAACCATACGGAACAAGCAGGGCGCGCGGGGGTTTTATCTTTTTCGTTATATCCTCAATAAGGGTAATTGAAACCGTAGAAATTCCCACCGCTTCAACGGCACGTTGTATCAATCCGACGGATTGATTGCACATCGGTCAGACGGGGGTTAAGAACACAACGTCCACACCATCGGTTTTAAGCTTCTGTGCGACCTCAGGGGCAGTTTGCGTAATAAGGGGATGCGGTTTTGTAATGGATCCCATAAAACTGAAATGCCGAGGGTTCAATGCCCCGATTGTGCCTTCGGTCTCTAACTCTCTGAACCGATCCAGGGGAAACGCAAGGTTCGGATCCGTTTCGAGCCCCCGTCCATCATAAGCCGCACTTTTATGTCCGTTTATGAGTGCTTGTGTCTGAACGGAGTTTGGAATCTCGCGGTAGGAACAATCTCCGTTCCCAAAAGTTTTTTGCCCCTCAAGCAAAAAACCGGCGGTGGTAATGAGAGCGACCCTACATTCATTCAATGGCACGCGCAGCGGTGTGTGCGGTGATGCCTTATAACGCCGACCCCGGTAAAACTTCATAAAGAATCGAGATAGGGGATCAAGTTTATGGAATGGTGCCATTATGAACCTCGTCTTAGCCGTTCGCGAAGATGAGCCGTTTCCTGTTCTGGCACGGGAGTCGGACGGTCTGTCCAGTAATGCTACTCTCAATGGCAGCGAAGCCGATTTCATTGACAGCGGTGTAATCATCACGCGCACAATCGGGTAACGGTCCACCGTCTAAGTAATCGGTAATCTGTTTATATGCGATATTGAACGGACCGGCGTTTTCAGGTAAATTGAGAGTGGCGTTATCCACTAATTTTCCTTCTTTATGCACAGTCGTGTCGCTATAAAATCCTGCCTGAACGCTGCCTTTGCTGCCGAGAACATCAACGGAGAACCCGCCACGTGTGCCATGGTTCCCGACATGGAAACCGACAACACCGCTCTCAAATTGAATCGTTGAACCCACAATCGCGGGTTCAGGTTCGTAAGGTGTTGGGACATCTCCACCGCCATGAACGAATCCAGTCACCGCAACCGGATCATAGCCCGCGAATTGGCAAATCATATCCGTCGTATGGATAGCGAAGGAGAGCACACCCCCGCCGCAATACCCGATGACGGTTTGCACCTCACCGATGAGTCCATCCTTGATAAGCGACTGGAGACGGATGAGGTGTGGTGCCCAGTGGCGTGTGTAGTCCACAACAATCGGAATGCCTTTTGCGTCAGCACCCGCGGTCATTGTATCCACCTCTTCGAGGGAACACCCAGCGGGTTTTTCGAGGAAGATGGCTTTGATGTCCGCCTTCAGGACGTTTTGCATAACCGTGAAGTGATGCGGTCCGCGGACACAGACAGCAACGATGTCTAAATCTTCACTCTCAAGCATCTGCGTATCTGTTTCGTAGTAGTTTATGGAATTGGCTGGGAAAGCGGGTCCCCAGACCTGTTGAAACTCCGTTTGGCGTTCCTGAGACATGTCCGCGACTGCGACCAGTTCGGTTGTTTCACAGAAACGGATGCCGCCTGTGTGGCAATAGGGGTAAGCGTCATCTGGCGTTGAATAACGGGAAGCGATATTGCCCAATCCGATGATACCGACACGATACATTGGAATCTCCCTTTGAGCGTTTATTATGGTGAAAGTATAGCAGAAGGATTTTGATCTGTAAAGGAAATTTCCTCCAGACTTAAAATGGAATGCCTTGTTGCTATTCTTTCGTAAATTGTGTTATCATTAACCTTTAAGGGAACGAAGTGAGCCGTTACCTATTCACAGAAACTCGCCTGGCTTCGCGCGATGACACATACGTTCACACACTCACCAGAAAACAGGAGATATGAAAAATGGAACATACAACCTGTGTTAAACTCGCAAATTTAGCAGACATAATTTTAGCAAACGCAGGTGTCATCGATCCCGATAAAGTCCGAGGTCTTACCGTAGAAGACGCACTCGTTGACACAGGTGCAACGGGACTCTGCTTACCTAAACCGCTCATCGAAAAGCTTGGACTCACACCGGTAGGGAAATCCACAGCAGAAACCGCCAATGGTATCGTAGAACGCACTATTTATTCAGAAGTGGAATACACCATATTGGAACGAACCTATTCTATTCGGGTGACGGATCTTCCAGAATACGCCCCTGTTCTCCTGGGCCACATGATATTGGAAGCACTCGATCTCTGTGTTGACATCAAGAAAGGGCTCATCCACAATCCCACACATAATGGGGCATGGACGGTTCGGATACTCTGAGCGTTATTAGGGTATCCTGCTCCGGAAATAACAACACATCCAATGCGACTTTCAATATCATTTATTTTTATTTTTTCTCTCGTTAGCGGTTTTGTGTCCGCCGACCCGTGGTTGTGCGGGACACCGCTGCTGCATCAGGATCACCTCCATCAACACCCGCTTGAAGAAATTCCGGCTGCGCCCGCCGCACCTGTTCAAATTGGACAGGTAGAGCGATTTTTTATTCATATTCCTGAGACAGAGGTAGTCGCCACCTGTATTGCCAAAAGTGAACATCTCTATGTCTATGTTGACAATTCGGTGCGCGATCTGTTTACGGACGCCGAAGCTGCTGCCGTCGCAAGAGAATTCGACAACCGCATCTACCCGAATGTTCGCAAATGGATGGGAACGGAATGGAAACCCGGACTCGACAGAGACAACCGCATCACCCTGCTGATGCACGATGTCGGCATGAACCAATCTGGGAAGGACTACGGTGGATATTTCGCGCCGGCCGATCAGTTGCCGACAGTGCCAAATAGCAACCGCCGCGAAATGCTCTATATGGACGTTTTTCAGTTCAGAGAACGGGATCGACACACTTTTTATAGCAGTCTTGCACACGAATTCGCACATCTCATCAATTGGTTCCAGAACGGCGGGACGACTGACCAGCGGTGGTTAGAGGAAGGCACTGCGAGCTTTGTCGAATGGGCAGTTTACGGCACTGTGCATAACATCTTCGTCGACGGTTATTTGGCAAACCCCAGTGTTTCGCTCGCCTATACAAACACAGCGGATGTGTATTACGGCGGTGCCTTTCTGCTCATGCTTTACCTCTATGAACAGTATGGCGGTTCGGAATTCATCCGCCGTATTATAGAGACGGACGCACTCGGTGAACACGCGATTGACGCTGCCCTGGAAGGCGGTGGAAGAAGGGACAGATTCCCCGAAGTCTTCCTGAAATGGGGGCTTGCGAATTGGGTGAACACGCAGGCGCAAAGCAAACAACTCGGTTACGCTGCCCTACGTAATCGAAAGGTGAGTGCTGTAGTGCCGCGCGTCCGCAGTTACCCGAACGCGGTGAACAATATTCCCATCAACCAATGGGGTGCCCACTATATTGTCTTCGAGAATCTACCCGACACCTTGGATCTATCGGTGATTGGAAGTGATTCAGGAAACCTCTACGCGACCACCCTTTATCTGCCATCCAACGGACGACCGGTGGTTACACCTCTCCCATTTGACACGAAAAACAGAGGGCATCTTCGCAGAGAGGGGCTCCTACGCGACGATGAGATTGTGCTAATGGTAACGGGAGATGTTCCACAGACCTTTCGCTATGTCGCCGTGGACATGCCCGCCGACAACAACGTTGGCGGAGTAGATATTCCGCGCCAGCGTGTGTCGGACACTATGCCTGACGCTGTCACCCATGCCCTTGGGAATCTCACCCAACAGAGTATTTCGTTAGCGCAGCTTACACCAGAGACACACCTCGAACCGAGGACGCAAATCCATCTTGCCAGTGATTATACCGACATTGCAATCGGGGGTCGGAATGCCGCACATCTTTACGCAGCCAGTGATTGGGGCCTCGAAATCTTCACGTTGATAGCACCGACACACCCCGCCCGAATTGGTGAGATTGCTACGCCGGGCAGGGCGCAATCTGTCACCGTCGCGGGAGACACGGCTTATGTTGCTGACGGTGCTGCCGGTGTCCAAGTCATTGATATCGCAGTCCCGAATAAGCCGAGTCTCGTAAAGACGCTCGGCGGGTTCACGAGCGCACGCAGGGTCCGAGTCGCTGATGACAAACTATACGTACTCGATCGTGAGCGTGGAATGCTTGTTTTCAATTTACGCGATATCCACAATATGCAAATACCGCGTCCCCGACGTTTCTTTCGCACAGCAGGCACACCGATCAATGTTGCCATCCACAACGGCACTGTCTATTTCAGCGATGACAGACACGGACTTCTTATTCTCGATCCAAGTCCATTCGGTGATTTTGTTGTGCGCGGCGTTGTGCCAATTCTATCCACTGCCCACGAGGTCGAAGAGACAAGAGGGACAATCCGCGCCTATGTCGCCTCAGGCAACCTCATCTTAGTGGACGTTACCGATGACGAAAATCCCGAAATAGATTTCCGCCTTAATACGCCAGGACTTGCAACAGGTATTCAATTCCAAGACAATACCGTCTATCTCACAGACAGGCAAACAGGACTCCATGTTATTAATGTGCGTAACCCACAACAGCCACGGCGTATCGCCACACAACCTACATCGGGCAACGCGACCGACATAGTCCTCAAAGAGACACTCGCTTATGTCGCCGACGGGAAGGGCGGCATCCAAACAATAGACATCAGCGAATCAGCGTCGCCGAAATGGTTACATCAATATGCCTCTGGCGGCACAACTTATGGACTTGACGTTGTCGAAACAGACGCGGGAGAACGAACCGTCTACGTTGCAAACGGTGTAGGTGGATTGAAGACCCTCGAATTTACGACCCCTTATCAGGGCACTGTGACAAAAAGACTCCCGTTGCCCACGCATACCATCACCTCTAACAACCGGTTTGAGGCTGCCGACTGCACCAAAATTCGTGTCCAAAACGGTCACGGATATGTTGCCACTGAGACTGGAATGTACGTTGTCAATCTCGCCACAGATACGATTGTAGCGGATATCCCGACACCTTCGCCCGTTTCGGACATCGCGTTGCACGAAGGCTATGCCTATCTCTGCGCAGGATCTCTCATTGTTGTTGATAGCCGGGTCCCGCAGCAAAGTAGAATTGTATCCAGACGCGATATGCCAGGGAGTGCTTATCGTGTTGTCATTGATGCCACCCAACCCGCACACGCATACCTCGCTGCTCTTGAAGGCGGGCTGCACGTTTTCGACATTACAGGACCGGCAGTCCCGCGTTTGGTTGGAAGTTACGCGACACAAGGCAACGCAACAGGTATTGCGATCTCGGATGAACGGGCTTACCTATTGGACAGCGGCATCGGTGTCGTAGTGCTTGATGTGTCTGAACCGAACAAACCGAAGTTGCAAGACGCATACGAGAACGATACGCTCCCAATTGATGCAACGGTCAGCGGCAACGCTCTCTATCTACTCAATAGCAATAGCGTTGAGGTGATTGACACACGTAGATTGACAGTCACTTCAAGTTTTCGTGAACTCAGATTCCCGTTTGAACTGAAATTGGTAGGGAATACCCTGTATGTCGCGGATCTGTATGAACTCCGTATTTTTCGTGTGAACAGAGAAGGAAACCGCTCGCTTGCTGTGGAAGAACCTACGCAATCTGACTGGACACCGCACGCCGTTAATTCTGCGTTAGTCAACCGTTTAAGTCAAAACTTTCCCAACCCATTTAACCCGGAGACTTGGATCCCGTATCAACTCGCCTCAGATACAAACGTGTCCCTTCATATCTACGATGCGCAAGGGAAACGTATCTATTTTAAAGCACTTGGTTACCGCAAGGCGGGTTCACACACCGTTCATTGGGACGGTCGGAACACTTCCGGTGAATCCGTCGCGAGCGGGGTATATTTTTACGCAATTCAAGCTGGAACTTTCCAAGCGACTCGGAAAATGCTTATCAAGAGATGAATTCTCTATACTGACTTCGGGCAATTATTGGGGTATAGAAAGTCCGCCTCATCTTTTGACACACTTCTTAAATAGCAAAGAAAAAAATTTTGTAACGCCAACGCAAAAAAAACGTTGAATTGTTTAATCCGACATCATACTTTAAACTCATGTTCGGTCGTATTCCATTTCGGTTTTACCACACTATTCTGAGAGACTTGCGAGGAGAAATATAACATGTCCAGGAACAGCGTAACAGGTCGTTTCCGAGATATTGAGATAGCATTTAGCGTTGAAGGCACTCGGACCTATATGAGTGTCCGGAATCTGATTAGCGATGAAAGACAAGTGCGTGTGATGTATCAGAAATTAGCCATGAGTGGACTCGCGAATTGGAGACAGTTTCAGTTAGCCAATTCGCCTGTCCTACTGTGCCTCCCAACGGAGGTACTCGAAGCCTATCGACTCACCTTTTTTGTTGACAACACGGAGCCTATTTCCGCTCGTATAGAAAAAATATTAGCAGAATTGGACCAACTCAGAATTAAATTCCCAGCAGAGGCGTTAGCAGAGGACCCTGCGGCTGTGATGAATATATCCTCCGTCAGGGACCATAGTAATATAGACACACGCTCGAATCCCGAACCCGAGCCTGCACCAGCACCACTTCCTGAAAAAGTAGTTGTTCCTCGTTCGCCTGACTCCGTAGAAGAAACCGTGATCCCGAACGATCCCGAAGTGGATACTGCAGAGACGAAACAGCTGATCCTCGCCGAAAACGAACGGGAACCGACAAAAGTCTCCTCGCAGGAACCGACAAAAGTCTCCTCGCCTGTCCGTATCGTGCCTAAATCACAGGCATTTCCTATAGATAATAACTTTGAGTTTAAGATCACAATCCCATCTCTGCCATCAAGTGCGCGTGCAAAGCAACGGCAATCGGAGGCGATAACAACATCTGCGAATGTCAGCGAAGCAGCCTTGAAACAGAAAAGGAAAGGCATTTTCGGGCAGTTTGCTGAAGCACTCGGATTTCCTGTTGACGGAAGACGCGGCAAGGCTTACTATCAGCAAAAAGGCGAAGCCATTCAAGACGATTTTCAGGATAAACTCTCTAAATTAGAGAAGGATTACAACGAAGGCAACGGACTGAACCTCATTGATTGGGACTCAGAAACGCTCTGTGAAGAGGAAACCGCAATGTTGCTGCTTAACCTCATGGTGAACGAGGTAACCGCATGGCAGAAAGAGGTAGGACGTGGCACACCGGATTCCGGCCAGCTTGTTGAAACACTCACTGAGGTCGGAGGGCAACTCAGACAGACGCTCAAGCAGACGCGCGGTATTTCCACCCCTTCCCCCACATTGTTCCCTGACCTCCTCGCCGAAAGCGCGAGCGATTTGGAGAAAATTCAGATCGAATGTGATGCCTATCTCCAACGCTTTATGAAGAAGTTAACCGAACAGGAAAGGAAACACGCCTCAAAGATTGAGGTGATCGTTTTCAAGAAGTTCCTCATCGAGTTCGTCCGCGATTTTCTTTTTGTTGAGATCGTCAAAAGCGCGCCCGGGAACGCCTTACCGAAGCGTCTCACATGGTTCTTAGACCTTGTTGATTCCGAAGTCATTCCAATTGAAATCGGGAAAACGAAGGTATCGTCCAACCACCATAGGGTAAAAGGTGCCTGCAGCAGTGAATTTGTGTCAGGAACCATCGTTGAGGTCGTCACCCCAGGCTTACGGTCCAAGGATGGAAAACGGGTCAGTCAAATGGCTGTCGTTATTGAAGCGGAGTAGATTGATGAAAATTGGTGAGGACATCATTCAGAAAGTGTCCCAGATTCCACAAGTGGACCTCGGTCACTTTCCGACACCGCTTGAGGAATGCCCACGACTCTCTGAAGCACTCGGCGGTCCACGTATCTTCATTAAACGCGAAGACTGTTCAGGCTTGGCATTCGGTGGAAACAAGGTCCGACAACTTACCTTCACAATTGGGGATGCCGTTGCGCAAGGTGCCGATACGATTGTCCACGGCGCGGCATCGCAATCGAATCACTGTAGACAAGCCGCCGCTGCCTGCGGTAAACTTGGACTCAACTGCTACTTGCGTCTCGCCCGGGACCACAAGAGTATCGTTCAAGGTAATCTTTTGTTAGATAATTTAGCAGGCGCCGAAGTCGAAGTTGTGGATGTCCCCTTCGGACCTGAATTAGATGTCGTAAAATACGAACTGGCGGAAGACCTGAAGAAACAAGGGCTGAAGCCTTATGTCGTTGCATCGCCGCGCTCCACTGCGCTCGCTGCTGTCGCTTTCACATGGTGCATCGCCGAAATCGCTCAGCAACAGGAACAGTTGGGTATTGATGCCGATTGGATTTATACGGCTTCCGTAGGCGGTACACAGGCGGGTCTGGTCCTCGGCACGAAAACGCTTGGCCTGAAAATGAAACCATTCGGCATTGCCCCCATTGTTTGGGAAAATAAACTTGAACGGCTCAGTGGTGCGGCAAACAGTGCCGCCGATCTGTTAGGCGTGGCCCCCTGCGTTACGGAAGCAGATATTCAAAATACAGATGACTATATTGGAGAGGCTTACGGCTATCTCACGCCGGAATGTATTGATGCCCTCAAATTGGTCGCGAAAACCGAAGGTATCTTCCTTGATCCCGTCTACACCGCCAAAGCGATGGCGTGCCTTATCGACCACATCCAGCAGGGTAAACTCGGACGCGACGACACCGTCATCTTCTTGCACACCGGTGGCACACCGGCACTCTTCGCATACCATGAGGAATTAGTCGCCGATCTGTAGTCTGAATCTCTTGATCATAACCCCGACCCTGTTAGTGTCGCTGCGCTGCTGGTCTATGTACAGCGGCACCTAAACACATCCTGCCTCTATTTTACTCTTCCTCCGTTATTTATAGTGACCTTTAGAATTAAAGAGACATTTTTTCGGTTTTATGATAGGCTGCGTCTATTATGGCATATTCAACAGATTTACGCAAACGCGTCTTAGATTTTATTCAAACTGGGGGTAAAAAATCTCAAGCCGCCC
>JAJEDB010000145.1 GCA_022821725.1 Candidatus Poribacteria bacterium | reverse complement strand
CTGGGTCTGGGTGAGTTTGACGCGAGCCGCCCGGGCAGCCGGTCAAACGATTTATCAACTCAAAGAAAGTTTACTTGATGATTACATCCGACAACAACTTCAAAAACCTGCTATTTCTATCAATATTGCGTAAGTCCTATCTGATGATAAACCTCAAAAAAGTGTGCCGCCTTTGTTTTAACATCTTGATATGTGCGGCCATTGGAGAGATACGCTTCCGAAAAACAGGACATAACCTGCGTTAGGTCGGACATGTCGTATCCGAGTTCATATTGGTTTAGGACGCGCTGAATAATCTCTTTGATCGTTGGTTCGGTTTGCGGTTCACCTGCCTGTGTCTCTGTTGCGACAGGATGCGCCATTGATTCGGGTGGAATTCCTTGCGCAATCTGCTTGAGCGTATGTACCTCTGGGGCGGCATATCCCCAAACCTCCAATTCCATAACGCGTGCGATGCCGTCCACTTCATACACAGGTCGCCTGCCTGCCATGTGCTGGTAGTTGCGCACCGTATCATTTGAAGAAACGGGAACGAGCCGTATTTTGCTCGCAATTAGGCGTTGGTGGACTTCATGAACCCGCTTCCCTTTGGTATTATCTCGCGCTGTATACTGCTTATCTTTGGTATCGCCTGATGGAATAAGTCCCCACCCCGTGCCGTGCCAATACTCAATCCGATAGTCCTTCAACCCGAATTGCGGTGCCGGATATTCCTCGGAGTCGATTGTCCACATAACAATCTCACGAATATCGACCGGTTTCGCGAGCGTCACGGACACAAAAGGACGCTTATTCAGATCTGAAGTGCGTAGATGTTCTAAACTGCTCCCCCACCCGCTTCCTTCATCCCATGTCTCGGAGTTGGTATCACCATCAATAACCTCTTCTGCGCGATGGTTCGGAACGGATTGTGAGGCATTCGCGGTTGCGCCGTTTCGGCTCAGCGCGAAATTGATGAGCGGGGGTGGCGGTTCTAAAAGATGTTCTTGAAAAGTTTGTGATTTACAACCCATCACTGAAAGTAAGAGCGTCAGACATACACATATACGAAGCATCTTTAACCTCCTTCTTGTTTCACCGTAACACTGCTAAACGTCCGAATGTCTGTGCCGTCTGGTCTCCGACGACAGCACGTATCTTGAAAAAATAGACACCATTGGCAAGTAATATACCCTCAGCGTCCCGGGCATCCCACATAAATTCGTTGTAGCCTTCATTCCCAGATGCCCCTTTCAAGATATTCACGACCCGTCCGGATGTGGTGTAAATTTTAACAGAAACCTCATCTGCATCCAACGATAACTGATAGGTAAAGGTTGTTTCTTCTTTCAGAGGATTCGGATAGTTGTGAACATCCCAAATTCGGAAAGGGGTTTCCTCCGGTGAGAAACCCTCATCGTGTTTCTGGAGCGTCTTATAATCGAAACTCGTTAACCAAGCAACTTCTGCGTTTAAGGCACTCAGCAATTCCGCTTCAATCGTCCGGTGCGAATATCCGAAGAGTGGGATAAATTCCTCAATCCCTTTAATATGTGGTTGTATGGATTTTGAAAATTCTATTGCACTCGTGATTTTTGCACGGATCGCCTCTTCCGTCCCCAGTTCGTAGCCGAGTGCTATTGCCTCTACCAACTTGGCTCGACTTTCAAAGAAGAGCACCCAGAGTTCCATCAAGCGAACGGCATCGCGTAAATCCTCGGTCGCTTCCACATCAAAGGGTTCTGCGATTTCACTTGCGACTCGCATTTCGTTTGCAGCTTGCTGTTGTGGTGCCAAAAGTGCGGTGAACCGATTTACGGCGAGTTTCGCGATGTCCAATTCTGGGATAGCCAACGTATCTTCAACAGCCCGCGGTCCAATCAAGGTCCAGAATCGTGTTGCGAGTCCAGCAGAGCCGCTGCCATAAGTGCCACCAACGGTCAAGGATCCAGCATAATCTGAGAAATAACTTGCCATGTTCCATCCGTTTACTCGCAAGGCGCTGAGAATGTGTGCCGCGGCTTCGGGGTTTCCGTATCGGGCTATCAACTCATTTCGGAGGAGTTGATAATGGTCAAGGTTGATATCCCAATTGAGGCTTGCACTGACCAGCCGGTCAAGGTATCCTAACCCTTGTGTTGCGCCTTGGACAGTAAACCCACCGAGCCCGACGACTTCGGGGTTATTGGCAAGTTGTCGGACCCCTTGCACGAACAGATCGCTCTCCAGCATCCAGAACGGCATTACCTCCTCTACTTCATGCGAAAGGACTATAAAGCGGTGCCCGATTTCTCCGAGTGCCCTCACTTGTGGGATAGGCACACCTGCACTTGCGACGGGTTCACCATCTGCGCCCCATTTCCGCGAGAAAATAGTGCCTTTCGGCAACTGCTGTGCATAAACGCCTGCGGCATCTTTGAGCCAACTGCTGTCATACCCAGAAATATAAAATTTGAAGTCCGGACGTATCTCCCGTGCGGCACTGATAATCGTAAAGTAGACTTGCCAAAGTTTTGCTTGTCCCTGTTCCGTTCTATCACCACATTCAGGACAATCACACCCGCGGGTCTCATATCCCCAAGAACGCAGATGAAAACCCGCAAGCGCAGGATAGGTGCGCACGATCGCCTGTGTCAGCTCCCGCGCGAGCGTATGAAACTCGGGTTTAGACCAACAGAAGGGTCGATAAGAGACTTCATTGCGAGACGCACCGTAAAGCACTGCCGGTCCAAGGACATCAGGACGCTGTTGAATCAATGCCTCTGTCGGTTCGCCCGTCACATACATGAAAAGATAGGCATCAATCCCGCGTTGTTTGAGTGCATTAAACCGATCCTGTAGTGTCGCAATGCGTTCTCGCCGTTGTCCTATCGGCTCATCTTGCAAGGCTTCAAAGGCAGGTGTGTCAACGTATTTAAACGCGGTTCCGAATCCATCTTCAATCCCCGTGCCTGTCCATACACCCTCGCCCCCACTCATGTTGATACGGTGGCGTGCGAGCCAATCAGGATCCTCTATCTCCAACACAGCACGCACAGGATAAAATGGCGATGAAGTTTCGTTCATGAACGGCACGAGCAGTGCTTGCGCTTTGGCAACCGGTAGCTCGGGATGGACAGGCTGTAAACCCGTTAGTGCTGTAATACAGTTTTCTATGAAGGCGTATGCCCCATAAATCACACCTCTCTCGGTGTGCGCCGTCACAACAATGACGATCTCTCTGCCGACCTCTACTGTTTTGATACGATACCCTTCGTCTCCGAGTTCTTTTGGCAATGTCAATTCTACATTCGCCTGTAATCCTGCGATCGTTGGATTCGACTGTGGCGTGCCGATTACAATCACGGTTTGTGTTTCCGTTTGTTGGCGATTGGTCCGGATGTCGAGTGTGGCACCCGTGAATTGCTGGATGAAGGATTGGATTTCAGCAGCTGCGAACTGCTCCTGTTCCGAAGCATTCGCGCCCACCTGAAGCGTCGCCCTCGGTTCACCGGATACTGCAATCGGAATTTGGTCACTCCTCGCTGGCAGGACGCACACGACACTACAGAAGATCGCCGTCATTAGAATAACTGTCAGTGGGCCCGTCGAAAACCGATTGCTAACTGTTGATGGTTTCCAATGCACCGATGGTTTCCATTTAGTGAAAATGTTCACCCTCAAATCCCTGAAAGAAATAGATAACGCAAAAGGTTAAGACGAAGCCGATGACAAAAAGCACTTTGGCAAAACGACTCAAACTGGTCTTTGCGGTGGTATAGTTGCCACGAAATCCGTCCATTACGACGTGTAAAAGCGTACCGACAGCGAATGCTGTCAGGTAGTCTGTCAATTCACCGAAAGCCCCTCGGAGGAGTTGCTCCCCGAGTGCTGCTCCAACAACCGGTCCAAGTATCAGCGGTGTCAGTCGAATGAGTGCCTTAACAAAAGTCTGATTCTGCAGGAGCGCGACGGCGATAAGCGTCCCGACGGGTAAGCGATGGATCAATATGCCGAACGCGAGCGCGCCGCCGAGCATCTCCTCTCTCGCAGCGATAACCAAATTAAGTCCGTCTGCCAGTGAGTGCAACGACAGTCCAAGAACGGTTAAGTTGATGCCCCATCTTTTGTTTGTCCCGTTTGTGTGCCATTTCGTGTCCGCGCGTTGGTGTGTCGTGAGATGTTCTATTGCCGAAATTAAGAAAAACCCGCCCCACATCACAAGGATCGTGATGTAACCGACCTCGGTGTAAAGGTGTATCATCATCGCCAAGACGATGCCGAGTACTGCGCCCGCTGTCAATCCAAAAATGTGTCCGAAATGTCGCTGCTGCCCTCGTGAAACAAAAGCGATTCCCGCTCCGAGTGGAACCGTCGCTACCGCAATTGCCAGATAGAATATAAGCATAATGCAAGTATAACAGACTTCGGATCGTAATGCAATTCTTTAATTTTACCTTGCGGTTCGATCAGGTAAGGTGGGATCTGAAAGTACCTCTCTGTATATCTGAAGAAATACCCAAGCAATACGCAGAAATACGCAGAAACACCCTATCAATACGCAGAAATACCCAAGCAAAAACACCCCAAGCAAAAACACCCCTCCGCTTACGGACTACGTGTTTGATTTACCGTTTTCAGATTGCTGAACGGATTTATTTTTTTTGCTTGACGCTTTTTCACATTAATGTTAAAATTTTCTTCCGATACATACGATTTAGCACGAACCAAACCCGAGTGGATGTTACGTTTATAATTTGCTATATGGTAAAGGATTAATAGAAATGTTAGAAAAAATTTTTGATGCTATTATTGGATTTATGCTTAATCGAGACTTGGAAAAAGAGGTCGGCATTCGGCATAAGTTATTGAAAGGTAAAGTATTACAGATTCCCTCCAAAATCTTAGATAGATTCATTGATTTTATGATAAGCACTCGATACGCTTACTACGTAAAGATGCGAAGTGATATGCTCAAGGGGGATGTTGTTGAAATGCCCTCAAATATCTTTGATTGGAAAGCACTTGAACGCGCCAGTGGCTATCTACGCGTCTATATGGAAGGCTGCCACGATGAGTTCAAAGCAGAGTATGACGGGAACTTCCTTGATGAAGATTTTAAAGAATGGTTCCGTCATTTTCATGTTGAACGTCCGGCGCGTAAAGCGGCGAAAAAATCTGTTTCCGAGGCTTTACTCGCGGACGATTTGCCGAGGGTTTGAAGCTAAAGTTCTAAGATGCCGGAAGTCGCGAGAATGTCAAACCGGCATCTCATCATAAGTTCGCTTATCCAATTCCCGCCCTGTTTTCGATTTGCGCTTGCCACCCCACTGCTTAAAGAAAAATGGGACTTGCGCATCTGCACATTGGTCGCGGATGTCAATAACCCATTTTTTCTGCATATCGCGTGCGCCAGGACCGGACTCACCACCTACAATGACCCAGTCTATTCCTTCCAACGTTAAATTTGGAAGCGCGCCAAGCAGCGGTTCAAGTGAGAGAAATTTGATTTGCGCGCTGGTTTGGCGGAGCGCGTCAATTCGATGTGTCACTCGATTGTCCTCAACGCTAACCCCCATCCAGACATTCGAGGGCCATGGCAACTTCGGACTGAATTCCAGTAGTCGTTCGGATCGCTTCGTTAAGACTTGGAATTGGTGCCAATGTGCCTTTTCCATTACAGAAAAAACTTTCTGAATGTAGGACAATTCGATTTTCTCATGAAACAGGTCGCTCATGGAGTTGACAAAAATCCGACGCGGTGTTTTCCACTTCAGCGGTTCGTTAAGCAATTTCGGAACAGGGCGCACTTCTTTTGTCCACCGTGGTCCTGCTTCGGTATTCTCAGCCAAACCTTCATAAGCCATACCTTTGCCCGAAAACCGTGCTGCTATCCGTTCAGCGTAACAGAATCGACAGCCTTCTGAAACACGGGTGCACCCGCGCACAGGATTCCATGTAGATTCTGTCCACTCAATTTTCGAGGATTGGGCTGCCATTGGTTTGCCTCCTATACCAAATCAACTTAGTTAGTCTTGTTTTACTCATATAACAGTCAGCCACTCTACCAGAGCGATATGGAGTATATCAAATTAATAGGGCATTACAGAAATTCTAACTGTTCCGCCTTTGAACTGGTTTTTTGTAACTTTCTTAAAACTCTCGCTGGATCTAGAATATATTGGGCAATATCAACTGCTGTGGATGCTCCTTTTGGATTTCCAGCTGCAAAACAGAATAAATATAGCGGAACATTTTTTGAATTGTAGAGAGGAAGGGGATTATCAGCAACCCCTACAAATACACTTTGTAACCGCTTGATGAAATATTTCCCAATTTCCGCGAAAATATCATCTGATTTTTGTCGACTTGTTTCTTGAGTAAGCGGAATTTCAGTCAGCGGGTAGAATACCTTTCGCCAATCAGGATCGCCAAAAAAACGGTCAAGTGCCCTTTGCCTAGCCAAACTAATCTGCCCATGATTTTCCAGTAACCGATTTATAGTCCCAAGTGGGAAAAGTATCCATAAATCAATAGCTGCAGTTTCTGCAATTGCACTTATTGTTTCCCACCTTACTTGCATCCCATAGGGGTCGAGAAATACTAGTGCTCTGTTAGATCTCCAGTCTGTTTCATCACACCAATTTATCAAGTAATCGTTCGCATCCTTGTTGATAAATTTGATTAGCTGTTTTGGAAATTCTTCCCTAAGCTTTTTTAATTCAGAAAATCTATTTTTGTTTTTTTCAATAAAAACGTACTCCTTGAAAGGGTATTTCACTTGTAAGGCAATACGGGCAGAACCATCTAAAAACTCTTGGGTTTCCTCAGAAATGAGGTTAGATAACATAATCTGATCCGCGTTTTCTTCATGTTGCAGCTCACGGTATCCCGTCCCAGCGAATGCGTCTATGTAAGCAAAATGAAATGAGTAATTGCTCATAATTGTTGTATAGGCGTGTAAGTACTCTCCCAGATATTCCAGTTTTTGTTCCGTCCAATTCCCACCAAATTTATGTCCACGAGTCTTCATATTCACCTTCCTTTTTTAGGTTTAGTAAGTTCTCCATTAAATTATACTAATTTTTGTTAAGTTTTGTCAAGTTAATATTTTATACTATCATTTTTTCTGAGTTAGCATGGATCGCGAGCAGGGTTCGCTCCTACGGAAAAAGGATATCAGTAGACAGTCGTTTCAATTTATGATACCATATTCAGATATTCCTATTCACAATGATTCTACACAGATAGCCGTCTATGGGATTTCACAGCAAAAACACAGCCTGCAACAATACGCAGAAATACCGGATTTAGTCTGGGAATAGACTGGATTTAGTCTACGGACAAACTAAATCCGTAGCGCAAGTCGCGTATGGACTTGCGGGACAATGTATTACATTGCAAAAACACGCAGGCGGATATACAAAAAAGAATGTCGCTCATGTCAAGAGTAAGTGCTTTTTACGAGTTTTGATATAAAGTTGACCGAAACAGATTTCAGATTCATGGCGAACTCACAGATTGCGATGTATCCTGCGAGAAACTTTTTATGAACACCGCGAAACGGGCGCAGAAA
>JAJEDB010000026.1 GCA_022821725.1 Candidatus Poribacteria bacterium | reverse complement strand
ACCCGGATGAGCAATAAGTTCGGGGCGTGTCTGCTCGGTGTTTTCCTGAATCAGTGTCTCGGACGCCCTTTGATGAAACTCAAAGACCTCATCCTCGCATAAACACAGGTCTATAAAAAATCTAATTAGCACAAGGCGTTAAGTCGGTAATGTAATGGAGGACGGGTCTTGAGTGAAAAGCGTCAAAGCCCGAACCACTTGATTTCTCCGCAAGGTATAATTAAAAAATGTTTTCACTTTCACAGACACAACACAGCTTAACCATTGCTTGGGACGGACAAGAGGTCTTAGGTTACCATTTTCCTGAAGACGGCAACCGTCCCTTTTGCCACCCATTAAATCTACCCGGTGCGCCACCGCTCACGATGAATGAACCCGGTGACCATGTACATCACCAAGGTCTATGGGTGGCGTGGAAAAAGGTCAACGAAGTCAATTTCTGGGAACAGCCTACACCCGGTAGCGATCCGACCGGTTTCGGTAAAATCGTCCATCAGCGGGTTGTTTCACAAAATGCAGATGCCGACAGTGCGAGTTTAACGACGGAGAACGCGTGGATAGATTGGCAAGGCACGACGCATCTAACCGAAGAACGAGAGACAACCGTTCATCCACCTACAGCCGATATGATGCAGATTTCCGTATCATTGACGTTGCGTCCGAACGAGCGAGAAGTCGTTTTGGATCTGCGACGCGGCGAACCCGGAGCAGACGGCAGATTCTACAGCGGTATGGCGATCCGATTTGACAATATCATCACACCGGGCAACCTGTTGGATGCCGATGGACGCACTGAACCCATGGACATCTTCGGCACACAGAGCCGTTGGTGCAGTTTCACTTCACAACATCCCACTGACGACAAAACTTATGGGGTTGCCATTGTTGACCATCCCGATAATCCTCGGTATCCGACGACGTGGTGGGTACGCAACCGAGAGAATTACTGTTTAATCCATCCTTCACTCGTTTACTACGAGCCGCTCCATCTTGCATCCGATGAAACCTTGAAGTTGCAGTATCGCGTGGTCCTCTATCGCGGCGAACCCAATGTAGGATTATTTGAATAGGTTACCTGATTTCTTTGGCAGTGCTTTGTAAAAATGAAAAAGAACAGACCACAATCATGGAAAAAACAGCGTACAAATCCAATTCTACAGGTGGACTTGAAATTGTTCCTGACCCAACGAGGCGGGATTTTCTTGCCAAAATAGGCAAGGGAGCACTCCTCGCGAGTTTGGGAATGTTTGGAGCAGGATGTGAAGCCGTTGACCGAGGTTTGTTCGGTAGAGGACTCGCACCGATTGTCTTGGTGGAAGCACAAGAAGCAGGACTCCCGAAGTCGGACATGCTCGTCCATTCGCAGAATCCTTTCAACGGTGAGTTCGCGCCGCACCGCCTCAACGACGACGTTACCCCAACCGCGCGACATTTCGTCCGCAATAACAGCGGCATTCCAGAGCGAGCGGTAAGACAAGATCTCCGTGGATGGCAATTGGTCATAGATGGCGAAGTCCATAAAGCACTGGCACTCTCAATGGAGGACCTTGCGAGTTTTCCGCAGGTCACCCTGGAAGTCGTATTGGAATGTGCAGGGAACGGGAGACATCTGTTTGAACCGAAGGTGAGTGGAACCCCATGGCAACGAGGGGCAATCGCTTGTAGCGAATGGACGGGTGTCCGCTTGCGCGATGTTCTGCAAGCCGCGGGTTTGAAATCCAGTGCTGTCTATACCGGAAACTATGGCGAAGATATTCCCGCTGATGGCAGCGAACCTTTCTCACGCGGGATTCCCATTGAGAAAGCGATGGATGAACACACACTCATCGCGCTTAAGATGAATGGAGAAACCTTGCCAGCAGCCCACGGATTCCCTGCGAGGTTGATTGTGCCTGGGTGGATCGGCAGTGCCATGCAAAAATGGCTCAACCGTATCTGGGTGCGGGATCAAGTTCACGACTCCGAAAAAATGAGCGGCTATTCCTATCGCATCCCCGCTTACCCGATAGCACCCGGAGATAATCCCCCAGTCGAGGATATGCGCGTTGCGACCGCATGGCAGGTGAAGTCGCTCATCACCCGTCCCGAACCGCATCTGGAATTTGGGGTAGGCGTTCCTGTAAAGGTGAGGGGACATGCATGGGCAGGCGAAAATCAGGTGGATAGGGTCGTTGTCTCTACAGATTTCGGTTTGCAATGGCAAGAAGCCCGATTGATTCCGCCATCAAACAGATACGCGTGGTATCATTGGGAAACCGAGCTCACCTTCGCAAACAGAGGTTATTATGAAATATGGGCACGCGCCTCCGACGAGACGGGTGCCGCGCAGCCTTTCACACAGCCCTGGAACCCGAAAGGCTACCTCGGAAATGTTATCCACAGGGTGCCTGTCTCAGTAATCGCCTAAAAAAGAATCGCTCATGTCAAGAGTAAGTGCTTTTTACGAGTTTTGATATAAAGTTGACCGAAACAGATTTCAGATTCATGGCGAACTCACAGATTGCGATGTATCCTGCGAGAAACTTTTTATGAACACCGCGAAACGGGCGCAGAAA
>JAJEDB010000070.1 GCA_022821725.1 Candidatus Poribacteria bacterium | reverse complement strand
TTTCTGCGCCCGTTTCGCGGTGTTCATAAAAAGTTTCTCGCAGGATACATCGCAATCTGTGAGTTCGCCATGAATCTGAAATCTGTTTCGGTCAACTTTATATCAAAACTCGTAAAAAGCACTTACTCTTGACATGAGCGGCAGAAGTTTGATAGCTCTTACTGGCTTTAACATGAACGTATGGTTGGGCAGGGACAATAGGGAAATTGCCATCCGGCTTTATATGTCAAAACAAAATTTTTACACCCTCGAGAAACAGCGGAAAGAAATTGAGCAGGAGTTTCGTGAATCTCTTGAATGGGAGAAATTACCTCAGCGTAGGGAGAGCAGGATATCCTTACGTAAGGATATCATTGATCCGACAGATGAATCAGACTGGCAAAACCAGTACGAATGGGTTATCTCAAAACTTGAAAAATTCCATAAAAAGTTCAATGAAGTCTTTCTACCGAGAATATAGGAATTCAATATCTCCGATTCGCTATCCGAAGACAGCGTTTTCTCAAACGAAGTATATACAGAATCCCATAGTTATTCTGAGAGTCATGCGAAGTCTCCAAAATCTCAGCGGAAATGGCGGAAGCCTGGGGCAGTAGCAGTCCTTCGCAATCCCACCGAGATTAAGGAAGCAGAAGAGAAGATTGCGAGAATTCGCAACCCGAGCGAAAAATCTCGCTTAGAGCGTGAATTGCACGAGGCAAAACGAGCTGTGGATGGTTCTTGATCTTATGAACCGTAATTTACACAATGGAATCAGTGAACTTGCTGCAGCTAGTCGTCAACGCTTGGCGGATGCACAAGCACTTCTCAATGCCTCTCGGTGGCGAGGCGCGATGTACATGGCAGGCTACGCCGTGGAATGCCTCTTGAAAACGAAATTGATGTACATCTATGATTGCAAAAATTTGCGTGAACTCGAAGATCTACTTCGGCAACGTTCTATACTACCTACAAACCGCACAGTCTTTACACACCAACTGGAAGATTTGCTAAGGTTGACTCCAGGCTATAACCGGTTAATACGCAATCGTGAGATGTTACCCTTGTTTAACAAAGTCAACCAATGGACACCAAACTGGCGTTATACATCCAAGTCAACTCATCGTAGAGAGGCAACTGAGTTTATGACTTCTATTGAAAGTTTCATGCAGTGGGTAAACAATAACCTCTAATGGAGAATTTACAGAATGGCATGCGAAATATTAAAGCAGAAAATTCATGATACGCTTAGAGGCGGATACTTCAGAGATGCCAAGGATTTTGTTGATGTTTCCGACGGTTCTGCGGATCATGTTCACATTGTCATCGTTAGCCGAAAATTCAATGGACACACCATGGGAGACAGGGTCGATATCATCTGGAACGAGTTGACAAAGCACCTCTCCCAAGAGGAATGGGGACACGTATTCCTTTCTATCGGTGTTGCTCCTGAAGAAGTCATTTTGCAATAATTGAGGTAGAAGTGTGGCATGCGAAACGTTAAAGCAAAAAATTTACGACACGCTTAGAGCAGGCTCTTTCCCGGAACCCGACTATTTCATTGATGTCTTCAACGACGGGGATGAACACATCCGTATTCTTGTCATCAGCCGTAAATTTGACATCCATGAATACAAACGCTCAGAACGGGAAGACCGGGTCTGGGAAGACATTGTGCAAGTGCTGTCTGAAGACGAACTCGAACGCATTTCCCGTATCGTTGCAGTGAACCCTGAAGAAATTAAAATCTATACCTAATACCAGACATGATTCTTTTAAACTTCCAAGGAGGTAGAAACTATGTTTACGCAGAAGCTCATAGCCAGCGTTCAGTTTCTCGGAATTCTGTCGATGAGGGTTCTACTGGGCTTTGTCGCGGGCGTCTTATGGCTCGCTTTCGTCGCTTTTATCTCTCGCAACATGTTTTGGATAGTAGAAAAACTCGCTTATCAAGATATAGATGGTAGCTACCATAGTATAGCAGAAGCCGCACAACGGTACGAGCGTCTGAGTGCATCAGCCTACAATATTGTTGATATTGTAGCATGGCCAGGTGCCTGGATATGCCTCGCCGTCGGAGTTATCTGGGGTTTCTCTCAGGGTAAATTGAATCTGTGGAAACGGCTAAGGCAACAGCATCCTTAAAAACTAACGTGAGTTTGATAATAAAAACACCTACGCGTTTAATATCCGAATTTCGCTGAGGGGTGGCAACTATGTTCATGCAGAAACTCAAAGCCAGCCTCCGGTTTATAGGAATTCTGTTGCTGAGAGTTCTGCTGGGGTACGTTGTAGGCTATGTATGGTCTTTCGTTGTAGCATATCTTTTTCATATCATCATGGATGTGCGGATTCCGAGGGATATGACCGATTATTTCTACGATTCAGGACCGCCCAGAGAGGGACGCTACGGGGGTAGGGCAGGCGAGGTTTACGGTTTTGCTTTGCAAATTGGAATCAAAGGTTTCTGGGTATGGTTCGCTGTCGGGATCCTTTGGGGGTTTTCTCAGGGTAAATTGGATTTACGGAGATTTTTAAAAAGGAGACATGTGTAGCAAAACACCCTTTTCAGAAAAACCGGTAAAAAATTTTGAATTTAATTTGCAATTGCGGGTGAAATAGTGTATAATTACATTAACAATCCCCCATAGCTCAGTTGGTAGAGCAGATGGCTGTTAACCATCGTGTCGGCGGTTCGAGTCCGTCTGGGGGAGTTCTCAATTTTGCTGACGGGCTTCGCCATTCATTTTGGTTGTCAAGGTCCGTCAGCAAAAATTTTTAACCTGTTCCTGTCCAAACTCGCCTTATCTCTCCAGTGGAGGTCAAGATGCCTAAGAAATTTACCGATGCTCAGCTTGATGAACTCTTAGCGAAAGGCTACCTAATTGTACCCGACTACTATTCAGGGGATCAACTTGCGGAGATGCAGGCTGCCCAACGCCGTGTACTCCCGACATGGGAAGAAGTTAAGGATGACCCGCCCCCCGGTAGAGCGACTTTGACCGAATTCCCGCCCGCTGAAATGGCTTTATTACGTGCGATCGTGGACCACGACGCATGGGAATTCGCCCGTAAGTTTCTGAAAACGGAGCATATCCACTACCGGGCTGGATGTATGATTGCACGCTACCCTGGATTTAAGGGACCCGGTGTCGATAGCGATCCGAGCAATTTGCACATTGATAACGGCAACAACTCACTGCTACCACAGTCCGAGAATGCTCGTGAATTCGGACAAATCGGTTTTTGGGTACACCTTGAGGATGTTGACGCAGACCAAGCACCGCTGAGACTCCTCGCGAAGGAGTACGGGCGGGATACCTCTAAATATGAACCTCTTGTTTGTAAAGGCGGAACTGTCTGTATCTTCAACAACTATACGCTGCACTCAGCAAGCGATTATCTGCGGGAAGATGGACAACGCTTCACATGGGGATTCGGCTTAGGACGGGCAGACCACTACTGGGAAGGCTTTCGGCACTACACAGACAAAGGTCGAAATCCGACGTTCTCGAAATTCATCGGCACGCTGACAGCGGCAGAGCGCGAGGTTTTTCGGTTCCCACCGGCTGGACATCCATACTATACGCCGCAAACACTTCAGGCGTTAGAAGAACAATATCCCGGCTGGAACGCCCGCGGTGAGTATTAAAAAGCCGTTTTTCGGAGCGGTTCGGACATCAGCCATCCGATGACGTTGACGATGTCGTCCTGCCGATCCTGTAGCATCACTTCGATGAGTGCGGGTTTTTCGGCAGCGAGGGCATCCCGTAACGTGTCCTTGAAGTCTCCCAAATTCTCGACCCGCTCGGCATACGCACCGAAAGACTTTGCGAATTCGACGAAATTCGGATTGAGCAGATCCGTGTCGATTGTGCGTCCTTCACACCCTTTCTGTTGAGACCCCTTAATCGCTGACAATGCCCCGTCGTTCACCACAATCGCAACGACATTGATACCGTATTTCATGGCAGTCGCCATTTCCACGGCTCCCATCAGGAACCCGCCGTCACCACTGAAACAGATGACAGGTCGATCGGGATAGGCGACCTTCGCACCGATCGCCGCAGGATACGCATGTCCCAATGCGACCCCAATATTCGGATAGAGGAACGTCCTCGGATCGTAGATCGGAAATTCACCGAAAGAGGCGTAACCGAGCGCATGGACATCAATAGCGTAGATGGTATCTCGTGGTAGCACGTCCTGTAGTTCATGAATGACCGGCAACGGGGGTTGGGCATCGAACGCCTTTCGGAGTTGCGTCAGTGTCTCATCCCACCCGTTTTCACCGGGGGCAACGTCCTCAATGAGTGCCTGCAACGTCAGTTTCAGATCACCGACCACACCTATATCGCACGGATATTCAAGCCCGATCTCATCGGCATCTTCGTCTATTTGGATGAAGGGTTGCGGGAGTTCCAGACTCCAATTTCGGGTATCAATAGAGGTAAACCGCGGTCCGATGCCGATTAAACAATCCGTCCGTTGGAGTGCCTCGCGTCCGAGGTAGCCGTAGCAAATTTGGAGTGCCAACGGATGGTCTTCGGATAAAACGCCTTTTGCATTACGGGTAACAATGACGGGGGCATTCAGTTTTTCAGCGAGGAGACGCAATTCGTTCCGGGCGTTTGAGTGAAAGACGGCGGAACCGGCGAAAATCAGGGGCATCTTGGCGTTGCGGATTGTTTCGACCGCGGTGCTCAGGGATGCCTCGTCGGGGGGGGATAATTCAGGGCGTTCGACCCGCGGTGGGATTCGGACATCTCCGTCTCCGGTGACGACATCCATCGGGAATTCCAGCATGGTGGGTCCCGGTCTCCCAGTACGCATCGCTTTAAAGGCGTTTTCGATGACGACAGGAATCTCAGCGACGGTGTGTGCGATCGCGCAGTATTTGGTAATCGACTCGAAAAACCGCATCTGATCCAAGCCGTGGAACATCTTGCTCGGATGTTTACTGTAGAGACTGGAATCGCTCTGTCCCGTAATCAGCAGGACAGGCGCGCAATCCGTGAATGCCTCTAAAATCCCCGTCGAGGCGTTACTGGCACCCGGTCCCGGCACGGTGATAGCGACACCGGGTTCACCTGTTGCGCGCGCAAAGCCGTCCGCCATCTGTGTCGCTGCATATTCATGTCGGACGAGGTAGTGGTCGATCGTGCCTTCGCCGCGTCGCAGTAGGGCATCGTAGATTTGGATGTTTTGGGTGCCGGGCATCCCGAAAACCGCCGAAACGCCTTGTGCTTTCAAACATTCAATGATTATATCTCCGCCTTTCACTTATGCGTCTCCTTTGTGTTCTCTGAGAAAATTTTCTAACCACGCGTCGGGGTCGTATCCGAATCGGCGTAAGAGTTGGCAGCCGACACGTTTGAGAAAATTTGGGATAAGATTAAAGAGTTTAAGTCGCCAATTCATTTTTTTAAAAGTGCCTCACCACTATTTTTATCGAAAAAATGCATCCGGTCTGGAACAAACGCGACGTAGAGGTGCTGTCCGATTTCCGCTTCAAAGTTCGGTGCTGTGGAGGCTTTCAGAATCGTGTGTGCGCCGGATGTATCCGTTCCGAGTGTCAATTCGACGATTGTTTCTGCACCGAGGGGTTCACTGCTATAGACTTCCGCCTGAAACGCATTGGGGATTGACTGATGACTCACGATAACATCTTCAGCGTGCGTGCCGAAGATAAGATCTCGGTCTGGCGCGTTGTCGTTTACAACTTTAGCGATCTTGGGGTCCTGAATTGCAACTGAATGACCTCCGGCGAGATGGTTCGCTAACGTCATAAGGAGTTCGCCATTCGTGCTGGAGATGTCGCACGGAATGCAATTCATGCTCGGATTCCCGATGAAACCGGCGACAAATAGGTTGGTAGGGTGATTATAGATGTCAGCGGGTGTTCCCAATTGCTGGATTCTGCCGGCTTCGAGGACGGCGATCCTATCTGCCATTGACATCGCTTCGATCTGGTCGTGTGTCACATAGAAGGTGGTTGTACCGAGTTCACGTTGCCGCCAACGGATTTCAGCGCGCATCTCGGTCCGGAGTTTCGCATCGAGATTGGAGATCGGTTCGTCCATAAGGAAGACTTGGGGACGCCGCACCATTGCGCGTCCGAGTCCAACGCGTTGCGTCTCACCGCCGCTCAACTGGTTGGGTGTTCGGAGGAGCAGATGTTCGATATGCAGCATTTGGGCAATATCTCTGACGCGCCGGTCAATCTCTTCTTCGGAGAGTTTTCTCGGATGCAGGGGGAACGCCATGTTCTCGTAAACGCTGAGGTGTGGATAGAGGATATGCGATTGGAAGACGAAGGCGACATCGCGTTCCGCGGGAGTTTTCTCGTTGACGCTCACATCGTCGAGATAGATCGTGCCTTCTTCGGGTGTATCCAATCCGGCGATACACCGAAGCGTCGTCGTTTTGCCTGCCCCCGTTTGACCGAGGAGCACAAAGAATTCCTCGTCTCGGATATCGAGGTTGATGTCGTCGAGGGCGATGAGGTCGCCGAACCGTTTTGTAATGTTTTCGAGTCGGACTGTGGCCATGGTAAGTCTGCGATTCTGTGTTGTGGATATTGCTATAGTATAGCACAAATTGCGTTTAGCGGTCAACAAGAATTCTTTGAACGGATGAACGGATGGGTGTGTAAAGTTTTTGTCAAAGAGATAAGGTGAAAAAGTCTGTTGAGGAAAAGTGTGAAAGTTGGTATCCTTTCCTAAAAAAGTTATGATGAGTTTCATAGGAGAGAATACCAATGTTTAGTGTATCATTAGCAC
>JAJEDB010000007.1 GCA_022821725.1 Candidatus Poribacteria bacterium | reverse complement strand
TTTTTACCGCCTTATTCACCCGACTACAATCCGATTGAACACGACTTTGCAAATATCAAACGTCTCCGTGAATACAACACCGATATATCCATAGACGATGTCATAAACATGTATCATTAATTCTAAACTTTACTATAAATTATGACAACAAACCGATCTATCTATCTGCTTATCCTAATACTGAGCCTCGGACCCCCCACAGTTGCGAGCGCAGCAGACGAAGGCGCGCACGCCGCCGAATTTCTCAGCCACGGCGTAGGTGCCCGTGCCTTGGGAATGGGCGGCGCATTCGTTGCCGTCGCCGATGACGCAACCGCGACTTACTGGAATCCCGCTGGGTTGACCAAAGTCAAGAAACACAGTTTCTCGGCGATGTATTCCGATACCTTTAGCACTGGAGACGGGGGATGGCTCACCAGAGGTTTAGTCACCTACAACTTCGTCAACTACGTCTATCAAATCGAGGATATCGGCAGCATCGGATTGAGTTGGATCCGGCTCGGCGTTGACGATATACCGCGCACGACTTTCATCGATGTCAACAATAACGGGTTCCTCGGCGATTTTCAGGATAAAAATGGCAACGGTATCAAAGAGGACGGCGAACCTTATATCGACAAACCTGAAGTTGCCGAGTATTTCAGCAACACCGATAACGCACTGCTCATCTCTTATGCCCGTCAAGTCCACCCCATGGCGGCTGTCGGTGGCAACCTCAAGCTCCTCAACCAATCCATCTTTCAGAACAGTGGCACCGGTTTCGGTATTGACATCGGTCTGATTGCGGAACCTTACAAGGGGTTGCGTGTCGGGGCAATGTTATTAGATGCAACGGGGACCCAAGTCCGTTGGGATACTGCCGACACACCGACATTCACCCGCACGCGCCGACTCCGATTCGGCACGGCTTACCACTTTGCCGTTCCACGTCTCGGTAAAGGGGCAATTGGCGCGGATTTTGAAACCGACCAAGCCGATCTGGAGGTAGGGGGTGCTGGCGGCGGGATGCTTCTACGCGTCGGTGCGGAATACTGGCTCTTCAATACCCTCGCACTCCGGGGGGGCTGGAATGGACATGGACTCTCTGCAGGGGCTGGACTCCGATTGGGGATAAATGCCATGTCGTTTTTTGTCAACTACGCCTTCAATACCCACACCCTCGGCGGCTCACAACGCATCTCCATCTCCGGGGAATTCTAACGAAACTCTCATTCCTTTTTCATCTTTGCCCATATTGTGGTAAGCAACTGCGGTTGCGGCGAAACCGGCAACGCATACGCCGGATCGAACCAATCTCCGAGACTGTTCCAGACCGTCATATCCGTCAGCTGCGTAGGAAGTCCTCCGACTACTGACATTTTGAAAATATGCACGTGTTTGAAGTCCTTATCTGGACGCTGATAAACGAGTTCATCCCCTGCTGGAGACCACACTGGACGGTTAACCGGCGGTCCTGCTTCGTCAATCCGTTGATGAAGTCCCGTTCCATCTCGATTTATAATATAGAGAGCTTCCTTATTAACGTTCTCAAGCTTAGGTTCAACGCGCATCCATGTGAACGCGATTTTGTCGCCATCAGGAGACCACGCCGGATGTCGCAGCCAGGCTGGCGCATCAGGCGGAAAAAAGAATTTTGCGCGGCTCGTCCGAACATTGAGAATTGTAATGTATCGAGGATGCTTCAATCTACGATTGATAAAGGCGATCTCCTTTCCATCGGGAGACCAAACGGGCGTGATACCAATTATAACGCGATCCTCCCTTTTCCCATCTACTGGCGCGATATAAAGGGAGGGCACACCGAGTTTTGAGCGGACGTAGGCAATCTGCTTTCCGTCAGGCGACCATGTCGGTGTGAATCTCTCTTGGGATTTTGGAAAAACACGTCTTACATCTGAACCATCTGCATTCATCAGATACAGGTCGAAGCTGAATGGAGATCTATCTCGGTCTGAACAGAAAAGAATCTGTTCGCCGGTAGGTGAGAAGACAGGCTGCACATCATCTGCGGGATGATTGGTCAGATTGACGACCCCTTGCCCATCAGTATCCATGAGGTAGATGTCCCGATTCTCAAGCAGTTCGCGGTTTCCCGAGAAGACGATTTTCGGTGTATCGGGTGCCTTTGCGAAAACAGCACACACTTTCAAGCACAGCACGGCGACACCGAGCAAATAAAAGAGAAACCGGACCTTATATTTCATAAGAATACCTCCTGAACGGGAATGAATCGCGGAGAAGTTGAGTAAATATCCACTGTTGTATCGAAGTGTTCCACATTGGTTATGCTACAAAACTTATTCCCGTTTGAGTTCTCCCCATATTGTAGTAAGTAACTGCGGTTGTGGTGAAACCGGCAATGCATACGCCGGATCGAACCAATCTCCGCCAAAATTCCAGTCAATATGTGTCAGCTGCGTTTGAACGTCACTGTTTATATCAAGTTTGAGAATTTGGAACTCTCCGTTAATTTCTTGTGTATAAAGGACTGTATCACCATTTGGCGATAACGCTGGATACTGTGCCTTGGGTCCGGCTTCACCAACGAGTTGTCGGAGATCGGTGCCATCACGGTTGACAATGTAGATTGTCTGTTTATCAATCCATCCGGGCGGAAAGGGATCTCGGGGTTTGCGATCTGCCGGTAGCAGATTCTTATTCCCAGAAAGGACAAATTTATCCCCGGCGGTAGACCAGTCCGGTTCGAGTTGCCAGTACATCGCTTTCCTGCGTATGGGTTGTTTCTGATTTCCCTTGCGAACGTTGATTAATGTAATGAGACCCCTAATGGTGCAGGCGATTTCTGTCCCATCCGGCGACCATACAGGAAAAATGCCATCCACACCGAGTTCTTCCTCTTCCTGCTCTGCAAGGGTTGCGATGTAGATAGGGAACCTGTTCTTGTCCCAGCGCATGTGCGTGTAAGCAATCTGCTTATTATCGGGAGACCAACTCGGGTAGTGTCTATTCGCTTCTTTCTTAAAGACGCGCCTGACGTTGGATCCATCTGCGTCCATCAGGTGAAGATCTCGAACCCCATCGCGATCGGAGACGAAAAGGATCTGTTCACCTGTGGGGGACCAGACAGCACCCACGTCATTTGCGGGATGTTGCGTTAGGTTCATTTGCTCACTGCCATCAGGATTCATGATGTAAACTTCGTAATTGTCATCTCGCGCTGAGGTAAACAGAATTTTCGGAGTTGTCGGTGCTTTGGCGAAAAGTGGACAAATGCTTGTGCATAATAGGACGACACTTAGGACACATAAAACAAACAGACGTTTCTCTTGCATTATAGATTCCTGTGAAAGATGGGCTTCAGTTCCCTTTCTTTACCTCTCCCCAGGTCGTCGTGAGCAACTGCGGTTGCGGTGAAACCGGCAACGCATACGCCGGATCAAACCAATCTCCTAAATAACTCCAAGACTCGCCATCGGTCAGTTGGACGGATACCCCTGTGTCCAAACTAATTTTGTAGATTTGCAGGTCATTGTTGGCATCAATGGCATTGTAAAGGAGTTCGTTCCCCTTCGGAGACCATACCGAGGTGCCGGCTGCTTGACCTTCTTCAATAATCTGCTGAAGACCGGTGCCATCACGATTCACAATATAGACCGTCTGTAAAACGAAATCCTCACGCCGAGGTTCATCGCGATTGTTCCAAGAAAAGGCAAGTTTATCACCACGCGGAGACCAATCAGGATACCGAACCCACTTGGGTTCCTTGGGAAAAGGAAAGAATGTTTGTCTGTTCGTTCGCACCTTGAGTAAACTGAAACGTCTCGGTTTGTTCAAGGCACCGCTGCGAAAGATGATTTCTGTGCCATCGGGCGACCATGCTGGACAGCATCCAATCGCCACGCGTTCTTCCGTTTTTCCATCAATGGTGCCAATATAGAGCAAATCGTTTCCAATTTCTCCGTAATGATAGGCGATGCGTTTACCATCCGGAGACCATACTGGGCCACTTCTTAGCGCAAATTTGTCGAAAACTTTTCGAGCATTAGAGCCATCTGGTTCCATGAGATACAAATCCCAAGTCCCCCATGCCTTCTGCTCACGATTGGACGCGAAAAGGATGTGTTCACCCGTTGGCGACCAAACAGGAGAGATATCGTCTGCGCGATGGTTCGTTAGATTCACCTGCTCGCTGCCATCAGGATTCATGAGATAGATGTCCCGGGTCTTTCCTATGGCTTTGCCAAACACAATTTTTGCCGTATCGGGTGCCTTTGCGAAAACAGCACACACTTTTAAACACAACACAGATACACCGAGCAAATAAAAGAGAAACCGGACCTTATATTTCATAAGAATACCTCCTGAACGGGAATGAATCACGGAGAAGTTGGGGAAACATCTACTGTTCAGGACTGACGCAGCTCCCTTGCTGGTGAGGTGTTTTTGATAGGGGGTTTCCCTCCTAACCTCACCCATAGCGCAATCTGTAGCGTTTTATGGGAAAATTACGTAAGTCCTACTGTTATATCGAAGTGTTCCACGTCGATTATACCACAAAACCTATTTCCTTTTCAGTTCTCCCCATAGCGTCGTGAGCAATTGAGGTTGCGGCGAAACCGGCAACGCATACGCCGGATCGAACCAATCTCCACCAAGGTTCCTTGGACCAATGTGCGTCAACTGCGTCCGAACACCGCTGTTCACATCAACTTTGAAGATCTGCAGAAAACCCTTAATTTTCTGCGTATAAAGCACTGTATCCCCATTTGGCGATAACGCTGGCTCCTGTGCTTTGGGACCCGCTTCATCAACAAGTTGTCGGAGACCGGTGCCATCACGGTTGACAATGTAGATTGTCTGCTTCTCAGCCCATCCGGGCGGAAACGGATCACGGGGTTTGCGGTCTGCCGGTAGCAGATTCTTATTCCAAGAAAAGGCGAGTGTGTCCCCTATAGCTGACCAAGACGCTCTCATTTGATAACCTGCTGCTTTTCGAGGGAGAAGTCGCTTCTGTTTTCCTGTCTGGACGTTGATAAATGTAATTCGACCCCTTACGGTGCAAGCGATTTCCGTGCCATCCGGCGACCATACCGGAAAAAGTCCATTTACACCCAGTGCCTCCTCTTCCTGCTCTCCAAGGGTTGCGATGTAGAGAGGGTATCTATCCTTGTCCCAAAGCATGTGCGTGTAAGTAATCTGTTTACCATCGGGAGACCAACTCGGATATCGTCTATCCGCTTCTTTCTTGAAGACGCGCCGGACGTTGGATCCGTCTGCGTCCATCAGGTAGAGATCTCGAACACCATCGCGATCGGAGACGAAAAGGATCTGCTCCCCTGTCGGGGACCAGATAGCGTTCAGGTCATTTGCGCGGTGATGTGTTAAGTTTACTTGATCAGATCCATCAGGATTCATGAGAGAGACACCGTAATTTCTGTCTTGGACGGAGGTAAACAGAATTTTAGGAGTTGTCGGTGCTTTGGCGAAAAGTGGACAAATGCTTGTGCATAATAGGACGACACTTAGGACACATAAGACAAACAGACGTTTCTCTTGCATTATAGACTCCTATGAAAGATGGGCTTCAGTTCCCTTTCTTTACCTCTCCCCAGGTCGTCGTGAGCAGCTGGGGTTGCGGCGAAACCGGTAACGCAAACGCCGGATCAAACCAATCTCCTACATAATTCCAAGACGGTCCAGCTGTAAGTTGGACCGACACCTCTGTGTCCAAATTAATCTTGTAGATTTGCAGGTCTGTGTTGGCATCAACGGCATTGTAAAGGAGTTCGCTCCCATTCGGGGACCATACCGGGGCGGTGGCTCTTTTCCCTTCTTCAATCACCTGCTGAAGACCGGTGCCATCACGATTCACAATATAGATCGTTTCCAATCTGAAATCTTCTAACCGAACCTCAACGCGATTATACCAAGAAAAGGCAAGTTTATCACCAAGCGGAGACCATGCGGGACCCCGAACCCACTTTGGTTCCTTGGGGAAAGGGAAGAACTTGACTCTTTGCGTTTTGACATTGAGCAAACTAAAACGTCTCGGTTTGTTCAAGGCACCGCTGCGAAAGACGATTTGCGTGCCGTCTGGAGACCAAGTGGGCTGCCCGCCAATTGCCACACGCTCTTCTTTTTTACTATCTATTGTGCCGATGTATATGAAACTGTTCCCGGGGGGTCCGTGATTGTAGACAATCTGTTTTTCATCGGGACCCCACGTTGGTCCGCTTCTCGTTGCCGATTTTGCAAAAACGCGCCGCACATTGGCACCATCCGGATCCATGAGATACAGGTCGCGAGGACCATCTCGATCGGAGACGAAGAGGATGTGTTCGCCTGTTGGTGACCAGATGGGTGAGACATCATCTGCGCGGTGATTGGTAATGTTGACTTGCTCGGTTCCATCCGGATTCATCAGATAGATGTCCCGGGGACCGTCGCCGTGCCACGCAGCAAAGACGATTTTCGGTGTGTCGGGTGCCTTTGCGAAAACAGCACATACTTTCAAACACAACACAGATACACCGAGCAAATAAAAGAGAAACCGGACCTTATATTTCATAAAAATACCTCCTGAACGGGAATGAATCGCGGAGAAGTTGGGTAAATATCCGCTTTTGTATCGAAGCGTTCCACGTCGATTATACCACAAAACCTATTTCCTTTTCAGTTCTCCCCATACTGTGCTCAACAACTGCGGTTGTGGTGAAACCGGCAACGCATACGCTGGATCAAACCAATCCCCCCCAGCATTGGCTTGGAGAAGAGAGAGACCGACAACATGCGTCAATTGTGTCCGAATCCCGCTATTCACGTTGACTTTGAAGACTTGGAAGCGGCCCTTAATTTCCTGTGTATAGAGAACTTCATCTCCATTTGGCGATATCGCTGGATACTGGGCATAGGGACCTGCTTCTTCAACGAGCTGCTGGAGACCGGTGCCGTCTCGATTGACGATGTAGATCGTCTGCTTTGCCTTCCAAGCGTTGTGCAGATCCCTATCCAAGATCGGGGGTAGCGGATGCTTGTTCCCAGCAAAGGCAAGTCTGTCTCCCACAGCAGACCAAGAAGGATAGTATTGCCAAATCAGTGCTTTCTTAGGTATCGGTTGTTCCTGCGCTCGTGTCTGGACGTTGATAAATGTCAGTTGAGACGCGAATGGCTGGTCTACAGAGTAGGCAATTTCAGTGCCATCGGGCGACCATGCGGGATCCCAGCCTGTCGCAATATATTCATCCTCTTGTTCCCCAAGGCGCGCAATGCGGATATCAGAATTAAGACTATTCCACTGCACGTTCACATAAGCGATGTGTTTGCCATCTGGCGACCATGTTGGCTTGGTTCTAAAAATTTTCGTTTTTCTCTTGAAGAAGCGTCGAACGTTTTTTCCATCTGGGTCCATCAGGTAAAGGTCTCGCTCTCCCCCACGATTGGAGATGAAAAGAATCTTTTCGCCTGTAGGTGACCAGACGGCTTGCAGATCACTTCCAGGATGTTGTGTGAGTCTCACCTGTTCGCTGCCATCTGGGTTCATGGTGTATATTTCTCTGTTTCCGTCGCGTGTAGAGGTAAACAGGATTTTAGGGGTCGTTGGTGCTTTTGCGAAAACCGAACAAATATTCGCGCACAACAGCATCAGACTGAGAATAGAAAAAATGGGTGTACGTTTCATGCGTATTCTTCCTCCAATTATTCAAAAGTCCTAATCATGTAGAGGTTGTAGAAGCGTGTGGCAGTAAAACTACCATACACTTCTGGAAAAACTTGTAAACTGATTCAATTCGGTAAATATCCACTTTTTTATCAAAGCATTCCCGTCGATTATGCCTAACAACCTATTCCTGTTTCACTTCCCCCCATAGTGTCGTGAGCAACTGGGGTTTTGGTGAAACCGGCAACGCATACGCCGGGTCAAACCAATCTCCCAGATAATTTATGCCAATATGTGTCAGTTGTTCTACCTGCTTATCGTCTACCCCAATTTTAAAAACTTGACGGTCTTCGTGAATATAAAGCAGGGCATCCCCTTGTGGCGACCAAACCGGGCTGCCTGCCTGCGGCCCCGCTTCCTCAACAAGCTGCACAAGGCCGGTTCCATCGCGATTTACGATGTAGATGGTTTGTGTGTCAGCAAAATCCCCCAGCGGCACCCGATGGAGCCACGAAAAAGCGAGTTTATCACCCTGTGGCGACCAAACCACACGTCCTCCTATCCACGAAGGGCGTGCCTTCGGTGGAAAGATTACTTTCTGTTTTCGCGTGCCCAACTTAAGTATATTGATGTGGCACTGATCGGGATGACCACTGACAAAGGCAATCTCCGTGCCATCCGGCGACCAAGTCGGGCAACTTCCAATTGCCACTTTTTCCTCGTGTTTCCCATCAATCGTCCCGACATAAATAAGGCTCCCGCTCGGTTCTCGCCGTCTATAAGCAATCTGTGTCCCATCCGGGGACCACGCGGGTTGGGATCTATCTGCGAACTTTGCAAATACGGCTTGCACATTACTACCATTAGCATCCATTAGATAGATATCCCAATGTAACTTTTGCTTGTCTCGGTCTGATGCAAAAAGAATCTGTTCGCCTGTTGGGGACCAAGCAGGCATGCCATCGTTGGCGCGGTGGTTGGTTATTTTTACCTGCTGCGTCCCATCGGGGTTCATCAAGTAGATGTCCCGATTGCCCTCACGAAATGAGGTAAACGCGATTTTTGGGGTTTCGGGTGCTTCTGCCCAGATGCGATCAATGCTTGAACACACAAGGACCAGACTGAGAAGAGCACACATACATGCAAATTTCATAACAAATTCCTCCTACAAGAGATCACTGAATTAAAACTTCTGCAATATTTAAAGACACAATTTTAATCTAAAAAGGTGCATAATTGGAAAAGAATGTGACTTTTCATCCAAAAATTGCTTGGAACTGCCGAAAAAAGTAAAAAAATTCAAATTTTTCTGTGGTTATTATCTTTATCTTTTGCGAGATAAAAATTTGACGAACTATAGGATTTGTGATAGCATTTAATGCAACCTATCAATTCTATTGGTCTAAAATTGATACCCAAATAACAAAAGGAGCATTTATGAAATTCAGGTTTCTTTTCGTATTAACTATCCTCGGTATGGCAACGCTATTTTTCGCTTACAACAGTTTTGCCGAAGATTCACCGCAATGGCATCTGCCCGAAGGTGCCACGGCGCGCCTCGGTAAAGGATGGCTCTATGAAATTCGGTATTCACCGGACGGCACACGGCTCGCTGCTGGAGGGGCTCTCGGCGTTTGGATCTATGATACCGCAACCGATGAAGCAATCGCACTCTTTACTGCAGATGGATATAGTATTTCAGCACTCACCTATGCCCCTGATGGCAGTATGATTGCCGGTGGAAGTTGGGACGGCACTGTTCGCTTATGGGATCCTGAAACAGGGGAAGTCCTACATTCCCTGGAGGGACATGAAAGAAGCGTCCGCAGCATTGTTTTCAACGCTGATGGGTCGATGCTCGCCAGCGGCAGCAGAGACAAGACCATCGGACTCTGGAATCTTGAAACAGGCGAACGCGTGAACACACTTGAAGGTCATACAGAAGGTGTTAACAGCCTTGTTTTCAGTGCTGACGGTGAAACGCTCATCAGTGGGAGTCGCGACGATACGATTCGTATCTGGGATGTCGCCACGGGGGATTTAATACAAACGCTTGAAGCGCATCGCGATAACGTTGCCAGCGTCGCGCTCAGCCCAGATGGAAAGACACTCGCCAGTGGCGATTTGAACGCAGTTATCCACCTCTGGGACACTGCCACATGGACGATCAAACAGACCCTTGTTGGACATACATCGCATATCTATGACCTGACCTATAGTCCTGACGGGAGCCGCCTCGCGAGTGCGGGGGAAGACGATACCGTCCGGTTGTGGGATGCAGACACGGGGACACACCTCATAACCTTGACCGATCACACCGCGGATGTCTACGCAGTCACTTTTACGCCGGATGGGAGTATGCTTACCAGTGGCGCGTGGGATGCTTCAATCCGCTCGTGGGACCCCGCGACAGGCGCGCATCTGAAAACGATTACTGGACACACGGATGTCGTCGTGAGTGTTACCTTCAGCACAGACGGCAGCACGCTCGCGACTCGGAGTTGGGACAAAACCGTTCGCTTGTGGGATGCAACCACAGGTCAACTCCGCCATACACTCATCGGACACCAAGGGGATGTTGATGTTGTTGTGTTCAGTCCCGACGGTCGCATGCTCGCCAGCGGAAGCCAAGACGACACCGTCCGTTTGTGGGATGCGGCCACGGGTGAACACATTCGGACGCTCAGGGGACATCATTCTTACTTGATAAGTCTTGCATTCAGTCCAGATGGCAGTATACTCGCCAGCGGGAGTGAGGACGATAGTATCCGCTTATGGGATGCAACCACTGGCGCGCACATAGAAACCCTATGGGAACACGAAGCAGGCGTGGAAACCTTGGCGTTTAGTCCTGATGGGACGATGCTCGCCAGCGGCAGTCGGGACGATACCATTCGTCTCTGGGAGGTCGAAACACACGAAGTCCTCCACACCATCACCGAACACGAAGATGATGTCTGGACGGTTGCTTTTAGTCCAGACGGCAAGACGCTCGCCAGTGGTGGCGGCGACACGGTTTCTCTCTGGGATGTTGCCACGGCTGAACGTCAGCAAACCTTCGTCAAGCCTATCGATCCTGGGACTGTCGTTGAAGACCCAACAGCAGCAGAGGGAGATGCACCCGCAGAGAATCCCGCAAATGCGACCAGCATTGTTTTCAGCCCAGATGGTGCCATACTTGTCAGCGGCAGTTATGATGCCACGATCCGTTTGTGGGATATTGCGACAGGGAAACAACTCGAAACGTTTGACGGGCATACATACTCGATCACAAGTGTCGCTGTGAGTCCGGATGGTCGCACAATCGCAAGTGGCAGTTTCGATGGAACCGTACTCCTCTGGACATTCCCGATGTTCGCAGGGATAGCGGATGTCCTTGCCGATGTGAATGGGGACGGTGTCGTCAATATCCAAGATGTGGTGTTGATTGCAGCGAGTTTCGGAGCGGCTGGCGGGAAAACGACTGACCTCAACCGTGACGGGTTCGTCAACTTCCAAGATCTCGTTTTGGTGGCAACTGTTTTCGGAAATGCCGCCGGTGCCCCTTCTGCACACGCCTTGTCAGCCGCACAGGTGGAGCACTGGCTGCGGCTCGCGAAGCGCGAAACCTCACAGTCGCTTGAAACTTCCATACCCGATCGCTTCGCATATCAGCGCGGGATTCGGGTACTGGAACAACTGTTGAGAACCTTCGCGCCCGAAAGAACTGCGTTGCTTGCCAACTACCCGAATCCATTTAACCCAGAAACATGGATACCGTATCAACTCGCAGTGCCTGCGGATGTCAGTATTTCCATCTATGCTGCGAAGGGTCAATTGGTTCGGACGCTGTCATTAGGGTATCAACCTGTCGGTATCTATGAATCTCGGAGCCGTGCGGCGTATTGGGATGGTAGGAATACGATCGGCGAATCAGTGGCGAGTGGTGTATATTTCTACACGTTAACAGCCGGCGATTTCACTGCCACGCGAAAAATGTTAATCCTGAAGTAAGCTTTGCTTTGCGTCTGTTGGTTCGTAGTAGGGAGACCATTCATGGTCTCCCATCAACACACGTTCAGAAATTACCGAATTAATAAATTAATCTTCATCTAACCGCACCGATTTATAGTGTAAAATTAATTCTAAAATCTACTATAATTTTTAAACTTGTCTACAAACGTCCCTGTTCAAAGACCGCATCCGTTCCTACCGCAATTCTAACCGATGCTAAATACGGACGGATGGCTTCTGTATCTACGCTGACACCGAGTCCGGGTAGTTCTTTTATCCGAACCGTGCCATCGGATTCAACCTCGAACGGTTCCGCTACCAACCGCTGCGACAGTTCCGATCCCGCCGCTGGGTATTCTAATAAGTTGAAATCGGGGTTCGTCGCGAAGACGTGAAGTGCTGCCGCAAGACTCAAGTGGCTCTTAAACGTGTGGTTGACGTATTGGATACCGTGCGCTTCTGCGAGCTGACGGACCTGGAAAGAAGGCAGAATTCCACCGATACGTCCCGCGTCAATCTGCACGAACGCGATCCCGCCATGAACGATAATATCTTCTGCCATCCGGTAGGTGTTCGACCCTTCGCCTGCTGCGATACGAACAGACGGGTTCCGACGCGTTAGTGCCTTGTATGCATCGACTGCATCGGGCGCAAGCGGTTCCTCCAGCCATGTCGGGGAGAATTGCGAGAACGCCTCAGCACGCTGGTAAGCCGTTTCGGCATCGCGTCCCCAGACAACGCCCGCATCAATCATAATCTGGGCTTCCGTTCCCATCCCTTCACGCGCTGCACGCACGAGTGCGATGTCGTTTGCTTCGCCGAAGTGTCCCATCGGTCCCCAACCGAACTTCGCAGCGCAGTATCCCTGTTCGCGGAGCCGTGCCGCTATGCGATAGGTCGCTTCGGGGGTGTCGCCAAAAAGGACAGACGCATACGGTAGTTTAGGGTGTGCTGTGCTGGACGTTCCTGACATCTCGGCAAGCAAACGGTAGATAGGTTGATTTAAGTGTTGCCCAACAACGTCCCACAACGCGATTTCAGCGCCACTGTAAGCGTGCTGTATCTGTTGAATATCCAATCCATTTCGGAGTGCCTTTTCACTCACCCGACGTATATCATCGGGACCGTCAAGCGTTTCACCGACGAGTGAACTGCGAATATTGATGATATTTCCGTGAGACATCGGGCAACAATACACCGCCAGACTGACTAACGGCGACGCATCACATTCACCCCAACCTTCAAGTCCTGTATCCGTTTGAATACGGACTAACAGTGTGTCTTGCGTTCCGTCTGCAGCGGTTGTGATGTCCGGCATCCGCAGATAAAAGGGATCGACAGCGGTAATTTTCATTCTTTATTCCCCACGATCTTCTGTAGCGTCAATCGGAGGCGTAGCAGCAGCGTCCTGTTCTGTTCGTGGGGCAGGTAGCGCACGCATCACCGAAATCAGGAACCAACCGAGTAACCCGACACCCGCACCAATACACATCGCGATCCCCGCGCCTCTCGGTGTGGCGATCTGATCCATCGTCTCTCGGTCAAGTTCGCAGGAGAGGTTTTTAATATGTCTGACAGCGATTGTCCGTTTCTCACCATCTTGGACGTATTCAATCATCGGTGCTGTGTTGCCGTCTACTGTAAGATCCGTGCTCCCTGAAGGGGTATTGATCTCGATCACGTCTTCTCCGGGGTCGCCTATCCAACGCGCTTTCATACCCTGTATCCCGTCTGCATCACGGACGGGTTCAACGCGCGTCCGATACATCAGATTCCCTAAGAGCGTGAAGGCGATGTCTTTGGATTTTGATAGAGCATTTCCCAATTTTTCTGAATTCACGACTTTCTCCAATCGTTTTGATATCCGTTACCTACACGGGGCACGCACAAATATCTATGTGAATTAAATCTGCTAATTTATCCTTTAAGTGATAGTAAGATTGCTAAGATGCAGTATAGCGGAAAACCTCCTAAATGTCAAGACCTCTCTACCGCGTCAGGGCCATTCAATTGTCCGAAATCTCTCTTGTGGGAGGGGTTTTCAACCCCGATTTATGCCAAAAGTGTCACATCTACTCTCGATAAGCCACTCATAAACCGAGAACTGAATGACCCTGACCGCGTAAAAAACTATTGACGAATCCGATATTTTGTGCGAAAATATAAAGAAGGGTGTACCTGAAAACAGATATCCGAGCAAAGGTTGGTTCCTTGCAGGTTATCCTTTACAGTGTTCTACAACACCGAAAATAAATCCATCTTGTCCAGTGAACATCGCGCACAGAGGAGTTTTTACATGCGGAGTGCCCCAGTCTCATCGAAAAGTCAAACGCCTTATGAACGACAAATTCCGCTTTTTCCGTTACAGACGGTCTTGTTCCCCGGCGGATTTTTACCGCTGCACATCTTTGAACCCCGTTACCGGACGATGGTTAAATTCTGTTTAGAACATCAGTCCGAGTTTGGAGTTGTGCTTATCAAAGAAGGAGAGGAGGTCGGTGAAGCCGCGACACCGTGTGAAATTGGGACAGCCGCCCGTATCCTTCAAGTTGAACATTTAGACGACGGCCGCATGAATATTATCACAGCTGGCGAATACCGCTTTCAGATTCTGGAAGTTCAGGAGCATCTCTCCTATCTTACAGGTCGGGTCCAGATGTTAGATGACTTAGACACAGAAATTGAATCGGTATCTGAATTACTCACGACACAGGCTGAAGAATTGTATGACGCTTATGAAAAGTTATCCAGCCGATTAATTTTCGCTTGGAGTGCACCTGAAGAACAACCGGATGATCCGCGGGAACTGGCTTACCAAGTCGGCATACGGTTACGGATTTCCCTTGAAGAAAAGCAAACCTTGTTGGAGACAATTCCGTTAGAGCAGCTCCTCACACGCGAAATCGAAATTCTGACCGATCAGAATCGGCGGATCGCTTTTCAATTGGCGGCGCAAAACAATTGAGAAAGGCACAATGACGTTGGACAAAGTTAGCAGGCTTCCCGTATGGAGACGCTCGCTCCTACAGCACAGAACCCTATCTGCAACGCTATAATACAATGGCACTAAAGACTCCCATCCATCAATTTACGGAAACCCGGTCGATCCAGATTACATCCCGGGATTTCTTCTATGTTAGCAATCTCTTATCGGTTGCTCGGCTCCTCACGGTGCCTTTTATCTTCTACTTTATTTACCGTGCCCAGTGGGTCGTCGCTATTGCTTGTGGCGCAGTCGCCGTTATTACGGACCTGTTAGATGGGTTCTTTGCCCGGCGTTTGAAGCAGCACACTGAACTCGGTTATATCTTAGATCCGGTGGCAGATAAGCTCGCGCTCTCCGCAGGAATCTTTGCCCTCGCTATATTCCATTCCAGGTTTCCCGTATGGGCATTTCTGGTCATCGTTGTCCGTGATACCTTAATCGTACTCGGCAATGCAGTCTTGGTATATAAGGCGAAGATGATCACCCGTTCTAACCTGTGGGGAAAATGTACCAGTTTCTTTTTGTCAATGGTTATACTGCTGTATCTGCTCCGTCCGATAATTCCACATTTACCGAGGAATATTGAATTTTACGGGCTTTGTCTCGCGTTAGCATTTGTATTTATTTCAACGGTGAGTTATGCGCACCACATGTTCCGCGTGTTAGAAACACAGAACCGTTAGTAAACCCAGATCAAGATGAGAAAACCTAACAACTGCACTTCCAGATGCATGTTTAGGACTTACGCACTCTCCCGGTAGGTGCGGTTTCTAACCGCACCGATTTATAATGTAAAATTAATTCTAAAATCTACCGCTCATGTCAAGAGTAAGTGCTTTTTACGAGTTTTGATATAAAGTTGACCGAAACAGATTTCAGATTCATGGCGAACTCACAGATTGCGATGTATCCTGCGAGAAACTTTTTATGAACACCGCGAAACGGGCGCAGAAA
>JAJEDB010000020.1 GCA_022821725.1 Candidatus Poribacteria bacterium | reverse complement strand
GGGTCTGGGTGAGTTTGACGCGAGCCGCCCGGGCAGCCGGTCAAACGATTTATCAACTCAAAGAAAGTTTACTTGATGATTACATCCGACAACAACTTCAAAAACCTGCTATTTCTATCAATATTGCGTAAGTCCTAATATATTATATAATGACGCGAGTTAAGGACGAAATGGTTGCACAATTTTGCAAGAGATTGGGAAAATGAATAAGGGGATAGATTCAATCTATCCCCTTTGGTGTGTCCTGAAAGGAAAGTATAAGGAGAGGTTTTCTGGAGAAACGATAGGCGTGTCGGATGCTGTTTAGAGCGATAGAATCCCGCCCTCAACGAGCATCGGGGCACCCGTCATGTATCTCGATTCATCGGAGGCTAAATAGACCGCCGCCCAAGCGATGTCTTCGGGTTCACCGATGCCCAACGGGTGCATCTCTTTAATTTCCCTGTTTATCGCCTCTGGGTCTGGCTGCTTTGATAAAAATTCTTGGTAGAGTTCAGTGTTAATTGTGCCGGGACAGAGACTGTTGACTCGGATGTTGTCTTCGGCATACCGGACCGCCATGCTTCGTGTGAGATGCACGACAGCGGCTTTGGAGGAGGTATAGGCGGGATGCATCGGGAACCCGACATAGGCGGATTCACTCGCCATGTTGATGATCGAACCGCCTCCCACTTCGCGCATCAACGGGATTATCGCCCGAGAGACGAGATAGATGCTCTTCACATTGACGGCGTATTGGTGATCCCACTCTGCTTCGGAGATATCTTCTAATTCACCTACGACAGCAATACCGGCGTTGTTGAATAGCACATTAGGGGTGCCGAGTTCAGATGTGACGTGAGCAACGGCACTCTCAATCTGTGCCGCGTCGGTTACGTCGCACTCACAGAACAGGGCATTTCCGCCGGAGGATCGGATCTGCTCCGCGGTCGCTTCGCCGCGTTCTGTGTTCACATCCCAGATAGCCACGGCTGCGCCTTCACCTGCAAAGAGTTCTGCGCTTTTCGCGCCGATGCCTCGGGCGGCACCGGTGATAATTGCGATTTTATTTTTCAGTCGGTTCGGCATGCGGTTCCTTTAGAGTCCTCGGAGGAGGGATACCCACCGCTCCCATGCGGCTTTGGTGGCGGCTTTCTGTGCGTCGTTGGCATCCGCTGCCATACCGCGCCTCAGGAAGGCGTGACCGACACCTTCATAGATGACGGGGTCGTAAGTGACGTTTGCGGCATCCGCGGCGGCTTTTGTGGCATCAATTGTGGCATTGATACGGTTGTCACTTTCTCCATAAAAACCATACACGGGTGCCGATATTTTGGGGACATCTTCTATTGGTGCGGCGCGACCGTAGAATACGAAACCAGCGGCGATTGTATCGGAATGGACGGCGTAACTGAACGTTTGTCCGCCTCCCCAGCAGAATCCGGAGACCGCGACTTTCTCGTTGGTTGATGGTAGATCGCGGGCATATTTTTGGATGGCATCCAGATCGGAAGTGACTTGGGCAGGTGAAAGTTCACGGATAGTCCGTCGGACATCGTCCCCGGAGGCAAAACTCTCCGTGCCACCCCCATCAGGTCCCATGCCGGAGAGCAGGTCGGGGCAAATTGCCACGAATCCATCGGCGGCGAGCCTATCTGCCACGAGCCGGATCCAATCGGTGAGTCCAAAAATCTCGTGAATGACAATGATAGCCGTCGCGGGTTCCTTTACCTCTGGGTACACAACAAATGTGTTGACGACACGTTCATCGGCGGTCGTTACTTTCACCCATTCGCCGTGTCGCGGTGATGCCTCGAGTTGCGTTTTTATACTGTCAGCATTTGTGTTTCCGATGAACAATAAACTGGCAAAAAAGAGGACTAACATGAAAGCGTGGTATATCTGCATAGCTGATTCCTTATTTTTCCTTTGTTTTGTGAATGATGGATTCTACCACCTTCTGCAGTTCAGAGGCAGGCATCGCGCCGAACAGGAAGAAGTGAGTATCCGAACTGGACCAGCTGAAGGCATACGTCGGTCCGCGTTGATATTTATGGACACGCGTGCCATCAAGCTCAATTACATCTGATCCTCTGCGTCTGTCGCTGCCACGACGGGCGCGTTTGTCCGTTGTCTCAAATATGGAGAAACCCAACAAACCATCCGTGTAGATCAGATGAATGGTATTCTTTTTATTTTTTATCCCATGAATATCCTGCAGCTGGAATCCCGGTGGCAGATATTCAGGCTGGATGGGTTTTGTTTTAAGTATCTTTTCTCCGTCTGCAAGCGAGATTGAATAGCTGCGTTGCGGTTCGAGTTTTATCTCTTTTTGAAAGGCTTCCCATTTCCGTTCTACGATTTCAGGGTCGAAACTAATTCGGGTATAGACGGACATTGCTCGAAGGACACCTTCAGCGTCGAGTGCCTCTAATCGCAGGATAACTCCGTTTTCACGGGCAAAGAAAATCCGCTGTGTCGGTCTGCCAGCGAATTTGGGAGTAATCGTTAGGAGCTCAGTTTCATAATTCGCTATATCTTCTGTAGCGACAGATTTTTCCAAGTCGTAATTTTGGGCAATCAGTTCAACATCTTTTTCCGAAAATAGACTTCTCACTTGATGCCATCTGTGATCTTCGTGCTCCCTATCTCGACCACTTCTCCGATTCTCGTCCCGGTCACTTCTTCGGTTGTCCCTGTGCCTTTCGTCTCGACGTTCGTCGCCGTGGGGACCGCCGAACGACTTTCGCTCACCCACCACAGACAGTTCCTTCCCATAGAAAATATCCGGGGATTTATGGATAACGAGTTCTTCAAACGTGCGGGTGCCTCTTGACGAAATGAACGTCTTTAAACGAATCCCTACGTAGTTGACTTCACGCTCGGCTGCTGCAATGCGTTCAAGCGTCTCGGTATCAGCCGAAAGAGGTTGAGGTGACCAGAGCAAAAACGCTAAAACTGGAATACAAAAGAGAGAGGATATAGGTTTCAAGCCCTTGCGAAGGATAAAATATGTATAGATTCGCATAAATTCACCTGTTTGGTTCCGATTGCGTCATTTAATTCCCTACATCCTCCAGGTAGAGGTTGAGAAACAGTTCAGCGTCATCGGTCGTTTCTGTGGGCAAAGCTTCTTCTGAAGATGTTGTGCTAAAGGAGATACCGCCATTTGAATCATAAGTGTTATCTACCAATTGTTCAGTGTGAAGCCCGAAGTAGAAATCAAGGGTCTCTTCGTATTGCGATCCAGTCGGATTGTAAAAGTAGAGGGCACCCAAAATCAGGACGAGCGTCAGAATCCCGGTTGCGCCTGCGGTAACAGGACGGAAAAACCAGCGTCCAAGGTCGGGTATCCAGCGCCTTATATCAGGTATCCATCCGGTGTGAGTGGATTCCTCTTTGCGTGCCTGTGCGGCTTGTTGGCGTATTTTCGCCATCACTGTGCTTTGGATAGATGGCGGTGCAGGATGCTGAATTGTTTTGATTCGCTCTCGATTTTGGCGGAGTGCCGAGAGCATATCGGAACACTCGCTGCAGGAATGGAGGTGCGCTTCCATCCGATCGCGCATGTCATGCGCCAATTCGCCATCTAAATAGGCAGAGAGTTCATCTTGAAACTGCGTATGTATTTTTGCCATCACCCCATCTTTGAGTGTTGATGGCACTGGGCGCGCGATGTTTACGACCCGCTGACGGTTCTCTTCAAACGCTGTTAGTATATCGGAACACTCGGCGCAGGACCGCAGATGTGCTGCAATTTGCTTATGCCGGCTCGGGCTTAATTCATTATCTAAGTAGGCGGATAATTCCTCTTGGATTTTTCGATGGTTCATATCTCCAATCGAGGATCGTGGTAAAAGGTGTTACCACTCGACTCGCTCCAATTCTTTTTTTAGTGCTTTTCGGGCTTCATGTAATCGGGATTTAACGCGTCCCAGTGTGCATCCCAGAATTTCAGATATTTCCTCATAAGGCAGATCACGCAGTTCTCTTAACACCAAAATCTCTCTATGACTGGTTTTGAGCTTTGCGAGGGCTGCGTGAACGATTTCCTTCTCTTCGGTGCGTAGTGTTTCGTCTTCAGGTGTCACCGTATCAAGAGGGACCCACGGCTGTGAATCATCTATCTCTGTCGGATCGGTTTTTCGGCGTTGATACTGATCGATGTGGTTGAGACACTTATTCTTTACAATACGGTAGAGCCATGTGGAAAATCGGGAGCGGAATTGGAATTTCCCGATATTTTCCCATGCGGAGAGGAAGGCATCTTGCGCGACATCTTCAGCGTCTTGGTGATGACCGAGCATACCGTAGGCGATATTGTAAACCCAGTGTTGGTATTGAATCACAAGGGTTCCCATTGCATCGGCATCACCTTTTTGACAACGCAAAACAATCTCACGTTCCTGTGTGAGATCCAATTCTTCTGTCTTGCTTATCTCCGAATAGGTTTCCATAGTAGTTGTCAGGATCGCAACGGACATACTTCTTCTCCAAACTGCCGGGATAAAGAACACGCCTCTATTCAATGCTTCAAGAGTGCTGATTTCCATATCTCAGATTTCGCTTAGATCAAGCAAAATTTTGAATAGAAACAAAATAAATGGCTTTCTTGCTTCATTAGACATCTAACAAAACAAAAAGTTCGTTTTACGCTATTTAACCATGTTTTCTTTACCCGGTGTGGTTTGGACATGTTTGAGTGCGCCACTACCATTCGGCCATCTGCCGAGGGCAACATCCTTCTCCTGTTTATCAAACGTTACTGTATCAAGGACTTGATTGCCACGCGTATCGGTATCAACGAGCATTACAGTTTCGCCATTACGAGACAACTTGAAGTTGGCGTGCAACCCGCCATCGGCTTTACCGTCTTCATCCAACCACACAAGGAGATAGCCTTGCGCTGGAATCGTCGTGTTCTCAGGAAATGCCCATTTTTTAAGATTGTCTATCTTATCTGTGAGATACATCCCGGAGAGATTCACTACATCGCTGGTGAGGTTGTGCAACTCAAGCCAGTCTTCGTATTGTCCTTGCGGATCGGCAAGCGTTTTGGTGTTGGACGCCATCAGTTCGTTAATGACGATCGGTGTCTCTTTTGCAACGGGGACCCCAATTCGGTACTGCGCCGCGCCCTGTTCAGCTCGCGCGGGTGAAAAGGCAGTTGTCCCGTGTGTCTTGACGGCGTTTGCCTCTACGTAATAGTAAACTGTGGTGTCTGCGGGGAAACCGGGAATGTGTCCGACATAACTATCCCCTTCTTTTGCCATTGCTGCTTGATTGAAAACGACATACTGATCAGTACTATAATACAACAAAACCGAATCAACGGCAATTGATTTGTCAAGTGTCGCTTTAACTGAGACAGCCTGATTCGCTACAGGAGGCGTGCCAGATCCGATTTCAACCGAAACAATCTCTGGGACCGGCTGGCTGAGTTCAGGATGATTCATCAGATGCTCACGGCGTTGGTTCACAAACCGCTCGAGGTCCGCAGGAACACCGGTTGCAAATTCCTCATATCCATACAGTTTCTTATCGTCTTTCTGCACCTCTGTATCAATGAGTGCTTGATATTCCTCAATAATCGGTTCAAACACTTCCCAATCGAGCCATTCGTCCCTAACGGTTCGGACGTGTGCGAGATACCGGGCACGCCACTGCGGATTTGAGAGCAGCCGCTTAATCAGCGGGCGTCCAGCATTGTCTTCGTGGGCGACGGGAGATACCATTCCATTTTCCAAGTCTCCCCATGACCAACCACCGGGTCCCCCACCCCCAGGACCGCCTCGACCCGATCGACCGAACCGTAGACTTTCATTGTTATCGTGCGGTACGAGGTGGAATCTACCGTTGACATCCTGATAAAGGGTATAATCACCGCCTTTGTGAATGTAGCCATCGTCATCCATGAAGACGTTTGAAACGGCGAGTTGCCACAGGACCTGGTCAATGTTAAGGACGGCTGGGAGCTTCTCCACAAGTTCCGCGTCAGATGTGGCGTCGTCAAGCATTTTAGTGAGTGCAATAAGACCTTCCCAAGGATTTTCTACATTGCTGGTTTTGAGTTGATACGTTTCTTGGTATGCTGATGGATCGTCTCCGGCATAAGTCAACGCACCGCCTCTACCGGGCCCTATCTTCCAACGGATCCCCCCTTTTGTGCCGAACCATTCAGCGAGAAAGTCCTTGTTGTATTGTTGGAGATTGATATAGACGCCCCAATTTTCACCGTTGATAACCAATTTTACGAGGTTCGTTTTCATCGCGGGGATATAGTCACGAGAGATTTGATTGTAGAGGACTTCACGCAGGAAAGAGGCATCAACGTGTCCGTTGAGTAGGTTCAGCGTTTTGTAGCCATAGAGGCGTTGTCCATCTTCAGCGTAGTCAACAGCAATGTTAAAGGATTTTTTCTCCGATCCGACCGTAAAGTATGAGGAAGTCCCGCGAAAATGGACCCCGACTTCCGAGTAAACCTTTCCATCAACAATCAGTTCTGCTGGAACTTCAATATCCGTGCGATAAAACGAGGACATCTGTTCGTACCAGTCTTCATGGTGGAATCGTAGATAAAGGGTGCGGAGCGTTTGTGGGTTGTAGAGTGGCGGTGAGCCTTCTGGTACCATATCAAGGCTTGTCTGGATATCGTTCTGAACGCCCGCCTGCAAACTTTCCTGGCTCATGAGAGACAAAGTTCCACCATCGCGCGCGTCCAGTGCGGCTTGCCGCTCGGTGCCGGTGAGTTTCCCGTTCTTATCTTCGTCGAATTGATCTCGCAGTTTTTCTGGGGGTTGCGGTCCGCGACGTCCGCCTCGTCCCCCTCCAAAGCCGAAACCGGGCATCCCACCCGGGGGACCTCCGAAGCCCATGTCAGGACCTTGATCATCCTGCATCCGCTTAATCTCTTCTGGTGTGAGTGTATTGCCTGTAAGGGCTTCGATGCTGGCAACCCGGAGCATGAGATCGCCCTCTTCATTGCTCAGTTCGCCATCTCCATTGAGATCAAACCGCTTCTGGTCGTCTGAGAGTTTTGGGGTATCCTGATTGTCTTGAGCGTTGGCGTGTATTGCCCACCCCATGATTATGAGCGCAATGAGTGTTATTGATTTAAGGTATTTCACGATATTCTCCTTTTTGGTTTTAGATTTGGACAAGATAGAAAAGTTCGGGATTCCCTGCTTGCTCTGTTCATTCCTTATCCATTTTTACATCTGTGACATTTTCAATCCGTGAGAGTTCGTTAAAGAAAGCGATCCATTCCTCCGGATTCGTCAATCTCACCCGAAATGTCAATTCAATCAACTGTGTTTTTTTAACGCGTTGTTCGAGTAGCCGTTCATAAATCAGATGCTTATCGAAAATCGGACGATAGATGGTTTCGGGATCCTGATTTGTTGGCAGACAGAATTCGAGACTGAATTCATTATCATTCCCAAAGCGTTGATGCCAATGGTACATACAGAGGATAATAATACCGATAAGGAAGGTCGCCAGAATCGCGACAGATGGATTTCCAGCACCGACCGCCATCCCGACAGCTAAGGCGTAAAAAACGAAACCGATGTCGCGTGGATCTTGGATAGCGGTCCGGAACCGAATGATAGACAAGGCACCGACAAGGCTAAACGCCCGAGCGATGCTATCACCGATCACCACCATCACTACAGAAATCAACATACATAGGATGATGAGCGTATCGGTAAACGATTTTTGTGGGACCTTGGCATGGGTCCAGAAATAGATGTTAACAATGAAAATGCCGAGCGCGAATGAGAGTAAGACTCTGAGGGCATCAGCACCGAGGTTTACAAGTGGGGGCAGCGTTAAAAAATCAAAGAATATATGCATTCCGGTTTGCCAATTAGAAAATTGTATTATAGTTAGGACTTACGCAGGGTTGCTTTTTTGTAGCATAAACTGTTAGTTTGGGTTTCCAGAAAGCCAACAGCGTTTTTTAGAGAATTGCTATCTAATAGAACGCGCTACACTCAAAATTGCGTAAGTCCTGATAGTCTACCACAATTAGACAGACATAAGGAGAAAATGTTGAAAAATTGTGTCAATAAAGTAAATTAAAGCAATTTACTGTGTTCCACCGATTTGGACGTTAGGAAATTTTTGGACACCCCTATTCGGTTGATGTGCCTGATTCTGCGCCGTAAAGGACTATCCGCTCAACCATCCCTATTGATGATGATAACACAATGCGGATAGCATCTGTGGAGAGCGGCGCCCGAACGATATAGGGTGATGTTCGGATCGGGGTTTTGACTGCCTTGACGACTCGCCAATTGTCTTCACCCATCCGGGCGTAGACGGTCATATTCTTCAGTGGGTCAATCGGATCAAAGTGAATCTCAATGCGACTGATAGAGCGTCTTTCGGGAAGTATCCACTTCTGAATTGCCCCTGTGCCGCTCTCGGACATTTCAAAGGTCTCCGTCATCCCGCCATCAACGCGCACTGTGTTCTGTGCTGCCATTGAAAGGCAACCGAGCATCACGAACGGAAGTAAGGCAAATGCGAAAGTGTGATAGATTGGGTTTTTGAGGTGTGTCATAACTTGTTTCTCCTATTGTTTTCGTAATGTTTGTCCTATTCTCGTGCGTGTCCCTCATGACGAATCAGGACACCAACGAATATTCCTGAAAGCGCGAGAATCGCAAGCGCGTAAGGTGCTGCTTCGGCGAACATCGCCTCTGATGTGTAACTCCAAACGTTAAGAGCGAGTGTTTCATATCCAGCAGGTGATAAAAGAAAGGTAAGGGGTAATTCTTTCATCGTTGCCAGAAAAACGAGTGCCGTGGCAGTCAGCATGCCACGCATGAGAATTGGAAGAAGTGCCCTGAAAAACGCTTGTATCCGTGAATAGCCAAGCGAGCGAGCGGCTTCTTCTAAATTGGGTGAGGCTTGATAAAGTGAACTCCGCACGGGTCCGATGGCTTCCGCGAGGAAATGTAGGGTACAGGCGTAGATTAATACAGGTAACGTTTTATAGATAAAGGTCATCGTGTTTAAGACGAAAAAGATGAGGGACAGGGCAAAGGCGAGTGGCGGTATGGCGTAAACGATATAGGCGACACGCCCTAACATGTTTGACAGACGTGATGGATGTCGAACACTTACATAGGCGAACGGAACCGCCAAAAACGCACACAGAATCCCGGCGGGTATTGCAATCGACAATGAACCGATCAGCGCATCCACAAGTCCTTCCAGCACGGCAGGATCGAACCCTCTAAACATCCAGAGGAGGACGGCACCAGCGGGGACAATTACAGTCGCGAATGAAAGCATACCGAGATACAGGTAAGCGGAGACTTGCCACCTACCGAGTGGGATCTGCGGGAGTTGCCGTGAAACCCCACTCCCTGCTCGATGGAGAACCACCCGATTTAGCAACTTTGCCTCAAGATAGAGCAGACCTCCCGTAAATACAAGGAGCATGAGCGCAAGCCATGCTGCATAGATGTGCTCGAAAGAGAGCGTATACTCTATGTAAAGTGCATAACTGAAGGTCTCATAACGCATCAATGACACGACCCCGAAGTCCCCGAGGACATGTAGGCTAATGAGTAAACCACTGGCATAAAGGGCGGGCCGTAACTGCGGAAGGATAATATGAAAAAAAGTTTCGCGATATCGGTAGCCGAGACTTCGAGCGGATTCCTCAAGGCTTGGATCGAGCCCTAACAGGGCGGTACGCAGATTCAAAAAGAGATAAGGACTCGTGTACGCGCTGAGTGCGAGGAGGGCGCCCCAGTAACCACTGAGACGCGGGATGCTTTTGCCGAAAAATTGGGCAATGATACCCGTGTTCCCGCCGAGTGCCAGCAGTGCGTAAGCCATCACATAGCCCGGAATAGCGAGTGGTAAAGCGCACAGCACCGTCAAGAAACGTTTGCCCTTCAGATTCACTCGGGTTGTTAACCATGCGGCGGGGGTTGCCAAAAGCAAATCTAATGCGAGAACACCGACTGTCAGCAGGAGTGTGTTAAAGAAAAGCCGCGCGTTTCGCCAGCGGAAGACGATCTGCACAAGCGCAGTGCCTTCCGCAGAAAACGCTTTGACGAGCAGGTAAACCAATGGGATCAACCCGCCGGCACCTACTACAATCGCCGGTATGAGGAGATAGGGGTTTACGTTTATTGTTTTTGGATTTGACATTCAATTCCAGTTACCTCAACCGCCGACGTGTTGCTGCGTTTATAGAATCTCAACGTCTCTCAACAGTTTAACCGTGCCGTCGAGATCGTCCATATCATTGAGATTGAAGGTCGGTGCCAATTGAAGCAGTTCAGAAAGGGGCAGTAGGCTTGCGTGCGGTGTTACGCCCTTGATGGCGGGATACTCAAAAACATCGCTGGTGAAGTACTGCTGTGCTTTAGAGGAGAGCAGAAATTCCACAAATTTCAGTGCGGCCTCTTTATTTTTGCTGCTTTTCAGTAATCCGATACCAGCAATATTGACAAGATTGCCTGGGTCACTCGACTTAAAGAAGGTTTGTTCTACAGGAAAACCGGCGTCTTTGCTTTTGAAGCGAAGGAGGTAGTAATGATTCGGCAAGCCGACATCGATTTCTCCAGCAGCGAGTGCCTCTATGATGGGTGTGTTCTTCGCATATTTTTTCACACCATTTGCTTTCATGCCTTTGAGCCATTTCGCTGTTTTTTCTTCACCTACCTGCACACGTAGGGAAGTAACAAACGCCTGAAAAGACGCATTTGTTGGTGCCCAACCGACTCTACCTTTCCACATCGGTTGTGTTAAATCGAAGATGCTGTCGGGGAGTTCTTCCATCTTAACGCGTTCTGGGGCATAGGCGAGTACACGCGCTCTACCGCTTGTTGCCACCCAGAACCCTTCGGCATCACGGAAGCCTGAAGGCACTTGTGTAAGGATGGATTCGGGCAATTTTTCAAACATGGCTTTTTTGCTAACGGCACCAAGGGCACCAGCGTCCTGTGCCCAAAAGAGGGCGGCAGGGCTTTTGTCGCCTTCTGTGAGAAGCGCAGCGGCGAGCTGGGTCGTTCCACCGTAACTCACTTCCACTTGGATACCACTTTTCTCTTCAAATTGCTTAATAATCGGCTCAACAAGACTCTTACTTCGTCCGGAATAGATAGTCAACGTTTCAGCGTGAACTACCCCGATGAGGGTGAATAAGAGCAAAATAAGAGAATAGGAACTGAATAAACTGGATCGGTTGTTAAACATGAGGTCTCCTTATACAATTAATAAACTGTCATCCGAATCAAATCTGGTTTAAATTTAGTCAGATTTAATTGCGAAAGGTTCAAAGTTTTTGAATAGACGCTTAATGCGTGTTTTCTCGAGGTTTTGGGACCACCCGCCAACGTGTGTTTATCCCCGCCGTAATGTGATCAGCGACATGGCAATGATAGAGCCAGTTGCCGGGAGTTTTCGCTGTCATATCCACCGTAACCATAGAGCCGGGAAGTAGATCTACCACGTCCGTGCGTTTTCCAGCGTTTAGCAGCGTCTGACCGTGCCAGTGCGCGGTGTGCATATCCACTTCAGTGCCTAACCCGATAAGGTACCAACGCACCTTATCGTGCTGTTCAACTTCCAATCCTTGTAGATTGCCGAAGATATAGCCGTTAATAGCATGTTTGAGATTCCCCTCTTCGGCTTCCTCGGGAGAATCATATTCCGCACTTTGTCCACTTTTGACGATTGTGCGGTCATTTTCATTGAAGATCAGAAACAGCGTCGTAAACGCTTTGTCTATATCTTTGGGACGTGGATCGTTCTCCGAGCGTTCCATCCCTTTTTTCGTAACGACGATGGTTCCAATCAAACCGTCGTAGACTTCGGTAACCGCATCAACATGCGAGTGGTAAAGCCAGACGATAGACGAAGGATCGTTCGGACCGGGAGCGGCATCACTATCGGCTTCCCAGTGATAAGTGAACTTTCCGCCTGGTGGCACGGCGGCACCCGACCCTTTCATATCCGCCCCTTCGTTCGCCTCATCGTATTGTAATCCGTGCACGTGGATGCTCAGAGGTTTATCGGCGCGATTGAGAAAATGCACCTGGACGCTATCCCCTTCAACAGCGTGCAGTTGTGGTCCAAGAATACCCATCCACAAAGGTTGTTCAACCTGTGTCGTGTAGGTATCATCGGTGTATTGGATGTAGCGGTATTTTTCGTATACGAGGGCTTTCCCCCAAACATCCAACCCCATTGCCGGTCTGATGAGATTCTGCCCGCTGGGGGCATAGTTCCATTCGACTTTCTCAGCGGCGACCCAATACTCGCGTGTTGCGGCTTCAGCGAAACTGGCACAGAAGTAAAGTAGGACACTGATAAGGGGCAGGAACGTATAAGACGCGATTTGTAGGTTTCCGGGGCCGAGCAGGGAACGGAATCGGTGGGTATTCCATATTGAGCCGAATTTCGTGATATTGAGACTCATTTTCAAAAACAAACCTTTTAAAGCAGACTCCATAAAAGACTAAACCTCGCTGGGTTAAATTTGCATTGAATTATACTACAAAAAGGAGGGCGTGTCAAAAAATTTTACATTTTGTTGTCTGTTTGCTCATCCCAGCATCTTTTAATTTCAATCTATTTGCGGGTCCAGGGCATCTCGGAGCGCGTCCCCGAGTAAATTGAAACCCAAGACAATCAGGAAAATAGCGATACCTGGCGCCGTAACAGCCAAAGGGGCGCGGCGGATAAACTTCCGGTTTTCATTGAGCATCGCGCCCCATTCAGGTTCGCCAATCTCAGCGCCCAGCCCGAGGAAACTCAGTCCTGCGGCATCTAAAATCGCAGCACCGACGCCTAAAGTCGCTTGGACGATCAACGGCGCGATGCAGTTCGGGAGGACGGTCGTGAGCAGGATGCGCCCATTACTCGCGCCGATGACCTTCGCAGCCACGACATAATCCAACTCCCGGACTTTCAGAACAGCGGCACGCAAAATGCGGGCGTATTGCGGGATATAGACGATAGAAACCGCGATAATCGCATTTGTAAGACTCTGTCCCAAAATGGTGACAATGACCATCGCCAAAAGGATACTCGGCATCGCAAGCATCATATCCATCACACGCATAATTAGATTGTCGAGTTTCCCACCGTAATACCCTGAGATTGCCCCGAAAAAGGTTCCAAATCCTATGGAAAATGACATCGCGATGAGTCCGACCTTCAGAGATATACGCGTTCCGTAAACAATCCTGCTGAAGATGTCACGCCCAACCCCGTCCGTGCCGAGGTAGTGTGTATCCGACCAGCCTTTGAGACGTTCAACGATGTTAGCATGCCTCGGATCGTGTGTTGCGATTAACGGTGCGAAGATAGCGACGATAACGAAGAACAGTATAATAGATGCCCCAATGGTGGCAGAACGGTGTCTTAAGAGTTTCCGAAGGACGTATTGTTGACTGGTGAGGGGTGTTGCGTTGTTCATGTGGCTTCGTTTCCGACTCGAATGCGTGGGTCAAAGTAGGCATACAGCATATCCACGATAAGATTAACGAGCATAAAGACGGATGCGACGAAAAGCACACCGCCTTGCACCGCACGAACGTCACGCGCCTCAACAGCGGCACGTAGCCATGAACCGAGTCCGGGCCAGGAGAAGATGTGCTCGGTTAAGATCGCGCCGCCTAACAAATAACCAAATTCTAAGCCGATAATTGTCAGAACGGGCACCATACTGTTTTTCATTGCATGTTTACTAATAACCTTCCATCGCGGCAAGCCTTTCGCATAAGCGGTTGTAATGTAAGGCTGGTTTAGCACTTCAAGGAGGCTGGATCGGGTCATGCGTGCGATAATTGCTAACGGAATCGTGCCTAACGTTATCGCGGGGAGGATCAGGTGCGCGACGGCGTTCCGAAAGGCGGTGAAGTTTCCAGTAAACAGGGTGTCAATAAGATAAAAACCTGTGCGCGCTTGAACATCTAAATCCAATACAACATCAAGTCGCCCTGTGCTCGGCAGTATCGGCAGGAAATATGAGAAAAGCAGGATGAGCATCAATCCCAACCAGAAGATCGGCATAGAGATACCGGCGAGGGATATTGACATGGAGAAATAGTCCAAAAACGTTCCGCGAGAGACCGCGGCGATGATACCTGCCGCAATACCGAACAGGATCGAAAATGCCATTGCTGCGAGGGTCAGTTCAGCGGTTGCTGGGAAATAGCGTTTGATTTCTTCAATGACGGGTTGCTTTGTTTTAAAAGAGCGTCCGAAGTCAAGGTGTGCGACATCCCATAAGAATTTGGCGTATTGGTGATACAAAGGCTTATCGAGTCCCATCTCTGCTCGGAGTTCAGTGAGTGCCTTTTCAGTTGCGCGTTCCCCCAGAATAGCGACGGCGGCATCGCCGGGTATGAGATGCACCATCAGGAACACGAGGAGCGATACCGCCAAAAGGGATAAGCCGATCGAAAGAAAGCGTTGAAGGAGATACGAGAGCAAGAGTCGAACCTTAGTTAGAAATTAGAAAAATGGGTTGTGTGCTTTTTCTTCCCCTACGGTGGTGGAGGGACCGTGTCCCGGAAAGAGCCTAACCCCGTCTGGAAGGGACAACAGATTGTCTCGAACGCTGTCGATTTCATCCTGAAGGGAGATGTTAGGACCCCCGACTGAGCCAGCGAAAATGGCATCGCCAACGAACGCTACGTTCTCTGCGATGAAGCTACATCCGCCGGGGGTATGTCCGGGTGTATTGACGACGGTTACCGTGAGTTCACCAACGGTGAGGGTATCTCCGTGTGCGACCTCGCGTAATCTCGTTTCGCTCCGCGGTTTCGGTTCGTCCGTATGGATGTAAGTTTCGCATCCAGTAGCGGTCTGGATCTTTGGTAACCCGTCGGTATGGTCGCTGTGGGCGTGTGTCAAAAGAATCGCTGTAGGCTTCACAGGACGCGCCGCTAACTGTTCCAAGATAAGATCAGGATGTGCAGCGGTGTCGACAATCGCCGCGGCATGGGTCGCCTGGCAGATCAGGAGATACGCATTGACGGGCCAACCGCCCACCGGCGCGCTGATTGTGATAACCTCAAGGGGTGAAGTGCTTATCTGTTGCGGGGGTTCGGGGGCCCACGCTTCTGTCGCAATATCGAGTAGCTTGGTGCCGTCTAAATTTAGGACTTCGGCGAGCCGAAGGACTTGCGTTTCTGTCGGTTTTAAGGTATACTGTTCCATACGAGAAAGTTCTGTCCCTGTGATACCTGCCGCAGTAGCGATTTGGCTGTGAGATAAGTCTTGCCCGCGTCGGGCTTTGCCGATGATGTCACCGAATTCGTCTTCAAGTGCATAAGCCATAGTGATGTTCTCCATACTTATTGATTTAAGGAACATTGTAGCAAAAAATTCGGTATAATACAATTGAAAACAGTGGACACCCAAACAGGAGGCATTCTGATGGACATCCCGAAAAACGGTTATGAACAAGCGGCAATATCCCTCGCTCCTATAAAAACCGATATGACGTTAGATGAATTTTGCCAATCCGACTTGGAGGGATATGAATACGTGAAGGGAGAATTGGTACCTATGGCACCACCGACAATGGAGCACGGTGATATCAGTATGAGTCTTAGCTTACTTTTAGGTGTTTACATTCGTGAAAATGAGTTGGGACGTTTATATCCTGCGGATACAGACTTTAAATTAGGGGACCGATTGGTTAAACCGGATATTGCATTTGTTTCAACAGCGAGGTTGCCTGAGAACAGACGCCAAGCATCCCCTGTAGCACCGGATCTGGCGGTTGAAGTTGTCTCACCGACAGATATTCAGTACCGTGTTGTCGAAAAGGCGTTTGCCTATCTCAACGCTGGCACACGACTCGTCTGGATTTAGGACTTACGCAATATTTTAGAAAAGTGTTATACTCTTGAATTATGAACACCTTATCCCTGTCAGAAAAGAAGCAACCGTTATTTTCCGATTACTGTCAGTTTCTGTTAGCGAGTTTTCATAACTTCACGCAGACGTA
>JAJEDB010000067.1 GCA_022821725.1 Candidatus Poribacteria bacterium | reverse complement strand
AGGCATGCGATGGACACAAAACGGCATCAACGCTATCTTATTCTGGCGGTGTTTATTGAAGAATGACGCTTGGGACACCTTTTGGCAAGCACAACACCCACAAGCTGCCTAACGCCTAAGGACAAAAACTTTACACACCCCAAAAAGTGGATCTCCTTGCAATTCCCCTTAAGACTATGTTAAAATTGCAGAATTAATGCAAAATTCAGTTTGAATCGCAGCTTATATCCATCAGGAGGTTGTGTATGAAGGTAGGTATTCGGGACGGGATGTTGCCCGTTCCCTTTGAAGAATCGTTTCAGAAAGCGAAAGACATTGGGTTTGAAGGTGTCGAAATTTGCATGGGCGTTGACTACCGTGAACATCTGCTCTGGCAAGATGGCGGGATTGACAAAGTGAACAGTTTGGCAGAAGCCGCTGGCATTGAGGTATCTTCGCTGTCCCCGGGTGGCTTCACGGCATACTCGTTTATGCATCCAACCGATAGCACGCGGACCGAGGGAATCGCAAAATTACAATATCTGGCAGAAACATGTCCGCAACTCGGCGCGAAAGTGATTTTGGTGCCGTTTTTCGGGAATGGTAAGATCGAAGATGAACACATCAGTGCATCGCGGTTTATTGATGGCCTGAAAGTGGCTGCTGAAAGCGCTGAAAAACATGGTGTTTTCCTTGCCATTGAATCCACTTTAAGTGCCGACCAGCATCAACAGATCATTGATAACGTCGGTTCATCGGCTGTCGGGGTTTATTACGATATGGGGAACGCCACAGGATTTGGTTACGATTCACCCTCTGAAATTCGGAGCTTAGGCGGGGCTATCTCACAGATGCACATCAAGGACACTGATGGGAATCACGCTGGAGAGGGCGATGTTGACTTTCCCGCTGTTTTTGATGCTATTCATGCCGTTGGATACGATAGTTGGTTTGTCCTGGAAACGCCCGGTAAAGAGGATCCAATTGCGTCAGCAGCAAAAAATCTTGATTTTGTGAGAAATAGTTTTTGAGGCAGGGACAGAGGCGATATTCATTATCAGAAATTGATGCACTTCAATATTGGAACCCGTTTCATGATGGAGGGTCGGCATGAACAGCCCAAAAACAGTAGCCCCACGTTCCGAAAGTAAAAAACTTCTGTCCCTACCGGCGCGGCAAGCGGAGCAACTCTTTCAAAGCTACGAGAAGCAACAGCAATTGGATATTCTCAGCGCGACGCGTAATCCGAGATCTCGCGAGAAACTCTACTACCTCGTTCCCGATTGCACTGAACTTATCCAAGAAAGTCCTACCGAAGATGTCCTTCAAGTCTTGGACACGATGCTCGGCACAGGACTCGCTTCAGTCCTATTGCCATGTCTTTCAAATGAGCAATTTGAGGAACTGCTGGACATTGCGGTCTGGCGCGACGGTAAGCTCGATGAAGAGTCATTGGACCTCTGGCTTTTTGAACTTTCTGAATGTGAGCGAGATGATCTTGGCCGGTTTCTCAGAGAACTTGATATCCGTTTGTTGGCAGCACTTCTCCACAGCCGGGTCACACTTCAAGATGACCACAGTGGGATGCTGCTTGAAGCTGGGTATCTCGATCCGAGTTCCCCAGCGATCAATTATGTAGATGAACGCGCCCGGGCGATTTGTAATGCTATCTGGGAAGCAGATGATGAAGTCTTTAGGACGTTCATCAGAGAGCTCTTCGCAATTGATACGGAGGAAGATGTTGAGGCTGAACTCGCCGCTGTTTTCGATGCCGTCCAGGCTGACAGAGCGCAGCGCGTCGCAGTACGTGATAAAGAAGCCGGTATTGATATCACTGAAGCCGACCTCATAGAGAAGGTCGACTTAGAGTCGCTTACATTAGATGACGATGAGGACGACGATGACAAAAACGAATAGATTTTCTCTCGTCGCCGAGGCGCAGCTTGACGGGCGACTCTTCCTCGCACAAGCCTTAGCGCACGGAGACACCTTCGGTGGAATTCCGCGTGAACGAGCGGATACGCTCTATCAGAATATAGCCGCTATTGCGCACAAACTCATTACAATGAAGACAACCGACCTCTCCGATCAATCGGGGCTACGGACGCAAATTCAGACGGCTTTCACGCTCACCAGTCTTGGGTTAGAGTATGGCAGCAAGGGCAATCTTGACAAAGCGGTTCGACTCCTCTGTAAAAATAGGGTCGTCAAATTTTTCCAAATCGGGAACACATTGGCAGAAAAATTGTTAGACAGAGCGCGCCAACTTCTGCAACACGGTGTAATTCTACCTCCTGATAGAGACGAGGCAGGTGTTCTTGGGACTACCTACACTGACCTTGAAACAGAAGGCATCCAAATTTATACGCAAGCCGAACAGGAATTCTTAAAGGCGTTGTTGACCTATAGAACCACGATTCGGTCGCCTCAAGTAACTATCAGAGATACGGATGTCCCACGAGCCCTTATCCATTTGGCTGAGGTCAATATGATCGATCAGCAGTTGGCATGTATCGAAAATCGTTGTCACTACGTAAAAGCCTTACCATTGGATAATCTGTTCGCATTGGATCCGCCACTCAGTATCCTCCCTAACCCTATTGAACACCTTACGCTCGGATTGATAGTCAATCTTGTCCTCTATCGTCAGGCCGATTTTCAGTTAGATGACGACACACGGCAGGATTTCTACGAGTTGGCTTATGTGGATGGCGAGATTCGGCAATCCCTCCGGCAACAGTTACTGGACTGGATAGCACAATATCTTGAACAAGCGCACCAATCTGAACCTGTGAAGACGTATGCTGTCTCTTATTGGGATGATTGTCTTAGAATGGAGGGGGAGAAAGTTTTGGCTAAATAGTCTCAGCGATCCGCCAATCCTTTCTTTGCGTCCGCAATTGCTTTGCGGGCTTGTGGAGTACCGATGTCGTTCAGGGCGCGTTCTGCCATACGGCGGAGGTCAGCGTTAGGTGAATTGAGGGCGACAACGAGAGAATCAACCGCAGGTGTGCCTATTGTAGCCAAGGCACGCACAACAAGGCGACGGACGTTCCATTCCGGATCCGTCAGTGTGTTGATGAGGGCAGGCAAAATTGTGTCAAGCGGTGTCCCGATTTCACCTAACGCGTAAGCGGCATTCAGCCGAACCTCTGCTGTCTCTGCTGCTAAAGCATCAATGAGATACGGCACGGCAGGTTCCCCTATATTTTGTAGGGCAACAGAGCCGACAACACGGATATTTTCATCGGGATCTGTCAGCACAGAGATAAGGGCCGGGACAATACGATCGGCAGGTTTTTTGATTTCGCTGAGCGTCCATGCCGACATCTCACGAATCTGCGGATTTTCATCGGATACGCCTTCAATGAGGGCATCGACCGCCTTAGGTCCCATTTTAACTAAGGCTTCGGCAGCTTGGGTGCGACGCATAGCCGCTCTGTCACCAAGTTGGTTAACAAGCGTTTTTATCTGTTGTTCCTGGGACTGACATGCCATCAGACACAGGAAAATAGGAAGGAAAAAGAAACGTTTCATAAGGTATGAGTATAGCATAGTTTTCTACTTTTTGCAAGTTCGACTGATAACCGACAACTGTCAAAGGAGGACACGGGGTTTGCCACAGCGCGAAAACCGTCAATAAAGCAATGAAATTAGAGACAGCGACGTTTGGAGCAGGTTGTTTTTGGTGTATCGAGGCGGTCTTTCTAAAATTGGAAGGTGTTCATACAGTCGTTTCAGGATACACCGGCGGGACCACCGTCAACCCAACATATCAAGCGGTGTGTATGGGAATGACAGGCCACGCCGAAGTGGCTCAGATCCAGTTCGATCCGGCCGTTATTTCTTACGAAGAATTATTAGAAGTTTTTTGGCATACACATGATCCAACAACCTTAAATCGGCAGGGTGCTGATGTCGGCACGCAATACCGTTCAGCGATTTTCTATCACACGGAAACGCAACAGCGCATCGCCGAAAAATCTAAAGCCGAGATGGACGCATCCGATATATGGGACGCTCCGATTGTTACGGAGATTACCCCATTGGATGTCTTTTATCCTGCCGAAGATTACCACCAAAACTATTTTCAATTGAATTCAAACCAGCCATACTGTCAGTTTGTGATTCAGCCAAAGATGCAAAAGTTCACAAAGGATTTCAAGGATAAACTTAAAGATGGTTAATAGACACATTTTAAAAGCCTACACTGCAATTTATGCAAAAGTCCGAATGTTAAAGCGGACAAATACCCAGCGACACCCACTTCTATTGAGCGTTCTGGCTATTTTCTTCTCTTTTAGTGCCGGGAGTGTGATTGCCCAAGAGACAGCATCACCGATCACTGTGCCGGTGGCGACAGCGAGGCGCGGGACGATTGTTTCCACAAAGCAGTATGTCGGACATTTAGAGCCGCACGCTGAGGTGAAGGTGTATGCCAATGTTCCTGGGAAGATTGTTGCCCTGACAGCGACCGTTGGGCAAAGTGTAGCGAAAGATGATGTGCTCGCAGAGACGGATTCAAGAGAAGCCGCACTCGCCGTGATACGTGCAGGATCGGCATTAAGCAGCGCGCAGTCCCGACTTACATCGACGCAAGCAAACGCCCAAGCAGATGTTGAATCTCAGTTGGCGATTGCCCAGGAAACGTTGATGACAGCGCAGTCGAACCTTGTGGAGACACAATCGCTCGCTGAAATGCGGGTCCGTAACCAACTCGTGCAGGCAGAAGCAACGCACCAAGCTGCCGTGGAGACAATTGAAAAATCAAAAACAAATGCGGAACAAAGTTTAGAACGGGCGCAAGTGGAGCGCGATGGTGCCAAAGCGGATTATGATCGAAATAAATCGCTCCACGAGAAGCAACTCATTAGTGATAGTAATTTTGAGTCCGTAGAAAAGCGTTTAAAACTGGCAGAAACCCGTTTAGAGGAAGCACAGGTTACAGCGAGGCAGTTTGAGGAAGGCTCAACACATCCATCCATAGAGAAAGCAAAGGCGGAATTAGCGGTTGCTCGGAAGCTCGTGGAGATCCGCAGCTGGGAACGCGAGATCGCTTTAGCAGAATCGAAGGTTACGCAGGCACAAGCCGATCTCAGTGCGGCACAGAAACTCGTGGAAGCAAAGTCTTGGGAGCAAGAAATTGAAATTGCGAGAGCGGCGGTGAATCAAGCCGAAGAACAGCTCAAAATCGCGCAGGAACAGGCAAGTGCGACAACGCTTAAATCTCCGATTGATGGGATTATTGCCACACGCCACTTGAACATCGGAGATTATGCCGGATCCGCCGCTTCACCTACGGGGAAACCTGTATTTACGGTCATCGGCGTTAAGGCACTCAATGCCATCTGGAATATGCCTGTCACCGATGCGCGTCGTATTCACAGCGGCGGACTCGTCCTAATTTCTACGAATGCTGACACTCGAAATATTGTCGGCACAATTGATTTTATCAGTCCCACGGTTAATCGTGAAGACAATACAGTGCTCGTCCATGCCAACGTCCCGAATTCTGTGGGGACCCTCTCTCACAGTGGCGGTCTAAGACCGGGTGGCACAATCACGGTTTCCGTCAAAACGGGTGAACGGAAAAATGTGCAACTCCTTCCCTTGCATGCAGTCCTGCATATTCAGAATGGGAGCGGAACCATCTTCACCGTTGAAGGGAACACGGCACGCCGGGAACAGGTCAGCGTTGGTGCAATTTACGGGGGTGAGATAGAAATTACCTCGAAACTTGCCAAAGGAACACTGGTAATTGTTGATAACCAACACCAGATACAAGATGGAACGCCGGTATCTATCGTTCGGGATTAATTTTATAGTCCTGGTCCCCAGATTGAAGTTGCAATAATTTTTCAAGTTGGGTAAGAAGAACACCTGTTAGTGTGTTGGGGATAGTGAATTTTGATGTTGTTTCCTCCTGGGATTTTTGAAGAATTTTCACGACTTCTCGCAATTTGGCTATATCTTCTGAATTCCTTAGGATTGGAAGGGGATCCGTTTTAATATTGAGGCGTTCACCGGGCATTGGAAGCATATCCTCAGAGATATGATCTGACTGGATAGGTTCCATCCGGGGCAGAGTTCCATCGTATGGAATTATTTCCTTGAGTAAAAAACCGTCTTCAGGTTCCGAAAATGCGTTGTGGAGATCAATTGCGCCGGATCGGACGAGGTTGAGGCGTTCAGTGGAGATTCCAGCGAAGAGCCAAGACTCATGCTGATCATTTTTATCAGCAGCTACAGCAAGGTAAAGATGACCAGCTGCGCTTTTGCAAGAGAAAAGTACAGGTTGATCATAGTATATATAGGTTTCTACAATTTCGAGTCTACCTAAACCTGTAATATTGAGTATATCAGCCATCATTTGCCTCCTTTCTCTATTATTGTTTACTTCTTTATCCGCTTATTATCTTAAAAACAACCCAAGGTTTTGCCCCAATAGGTACCCACCAAGAATGATGAGATTTATATTTTGATGATGGTGTATGTTGAGTCATACCAAGCGTTGGATTGAGTTCACCTTCAGCAATTTGGGTGTCTCTAAATCTCGGGACCATCTTCATCACTGTCTTAAGTTGTTCGCTATCTTGCATATCTGTGTGGACGGAAAGCCCACAATTTCTTATAGATGGTTTATTATTAAATCTTCCTGGATTTTCTTCAAAGGGTGTTTTGAAATCTTCCGCTCGTGCTGGATTGTATTGCACAAGACGGTAAACTGTACCCGAAGCTGGTTCCGCTTCCGTAGGTGGACAGTCTGCTGGATAAAAATCTGGCCACTCCAACTCAATGTTCCTTTCATTTCATATACGATTAATTACCAAATTCCTATAGGCGTGAGACCGAACTTCGTTGAATTACGCTAACTCTTTCTCGGTCAACTCGATGCCCGTGAGGACCTCAAGCGTGCCGTTGTATTCCCAGCCGTCCTCTTGGGCTTTGAGGAACTTGATCCGTTGGATGACCGCCTTGCGGTATCCCTCGGAGTGACGAATGACTTTATGGAATTGGTCGTTCTTCAATCCGAGTTTTTCTCTGATCTTCTTCCATGCCAAGGGTCTCGAACCTGTGGCGTTGATCCTGAGTTCGACCACCTTCGCGGCGATGCTATCGCGGTCTTCCACCGTCGTTTCAGCGACATACCGCTCCACGATCGAGGGCTTCTTTTTTCTCGACTTGGTCTTGGTGGACTTGGCTACTTCTCTACTGATTTCTCCATGTGGCACTTGTTCCTCTTCCGTAGATTGTTCAGGTTGGGGCTGGAAATCCTTGAGATAATCTCCTTCTGTTTCAGAAATTCCAAAGGGCATCTTATGAATGTTACTTTCGGGTAATATTTGTTTGCTATCTACATTCAGTTTGTCCAACATCTTTTCCCAAATTTGCTCGATGGAATGCTCAAATTGAAAATCTCCAAAATCTGCTGTTTCTTTCTTCAGTTTCTCTCCTCTACGATAGATTTCCGATTCGTCCAACTTTTTCCCAGCGGGTGGTAACAATGTTATACTTTCTTCATTTCGCTCGAGCAGTTGTAACTCTTCAAAAATGGCAAGACCAGTTTCAATACCAAGTTTTGCTATGTCCAATTTGCTATAGAGATTTTCTATCTGAATGAAATTACCATTTGTTTCTGCAAGTTTTCTCAATTCTGGGTACATCTTTTCCAACATGTCTCTATCCGGATACTTTTGAACTAACACTTCCATATCCTGTTCGCTATCGTAGATGAGATGTAGATACGTATTTTTTTCTGATGTAAAAGCAGGTTGACACCGATCAAAGAATGCCTCTGAACTCGGGGCAAGATGACAAAAAACAAAATGTTCAACACAGTGTGAGGGTATTGAGGTAGAAAATGTGGTGTCTGAGACGATAGCAACTAATTCACCCGTCCTAAGTTTTTCCAAAATCTCCGTTTCTTCTGCCTCAGAGGTTTGATCACTATATCTGGCAATAACCTCTGCTTTCTCTGATCCAACAAGTGTCAGCAACTGATCAATTTTATTTTCACTTTGGACATAAATGAGAGTAGGCTGCTTTTGTTCCAGCAATGCTAAAAGGTAATTGCGCTTATCTGTGCCTCGCCGGTCAAGTATTCGGGCAGCAGAATCAGTTTCAAAGGAAGGGAACATCTTTTGAATTTCTTGGCTCCCGATTGTCGCAGCCGTGAAAAGTTTTCGGGCAGCAGCAAGAGATTCCATGGATGCCATCCACTCATCCACCGCTTCTTTTAATTGATCAGATGTTGTCTTAAGATTTTCCTCAAATGTCCGCGCTTCCTCTTTTGTCACTTTCAGTCCTTTTGATAGAGTTTCGAGACGTTGTTTATAGTCCGTTTGTGCTGCTTCGGATTTTTCTAAACGTTTTTTTGTATCTGCGAGGTTCTTTTTATTTTTGTCGGTTTCTGCTCTTGCGTTTTTCAGCTGCCTTGATAATTTCTTATGACGTTTCTCCTTCTCATCTATCTGTTGAGACAGCGTCGCGTTGACCTCTTCATATTTACTCTTTTCTGATGTTGCGGTTTCTAAGTGTCTCTCTGCTTCAGTAAGGGATCTCTGATATTTAGCATTTTCTGCTTCCATCTCCTTTAAGCGTTCTTCCGCTTCCGCGAGACGTCCCGGTGTATCATCAGAAAAGAGATCATCCCGGATAATTTCCACCTCACGTTTTTTGTCTGATCTCTTAATTTTTCCAAGTAGGTCAGCAATAAGAAATAAGTGTGCCCGAGTATTCTCGACTTCAGCGTCCCCTTCAGGCGGATGTGCCCAATCCGCATTTCGACATTCCACTATCAGCCAAAGTTGATTCCGAAAGGTTTTGTCATCATTGAGTGTTCTTTCAAAAGCGTCCACCCAGTTTTTGTTAACGAGATGTGGAAAATCACTAATGTCAATTACAGATTCAACATCGCGGCCAGATTCACTCAAACTACGATCAATTTCGTCAGCCCGCCAATCGCCTACGGAATCGATAACTACGTCTTCAACATTCGTCCCCGGAATCTTCTTTAAATGAAAGAGAATGAACGAGCGCATGGAGGCGCGGTATATATTCAGTGCTTTATTGAGTGCTTCCTGATTTGGCCATGAGTCCATTTTTGAAAACCTTTACGTAGATATTTTCCTTAGCATACCATTTTGAGGATTGTTTGTCAATCAGAATGCAAAGGGGCAAAGACAAAATTATCAGTGGGTGTGTAAATATTTCGACAGTAGGTTGTCAGAGATAGGATGTTTAGGATTTCGGAAGGATGCAGCAAACGTTAACAGGTTTCACAAATTTGAAGATATTTTCATAGTTTTCATAGCAAACCGAGAAATCAATAAGTGTTGGAAGAGGCGATAAACCCTGATGGGGATTAGGTTTTAGACGTTTTTATCAGGTGTTGCTATGAAAGCTGCTATGAAATTTGCTATGAAAATGTCCCACCGAGGGATTATGTTCTTCCCAACACATACACCCGAATCTGTTCCCATTTCCTTTTAGACCGATGCGTCGCAACCCGCCTTTTAAAGAGCGTCTCCTTTTTAAATCCAGCGTCAGCGATGATTGTTTCCAAATTCGCAATCGCCTTGGGTCCTGAGGCATCCGCATATCCCAACAAAATAACGCCATTAGGTTTCAGGAAAGTGGAGACCTCCGCAAAAAATCGTTTCACCGTCGCCTGCTTTTCATCGTGAATAGCGAGTTCCGCTCGGTTACGCACACGGGTAACAACCCACGGGGCATTGAAGATAATTACATCGAATTGATGTGAAGGAAACGGATCAAACAGGTCGCCAGCAGGCATCACGTGGACAGCGTCTGAATCTGGGGAAAGACGTTGGAGGTTAAGTTTCGTCGTCGCTACGGCTTCAGGGAGCAGATCGGATGCATACAATTCAACCTGTTCACCCAATTCCTGTCGTGCCAACAACGTCAAACACCCACTTCCACATCCGATATCGGCAACGGCAGTGGGACTGGATCGACAGACATGCTGGAGTGCCTCCTGAAAGCATTCGATCGTCTCTTGTGAGCGTGGGGCAAGGACATTTTCAGAAGCGATCAGAGAGGTGTCGAGCGCACGAATGGGGTAGGTGTCCCTCAACGCGTGTTGAATGTGTTGGATTTTTGTGAGAGAGAGGAGGAAGGGTTTGCCTTGGTTCGCGTCCGCGGGTTCGCCAGCAAGTTCCAACAGATAGGGGAGAACAGGCGCGTTTTCAGCCTGTAAGATCCCGTCTGCATCCGCCCAACACATCAATCTTGCTAAGGCTTCTCTCAAAGCATCGTTTACAGACTTCCCGCGCGAAGTTCTCCGATCACGTGTTCTATCCTCACGCTGCGGGTATTGGATCAACTCCCGTTTGTGGCGTTGGATATAATCCATGAGTGCCGTAATCTGTTCCCATTTTCCCTCCACAATCGCAACGCCGCCGTGTCGGATATGTGTGAAGATCCGATTGAGGTGTCCTAATTCTTGATGCAAGAACAGCTTGGCGCGTGCGCGCGCAAAAACTGCATCCCGGCATTCAGCAGGGACGTAAAGTTCACCGATGTTGTTGATAGAATAGAAGGAAGTCATTTTTTGGAAGATTAACAAGCGTTAGGACTTACGCAATATTTTAGAAAAGTGTTATACTCTTGAATTATGAACACCTTATCCCTGTCAGAAAAGAAGCAACCGTTATTTTCCGATTACTGTCAGTTTCTGTTAGCGAGTTTTCATAACTTCACGCAGACGTA
>JAJEDB010000118.1 GCA_022821725.1 Candidatus Poribacteria bacterium | reverse complement strand
TACGTCTGCGTGAAGTTATGAAAACTCGCTAACAGAAACTGACAGTAATCGGAAAATAACGGTTGCTTCTTTTCTGACAGGGATAAGGTGTTCATAATTCAAGAGTATAACACTTTTCTAAAATATTGCGTAAGTCCTAATCAGATTGACATGACACTGACCGATGTTGACATCCATCCGAACATTGTTGACGATACAGCGATTGTAACAGGGGGCTACACGTTGCAATATGCCCCGAAAGAGAACGGTCAGGTGGAACAGACATCTGGCAAATTAACGTTGGTTTTCGCGAATGAAGCGGAGACGTGGCGCATTATCCGGGCAGAATAATCCACGACGATTCCAACTTCCGATGACACTGGGTGAAAACGCTCTTTAAATAATCGCTTCTTGACTGCCTTCCACTGCTTTTAGGCAGCTTTTTGCTAAGACCGAGCGGTTTCTTTACCGGGCTGCACCTTCACCAGAAACCATCGTGAAACGAAGTGGAACGATGTCCAGGAGGATAGAATTAAAAAAATGGTACAAGAGCAGTCCAATCTTTGGGCAAAGTCATACATCAATGACGGATATTTACTGCTTCCAGATCTCATTACGTCGGAAGAATGCGATGACCTGAAAGCAGAGATGCTGAAAATCTTTCGTGGAGATTACCCGTGTGAGGCGATCCCACCCATGCCAGAGACAGCACGTGAAATGGAAGTTTTGGATAGAATTATGTGTGTCGGCGAACCCCATGTCTTTAGCCCATTGGTTCGGCGTTACATTGAACATCCAACAATTTGTGAGATCCTCCGAGTGATCGTTGGCGCACACATCCCGTTTTGGGAGGGGGGTGTGAAATGTATGCAGTCAATGATGTTAGGCAAGGTGCCGGGGCATACAGGGAATCCATGGCATCAGGACGAGCACCCGATTCCGACACGTGATCGATCGCTGGTCGGGGCCTGGATTACATTAGATGATGCTACGATTGAAAACGGGTGTCTCTGGGTTCTGCCGAACAGTCATCGTTCCGGTGTGATTTATGACCGTTTCCCACACAACAAACGCCACGAATTCGACAGTTGTCATGAAGCCGCTGGCTTCGATGACACAGACGAAATCCCGATTGAGATGTCAGCCGGTAGCGTTCTCTTTTTCAACGGTTACCTCTTGCACCGCTCGAAAAAGAATCGGAGCGATACGTTCCGGCGAATTCTTGTGAGTCACTACTGTTCAACGGCATCATGGTTAGGTTGGAAGGGGCAGCGGAATTATCGCGGTGTTGTTACTGTCGCAGGCGAAGATCCGTATATTGACGAAGGCTATGTCACACCGAACGTCTGGGCGCGCTGGGAATAGCGGGACATATTCTTCTATTAAAAATCGTTACCGTCCTGAATGCGGCATGAAATTAGCCAGAAACCTGTGCGTAATAAAATTATGCCTTAAATGGCATAATTTGTCTTTGCTTTACATTTGGAGCACAGTCCAGGAGCAATAGTTAAAAATATGGAATCGAACGTCTGGGCGCGCTGGGAATAGTGGGACATATTCTTCTATTAAAAATCGTTGCCGCCTTGAATGCGGCATGAAATTAGCCAAAAACCTGTGCGTAATGTAATGGAGCACAGCCCAGGAGCAATAGTTAAAAACATGGAATTGACAGAATATCAGGTGAATTTTTTCAATACCTTCGGCTATCTCGCAATACCCGGCATGTTTGCCCCAAGCGAGATGGAATGGATTAGCGAAGAATTTGAAATATCAATTCAAGAATGTGGGGGCGGCAAAGATCATGATGGAACACGCCGCACAATGTTCGGGGGTCCGATTGAACATCGGCCTCGCCTCTGCACGTTGCTCGATGATGAACGGGTTAAAGGACTCATCGGGGGTGTGATCGGTGAAGACTTCAACTACGCTGGCGGCGACGGGAACTATTACACCGGCGACACCGGTTGGCATCCGGATGGCAGTTGGGGACGCCTCTTCGCGTGTAAGGTGGCGTTTTACCTTGATCCCTTGACGAAAGACACCGGATGCTTACGTATCATTCCCGGCAGCCAAAACCCCGCACACTTTGTCAGAGCGGAAAAAATTGACCCGAATCAATCAGAGGCGTTATACGGTATCCATCCGCGTGATTTCCCGACCAGCATCGCGTTGGAAAGCACACCCGGTGATGTCGTGATTTTCAACCATGACACCTATCATGCAGCGTTTGGAGGCGGGACCCGACGGCGGATGTTCACGATGAATTGCACGCAACATTGCACGACCGAACCGGATTTAGAAACCCTGCATCAGTACTTAAGCGTCCATTCGGCAGGCGGGTATAACATTGAAACGGGCGCGGGGATGTATTTCCCGACAATGGTTGACACTGCAGACGCGGCGCGACAGACCCATCTCCAGCAATGTAGCGACATTCATGACGAATTGTTTCCACAATATGCCCGACGCGCATAGGTTGTGGTGTTTCCATTGCAATCCTTGCGATTTTGTGGTATTTTATAGGTATCAGTTTTATTGTAAAGCCCGAAAATATCTGCACACCTCCGGTAGGTGCGGTTTTGCGGCGTACTCGCCCAAATGCGACGTGCATTCTAACCGCACGAATCTGGTGTAAAAGTTATCAATTATCAATGAATATCTGCACACCTCCGGTAGGTGCGGTTTTGCGGCGTACTCGCCCAAGTGCGACGTGCATTCTAACCGCACGAATCTGGTGTAGAAGTTATCAATTATCAGTTTCAAGAGTTGTCAATGATCAGTTATGCGTTAAAGAGGGTGTTTTTGCTTGAGGGTCTTTGCTTGGGGTGTTTTTGCTTGGGTATTTCTGCGTATTGATAGGGTATTTCTGCGGATTTCCCCGCGTGAGACGAAAACCTCTTAACCGACAACTGAGAATCGACAACCAATAGCCATAAAAAAATGGTTCCAGCTTTATTTCGCAAGCATTTAGGGCATATCGGTAGAAGTGTTATCTCTGCAGTGTTCATTTGTGGGATAAGCACATTTTGTGTCGCTGCGCCGCCAAAAGCGCGTACCCACTTGCCTTCAAGCTCCATTGCTATGAGCGATGATGCCCTCGCCACTTTCTTTAATCCAGCCGGACTTGCCGCGGGACGCGGTCTGAATTTATACTACCTCCGAACATATCAAAGCGATTGGGCTGGCGACGATGCGTTCTTTCTATCTGTCCCAGGCGCAGGTTTCGGTATAGAATTCGGCGCCGCCGATGCCGATACCGATTTCACGCGCTATACATTTTCGGGGGGGTATCACCTCGGAAGCGCACTCTATTGGGGAACAAGTTATAGTTGGATGAATTCGGACGATAAGGGGTATGACAGATTCCGTTCGCTCTCCATGGGTTTAATGTATCGGCGCCGTTATTTCTCGATTGGCGCAACGGCACGCGATCTCAATCGTCCTAAATTGCTTGGAGAAAAACTCGGACGCACTTACGATTTAGGGTTAGCACTCCGTCCAGGGACCTGGCGCACAACACTCTCAATTGACATGCAGAAAACGCAAGGCATTGAGGGTGTAGAACTCCGGTATGCTCTGGAGGTCCGTCCTATTCGCGAATTCATGCTCCGTGGCACTGTAAATAACGACCTGAGCTTTGATGTGCGTTTCGGTGTAAATATCGGAAATTGGGGATTTGGAACCGGGAACGCCTTTGACAACAATCGGGAAGCATGGTCGGGTGTTGGCTATTTTCATTTTTCCAATGCCCCGATAGCCAAACCTCTACCCCGCCGCAGGACGTTCCTTGACTTACCGATGCACTCCCTCCAACGGGTCCTACCTATCGCAAAATGGGATGACGATGTCGCTGGGGTGCTTGTCCGCATCAACGGAAGTGGTTACGGTATTGCGCAGCTGCAAGAGATGTCAGATGCCATCTTGGATTTTAGGGAGTCTGGTCGTATTGTGCTCTGCTATCTCTCTAATTGTTCCACTGGCGACTATATTGTCGCGTCTGTGTGTGACGGTATTCTGATCCATCCATCTGCTGAGGTCCGGTTAATTGGTATACGCACGGAGCGTTCCTTCTACAAAGGCGCGTTAGACATGCTCGGTATTCGGGCGGATCTTGAGCATTTCGGTGAATACAAATCCGCATCCGAGGCGTTTACGCGGCGCGAGATGTCCGAAGCACACCGCGAGATCCAAAACATCATTTTGGATGACCTCTATGAACAACTCGTAGCGGCAATCGCAGCGGGACGTGGATGGACGCGTGAAAACGTCAAAGAACGTATAGATGCGGGACCTTACACAGCACGTCAAGCTTTTGCCATTGAACTGGTGGATAGACTCGTCTATGAAGATGAATTGCCTGATGTTGTGACTGAACTCACTGATGCCAAAACCGATTTGGTCCCGCTGAGTGGATACCTGAGAGGTGGACTGTCCCCACAAGAATGGCAGGTGCCAAAACCGAAGATCGCAATCATTAAGGCTGAAGGGTTGATGTTGACGGGTGATAGTTTCGTCGATCCCTTAATGGGCACGCAGGTGATGGGGGCGGACACAATCACAGATATTATCAAGTGGGTAAAAGACGACGATTCCATAAAAGCAGTGGTGTTGCGGATTGACAGTGGGGGTGGGCTTGTTGTTGCTGCTGACATTATCTGGCGTGAGTTGATAAAACTCAAAGAGGTTAAGCCGTTCGTGGTGTCAATGGGAAATGTGGCGGCATCAGGTGGGTATTACATCGCTGCGCCCGCGAATGCGATCGTTGCTGAACCCGGAACGATTACCGGGTCTATCGGTGTTGTGGGCGGTAAGTATAGTTTCAAAGGGCTTTATGACAAACTCGGCATCCATAAAGAGATCCTCAAGCGCGGAGAGCACGCTGATTTTTACACAGATTACGGGGACTATCCACTTGCTGAAAAAGCAATCGTCCAGAAACAGATTAAAGAGATTTATGACGATTTCGTTGAAAAGGTGGCGCTCGGACGCACCGAACTAACCGTCACGGATGTAGATAGACTCGGACGCGGACGCATCTGGTCAGGTAGACAGGCGCAGGAGAATGGTCTTGTGGATGAGTTGGGCGGTTTAAGCCTCGCTATCGCAATCGCGCGCGAGCACGCGGAATTGGGCGGAAAATCAATTGAGATCGTCGAATTTCCGAAAAAGACATGGATGTCACAACTACTCAACAACCTCGGACTTCCGTTAGTCTCGTTGTTGCGGGCGGAGTTTGGAACCCCGAATTCCTTTAAGGACAGTGTCCCACAGGGCTCCTCTGTAGGAAACTTGCGCATGGAGGATAAAGATGTGGAGGCTGCGTCTCGGCTGCAGTTTATTACGCAGTATGGTGGCTTGAGCACCACCGCGAGGCTCCTAAATACAATCAGAAAACATCGATTATTTCTGCTCATGCCTTATCATATAAGTGTGGAATAGTCAACTACTAAAAAGATGCTCTTCGCCAAGAACTACACGACACTACGTCGCAAAATGGTTCGGAATCAAATTGAAGCGCGTGGCATCCACAACCCGCGAGTCCTCGCTGTTATGCGGAAGGTGGAGCGGCACCTGTTTGTAAAACCGCAATACCTGAATGTGGCATATCAGGATGGGGCGTTACCGATCGATTGCGACCAAACGATCTCACAACCCTATATCGTGGCATTGATGACGGATTTGCTTGAGCTCACGGCGGCTTCAAAAGTCCTTGAGATCGGAACGGGGTGTGGCTATCAAACAGCAGTGCTGGCGGAATTGGCGAGAGAGGTTTATTCCGTTGAGATTATACCGGGACTTGTCAAAAGTGCGAAAGCCCGATTAGAGGCACTCGACTATCGGAACATTCATCTTAAAGAAGGAGATGGGTATTACGGTTGGCGGGAACACGCCCCTTATGATGCTGTACTTGTCGCGGCAGCACCTCCGAACGTGCCGGAGCGGCTCATTCAGCAACTCAAACCGGGCGGTAGGATGGTAATCCCTGTCGGCGGTTCCGAGCAAAATCTCCTTTTAATTCGAAAAGGACGCCAAACCGATGAGGATTCGGGGCTATCTCTCGAAACCACTGAGATTATTCCTGTCCGTTTTGTCCCGATGATAGGTGGACTGAATTAAAGTGGAAGGGGTTTGTAACCCCGAATTCCATATTAAAGTGGGAGGGGTTTGTAACCCCGAATTCCATATTAAAGTGGGAGGGGTTTGTAACCCCGAATTCCATATTAAAGTGGGAGGGGTTTGTAACCCCGAATTCCGAGGAAAATTAGAAAATTGAAGCATATATTCTGTCTAATGTTACTTATTGTATCGCTTTTTCCTGCGGTCGCCGCTGCTACATTCAATAATATTGGTGTCGGCGCGAGACCGTTAGGTTTAGGCGGCGCGTTTGTCGCGCTTGCCGATGATAGTAACGCTGCGGATTACAACGCCGCAGGATTGGGTTATATTAATGATATACACTTCGGTGTGACACACGCGCAACGCTTTAATGGACTTATCACCTACAACACTGCCAGTGGCATTATCCCCTTCGGAAGGCTGGGGGCACTTGGCGCAAGTCTCGGTGTTTTAGCAGAGGACTCCGAAGTCTATCGTGAGCAGACGTTGCGTCTCTCTTATGGAAATGCGCTTTTCAAACAATTCGCAATCGGTGCGAATCTAAAACTCTTCGGCACTTCTTTTGACGCCGCAAACGAATTCGTCGCAGAGAATCCATATTTCGTTGATACCTCCAGTTCAGCCGTTTCTTTTGATCTCGGCGTCATCGCAAAACCTTTCCAGAGCCTGAGTCTTGGGGCATCCGTAGAGAACTTGCTCCCCGCGGATATGAGCATATCTGACACCCAAACAGATCCAGTGCCGTTAAACATTCGTGCGGGTTTGGCGTATAGACTTGCGTCCATCGCGGAGATGAGCGCGCAAGGCGCCGCAGTCAGCAACTTGTTAAGCGGCAGTCTCGGGAGTTTTGAGGTAGCGTCTCGCAATGGCGAAATTTATATACGCACAGGCATAGAAGTCTGGTTGAATAAATCCGTCGCTATTCGTGGTGGTTATGGTGTGAAAAGTGGGAGCAGTTCAGCAACGACCCTGAGTTTCGGTGGAAGTGCTAAACTTCCAATCAGTGGTACTGCCCTCCAGATCGATTATGGGTTCCAACTGCTAAGTGGAAATTTTCAAGACAATACAACACAGCGGTTCTCTCTTAATCTGTTACTCTAAGGACTGACAACCTATTAATAAAAATGAAAAAAATATCGATTGCTTTAATACTTATTGGAGGTCTGCTCTTGGTTTCCGCTAACGGTTATGGAGCCGTTACCTCTGTTGGAGAGATTAACGTCGTAGGGCAAAAGGAAGGCATTGTGCCTGCAAGTTCAACCGTGCCATTGCGCGTGACGCTTGTAATTGACCGGTCATTGGCGGAGCCCGGTGAAGAAATTAAAACGATTGAAATCACAATGCCACGCGGCTTTCTGACCGAATCCTCCTTTTTCAGAGGTATCTCGCGGGATGGCAACCAAATTGTAGCAAGGGCTGTCGTCTCAGGCGGAAGTGTGCTACGCGTTGAACTCGCAGATGCTATCGTTGATTTTCAGAACTCGCTCTATGAAATTACCTTTGAGTGTCAGACACCGAATACACTCATCCCTGAGGCAGTTTTCAGAGCGCGGCTTCGCAACCTTCAAGACGGTCCCATCGGTGAATTCATCCGACCCGGGCAGGCAGACGGAAAACTCAACAACGACGATTTTACCTTACAGGTTATTCCGAATGTCCCGCCTGACCCGGTTATAGGTTTCACCGCTGAAGCCGATAAAACCGGAGAAAACGATGTGACCCTCCGTTGGCAGAAATCAACGGATTCAGATGTCAACGGTTATCTCATCTACAGAGACAAGGACGATTCTACGATTCAGGTCGAAAACCGATCCTCGACGACGTTTCGCGATGTAAACGTTTCTCCAGGGAACCATACCTATCAGATTACCGCTTACAAAACGCTTTTCTTGCAGTCGGGACGCTCACCGATACAAACAGTAAATGTATCACCGGATACGGCTGCACCAGAGCCACCAACGATGCTCAGCATTATCCCTTCAAGCGATGGGGTCGAGGTTTTGTGGAAACCGAGCGTCAGTCGTGATGTAACAACCTACCGAATTACCGAGGGACTTACCACGCTGACAGAAATCAATGAGTTAAAAACAGAATATAAATTTATTGACGACCGCCAGCTGCCTATAGGTAGTTTTACCTATGCCGTCATCGCCATTGACGAGGCAAATAACGAATCCGATCCTGTAGAAAAAAGGCTTCGTATTTTTGATAAACCCTATCCGAATCCTTTTACACCGCTTTCTCCAGACGAAGATTTCAATCGGGTTGTCTTCCCCGCGCGTGCGCTTGGAGAAACGTCGGGTGAATTCACAGTCCTCATCTTTGACATTGACGGAATGCTCGTTAAGTCTTTGACCGCATTACCGGGTGAAACGGAGCTGATTTGGGATGGGCGCGACGAATCTGGTGAGGTTGTGGAAAGCGGTGTTTACGTCTACCAACTTCAGGTAGGAGAGAGTTTTAAGACCGGAACTTTAATTGTTGCGAAGTAGGTTTTTTAATTTACCTTTTTCAACGTTTCAGTCCGTTAGATGCTTGGGAAAAATTTGTTGACTTAATTTCTAATTCAAGGTTATATTATAATTTGATTAGCAGGTCGTTGACTTGCTAAGCTGCATCACGCTCTGTGAGGCAAGTTTTTGGGGATATGCAAGCTTCACCCAAAACAATCTGCTATTAACATATATTTTTATGAAAAAAGGAGATAGAATAAAAATGAACAGGCTTGAGTCACGCCTACTGACGGGAATAATACTGCTCGCGACGCTCAGTATTTTGGGTACCGTTCTACCGGCGTTAGGGAATTGGAGCATTTTACAAGAACGTGATCCGGAAGTTCGGGATTACATGTCAATCACTTTCACGGGCAAGAGTACAGGGTGGGTCGTCGGTGCCGCCTCCTTTGAAGACTTTGAAAATCCAGGTTTCATCGGATATACGATGGATGGTGGTAAATCGTGGCAAAAATCGGAAATCAAAATCCCTGCTGATTTAGCAGAAGTCTACTTCCTTGATGATAAATATGGGTGGGCTGTCGGCGCAAGCGGAACCATAGTCGGTACCGATAATGGTAGAGACTGGGAACTGCAAACCAGTAAGGTTGGCAACGGACTTAAAGGCATCTATTTTGTGAATAAAGAGGCCGGGTACGCAGTCGGAGAAAGCGACACCATCCTTTCTACGAAAAATGGCGGACGCTCGTGGAAAGTGCTGCAAGGTGGACAACTCGGGGCAGTTGGCGATGATGACGCAAATATGTACAACGCCATTCAATTTCTTGATGAGCAGACCGGATGGATTGCCGGCGTTCGCGTGAGTCCGAGTACACAGGGTCAACATACCTTGATTCAGAAGACGATGGATGGCGGTCAGACGTGGGTCACACAAGCGACCAACAGAGAGGATATCCTTGAAGACATCTTTTTCCTTGATGCGTCAATGGGGTGGGCTGTTGGTGAAAATGGTGTAATTCTTCATACCAGTGACGGCGGCGAATCGTGGACAGATCAAACCAGTGGCACAGAAGAAACGCTACGAAGTGTTGGGTTCGCAGATGAGAAGAACGGTTGGGCTGTTGGTGGCGACTTCGGCGTTGGTGCCATCCTACGCACCAGTGACGGTGGCGATACTTGGGAACTGGAAGATTCCAAGGAAAAATTAGTCAAAGTTTTTGTGCTTGACGGACAGAACGTGTGGATAGCGAGTTCCACCGGAGCTATAATGCAAGCAAAGTAATAGTTGTCAGTCGGATTTTTTTAAAATCCTTTTGATCGTCAGTCTTCAGTTAAGATTTTGTGGTGATTACAGGAACTTTACGGTTTCCGCGCCACATCTTTCTAACTGATAACTGACTGCTGACAACTGAAAACCATTAGCGAGGTATAATTTTGGGAGTATCCACATTCGCAACGCGGATGAGTCGATTGGGAACGGAATCCGCATTTGAAGTCTTAGCGAAAGCCAAACAGTTAGAGGCACAGGGCAAAGACATTATCCACCTGGAAATAGGACAACCAGATTTTCCAACACCGATTAATATTATTGAAGCAGCATACAAAGCGATGAAGGATGGGCATACCGGCTACTGTCCATCTGCTGGGGTGCCGGAGTTTCGTGAGGTTGTCGCACAACATATAACGGAAACGCGCGGTGTTAACATACATCCTGACGAAGTCACAGTGACACCCGGAGCGAAACCTATTATTTTCTTCACTATTTTAGCGTTAATCGATGACGGGGATGAGGTCATCTATCCCGAACCGGGTTTTCCCGTCTACGAATCTGTTATCGACTTCATCGGCGGAAAAGCCGTCCCGTTACCCCTTCGTGAGGAGGTGGACTTCCGATTCCGGCTTGACGATCTTGAAGCTGCGATCTCTGACCGAACGAAACTCCTGATTCTCAACTCACCTCAAAATCCTACAGGGGGCACGTTAACCGCTGAAGACTTGGAAGCCATCGCAGAACTCGCACAGAAACACAATTTTTATGTGTTGACGGACGAAGTCTATTCGCGCATTCTCTATGAAGGTGAACACCACAGCGTTCTCAGTCTGCCCGGTATGAAGGAACGGACAATTCTGATCGAAGGGCATTCTAAAACTTACGCAATGACAGGATGGCGGTTGGGATACGGTATTGCGCCCCAAGCAATCGCTGATAAAATCACCCAGCTAACTATTAATTCCAATTCCTGTACTGCCACCTTCACACAACTCGCTGGGATAGAGGCACTGACAGGACAACAAGCCTCTGTTACACAGATGGTTTCAGAATTTCAGAAGCGACGTGACGCCATTGTAGATGGGCTGAATGCCATTGAAGGGATCAGTTGTATCAAACCGCTCGGTGCCTTCTACGTCTTTCCCAACGTTACGCAACTGCCACTTTCATGTGAACCGCTCGCCGATTATCTCATGGAGGAAGCGGATGTCGCCCTATTGCCCGGTACCTCTTTCGGCAAATATGGTGATGGTTACCTTCGTCTTTCGTATGCCAATTCGTTAGATAATATCCAAGAGGCATTAGGCAGAATGGAAACTGCAATCTCAAAGTTGTAGCGAATGCTAAGGTATAATTAAAAATGCCTCCTACTTTTAACCGAAAAGTTACCGCCCGGATCCCGGCAAGCACAACGAATCTGGGACCCGGATTCGACGTGTTAGGGCTTGCTCTCCAACTCTATAGCACAGTTACGTTAGAACCTTCTGAAACCGGTACCGAAGTGATTGTCAGCGGCGTAGATGCGGATAAAATACCGAGTACACCGGCGCATGTCGCATTTCAAGCCGTAGAACTCGTTTTCCATCGAAGTGGGACGAAACGTCCGAAAGGCTTCAGATTGCAGATAGAAAATGGGATACCTGCGATTCGGGGTCTCGGCGGCAGTGGAACAGCCATTCTTGGTGGGCTGCTTACTGCAAACGCCCTCTGCGACACTCCATTTTCTGACACGGAACTTCTCAACTTTGCGACTGAACTGGAAGGGCATCCCGATAACGTCGCTGCCTCACTGTATGGCGGGCTCGTTGTTTCAGCGCAGGAGGGGGATCAGGTGCATACTGTTCGATTAGAATGTCCGTCCCTCCTTTCGATTGTATTGGCGATTCCTGATTTCCCACTGTCAACAGAGCAGGCACGTGGGGTTTTACCGAAATCAGTCGGTTTCGCAGATGCAATCTATAATACAAGCCGGAGCACACTGCTAATCGCCAGTATTGCCACAAGACAATTTGAAATGTTGCGTGTGGCAATGAAGGATAGGTTGCATCAACCTTACCGAACTTCACTGATTCCAGGGTTTGATGATGTGGCAGAAGCCGCTAACGCTGCTGGCGCACTTAGCGTCGCATTGAGCGGCGCAGGACCCACGATCGCAGCCTATTGTCTGGAACACACAGAACGGGTTGCCGAGAAAATGCAAGCCGCCTTTGAAAAGCACCAGATCGCGTCTGATATTAAAATTTTGAAGCCGGATGCTCACGGAGCAAGCGTTTTTTAAACCATTGAATATGGGCACCGCTCGAAATAAAGTCTTCTGCGTATTGGATTTTAGCGTTTTTGGGAAAATCTCAGGTCTGTGGAACAAAGTGCGTAGTTCGTAATGAAATTATGCCTTAAATGGCATAATTTGTCTTTGCTTTACATTTGGAGAACGGATATAAGAAAGGCATGTCAAGTTCAAACCCACGTTGTTTAACCGCAAGGAATAATTAAAAAATCTCAGGTCTGTGTTTAATCGCAAGGAGTAATTAAAAAATCTCAGGTCTGTGGAACAAAGTGTGTAGTTCGTAATGAAATGGAGAACGGATATAAGAAAGGCATGTCAAGTTCAAACCCACGTTGTTTAACCGCAAGGAATAATTAAAACATGTCAAATTTTCATGCGGAAAACATTGCATCAATACTGAATAAATTCGACTCCAACATGGAGCAGGGACTGAGTGCCGAAGCCTTTCAGAAGGCGAAAGCACAGCACGGTAAAAACGCGGTGTCCCCAGAGAAAAACGCTTTTCCTTTTGCAGCATTTCTTAAAGCGTTGTTCACGTGGCGTGTGATTGTTTTGGGAATCGCTACAGTCATCCTCAGTGTTTCCCTGACCAATGGGACGAGCAGCGTTACACTGCATGCTGTCGGCGTTGTTGGAGCAGTTCTGGTTATTCATGCCCTGTCCGCATACACGATGGAATATCGCATTCGCGTCCGTGATACCAGCCATAATAGGCTTATGGTGCATAGTATCAAGGTGATTCGACAAGGGAAATTAGATGAGTGTGCCCCAGAGGACATCGTGCCTGGGGATCTATTGCCTTTCAGCGCAGGCGACTATGTCCCTGCTGATGCCAGGATCATTGAATCAGAAGGTCTTATGATTGACGAGTCCGGACTCTTTGGAACCGAGGAACCTGTGCAAAAGGTGGCGATAGATGTTCAAGATAGCGCTTTACCACCGCAAAGACAAAAAAATATGGCGTTCGGCGGGACGTATGTCGTAGCAGGGCATGGACTCGCAATCGTTGTGCAGACAGGGAAGCAATTGGAAATATGGAAACAACGTCCGGATGCACGTCCAACGCTCGTCTCGCATACCCTCGCAGAAGGTGAGACAAGAGGTTTATATACAGTTATAAAAGTTATCGGCATGGGTGTAGGCGGTGTAGCTGTCGCAATCGCGTGGTGGTTTGAATATCAGAATCGTGCTACCAATTGGCAATCTCTCATCCATTTAGGGATGCTATTTGCCGTCGCATCTGCCCCGCAAGATGTGATTCAACTGCTCCGTTTATTCTTTTCTAAACACGCCCAAAGATTGTTGGAAAAAGGGGTTGTGCTACGGAATTCACGTAGCCTTGAAAAACTAAGTCGTATTACCACTTTTTTTGCGAATGAAAGTGGGCTTTCCACCACACGCTCCCTAACAATTTCAAGTCTTTTCGTTGATGAACAATTGGTGGATGGCAAAACATGGAACGATTGGTTAAATTCTCTCAAGGCGCTTACCCCCGCAGAGCGACAAAACACGATTGAAACACTCGCACCCGGCGGAAAAATTCCGCAAGGGGCTCCACACTTAGTGTTCACAGCGGGACTCGGGACTTCTGATGGACAGGCTACAGACAGTGTCAACCTCCTTAACACGCGGGCAACTTCAGAGATTATGTCTGCCCGGAGGGGAGTATCGCCCAAGACCGCCATCCAAAGGGATGTGAAGAAACTCGGCTACCAACTGAAAAATGTCAGGACTCAACTTCCGTTGGTGAATACGTATCCTGTCACGCGTAACTATCCCTATCAAATGCAAGTCTTCGAGTCAGCACCGGAGGATTATCTGAATATCATCTTTGGAGATGCCCGAACAGTGCTTGATACTTGCGGGTATGTACTCATTAATGGCGAAGCGATACCCTTATCGGAGGATAGGTGTGGGATGTACCATGAAATTATAGACTATCTGATGAGTACGAAATCGCATGTCTATGGCGTAGCCTATCATTCCTCTGATGTTATTCTGAAACCGCAGGAAATGGAGTACAATCCTATCTTTTTAGGATTTATCAGTTTTTCTGCTAACAATCATGAACGGACGAAGACGATCCTGAAGTCCAGCCTTGATACTGGGCTTAAAATTATCCTCATCACTGAAAGCGAGGAGCAAGAGACGGTCGATCTTGCGAAAGATCTCGGGCTTATCCATAACCGAAAAGCCGTCGTGTCAAGAGAGGAACTTGAAGAAGTCTCGCGTGAACAACTCGATGGTGAAACAGCAAAGTGGATTGCTTATTCGCGACCTACGTGGTATCAGCGTCGGAATATCGTCCTCAGTTTAAAACGTCAAAGCCACGCAGTCGGATTTCTGGGGCAAAATAGGGAAGACCTCCGAGCAATGACCGTTGCCGATATTACACTTGCAAGTAAGGTTGATGCGTCGCATGTTGTGCAAGCCGCAGCCGATGGACTCATTAACAAGGGAGGGTTTCAGGCTGTAAAAGATGTGCTGCTGCATGCTCGCGAGGCTTACCATAACGCTGCCGGTTTTCTACGATGGAACTTTTCTTGTACACTCTCCCTACTGCTCACGCTCTCTTTTGGGACGGTTCTACACTATCTCTATAAGATGCCGATGCCATTGACGTTAACACAGATAATTTGGACCCAATTTCTCATGACCCTATTACCATCATTCGTTATAGGCACAGAACGGATATTTGCGGATGCCAACGATACCAACCGGCATCACCGTCCAACGCAGCTTTCGGGGGCGCACTTCCTTTCAAAAACGACAGGTGTAGACATCGTTTGCCGTGCTGTGACGATTAGTCTGATGACAATCATCCCCTTCTTCTTTATCCTGTGGCGTTCCCCTATATCGTCCGATACATTCGGTGTTTCAACATTGATGAGAGATGTCCTTTCCGTTGGAGATATGGGGGATCCAAGCACTTTAGGGATTGCGACCGCGCGAACAGCAGCGTGTACCACTCTTATTTTCACGCAGCTCGCTACATGTTGGCAAGCTTTACGGTATCCATGGGAATCGCTGGTTCAAAGGGTCTTCGCGAACTTTCGTCTCATCGTTATTTCACTTGTTATTATAGCACTCCATTTGGCGACGCTCTATATTGAACCTGTAGCGCAATTTTTAGGAATGGCACCCCTCAAATGGGAATGGCAGTGGACGCTTCTGTTTAGCCTAACATTGTTGCTATTGCCGCTGAATTTGGCAGTAGGTTCGCGATCTGACAACTTTTAAAAGAGTGTCAGTCCGGGTGGCTACGCAGCCCTTTCAGTTTTCGGTTAAAAGGTTTGGTTAAATCAGATCCCTTTTGCTACACCCAAAACCCGTAAGTCGGAATGCCGGCGATAATCCCTAAGATTGTCCAGAGACTCCCGACCGTAAACTCCCCCAAAATTAACCCTAAGAAAAAGGGCGCTATCTTGCGATGCCGAACGACACCGCCGTACTGAAGAATAAGCCACTTGATTAACCAACTCATGAAAAGGCAGCTCCACGTAACATTCATCCCCCAACTCGTAGAGATAGCGAAACCTGCGGGATGAAATGGCCACCATACGAATCGCATCCGAAAGAACATTAGCACTGTTGTTAAGAGGAACCCCAGCCCCATAAATCCGCTTTCAGGAATGAGGGTCTCTTCTGGGGCTTGCAACCATCCCGCAAGGCGACGATACGGCTCTATGCCAAAAGCACTGAGAGAGGGCCAATAGGCGCGCACCTCCATACCGAGGCGATACCCGCGGTCGATTAACGCCCAAAATCCTGCTAACGATCCTAAAATAGTCGCAAGCGTCAAGGCGAAAATGATACGGTTCATCGTCATGTTTGTCCGTTCCATGATCTTGAAACCTTCGAGCTGGTGCGGCATTGGATGGCTTCGATGCGCACGGTTGATAAACCAAAACATCGAAAACATAATGAGGTTATCTCTCCCCAACCGCCTTGTTCCGACAGTCCGACTCAAAATCTCATCAGGACCGGAGTAGTGCAGATCATGCACAGGCGTGCCTAATTCGGCGCGCATCCGCGTAATAGCAATGGAGATCATATAATAAATAATGAAGAAAGCAAACATCACCCAAATTTCAGCGCCCCCATAGTAGCAAAAAAGCACAAGGAATGCCATTACTGCGATAAGACCAAGCGTCGCGCCCCGATATGACATCGGTTCTTGCCGGGGGTCCTCCGAAATCCTTCCAAATCCAAAAACTGTTTTGGCAACGTCCAAAAGGTGTCTGCGGCTTGCCCAGATAGCTAAAGCACACAAAGCGAGGTAGCCACCTGATGCCTGCTCGTTCATGTACGGAAAGCGAGGCAGACTCCGTAACCCAAGGGCGGCACCGAGGACACGCATGAAACGCCAATACCAGAAGAAGAACCAACACGAGAACGAGAGATCCAGAGGAATGAAGAAACCGAGTCCGATTGCGAACGGATACAGTGAAAACGGGATGCTCCCCATAGCGTTCCACGGGCTCTCCGTAAAAATTTGGAAACTTCGCACACGGGTCCGTAGTTCAGGTAGGATCGGATACAGGAAGTTGACACCATTCCAGAAAGCAAGCGCACCAGCAATTCCAAAACCGAGCCACATCAATTTATTCTGAAAGAGGCGATTCTGGGGTGTTTCTGTCAATTGGAGCGGGAGTTGGATGATCGGATAACTTAATTTCTCATGTTCGATCCATTGTTTACGAACAATTATATTGATGCAAAGCATGCCGAAAATCAACACAGTAATAAAGGCAGTCCACCAGAGGACCGGCGTTGCCCAGCCAAGCAATGTTTCAACTGTGTAGAGAGGGAGTTCACCCTCATAATAGCCGTGTAAAAGCGGCGTGTCGCTAACGGTAAGCCACTTTGGTAGGAAGGGAACAAACAACTGTTGCCATTCATTTTCCGGGGTAGCAAAACGGAAGGCATGCCCTAACATCGGGACCAAAATCTCAAGCATATCGTGGCCCGTAATGCCCGAAGCAATCGAAAGCATCAGGTAAACAATAACTAACTCACTTTGTGCCAATGCTAAACTGGGGATGAAACGGCGCAACAGGGCGTTCATGCCGATTATCAGGAATAGACTGAAGATCACATTAAAAAAGAGGGAAATCGTCACAGGATGACCGGAATACCGAATAACCTCCATCTCAATAACCCAGTAGCAGTTAATCGGTATTAGAATAACAGCAATAAGAATAGATTTGAGTGTGACACCGTGGGCGGGAATTCGTGAGAGTGTTAGCGAATTTTTAATTATTCCTTGCGGTTCGTTGAGATGGGTTTGATGAATGAAGGGTTTCCCTTCCGTAAAACCGCCCTCCACTTCGTTACGGGCTGCGCGCCAGTGATTAAGAGTTTGCACATGGATACGCATTATTTTAGCGACCGCTATAAATGCTGACCGCTATCTGTGAACATTCCTAAATAAATTTATCACATTTTCTACAGCAAGTCAACTTTAAAATCTCTGTTGATTATAGACTTTTCTAAATAACGCTTCTGTGTTATAATAAATGTCGCAATATGGGAGACCTACAGGTTGTGCCTACATTGCATCTGTAACAACCCAGGATATGTATATGAACCCATTCCACTATATTAAAAATCGAGTTGAAAGATTTTTTTACAGGGCTTATCAGAGGCGTTTGGAATCCGAAGCCAATGCATGGAATATCCCACGCCATATCGGTGTAATTTTAGACGGAAATCGTCGCTATGCGAAAGCCAGTGGACTTGAGGATGTTATTGAAGGGCATCATGAAGGTGCGGACAAACTCGAAGAGGTGCTCCATTGGTGTGACGAACTCGGCGTTGAAATTTTCTCTATCTGGATTTTCTCTCTTGATAATTTCAAACGCGCCGCACATGAAGTTGAAGGGATTCTTGGACTGATTGAAGGGAAAATGCGGGAGCTTGTCACTATTAAGGGACTCCATACGAACCAGATCAAAGTGCGTGCGATGGGACAAATAGAACTGTTACCCAGTAGTCTGCAAGAAGCAATTCGAGAGGCAGAGGAAGCAACGCAACATTACGACAAATTTATCTTAAATGTCGCTGTCGCTTATGGTGGACGAGAGGAAATTATTGAGGCGTTTCGGGGGCACCTAAAAGCCGAGGGTGAGAGTGGTAAACCTATCCATCAGATCGCAGATGAACTCACGGTGGATAAGATTACACCCTATCTTTACACGTCAAACCTGCCTGATCCGGAGTTAATTATTCGCACCAGCGGAGAGGTGCGGTTATCGGGATTTTTGCTTTGGCAGAGCGTCTACTCGGAATTCTATTTCTGTGATACATATTGGCCCTCATTTCGGAAAATTGATTTTCTCCGTGCTTTACGGGCTTATAGCGAACGAAAACGACGATTTGGAAAATGAAAAGGAGCAAAGGCATGAGATTTGGGGTCTGTACAGGTTTAGAGAATGTCAATCGGCTCGCAGAAGTCGGATATGACTATATTGAATTAGGTGTGCGTCCGGGGTTGATGCCTGAGGCAGATGAGACTGAATTCCAGAAAATTCGTGAACAGGTAGCGAAGGCGCCGTTAAAGCCGGAATCCTATTCGGGGTTTATTCCGGGCGACTTGCGCGTCGTAGGCGATGTCGTCGATTTGCAGCGTTTATCTCGTTATGTAGAGACCGCATGTCGGAGAGGCAATGAAATTGGCGGTGAAGTTATCGTCTACGGCAGCAGCGGTTCCCGTAGTATAGAGGAAGGCTATTCGCGCGAACGTGCCTTGGCACAAATTGCTGAGTTCCTTGATATGGCGGCGGATCACGCCGAAGCGCATAACATGACCATTGTTATTGAACCAATTTGTTGGCGAGAAGGAAACATCCTTCGGACCGTCGCAGATGGACTCGCTATGGCAAAGCGAGTGAATCGTCCGGGTGTCAAGGCGTTGGCGGACCTCTATCACATCCACCAGGAAGAAGAGCCGATGCAAAACACCATCGACGCTGCTGAATGGCTCGCGCATGTTCACATAGCGGAACCCGTTAAACGTTCCTATCCCGGAAACGACGATTTCGATTTCACAGATTTCTTCACGGCACTCCAAAAAGCAGGCTATGACGGTCGCGTCTCATGCGAGTGCAAGTTTGACAATTTTGACGAAGATGTTGAGGTAGCTTTGGAAACCATGAAAACGTATGTCTGAGGAATGAATGCTTCCACACTTTTGGGAGGTGGGATCTATCCTTACACGCGAACAAGGCAGAGTCATCCGGGCGCGGACAGGGTTTTATGATGTCCAATACGATGATATTATCCTGCGCTGCACACTCCGGGGCACCCTCAAACGGAGACACCGCTCTGAAACCGGACGCAGACTGTATGCCGACCCAGTTGCTGTCGGTGATTGGGTCCTTTTCACGCAACTTGATATGGAAGACGGAGTGGTAGAGGATATTCTGCCGCGTCAGACAAAGTTCTCGCGGCAATACGCCGGAAAACACGGGGACATTGAACAGGTTATCGTTGCGAATGCACATCAAATCGTAGCTGTTGTCTCCACGCTGATGCCACCCCTTAACTTTCGGACACTCGATAGATTCCTTATCTTGGCGGAGGCAGGCGACATGGAAGCCGTGGTATGTCTCAACAAGATGGACTTAGTGGATGAGGCACAACGGACGGAACTCGCAACGACCTTTGCCGTTTATGAGAAATTGGGTTACCAAGTCATCTATACCAGCATCAATGTTCCTGAGAGCTTAGACGCACTCCAAAATGCATTGAGCGATAAATTTAGTGTTATTGTCGGTGCATCTGGTGTCGGCAAATCCAGCCTACTGAACGCACTTCAACCGGGTTTAGACTTGCGGACAGGTGAAGTCGGTATCAGAACCCAGAAGGGACGGCATACAACGACCCTTGTCGAACTCTTTCCCTTGGACATCGGTGGTGAAGTCGCCGACACGCCCGGTATACGGGAAGTCGGATTGTGGGGGGTAGATACGGAGAACTTAGAGTACTATTTCCCAGAAATGGCACCGTATCTCGGCACCTGCAAATACAACGATTGTGCCCACGTTGCGGAACCCGATTGTGCTGTTCAGGATGCCGTTGAAGCCGGTGAAATACATGCAGAACGGTATCGGAGTTATGTCGTCTTGCGAACAGAGGGGACAGAGCAGTAGCAGTCGAAAAAGATTGTCAGTAAAGCGGGATATGGGTTAAAGATCACGTAGCTTGGAACGAAGTGGAAAGCGGATCTACGGAAAGAAACGTCAAAGTGCTAAACTCACCTGATCGAACCGCAAGGAAAAATTAAAAATGTGCGCGGGCGTGAGCCAACCGCTCTGGAACACCGATATCGATCCAGTCGGCATCCGTTTCTAAAGTATAGAGATTGGAAACGTATGGAAAAACGTCTCGTTCCATAGAGAAGTTTTCTCGGTCGCTTGGAAACGTGTCAGCAATCCTTCGATCAAAAAGATATACCCCACTGTTGATATACCCAGCACAACGGGTAGACTGTTTCTCACGAAACGCCTGAATTTTTCCCGCACCGTCCGATACAATCTCACCGTAGGGGCGGATGTCCGAGACATGCACACTTAACAGCACCCCTGCCATTCCTTGCTCAAATCGAACCAACATTTCCCGCAATGAAAAGTTAGCCATCAGAATATCGCCGTTTAGGACAAAAAAGGGCGATGTATCTATCTGCTGCATCGCATTCTGAATCGCGCCGCCAGTGCCGAGCCGCTTTTCCTCTTTCGCATAACGGATACACATCCCAGCGTAAGCGTCTCCTACGCGCCCATAAAGCACATCGTGAAGGTGTCCCGACGCGAGGATGACCGAGGTGACACCTACATCTCTCAGCAATTGGATTTGCCATTCCAATACTGTTTTCCCAGCGATCTCCAGCAGAATCTTCGGAAGTGTTTTCGCGGTCTCACCGAGCCGCGTCGCGAGACCGCCGCACAAAATAATCGCTTGCATATTTTAATTTTACCTTGCGGAGAAACAACGGGCGTTTCAACTTTTACGTGCGTTCCGTAAATCCGCCCTCCATTTCATTACGGGCTACGGGTTTTGATGCTATCTTGAGAGAAGTCCTTTGTTAGACGACCCTCTCTTAACCGAGAACTAACAACTGACTACCGACTGCTGATTGCTGACCGCTGACGGCTATTCTGACCTGTGTCCTGCGAAGCCGCGTGGGTTTTCAAAAGCATCTGTCCACAAATCACACCATTCTTGGTGTTCAGATAGGACAGTTTCGGGATTTTTACGACTCCGGACGATGAAGTCTGGATGCGCCGTGCGTCCCGTATGATGTCCTGTGGTCTGATAACGTAAATCCAGCGACCAACGGCACCGATCGGACGTGTTCGGTTGCGAGCGATGTGGAGTGAAGCGGCTCAATAAGATAACATCACCCCGATAACATTCCAACATAAGCGGTTCAACATCCGGCATCACCTCCGGTTTGATCATCGTCCCGCCCTCTTTTTGGTGGCTCAGATAGCCTTTGTCTTCCGTGATACCCGGCAACGCTTCAAGGCATCCCATCTCTATTGTGCTGTCCCCTAACGGAAGCCAACATGTGATGATGGCGGAGCCCTCCGCTTCTGGCATCATCACACCCGCATCCTGATGCCACGGCACACCGCCTGCCCAACTCGCGTTCCCGTCTATAACGGGCGGTTTCGCACGGAGATGCTGAATCGGATTACACGTAATTTCGGGACCCACAATGCCTTCAACGACATCTAAAAGGTTGTCGTTCTTCAGGAATTCAAAGATGGCTTTGCCACGGTAGTGCATGATGTCCAAGCCGCTCACCATCTCGTTGGATTGTGCTAACAACTTACCGAACCGTTTATCAAAGGGTTCATCTTCATGCAAGTCTTCGATTTTACCTTCCTGCTTTAAGGCAAAGGCGCGTTCCGAAATCCAATCCGAAATCTCGTCAATCACCGGCTGGAGGTCTTCGTCAGTCAAGACATTTTTAGCGATCAGAACGCCTTGTGTCCAGAAGGTTTCGCACTGTTCTGGCGTGAGTCTCATAAGGAAATTTCTCCTGTTTCGTGAACCTCAGGGCTATTTCGTTTAAAAATTTTTGCGGATATGATACCATAATGGGAAAAATTCAACAAGGAGCATTTACAGCATGAAGGGCAAACGGATTGTGATGCCAGCGAAACGTTCAGCAACGCTGGAGGATTTCGAGCTTGATGAGACACTCACGCCGAACCAAATTCTACTAAAAACGCACTACAGTTTGATTAGTCCCGGCACTGAAGGCGCAGGGTATACTGGACTCGAAAGTGGAACACGGTTCCCACACGGCTCCGGCTATACGGCGATCGGCGAAGTCCTCAAAGTCGGTGAAAACGTGACCAAATGTGCCGTCGGCGACCTCGCCTTCTGCTATGGTCCACACGCCTCTATCACCAAAACCGAGTCGGTCCTTTTAGCGTTTAAACCCCCGTTAGACATAGACGAGAAACTGGTTCCGTTCGTCCGAATGGCGACAGTCGCGATGACCGCGCTACGGGTATCTTCCGCCGAATTCGGGGATACCGTTGCGGTTATCGGTTTAGGGTTGGTCGGCAATTCTGCCTCGCAACTTTTCAATCTGGCAGGCATGAAAGTCATCAGTATTGAGCGGGTCCCGCGTCGACTTGAAATCGCCCGGCAGTGCGGTATCCAACACCTGATTAATCCAGATGAAGAAGATGCGCTGGAACGGGTTATAGATTTGACAGACGGCGAGAAAGCGGCGGTCACTGTCGAGGCGATCGGAAACCCACGACTCGTCGAAACAGCATATCAGTTGACTGGTAGACAGGGAGAGGTCATCTTATTGGGTTCGCCGCGCGGTGAATACGTCACGGATGCAACCGCAATTCTAAACTATAGCCACAGTGTCGGTTTAGGCGCGATTACGCTCAGAAGTGCGCATGAGTGGGTCTATCCGACGATGCACTCTGGCGAGTCGAAACATTCACTTGAACGCAACTCGCGCTTGGTGTATTCACTGATGTGTGAGGGCAAGTTCAAGGTCGAAGAATTGCTGACGCATGTCATTGACCCAGAAGAAGCGCAATCCGCCTACGATGGCTTGACGGATCGCAAAGATGAATACTTGGGGGTCATCATGGACTGGACGTAGTACCCGCGATGTTACGAATTCGTGGGGTTACTTGAGAGGCAACGAGCTCTACTTCTTGAATGGCATCCTAGTCAATCGCGGCTGTCCGCAACTTTTCCTCTTTGGAGTAGTAAACAACGCTTTCAACCTCTAAATCTTCACTATAGATGATAAGCGTTTGTCCATTTCGCAGCACGATTTTCTGATGCTCGAGATCTGCTACGGTCCCGGCACAGTTCAATCGGACTCTGCCTTTTGTGTCTGCGTTGTGGAAATCTGCGAAAACTCTGTCTTTGTTCATCATTGAGAATTCTTGAGGTACTGATTCGCATATCTTATTAACTTGCCTCCACAATAACAATTTCTTCACTAATAAAATTATACAAGGCACATGCCCCTTTGCCAAGCTCTTTTTCGTAGTGTGTAGTTTTCAGTTGTTGGTAGTCAGGACTACTAATGGATACACCTCCGAAACATGTATGTTTCTTGAAAGCGATGGGGTTTGTAATAGTGCAAATTCATTGCGCATTGCGTCTATCCTGATAACACAAGAAAATCGTTTTTTACTTTTTTGCGAGTTATAAGGTCTATTATTTACAGTTGGGATGAGTGAAGTTCAGAAGTAAGTTTAGTCCGTAGTATGCCTTATCTCCTATAATATAAACCGATCCCTTTGCTATCCACCAGCTCTCTGATTCATGAGACAGCATCATTTTTGAGTTTTCAGGTACTTCTAAACCACCGTGATCCACAGACCATACAAAATATCCTCCGTCCAACTTACCGAGAAAATTATTGAGAAAATCAGTTCTCGCTTGTCTGTTGATGAAAATTAGATCAATCTGAGGATACAGTTCCGTAATATCGGATGCTCCACAGAATTTCGCTATCCAATCTTCTGACATTTTGAAAAAAGCCTTCGTAATATCGCTTTGGACAGCAGAATTAGCGTCATCAAAAACGAGGTCGGAATTCTTGATCTGTCCTACAATATCGATGAGAGAATGACCAAAACCAAATGCATCCTGAGACAGATAATCTTCTTGCTTGTAGGATAGTTTATCAGTCTCGCGTATATCAAGACCAGCAGGTAATTCTTCTGGCTTCGGAGGTTGTGGATCAAAAGTTATCTCTGGCTCTTGGGTTGTCGGTTCTGGCTCTGGCATAGGTTCTTCTACTGGTATCAGATGTTTCATCATCTTCTGCTCTTCATCACAACCGATACCGAGTATCACGACAACTAACATTATCAGGGTCAGAAATCTAAACATTTTAGTTTCCTTTATATCTCACATTTTGAACGGGAGCCGATGCTCTGGCTCTTTGTTTTTATTAATGAATTGCAATAGTAGGGGTTGAGTAACCCAACCCCTACGAATCATACCGCCTTTGAGAAATAGATGTCCTGAGTAGAAATCAGTCTTGCCACCGACTCTGGAATTCTGTTACCATTGCGTCAGGTGCACCGTGCTGCCCTAAAAAGTCCAAAAATGCTTGGTAAAGTCGCCGCGCCTCTGACGTATCCGATTCAAACCGATTATTCATCTGTTCCGGATCAGAGGGTAAATGGAAGATTTGCTGCGGCGCACCTTGGTTCTCTAAAAGCAGAGACCATGTGCCGTCCGTGATGCTTCCATGCGGGCTACCGCCATCAGGACTCCAGCCCCCGACCCAGGCACCATGCGTAACAGTATACTCGCGTCCTGTGTCGGTATCTCCCATGATAACGGGCAGAAGACTGTTACCTTCCACTTGCGCCTCGTGTTCCACATTGAACACATCAATAACCGTAGGCGGAATATCAATAATGCTGGCGAGCGCATCCGTGTGACGCGGTGTCGCCTCTGGGTGATAAACCATGAGTGGGATATGGATAACCTCTTCATACATGCTGAGATTCTTCGCGAGGAGTCCGTGTTCACCTAAGAGGAACCCGTGATCCGCCATGAAGATCACCATCGTGTTTTCCATCAAGCCCATATAGTCGATTTTCCGCAGGAGTTGTCCGATCCAGTTGTCAGCCAATGATGCTTCTGCCCGGTAGAGGGCGTTGAGCCGTTCCGTCTCTCGTTCATTCATCGGATTGGGACCGTAGGGCGGATAGATCGGTTCCGGTCCGTCGTAATCGCTTGCATCGAAACGCTGTAGATACCATTCGGGGGCATCCCACGGTTCATGCGGATCGAAGGTATCCACCATCAGATAGAAGTTTTCGTGCTGATGATTCCGCTCCAACCAGTCGCAAGCCGTCTGCATCGTCTGTGCGACGTAAGTGTCCGCCTCGGTCTGTCGGAACGCCATATTTCTCAGATGGTTGCCGAGGCCACCGGGCAATTTGTTCGGATGGGTTCGAGTGTATTCACGATACTGCAACGACTTTTTCGATTCATAATCGTAGGGCTGCGTCTCTAAGTGGTCCCCCTCTTGCCCGCGAATCCACTTCCATCCCGTGAACCCACGGTTGTAAAAGAAACCATTGTTGATATGATGGGGTGTATCCGCAATCATCATACTCACAATCCCAGCGTTCGTTAAGTCATCAGCGATGACGGGGACATCTCGTTTGAGAGGTTCCCACCCCCTCCGACAGATACTGACTTGTCCTGTCACGAGTTCGCCACGAATCGGAACAGTCGGAAAACCACAGACATACGCTTTGTCAAAAACGACACATTTTTCCGCGAACGCATTCAGGGAGGGTGTGTATCCCTTTCCACCATAGATAGCAAGGTTATCACGTCGAAATGTGTCTGAAATAATGTGGATAATATTCATCATTAATTTCTCCATTGGTAAAAACGGTAATCACAAAAAATCCTGGTTCTGACTGCTATTATACACCATCTTCAGTTTCGGATGTGGTTTTTTCGCGGTTCGCCATTTGCACAACAGCGGGCAGTAATCCGTAGATACCCCAGAAGGGAACCCCAATGGCGTCCCCGTTCAGCAGATTGTTGACTGTGAAATGCACCATCAATGAAATTTCTGCCGCCATTAATCCAATAACCATGGCACGGTAAAACCCGTCTTCTAACGTTTGGAGGGCACGAAACCCGTAGCGTAGGAAGGCAAAGTTCAGCCATACCCATATCCCTAATCCAACGATTCCCAATTCCGCCAGCACTTGAAGATATTCGCTGTGGGCACCGAGTTGATACTGTGCTGTATAACTTCCAACAAGTGCCACATCTTCCTCGTATAACATCGCAAACGCACCATACCCCTTACCCAAAATAGGGCTTTCAGCGAACATCACGAAAGCCTGTCCCCATCGTAAGAGACGCGCTCGGTTTGAAGCGTAACTGAGGTCCACCGCGGATGTGACACGTTCAACGAGAATATTGTAGATGCCGGGAAGATTCAGACACGCCAGTAAGATAAAACATGCGGCACCGATAAACAGAATCTTTTTATGCGTAACGCCTTTCCCCAGTTGCAGCAGCATGAAACCGATCGCAACGATGACCGATAGCCAGACGCCACGCGAAAAGCAGAATAAGAGCCCCACACCGAAGCATAAGAACCAGGCCGTCCAGAGCACACGGTCGTACCCACTATTGTCAAAGAGAAGACGACTCAGACAGACGAGGAAGAAAAGCGCAGCAAACGCGCCGTAGACGGAATAATTGGTAAACGGCGCACTCCGATACGCGCTTGTCCACTGCCAGGCATCTATGTGATAGATGAGGACAATAACTGTCCAGATGACGGCAACCGCAGCGGACGGAAAACTGGCAACAAAAAGCCGTTTCAGGGAGTCCCTGTTTTGGATGACAGTGTACACTATCACACTGAACAGCATGTAGACTGTCGCACGGAGTGCTCCCTTAAGTGTGCCAAAAAGATCAGGGGTGTTGATTGCAGAAAGGAATGTAATAAGGATGTAGAAGCAGAGAGGGGCAAAAAAAGGGAAGGTATTTTCCGATTTAGTCCCGTAGGCGGGAGCTCCGATTCCCGGCCGGATTACCCGATCCAGTATGCGTCGCACGCAGTAAATGGCAACCAGCACCCCCAAGAGGGGTTCTGTCGGTGTTTGAATCTCAAAGCGACCTGGGAGAATGTAGCGAAATGAAAATGGCAGAGCGATTAACAGCAGATAGACCGCAAGCTCCATGCCTAAAAAGACGAAAGCACACGTTACAGCCAGCAAACTGAGAAGTGGGAGCGGCGTATCCGAGTAACCACCGATGATACAACCGAATACGAGACAGACGACATAAGGGAGAATGCGCTTGTGGGAGGGGTTTGTAACCCCGAATCTTGCCATGCTCTTGTGGGAGGGGTTTGTAACCCCGTGGGAGGGGTTTGTAACCCCGAATCTTTCGACGTGGGAGGGGTTTGTAACCCCGAATCTTAAAGCCGCATTTTAATGCCTAAACCGATCGCAGTGCCGTCTAAAATCAGATCGAGGGGGGTAGTGCCAGTTGTTTCTACCGTTTTGAGTATCCGTTTCACCTCAAAGTTGAGGGATAGGTTCTGCTCCCACTCCAGCAGTTCTGCCCCGATGAGGACATACCCGGTTGGTCCTGAGGAGCTATTGTCAAAGCGGATACCCTGTTGTTCAATGAGGTCGATCGCACTACCGCTCAGGTGCGTTCCCAAATAACCGATACCACCCCCCAAGTAAATTGGGAGGTATTCGGAGAGCAGCACTGGACGATAGATAAACTGGTACGAAATTGGGATGAGGGTGGTAGAGAGGTTCGCGGAGGTAGGCGGTGGAATGTCAAGTTCCATTTGCCAATAGCCGAATTCCAAACGTGAATCGAACGCAGCACTATGTTCAAATACAACCGAAACCGTTGGTAACAGCGCACCCGGAACTCTCGATACGCCGACGCTCTGGAGAATATCCACCAAGCTGCCCAACTCCGGTTTGTATGAAAATAGGGACACCTGAAACGATGGCGCGTGCAGATATTCTGCCAAAAAATCTCGGACAGGGGAGGGTCTCAAGGGTTGGCCATCGGCGGTATCTGCAAGTGTTAAGCAGGGAATTAACAACAGAAACAAACAGCAGGCAAATACCAAACGCATAAGTAGTAAAGTCCTTATCCACTGCGCATAGAGAGCAGTGATATGACAGCAATAGGCGAGTACGCGGAGGGCACGCGATCACTATCGTTGTGATGACGTGCCTCCGTTAGCGACCCGCCTATATATTGATACAGGAGTCTTGGGGCTGCATTCATTAGGGCAGCGGAACTAAAGCGGCTTCCACTAAAATTAATGTGAATGGCCTGCAGGAACCAGAATAACTTCGACCCGACGGTTCATGGCTCTGCCTGCGGCAGTGTTCTGTGGCGCAACAGGATCCGTGTGTGCTTTGCCAACAGCCTCAATTCTGCCAGCCTCAATTCCTTTGGATTTCAGGTATTTTGCAGCGGAGTTCGCACGTGCCTGTGAGAGATCCCAATTACTTCCGTAATTTCCCTTCAGCACTGGCATGCCGTCCGCGTGTCCAACAACCTTGACCTTTGCGTCCGACGCTTCCATGAGTTGTTCAACGATACCGTCAAGCATCTGCTCCGCGTCGCCGGATAGACTGGTGCGACCACTGGCGAAAGTGACGGTAACCAGCAGTGTGGGGGCTGAGGCGACTTCTTCTGCCACCATCGCTAAACCTTCTTCCAAAGCCATCACTCGAGAGGCGAGTTTCTCTACCGTCTCATCCTGAGCCATATTGGCTTTTTTAAGTGCCATGAACTCTTCTTCATGGTCTGCCTTTACAGCTTTAACAGATGCCATCGATTCTTGGGCTTGCGCATCAAGCGCCGCTGTCAGGTCTGCACGAAGTTGCGCATCCTGTTCTTTGGCACTTTGATTCGCAGCAGCAATGGTATCGGCATCCCCTTGTTGGGATACGGCAATCGCCTCATCTTTTGCTTTGGAGATGGCTTCCGTTAGATCTTTGCCTTGCTGATCAACCTTGCCATCCAGCATTGTAATTTTGTTTGACATGTCTGCTTCACTTTGTTCTATCATTGAGACATGTTCATTCTTCCACATTTCAAACTCTTCCTGATCTAACTTGCCGCAACTACTCACAACAAGTGCAACACCCAGAAGAGCGATAATTGTGAAAGCGGTTCTACTTATCATGGATTCCTGCTCCTTTTACTACAGATAATTGCAGATAACTGGTTATGTCTGTAGAGGTAGTTCCTGTTTCAACGTCCACTGCCGCCGCCAGCATCGTAGTGCTGAGTGTATAAGGTCTTACACGGACTCCGCAGGCATTTTACATCTCGACCAATATGGGGGACCTGTAAGCAGTTTATTCTCACAGGCACTTTTAATATAAATTATACAACTTTTTCGTAAAAAAAGTCAAGAGTTTTTTTCACAAACACCGAGGCGATTGGAGCAGAACTTTAAAATCCGCTTGATTTTTGATGCGAGATACGTTAAAATTCTATGACTCGCCAGAGATTCCATGAAAGTTTTGAAGTTGCGAAGTGTACTAAAATTAGGAAGTCTGTAAAGTTAGAAGAGCGGTTTGGAAGGTCAAAGCACCTCTGACAACTTTAGGCACTTTAGAACACTTTACTGACTTTAAAGAACGTCCTTGATAGTCGAAATGGACGCTATTCCTCTGCAAGGAAAAATTAAAAGTGGGACAGATAAGTATCATCTTAATTGCCGGGCTCCTCTTTCTTTTTTCGTTTGAGCCGCCGCAAACAAGCATGAATATCAGTGATATGCAGGTCATCCTCTGGACAATTGTCTTGACAGGGTTCCCTATCCTTATCACATGTTTTGTGACAGCCTATGTCGCAAGAACCTTTCCCGCGGACGAAGAGGAGAACCTACCAACACTCTATCGGCTGCGCCGCTTCATGATTGTTTTTGAGTGCCTCAGTTTAGCGGCATATCTCTGCAATCTGTATCTGTTGAATCTGCCCATGCTAATTGACAAATACTTCGCTTTCTTTCCGATGGCACATCTGCGCCAGACCCTCGCCTTGCTGCCGCTACTGATCGGATTGATATGTATCCGACTTGCGTTTTATCAGGTGAATCGGCTACAATCCGGTCATTACAGAGAGATTCTCAGTCTGCAATTCAAGTTTCTGATTTTTCCGTTGTTGCCGATGTTCCTGTATTTGGTGATGATGGACGCGATTCACTGGCTTCCATACCCAGCAAAGGTATTCATTGTTGAGCATCCGTATATTCTAATCGGGCTGATCCTACCGGTAATTATTTCTGCGTATATCTTTGCCCCCTTATTGATGCAGTTTCTATGGAAAACAGAACCCCTCGCGGTGGATTCGGTGCTAAAGCAGAGGTTAGATCGTTTGACGAGGCAGAGCGGTATAAAATACCGGGAGGTGGTCGTATGGCAAACCGGTTCGCTGTTAATTGCCAACGCAGCTGTGGCGGGAACACTTCCATGGAATCGTCGCATTTTTCTGACAGACGCGCTTCTCGAATACTTCACGGATGAAGAAATTGAAACCGTTGTCGCTCATGAACTTGGACATATCCGCTATCGGCACATCCCAACGTATATGCTGTTTTCACTCTTCTATCTCTTGAATTATCCCTTTTTCTATGTGCTTGTTGAAGAACCGCTGCTAACATACCTCGGAGAATCGCAGTCCCTTTTGTCAGTGGCATCGACCTTGTGTTCGCTGGCTTTTCTCATCGTTTATTTCATAGTTATCTTCCGGTATCTATCAAGGCGGTGCGAACATCAAGCCGACCTGTATGCGGTTCGACTTACAGAGAAACCGGAAGCCTTCAAAGATGCCTTGGTGAAACTCGCAGTCCTGAATTCAGTGCCGAAATCAATTCGGCGTTTCTTTGAAATCTTCAATACCCACCCGTCCATCTATCGACGCGTTGCATTCATCGACCAGTGGGTAGAGCAGAATTCCGCGGTTCAACGTTACAAAAATTATTTGGTTGAAGTCAAAGTTTTAATCGGCTTGCTACCGGTATTGGGCATTCTCGCTGTGCTGTTGCTGCGTTAGGGTAGGCAACAGATACCTCGAATAAGCGCAAGCCTCTATAGGAAACCTGTGGGACAATATTAACCGCCGCGGGTTATTCTTCTGAGTGCTGCGGTTCCGCCACCTCTTCAATCGCAAATTGTAACCGCTCGACTATTCGGTACAAGGGCAATTCATACTTCTTCTGAAGACGACGTTTTTCATCAGCGATATGAAAAGCGACTAACAACGGAACCCGCTGTTCGTCAAAACCTTTTCTGAGATAGGATTCAACTAAATCTTTGACGTATTCAACCAGTTCGTTGATTGCTGTTGGCGTTAGGTCTTCTGTCGGTTTTATGGTATAAGGTGTGCCGAGTATAACAAAACGAATCGGCGCGAAATCCTGTTCTTGTTGCATTGTAGTTTTATTGCCCCTTTCGTATATCTTGGTGAACCATATAGGATTGTGAGGTTACGCATAGATCTTGCACCCCACCCGGATGCTTAAAAGGAATGCCTATGAACCGCTCCAGCGGAGGGTTTCCCTGTCTATAGGGCTTGACGCATTGTCTCAGTGCACGGCGCAACACCCGTCCATTTCTCAAAAGCGATAGCTCCCTGATGAACTAACATCCCAATACCGCCAAGCGTTTGACAGCCGCGCTCGGTCGCGGCTTGCATCAAAGGTGTTACCGGCGGCGTATACACAATGTCATAAACAATAGTATTCGGTTGAAGCCAGTCAGCGGAAATCAGTAAGGGATGTGTTACATCCATGCTTATCGTCGCGGTGTTGACAAGGAGTTTGCTCTCCCGAACAGATAGCGGCAATCGTTCATCTGTGAGCCCCATTCCTCGCATGGAAACCCCCGTCTTCTGATCCATCTCTGTTGCTAAAGAAACCGCTTTTTCCACCGTGCGGTTGGCGATTGTAATTGCGGCTACGCCTCTCAGCGCTAACGCAACAACGACAGCCCTCGCAGCGCCGCCTGCTCCTAAAACCACGACCTTCTCGCCTACCGGCGTCCCAGACGTGTTTCCGTCCTCGTCTAACGCTTGTAAGACACCGGGGGCATCTGTATTATCGCCATGTATGTTCCCGTCAGCAAACGTCAGGGTGTTCACAGCACCGATGAGTTCCGCTTCCCGAGAGATTGATGTCAGGAACCGGATGACGGCTTGTTTGTGGGGGAGCGTTACGTTAATGCCGACGACATTAATCGCTTTAAACCCAGCAATCGCAGCTGCCAAATCATCGGGGCGGACATGAAACGGGACATACACATAATCGAGACCTGCTTTCGCAAAAGCCGCATTGTGCATTTGTGGTGAACGGCTGTGCGCAACGGGATCCCCAATAACACCGACAATACGCGTATGTCCGGTCAATTTTTTTATTGTGCCTTGCGGTTCGATGACGTGCGTCTGGGATTTCATGCTTCAAGTAGGCCTTCAACTTTCTGTTTCGCGGTTTCCATTTTCGGATAGCGAATATCGCGATAGCCACGAACTTCCTCCACACACTCTAACGCTTGGAGATGCTTTTCATACGTCTCAGGGTCAGTCGGTGAGAAGGTGTCAATGACGCGGGTAATATACCAGTCTCGAAACGCTTTTTCCTTGGCGTGCCATTCTGGAAGCCAACGTCTTAAGAACTTCATCCGTTTCATCAGATGCAATTGCCAATTGCGTGTGTCAATATCCCCTTCAAGATCAAGTCCCATCACGGTGAAATGTGGACGATTGAGATGGACGTATTTAATCCTATCGCCGTTTGCTGGGTCAACCTTATACAATTCCTTATCCCGCTGCAATTTTTCTTCGCTCGTTAGCAGATGTGCGACGTAGACCTCGTCCTTGATGAGCATCACCTTGTGGAGATAGCGAATCGCGGCTTTTGTCGCGCGATAGTCATACACTTCTGAGTCGTGGGCGTAGACCTGTTTAATTTTTTCAACGTATATCCGCGCGTAGTTAATATCCTCGAACTGGATCAAATCATAGATGTAGAGTGCGAGGGTTCGGTGGATGCTGTCTGAATCGAGATTAAGCGTTTCAATGGTATTTTTAACAAGTGTTACGTATTCTCGCGTTAAACGTTTCCCATTCCGTTTTTTTGTCAGGATCCGTTGTTTTTCGGAGAGCATTTCGGCATAAGTTTCCAGCGGATACCTTTCTGAACGTGTATCCGCAAGGGATTCGGTGTTTTCTAATGCCAGACGACGTCCAACGGTGAACGCTTTCATATTGGTATCCAAATCGGCGTGCGGGACCATCTGCTTCAGTGCCAATCGGAGGGGTTCCAATTCGAGAGGTATCATTTGCCGTTGGAAGGCTGTCCCCAAAAGCATCATGTTCGCGTAGAGTTTGTTCCCGAACAATTCCTCAGAGACTGTGAATAGATCCGTCCCAAAATATGTGTCCGCATTCGTAGAGGTCTGGAGGGACGCTTCAAGGGTCTCTGGATCGAAATCGTCTTTGCCGATGAGCGTGGTTATCGTTTCAGTTTTCGCTGTATTCACGACAGCAGTGGTTCGATGTGGTGACGCGATGCGGAAGAGCGATTGCGCAGTGATACCCCGGACGGCTTCTAAAATATCAAGCCCTAATAGAAGATCCGCCTTACCATAAGGAATCATTGGCGAGGCGTGAACACCCGGTTGCATATATGTGATGTGTGTATAAACACCGCCATTGCGGATTGCCAATCCTTTCCTATCGCAAAACGTTACGTTGTAGCCCTGAAGATAACCCGCAACCACGAGAACTTTTGAAATCGTGCCGATCCCCATGCCTCCAACACCTGCGGCGTACATGTTCCACCGCTGCTCGAACGTCCGTAGCGGGGGCGGTGGTAAAGGTTCATCACTCAAGAGTGCACGATTTCTGGAGGCTGTTGTTTGATCTTGCGGCGCACGTTTGCGGGTGACGATAACCTCTTCAAACGCCGGACATGCGTATTTAATTCGGGCACAAGCACCATCGGAAACACAATTTGACTGATCAATGGCGATTTTCTCACCGTAATCGGTATCGACTATTTTTAAACCCGGACATCCCGTGGCAGTGGTACATTCTCGACAAAACTCACAGACCTCAGGTGTTATATTAATATGCTTTTCGTATTTAAGAAAACCATCTTTAGCGACTGTTTGCCGTTGTTCGCGTCGGATGCGACGCTGATAGGTAATCGCACACTCCTTATCGGCGATGATAATTTTCACACCCGATTTGAGAATGGTTTTCTCCAGATGTTTTTTGTAGTTCACCCTGTCTTCCGGGTTGGTCCGAACGATTTCTATATCGGAATTACCCACGAGTCCTTGTGCCACTTGCTCAATATCTTGTGCGAACGTCGGATTGCCGAGAAGGTCAAGCTCACCGGCAGGCGTCGGTTGATGTCCCGTCATTGCTGTTGTCTGATTGTCTAAAATAATGTAGGCGATGTCTTGGTTGTTTTTGATTGAATCCGAAATCGCTGCCATCCCGCCGTGAAAAAAGGTCGAATCCCCCATGAAAACGATCTGCTTGTTTGTGATAAATGGGTCAATGCCAGCCCCCGCGCCGCCACCTAATGCCATCGCGGAAAGATTGTGCATTAAACGTGGAAACGGTTCATATTTGAGCATTGAATAGCAACCGATATCCCCATGAAAAACGAGATCAACCGGTCCTAAATCGTGATGTTTCTTCATGTAGTCCGCATCCATGAATTGTTTCGTAATTTCAAGGAAGACGCTCGAAGAATCACGATGCGGACAGCCCGGACAAAAGGTAGGGGTCCGCTGGGGAATGTCGATCTGCTGCGCGGAGACCTGTTGTTGGAGGGTTTCTTCACCTGAGATATGTTCCAGATCGATTTTTGGATCGTGATAGGTTGCTGTATGGCTTTCGGTAAAGAGGTTGTGGGAGGGGTTTGTAACCCCGATTCCTCTCTTGCTGGCTGCTGATTGCCGACTGCCATTACCGAAGAGATGTTTGAGAAGTGGGATAAGTTTTTGGATAAGGATAGAGGTGTCTAAACCAGAAGTTACCGGAATTCCTGCCAGGCCGTTGGGAAATTGTTTGCCCCACACGTTTACATATCGATCCATATCGCCATTCTGATATCCTTGCGTGATGAATGCTTTTATTTCGTTCTCTAAAAGCGGACGTTTTTCCTCAATCACATAGATTTCGTCAACCTGTGCAGCGAACTCTCTGATGAGGTCCTTGTCGATAGGATGCGTCATACCGAGTTTGAGAATCGGGATCTCACCGTCCAACTTCAATTCCCCGAGGGCGTGGAGGAGGCAACTATAAGCTAAACCCGCACTGACAAATCCGAGACGGTGTTTCTTCCGCAGGGGCGCGGTTCCCTCGCCTTCGTCTATGAACTGGATTGTGTTAAGTCCGAGGTTCCGTGCTGTCTCAAGGGCGGTGGGGATCCGCTCTCTCAATGCCTCCACTTCGATCTGTGCGGTATGTGGCGGTAGAATAACCCGTTTATCGGCATCGATGTGTTGGGTATCCAAGTTGATCTGCTGCAAATCACTAATTTCAGGATAAATGTTAGGGTGGAGTTCTACATTGCCACCGCCGCTCGCCTGATTTTCGGTGGTTAAGTAACAGACGTAGAGGTTCGATGCCGCGGAAATTTGGAAGGCGCAGTGAATCCAGTCCTTAAGTTCCTGAAATGTCGCAGGTTCAATCAGAGGTGTTTGGACATGTCGTGCCAGAAATCGGGAATCAGCAGGGACCTGTGTGCTATGGGACCATGTATCGTCACCGACCACGACAACGGCACCCCCGGTTGTTCCTGCAAGGTTACTAATCGCCAGTGCATCAGAGGCGACATGAAAGCCGACACTTTTCATAAATGCCATCGCGCGGACATCCGCCATCTGCGAACCGTTGAGGCGCGCGATACTCAATGCCTCGTTGTTGGCTATCTGCGCGACGATGCCGTTGGTTTTCAACAATTCAGCATTGCGTTCAATAGTGTCAAATACTTCGGCGAGTGGGGAGCCGGGGTAACCCGTGAGGAGACTAACACCGCTCTCTAAGGCACCCTTAACTAATAACTCGCATCCGGTATAGACATGTGTTCCACTGGCTTGTGTAAACCTGTCGTCCATTTTTTAAATGTTCCTTGCGGTTCGGTCCGATTGGTTTGGCTCATGAATTAAAAACTATTTTTCGGACAATAGTTCTCGGGCATGTGCAAGTCCTATTTCGGTTTCTTCACCGCCGTGCATTCGGGCGATTTCGTTAACCTGTTCTGCTGCCGTCAACGATTTCGCAGTAATCAGGGTCCGCTCGCCGATCACCTGCTTTTCGACCCGAAAATGTCTATCTGCAAAACGGGCAATCTGTGGCAAATGTGTAATGCAGATAACCTGAGAAGATGCTGAGAGTTCCTTCAACTTTTTACCAACTACGTCTGCAACCTTGCCGCCAATACCGCTGTCGATTTCGTCAAAGAGGAGTGTAGGGATCTCGTCGACTTGAACCAGCACTGTTTTGAGTGCGAGCATGATACGCGAGATTTCACCACCTGATGCGATTCTGGCGATCGGACGCGCTTCGGATCCTACATTCGGTGCAATTAAGAATTCCACGTCGTCCATCCCATCGGCACGAAATGCATAGCGTTGCCCGTCTATCTGAAACGGACCCCGCGCGTCCGGCATCAACCGAACGGAGGCATGAAATTCCGCTTTATCCATCCCGAGCGTGCGTAACTCCTTTTCGATCCGTTCTGAAAGATGCTGAGCAATGTGCTGCCGCTTCGCGGAGAGCGTGGTGCATAGCCGTTGCGCTTCTTGAATGGTTTGGTCGATCTCCGTCTGCAGCAAATCCTGTTTCTCTGTCCCGAGGTGTAGCGTCTCTAATTTTTCTTCCGCATCGGCGTGATACGCCAAGATCTCTGCAATAGTGTTTCCGTAGCGGCGTTTGAGTTTCGCTATCAACGCTAACCGATCGGTCACTTCGTCCAACCGCATTGAATTGGACTCGATCGTTTCTGCATAGTACCGGACCTGTGAAGTGATGTCCTCCAATTCATAAAGCGATGATTCCAATCGATCTCCCAATTCCGAGAGACTGTCATCGATTTCCGACAATTTTATCAGTTCCTTGGCGGCATCTCTCAGACGTTCAAGCGGGCTGCCGTAACTTCCCATCTCAGAACCGCCGCTATCCAGTTGTTGATACACGTAGTTTGCGGACTTGCGCAACGCCTCTGCGTTCTTGAGGATCCGCGCTTCATCTGCCAATTTTTCGTCTTCGCCTTCCTCCAGATGTGCCGAGGTCAGTTCTTTCATTTCAAATTCAAGGAGTTCCTTTTCCCGTTCTGAGGCTTTCAAGGTCTCCGCCAGGGACGCTGCTTCTTGTTGCAAGGTTCGTAACCGTGCGTATATCTTGCCGACGTGTCGTTGTGCCTCACTGTTGCCGCCGAAATCGTCCAAGAGTTTAAGATGCGTTTGTGTTCTAAATAACGATTGATGTTCGTGTTGACCGTGTATATCAACAAGTAATGTTCCGAGGGCTTGCAGTTGCTTCAAATTCACCAAGCGTCCGTTGACTTGGCAACGACTCCTACCGTTTGCAGTGATTCTTCTGGAGAGGATCACGGCGTCCGATGGATCCAATATATCGCTAAAAGCACCCTTCAAGACCGGATCAGCCGTTTCATCAGAGTTTGTGTGCCAGATCGGATGTTCATCGTCGGGAGCAACGCTTGCTACCACTTCCGCGAAATCGGCATCTTCACGGACAATATCCGCGGAGGCTCTCTCACCCAATACCAATCCAATCGACCTGAGAATAACCGACTTACCAGCACCCGTCTCGCCCGTGAAAATATTCAGACCCGGTGCCAGTTCCAAATCAAGTTCATCTATGAGGGCAATGTTGCGAATAGAGAGTGTGTCTATCATTTTTTAAACCATTAACGCTGAGCATTGTTCCACTACGTTTTCCACAACGGTTTTCGGTTAATTCCAACTCGGATAGGGATATGTGCATTCCTTATCGAATAACCCAAGTCGCTACTAACGGGTTTTGCCTGTTCTTCACCCCAGCGGGGTGATATGTCTATAGAAAATCGTGTGTTCAACCTCTTGCACTCCAGCGGAGTGCTATGTTCATAGATAGGTTATTAAAGAACCCAACTTGCTCACAAATTTTGGACATTTCAACAGCGCGGGCAATTATTTAAAAATTCTCTCGCCCAACATAAGTTTTTCGCGTAAGGCTCTATAGTAACTATGGTTCTGTGAACGGATGAGTTGAATTGTTCGTTCCGCTTTTTTCACACTGATAACGGCACCCGCGGTGAGACTGTATGTCTCGCGTTGACCGTCCACAAAAACATCTACACTCTGATATGCAGCGCGCATTTTGACGGTTATTTCCGCAGCGCCATCGGCGATGAAGGGGCGCACTGTCAAGCTATGGGGTGCGATGGGTGTCAACAGAATCGCCTCCACCTGTGGTGCAACGATAGTCCCCGCACAGGAGAGCGAGTATCCGGTCGATCCGCTCGGCGTTGCGATGATCAACCCATCGGCGTTATAGGGTATAAAGAGTTCTCCATCGACGTAAGCATCTAATTCAATGAGATGCGTATAGTGCCGGATCACGACATCGTTGAGTGCGAAAGTTTTAATGTTCCCTTGCGGTTCAGTCAGCTGGGTTTCGGGTTTCCGTTCTGTATATCCGTCCTCTGTCCGGGCGAGGTCACCTCGTCCCTGCGCGTTACGGGCTGCGTTTTTGGTGTTAAGGGTCCCTTGCAGTTCGTTGGCGTCGGCTTGGAGACCGTTCACAATGACCTCTAACATCATTCGATGTTCTATGCGATAAGCCCCTGTCAAAAGAGCGTTCAGCGTCGGATACAGTTCATCGAGGGATGCGTCTGTCAGAAATCCAAGGGTCCCGATGTTAATCGCTAAGATAGGCACATTTTCAATCTTCGGTGTATGCGCTGCGCTGAGGAGCGTCCCATCTCCACCGAGGACGAGAAGGACATCTGCTTGCTCTACGACCTCTGTTTTGGAGATACCGGTTTGCGGATGTCCTAATTCAACGGCTTGTTCGTCTGATAAAAGTGGAACGGTGTCCTGTTCCTCTAACCACATAGACACGCCTTCGACGACACCCGCCGCGTTTGCTTTGCTCGTATTGACGAATAAACCGACGTTCTTTATTTTTTTCATCTAATTCTCTAAACGCGTAAATAAGTAGATAACCCCACAACCCACAAGAAAAGCCGCCAGCGTGATAAGTAGGTTCATATCAAAGTGCGGTAAAATGTGAGCCGTGTCTATCCGTTCCCCATCTATCAGTGTGAACTCACGAAAGGGCCATAACCCGTAAAGTGAACCTACCATCAGTCCGATGAGAAAGGCGATCGTCAGGTTGCGATAGCGTTCCAGTAAATAATTGAGCAAACGTGTAAATGCTAAGAGTCCGAACAAGCATCCAACTGTTGTGAAGCTAATAATGAGTAAACTGCCCAGAAATGACGCCTCGAGGATCCCGTTGAGCAATTCTGGAATACTCTCTAACATTGTGTTTATCGCCGTCAAGAGCGGAAAGTAGACCCCGAGGGCGAGCATCAGAAACGAGCCACTAATACCGGGCAGAATCATTGCTGAAATCGCCAGCGCGCCGCTCCCAAAAAAAAGCACGAGTTCCCAAGACGTTGGCAGCGCAGTGCCGCGTTCGGATACCTCGCTACCTGTCGTTGTTTCTATCCCAGATTTATACGCCACCCGATCTAACTGTTTTTCGGTTGTCCCGATAGACAGACTTAATATCAGCGCAACAGCGATCAGCAGGACTAACAGTTCTTTCCAACCGAACGCCTTCAGCATACGCATCGGTATCAGGATAGAGATCAGAATTAAACCGCTAAAGAACCCGTAAGTCGCATCGTGGTGATGGTTTAATAGATAAACAATCAGTTTTGATGTGAGCAGGACAGCGGCGATCGCACCGATGCCTAACAGTGATAGAAAACCGAAATCAATTCGACGGAGTTCTGCCTTTGCGTCTTCCAGAGCGTTTTTTCGTAAGGTCGCACCGCCCAACAGTTTTTTTACCGTTGAAAGCCCGATGCGCCGTAAAGCACTGATGAGCCGTTCATAGATACCTAAAACGAGGGCAAGCGTCCCGCCACTCATACCGGGGATGATGTTGGCGATACCTATCAGAAAACCGTTAATAAAGAGCCGAAGTGAATCCATTTTTTTAACTATGGGCCCTGGTCATCTCCTCATAAACTCCGCAGCAACAGTCTCGTAAAGAGCCATATCTCTCGAAGCGGTTTGATATGACTGATCTCGTCGCCATACCGTGTCTGAATCGGTAAACTTTCGATTCGGAACCCGAGTCGTCCTGCTTTTATCAGGAGTTCCGATTCCATTTCATAACGCTCTGTCTCCAAGTGAACCTGTCGCAGGACTTCAGCACGAATAAGCCGATATCCCGACTGAAAATCTGGTACACGTTGCCCACACAATTTTGAACCGACATAAGAAATGAAGTAGTTATTAATCCGTCTGTGAAGCGGCATGGATGTCCGAAAATCCTTAGTTTCTCTTGCCCCTATAAGTATGTCCGGACATGTATCGTCAAAGTGTTCCAAGAAACGGGGTATATCCGCAGGCTGATGTTGCCCATCGCTATCCATCGTGAAAACCGACTCGTATCCGTGTTCGAGGGCATAAGCGAACCCCTTTCGTAAGGCGTTCCCTTTCCCACGGTTCGTAAGGTTTGTCAAACAGACTGCCCCGCATGCAGCTGCGATCTCTGCTGTTTCATCTGATGAACCATCGTCAATGACAACAATCTCACGGATAAACGCAGAAGATTCCTGAATTATCCGTCCAATGGTCTTAGATTCATTGTAAGCCGGTAGCAACAGACATGCTTTCATATTCTTTAGGACTTACGCAGTTCCTCTTTTGTAGCATAGGCTGTTAGCCTGTGCCACGAGAACGTCTATGTTTTTTTTAGTTCTCCCTCTAACGACGCGTGCTATGATCAAAATTGCATAAGTCCTATTTCTAAATTATTATACGCTAAAAACGATTTTCTGTCAAACGATTATGTGTCTGTTTTCATTTGCAATTTACTGCGAACTGATATATAATACTTCACATAAATTGATGAATTAGGGAGACAACACGAGGATGCGAGACATCAAGCCGACGCACAAACCGATAAAAGCCTTTTACGCCGAACTCAAACAATACAAAAGTCTTGGCGCCACGAATGAAACCGAAATCCGACTCGCTTTTGCAACGCTCCTCCAACACTATGCCCGACAAAATAATCTAACCCTTATCTGTGAGAAATCGCTATTTCCCCTTTTACATCTACAATGAAGATGGCACCAACCGGCGGGAGAACATCACAAACTGGCAACTTGCATTAATGTAGCATAAGCGATTTCTACTTGTTTTATGCGTAAAAACATGGTATGATTTAGTATAATGAATATCGCTGGACGAAATGTAATAATCGAATTTGCACAAAGACATCCGAATGCCAGATCCGCACTCAACCGCTGGTATCACCTGATGCGTCAGGAAACTTTTAATTCGTTCATTGATTTGCGTAGGATTTTTCCACAGGCAGATCAGGTGAAAGTGCGAAAGAATAGATTCAATCCGCAAGATAAAACATGGACAGTCTTCAACATAGGTGGTAACAATTTTCGCCTTATTGCCTCTATACAATATAACCCAACGGATCGGAGAGTTACGATCGATAAAATTCTAACCCATGCAGAGTACGATAAAGGGAGATGGAAGGAGTAAACCATGTTGACAGAAATGCAAACTTTGCTCCACGTGGCGTTACCGCCTACATCTTTGGAAATCCTAAGTATATCTCAATTGACGGACAACGCTAAACGCTTGCAGACGCGAACCCCACAACCTACAGTACTTTCCTCTTACTCGGAAAGTGATTATCATTGGCTGGTGGGGGTGTTAGATAAACTGATTGAGTTTATACATCGTGGCGCGGAGCGCAGAGTCCCCGAATTGATTGAAAACGATTATGAATGGGCGCATGCATTGCTTATAGAATTAGTCGATGCGGTGGGTGAAAATGATACCCATCCTTTACGCCCCTTAATGGAATTTGTTTGGCAACTCATTGAGAAATATGAAGATAAATACGTCCCAGAACTGACAGAACTGTTTCCAGAGCTGGCAAAGGGGACACCTATAGAAACAGGGAGTGAAAGCGGACAGCCTGCTTCAAAAATTCCTAAACAGGGTGAAAGTGAACTCGCTGCATATGCCTTCTTCTCGATTGGTTATCTCTTCCAGCATGGAAACCGATTGGAAAAAGCTCTCTCTGCTTATGACAAGGCAATAGCGTTGAAATCTGATTTTGTTGAGGCTTATCATAATAGAGCATCGGGACTGCAACAGCTCGGCGAGTATGAGAAGGCAATTATTGACTTGGAACAGGCAATCGGGTTGGATCCAGATTCGGCGGAACTTCATTATAAACGCGGTTGTACAAAAGGCAGTTTTAACCAATCTGAATCCGCGATTGCTGATTTTGATAAAGCCATTGAACTAAATCCGAATTATGCTGAAGCATATTGCTGCAGGGGCTTAATGAAAAGCGGACTTGGTGAATACAAATCCGCGATTGCTGATTTTGATAAAGCCATTGAACTGAAACTGAACCCAGATTTCGTTCGCATCCATTACATAAGAGGTATTGTGAATACCGAATTTGGACAATATAAAGAGGCGATCGTTGACTTTGATGAAGCGATTCGTCTATACCCAGATTATGCGGAGGCATACAATAGTCGAGGCGTAGTAAAGAACTTGCTTAAGCGATATGAATCTGCTATTTTCGACCATACCACAGCTATTGATATGGTGCCTACTTTTGCAGAAGCATACCTTCATCGTGGGATGGTAAGGGGTAAATTGGGGGATATTAATGGAGCAGAATCGGATCTCCAGACTGCTTTAAAATTAGCAAAGCAACACGGGCAAGCAATTCTCAAAGCATCTATTGAGACGGGGCTGCAGCAACTTGACATAGTAGGAAAAAAAAATACTTCAGATACTAATCCAGAATCCATTGCCAAAGAGGGGCCCTCAAAGCAGCGTAACAAGAAACCACGCCGCGGCGGACAGTGGAAAGGGAAAGTGAAGATAGCCGAGGACTTCGACGAACTCCCTGAATCCTTTCGGCGGGAAGACGAATGAAATAGAGGATGAGGGGCTCTCTTTGGATGAAATCGCTCAGCAGGACAACATCACGGTGGAGCCTCGCACCGGGTTTCTTATCGTAAATCTCCGAAACGTATCCTAATAGACGGAATTACCAGGGGTTCGCCGTCATTCAGGTTCGGATCTATTATCGTCTTGATGCCAATCGTTTTGGTACCATCTGGGTCGATCATCATAACTTGCGTCTGCGTCAACGGGGGGAATTAGCAGAGGTTCGCCGCCATTGAGGCTCGGATCTATTATCGTCTTGGTACCATCTGGATCGATTATCGTTACGCTAATACTGCCGCCATCGTCAACACGGCTGAAATCTATTATTTTTTTTCCGGTGTACCTGAATACAGGTAGATCCGAGGAGAATCCCAACGTCTCGTCTCTTTTTTTGCTTTCTTTTTGGCGTTTGAGTGCTTCCGCAGTGGATGGAGACTGATATAAGTGGAACTCTGCGCTAAAGAAATCTATCGCCTCATCACGCGTCAGTGGAGTGCCGCTTAATATTTTTTGGTGTAACCGCATATACGTACGAACTTGCGGAATATCCCCAAATTTCTTGACGAGAGGGTTGTGCGGGCTGGGATTTTCCGGATCATCCTTGAGTGGATTGACGAGGATAAAAGGTTCTTTGGAATCCTGGGTATCAAGCGTGGTTGTGTTTTGAACAGTCCTGTTGATGTGTCTGGCACCACACCCTGATAACAAGAGTGTTAGCATAAAAATCCTAAGTAATGTTTTCATGATTTTTACCTCACGAGTCTGGTTCCTCTTGGATACTCAGTGGTTCTTCTCTCTAAAAGAATATTGAGCGTTTTCTGAGTTTCCGGATGAGGGAAGAGATGCAATTGGGCAGTCGTATAATCAATGTGTTCATCCAAGCTGAGATGCTCATTTTTAAACATTCTCCGTTTCAATGCCATAAATGTGTGCACCTCTGGAATGTCTCCAAACCGGTGAAGTAGTCCCTGGAGGAGCATGTCTGCGAGTTCATCCGGGTCCATTTCGTCGGGATGTACCTCAAGCCTCCGCTCGAATGAGGGGCTGGTGTGTTGATGTACGGGCTCGTCTATATGTAAAGCATCAAATCGCCAATCATCATCAGGTTGAGAATCATCATCAGGTTGAGAATCATCATTGGAGGATAGCTGCGCGGAGTCTGTGCGCGCTTCGACAATGACTTCAGACCCAAAATCGACGATATTTGATGGAGCCACCTGTACAGGTTCGTCATGATGATCGGGATGCGTTTCAACAGTTTGTTTGACCTTTAGCGGTTTGGGCAGGCTGTTGATAAATCTTCTTTTCTCCCACTCTGTGTAGGCCACAAAACCGCTTACGAAAATGATAAAGATAACCGCAGCGACAGTCAGTTTGTTCATCTAAATTCTCCTCTGAATCTTCGCGTTGATGCAGAGGTTCCGTTGTTCTTGCATCAACGCAAAGATTATAAGCATTTCACCCAACAGATGACAGTTTGGGTAACATTTAGTAGCAGGAACTACAACTTGAATAGACTCTCGTCGCGGAGCCATACTCTACGACATCTGAACTATAGGAATGGCTAGCGTGAACGGGGTCATTTTCATGTCCGCTCCACGGCTGTACTGCCAGTGAGGTCGTCACTGTAAAACTTCTACAAAACGCCATCCACGAACCATTCCGTTCATAACAATCTACGGTCGTGTGCTTTACAATATAATACACAGGATCTGCCTCTACCTGTGGGTTAAATGGCACGAACGCCATAAATCCTAGCACGAGGACACAGACAGCGACAATCAATTTGGAGGTTAATCCTTTCATAAACTTTTCCTTTCTGCTCTCCGAAGGAGAGCTGGATTTTAAACAACTTAAGGGAGGTATCAAGTGTACCGCATATCGGGAACTTCATTCCGTGGGAACATCTTTATGCCTTCAGCCATCGTTTGCCTGGTATTAATTTCCAATTGAGAAAGTTTCGCGAAACATACTGCACCTCCAAGTTTTTATTCACTGCGACATCTTAAGCAAGTTGCGTGCCAATACGCTGAAAAATAGCATTTTCTGAGTCAAAACCGCTGACATCTCAAAGATATTTTCACCATAACACATCCCGAAACCCTGTGTATCCACAAGGTTTATCAACCCTCAAGCATAACCTCTGACTTTCAATTTAAAAGTTTATTTTGCTGGAAAAAGTAGATGGTTCTGGAATCCTCGGTCTGTCGTTGACACGCAAAAATTGTAGGTCCACACGCAAAAATTGCGTCACTGGGGACCCTCTCTCGCATTTTGCGCGTCTTTTCTTGTATAGGACTTACGCAAACTGCTCTTTTGTAGCATAAACTGTTAGTTTGTGTCACCAGAACGCTGTGTTTTCCGAAAGATCTCATCTCACAGAACGGACTACAGTCAAAATTGCGTAAGTCCTGAAAAAATGAAAATTTATTTTTCATCTACCGATTTATGGGGATAATGAGAATGAAGAAGCATTAAATGAAATAGCAGAAAAATGAACCCTATCTTTTTTCAAACGTGATATACTAAAGAAAATCCCTCATGACACAAGGTAAAAAACCGTTTATGAACTTTCCAACACTGTCAGAGTCGAAACGCCTTGACATGCTCCAACCGCCGACAGGTAAGGTGCGCATGGTCCTTGACACTGACACCTATAACGAAATTGACGACCAGTTCGCAGTCGTCCACGCACTCCTTTCACCCGAACACCTCAACGTTGAAGCACTCTACGCCGTGCCTTTCCACAACAACCGCTCCAGCAGCCCCGAAGACGGCATGGAAAAAAGCTACGCTGAAATCCTGAGACTCTTGGACTTCCTCAATGTTCCCGCCGACGATTTCGCCTATCGCGGTTCCCAAGCGTTTCTCCCAGATACGGAGACACCCGTGCCGAGCGATGCCGCGACCGATATGATTGAACGTGCGATGGCAGCAACGCCTGAAGATCCGCTTTACGTCGTGGCTGTCGGGGCAATAACCAACGTGGCTTCTGCTATCCTTATGAAGCCTGAAATTATCGAACGTATCGTCGTCATCTGGCTTGGGGGGAATCCGTTGTATTGGCCCCACACCCGAGAGTTTAACCTGATGCAAGACCTGCGTAGCGCGCAAGTGGTTTTGGACTGCGGCGTGCCATTCGTTTGGCTACCCGCGCGAGGCGTCGTCTCACATCTACACACGACAGTCGCAGAGATGGAACGCTACGTGCAGGGGAGAGGCAGGGTCGGAGACTACCTCGTGGAAATCTTTAAGGACTACTCAAGCGATCACTTCGCTTGGTCAAAGGTGATTTGGGATATATCCGCAACGGCATACCTCATCAACCCGGCGTGGGTGCCGACGGAAATTGTCCACAGTCCTATCTTGACGGAAACCGCGACGTGGAGTTTTGATAACAGTCGCCACCTCATGCGTGTCGCCTCGGGCGTCGATAGGGATGCGATTTTCCGGGATCTGTTTGAAAAATTACAGGCACACACGGATTAATTATCTTAGGACTTACGCAAACTGCTCTTTTGTAGCATAAACTTTTAGTTTGTGCCACCAGAACGCTGTGTTTTTCGAAAAATCTCATCTCACAGAACGGACTACAGTCAAAATTGCGTAAGTCCTGTGTCTGTTGAAACACCTGTCTACACGAGAGTAGCGAGGTTGCATGAAGTTTAAGAATTTAATCGGGTAATTATAGGACATCTGATAAATGGTTTCATACGACAAGCAGACCCGTTTGTAGTAGTGCGATTCATCGCACGTCGGGTCGTTCGTGATGACCCAATTTATTTGTTAATCCCCATCAAACCTCGTTTCTCCGGGCCCGGTAGGTGCGGTGTTTTTGATGGGGTATTTGATAGGGTATTTCTGCGGATTTCCCTCCTAACCGCACCGAGCATTGTTAGGAAATTACCGAACCAACAAGAATCCGAAATCTTACAACAGTGGGACGTTCCATTCGTCTGCCCCGATAACTTCAAGTTGATCGTGGGGTTTGAAGTAATCGGTTGGATGATGATCTTCACCCATGTCGCCGAACAATCTCCGACGACGCGGGGTCATCCGTGCGAGAGTGTCCGCAGGAAGCGTGTCATAGTCATACGGACGGGACCACATCTGTCCATAACGGAAGGTCACACTTTTGCGGATGCGTTCCGTCTGATTCGGACCCACACCGTGCCACAATGCCCATGGGAAGATGACCGCGTCTCCCGCCTCCGCGAGGACCTGAATCGCGCCTTCGGGATATGTGCCTTTTTTAAAGCTGTTCTCGGGGAAAGGGACCTTGTGGCTGCCCGGTACACACATAAAGTTTCCCTGATTCGGTTCCGTCAGATCCGTTAAGAAGAATTGCACTTTGAATTGTAGCGGCAAACTATCCGGATGCGGATGGATACGTTGCAACGAAGGCCCCGCATCCGTATGAAACGCCATCAGAGCCTCCGCATCAGGATGCCGGACGTAGATTTGCGTTCCCATGATTTGGAGATAGGGTCCCATCATTGAAAGGATAGTCCCGAAAAGGCGCGGATGATCGGTAAGCGGATCCAGGGCATCTGTCCGTTCAATCGCACGGATAATCGTATAAGCTCCCTTTCCAAACCGATGATTGCCTTGTAGATTTGGCGTTTCTTGGACGTATGTCTCGATCGCTGAATCCACGGATGTCAAAATCGTCTCAATCTCAGCCGGTGAAAGCACATTCTTGATGAGCAGAAATCCCTCCGTTTGCCACTCTTTTTGTTGGACCTCTGTCAAGTATGGAGATACCATGGTGTTGCTCCTTTTAATGGCGTGCGTTACAAGTCGGTTGGGTTTAAAAAGATTATAGACAATTTACGATGTCGTGTCAACCTCGTTTTGCCAGGAGAACTCAACATTTTTGCTGAATTTGCGTCTAATATAGTAACCCAACTTGCTACTAACGGGTTTTGAAGATTTCAAAGAGGTCTTTCGGGGCTTCCTCACCCCAGAGGGGTGATATGTCTATAGAAAATGGCGTATTTAACCCCTGCACTCCAGCGGAGTGCTATGTCTATAGATAAGTGGCAACTTAGGTTATATTAACAAAATCTACGGATACTGCGGATATAATGGAGAGGTTAAAAGTTTCGTCGGAGAAAAAGGCAGAGAGCGGGGTGCTTTGACGGCACTGTCGCCAGCAGAAAGTATGAACAATTTCACAAAAATCCTTACCACCATCCGTCGTCCCTTTCAACAAGAACGCCGAAAGGGGTGTCGCAACGATGTCGTCGTTAACGGATTGGGAAGTTATGTCCAGTTGTGGGTAAAGAATGGTGAGACCTTCACACTATCAACGACTGAAAAAGCGGTCCTGAAGGATTTAGGAGACCTCTTTGAAAATTACGCCGATGCCGCGTCCACCGAACGGCGGCGTATACTTGAAGAAGCAACGAGACGGATTGAGGCGGCACTCGGACACGGACAACAAAACACCTCAGATGTGGGCGGGACAGGTGCTCAACCCTCGCAAACACGCCAGCAATCGAAGTCGCCACACATAAGTTCGAAAAAAAGCGCTCAAACGGATATGTTGTCTCTGTTTGCGGAAGTAGAAAGTAACCCAGAAAGCGCGCCGCCAAAGCGGACACCGAAACATTCAGTCTCCACGGTGCCAACGGGAGATCTGCCCCTTTTCCAAGACACAGACCCACCGTCACAGCCAAATAGCCAACAGCAAGAGACTAAAATGGAGGAGCCGAAGGATAGAAAAGTAGATCCTCGTCCTTCCACGTCTCCATCCTTCCATCCAAATGCTGACAGCCCCTCAGAATCTGTTCCAATCTCAGACATCCCTGTTTCAATGGACATCGATTCGCTTGACTTTCTATCCCAACCGCTTCAGTATCTCAAAGGGATTGGTCCCCGTCGCGCCGAGATGCTTCGGGAGGAGCTCAATATCCAAACGGTTGGTGGGTTTCTCGCATACTACCCGCGCGATTACATCGACCGTTCCAAGATGGTAGAGATTTACAGGGTCGGAAGAACGGAGGATGACGAACCGGAAACCATACAAGGCAAAGTCGTCAATCACACCTCGTCCCCGACGGCGAGAGGGAGACGTATCGGTAAGATTTCAATTTACGACGGCACTGGCGTAGCACTCCTCGTTAACTTCGGGAGACGGATCGGCATTATGAAGGCATTGCTGCCCGTTGACACCGAGGTTGTCGTCAGCGGTAAATTCTCTCGCCGTTACAATGAGATCCAAGCCACCGACTATGAATTTGAACTGTTTGAAGAAGAAAACTTAATCCATACAAATCGCATCGTTCCGAAATACCCGCTCACTGCGAAACTCACGGCAAAAATGCTACGGGCGTGGATGCGGATGGCGTTGGATGAACATGGACAACAGATACCTGAAATCTTTCCACTCGCACTTCGGACTCGGCAAAACCTGATTGACAGGCAATCCGCCATTAACGAGATACATTTTCCGACATCGGAAGCACATCGGGAAGCGGCGCAAAAACGGCTCGCGTTTGAGGAGTTTTTTCTTCTCAGTATCGGGATGGAGATGAAAAAGGAACGGCGTATTTCGGAGGACGGTATCGCGTTTCGGGTTGGAATGGAGGGCACCCTTGGAACATCTCGGTCCATAGTACGGGATTTCCTCGCGTCGCTGCCTTACCAACTCACACGGGCACAAAAACGGGTTTTCGTTGAGATCCAAAACGATATGCGGCAGCAAACCGTCATGAATCGACTCATTCAAGGCGATGTCGGTTCGGGAAAGACGGTCGTCGCAGCGATGGCGTTGCTCTCTGCTATCGAAAACGGGTATCAGGGGGCCCTGATGGTTCCGACTGAAATCCTCGCCGAGCAACACTATTATAATCTCTCGGAGATGCTCGAAAATTTGCGCAAAGATACCGATCAAACTGCGGACGGGAGCATAAACGTTGTGCTTCTTAAAAGTGACCTACCCAAGCCAGAGCGCGAGGCGGCGTTAGCAGCAATCGCTGATGGCACCGCAGACCTCATCGTTGGGACGCAGGCACTGATACAGGAAGGCGTCGATTTTCACAAACTTGGACTCGTTATCATCGATGAGCAACACCGGTTCGGTGTGATGCAACGCGCGACGCTCCGTAACAAGGCACAAGCAGCAAATGGAACCCAAAAACAAGGCACTGTTGCCCCGCCAGCCCCAGATGTCCTCGTCATGACGGCGACCCCGATTCCAAGAACATTGGCGTTGACGCTCTATGGGGATCTGAACGTCTCTGTTATCGATGAGATGCCTCCCGGTAGACAGACAATTAAGACCTATTGGATAAAAGAGAAGGATCGTGAGAAATTATACAGCACCGTTCGGAAGGAAATCCAACGCGGCAGACAGGCGTACGTCGTCTATCCACTCGTTGAGGAGTCCGAAAAATTGGAGGAACTCAAAGCCGCCACAGAGATGGCAGCGCATCTTCAAAGTGAGGTATTCCCCGATCTGCGTCTCGGACTTTTGCATGGACAAATGAAATCCATTGAGAAGCAGGAAGTGATGACGAACTTCAAGGACCGACATATCGATATTCTCGTCTCAACAACGGTGATTGAGGTGGGTATTGATGTGCCAAATGCGACGTTGATGGTCATTGAGAACGCCGAACGGTTTGGGTTGTCACAATTGCATCAATTGCGTGGACGTGTCGGACGGGGTCAACATCAATCGGCGTGTTACCTTGTCGCTTCACCCAGGGGGGACGACTCTTTTCAGCGGATTCAAGCGATGATTCGAACAAACAACGGCTTTCGGATTGCCGAAGCAGATCTGAACATCCGGGGTCCAGGTGAGTTCTTCGGCACCCGCCAATCGGGCATCCCAAATTTCAAGATTGCGAACATCATTCACGATGCGACGCTTTTAGAGGCGGCGAAAAAAGAAGCGGAGTTGCTCATCAAAGCCGATCCAGCATTGAACGCCTCTGAACATCAGTTGTTGAAGCGGATGTTACAGAAACACTGGCGCGGCAACCTGGAGATTGCCTCTGTCGGTTAGTTGTGCGTTACGTGGTGAGTTACAATGCCGTAGGTTGGGTTGAGAGGTAAAACACCGAATACTCCCAAGTTGTCCGGAGAATTTGGGTTCTTAATGCCCTATCGAAATACGGAGATATAGCGAAATCCAACGATCCAAACTGAGTTTACGTTAGTTAAAGGGGAATCCAATGCAACACAATATAGTAGACATGACGCATGCCCAATTTAGTACTTGGCTTGCACCAATTCTGAACCAATTCCTTTTTGAATCCCGTGAACGACTCATCGCCTTGCTCGCTGAGAATTCCGATAGAGATGCATTGGAAACTGAGCTCCGTGAATTCTATGAAGGTTATTGTGGTTTGGCGTTTGAGTTAGAGGCACCCGAGGCGCAGCTGCTTGCCATACTGCGGGAGTGCGATACGTTCGCACCTCTGCAGGCGCGCGTCGCAGCCGTGGAAGCTGTGCGAAAAACTTCACCCGCAGGACGTATAGCAAAACGGATGAGTGATCTGCCCTTAATCACTGATCCCGACCCCGAAATTGAGGTGACGGAATTACCGAATGAGGCGTTCCGTAGACTGATGGAGACGCTCGCGAATTGGGAACTTTTTGCAGCGCGTGAACGAATTGTTAAACTACAGAAGGCGTTACCATCGGTTCAGGAGACAGAACAACTGAAATCAGCATTCTTTGAATTTTTTGTGTGCTACCTGGAGTTAGAGCAGTTTCTTGAGGATTACCACTATGATCCAGATGAGGGATTAGAATTGCGTCCGGAGGTGGCTGAAAGGTTGGAACGTAGTGTAGCCGAACATGAGTCCGGTAAAGTCAAATCGATTCCGATAGAGGAAGTGGCGGAAAAACTGGGGCTGAAGTGGTAATGTACCGTTTGGAAATTATGCCAAAAGCGGAAGCAGACTTTGCGCGTTTAGATGCCACGGTTGAGCAGCGAATTCTTGATAAGCTGAGATCGCTCTGCGAAAATTGCGACACACATCGCCACGAGGCTCTCCGAGGCCCGTATAGAGGAAAGTTCCGTTTACGCGCTGCTGGTGTTTACCGAGTTATCTATACCTTCAGTCGGCAAACACGGGTGATTATTGTCCATGAAGTCGGGCATCGAAGCAGTGTTTATTAGCAGAAGTGTTATATCGAAACGGAAACTGGGCGGATCCAGCCATTTTACACAGATGCAATTATCAACCGATACAACTGAGGGACAGTGACCGAGAAATCCCCGGAGATATGGTACCCCTCACCCCCGTCTTTTACCGTGCGGATGAGAATGGTTTTCTTGGGACGATGGTAGTAGTGGGCATCGGTAGGCTGCCCTTCGTCTTGGAAATCGGGAAAATCGATGAGATCAAAATTCGCAGTCGTGAAGTGTCGAATCTCCTCACCGTGCTGAGCGGCAATATTGCGAGCCATGGAAAGGCTTTTGAGGTAGACTTCGGGTCCCATGACAGCCGAACCTAAATTCAGAAAAACCCCGTCTTCTAACTGAGAAACACTGTGTGCGAAACGGAGAAAATCCTCACCCGTTGTCCATCCCATCGCCGCGTAGTCAGCGGCAGGATGCTGATCGATGATGTCATATCCGATACCCTTGTGAACGGTAAAGGGTATACCTAACCGATACGCCGCCGCAAACATACTCACATCGCGATGTGGAAAGGAGATGCCCATTTCGCCTTCTTGGATGAGTCTCCCCACAGCTTCTCCGAAACCGATCTTATCTCGGTAACCCCGAACAATCGCTGCGTTCAGATAGCGTCCGGTTTCCTCCCAATTCCCGAACTTCCCATCCCAGATATAGTCCTCCACATCTTCGAGCGTGGCACCGATGTGCGCAAGTTCAAAATCGTGGATAGCACACGCCCCGTTCGTCGCCAGGTGTGTGATGATGCCGCGTTCCATCAAGTCGATGATGAAACGGGAGTTCCCGCGCCGCATGACGTGCGCACCCATCATCCAGATCACCTGTTTCCCGCGATGATGTGCCTCCACGATACAATCTGCAACGGCAGAGAGGTGCGGGTTTTCGTAGCGTGAGGTCTCCACGTCTAACGGGTAGACATCTGCGACGGTCATCTTGTGCTGGCGTTCGCCAAGTGGGAGAACTGTAAGTGAATCTCGATTCAGTTTGTCCATATTAGGGTTCTTGCCGCTACTCGGCAAACTTAGCGGAGACAATTTTCGAGATACCCGCCTGTTCCATCGTCACGCCGTACATGGCATCCGCGATTTCCATCGTGCGCCGGTTGTGCGTGATAATAACGAACTGCGTGTTCTCAGCGTAGGCACGGATAAGATTGGCGAAACGGAGGACATTTGCTTCGTCGAGTGCGGCATCAACTTCATCGAGGACACAGAACGGACTCGGCTTGATTTTGAAGACGGCAAACAGGATCCCAATCGCTACCAATGAACGTTCTCCACCCGAAAGCTGCGTGATGCTCTGTGGACGTTTGCCCGGCGGACGCGCAATAATATCAATACCCGAATCGAGCACATCGGACGGATCCGTCAATAGCAATTCGGTTTCACCCCCGCCAAAGAGTTGCGTGAAGACCTCTTGGAAGTTCGTCTGCACGGCTTCAAACGTCGCAAGGAACACCTCTCTCGATGTCTGGTTAATTTTCTGTATCACTTGATAGGTGTCTTGAACCGATTGTTGAAGATCTGCGCGCTGCGAAATAAGAAAATCGTGGCGTTTCTTGTATTCCTCGTAAGCCTCAATCGCTTTGAGATTGACGGCGCCCATTCCAGAAATTTCTGCTTTCAACTTTTCAATGCTATCCAACAGATCGATCTCGTCCATTGCTGGGTGAGAGGGGTTTGTAACCCCGACTTCCTTATCCATTATTGGTGGCAGGGCATCGATCGAAACCTGATATTTATCGTGAATACGGGTTGAGACCGATTTTATGCGCATTTCAAGTTGCGTTGTGGCGACTTCGAGTTTATGACGCGCACGGTTCTGTTTCTCAAAGTTTCTACGGGTCGACCGCATCTCCTTTTGGAGGACCTCTACCTCCTGAAGGAGTGCCTCGCGTTCTTCGGTGAGTTCATCCACATCTGCTTCGGCTTCGGCGCGGTCCCCTTCTAAACGGAGGAACTCGCCTTGCGCTGCGGCTACCTGCTCCACGAGGTCACTTTTTCTCTGTTCATCCGTATCAATAATTGCCTGTTGCTCAGCGATATCCTTTTCTATTCGCGCATGTGTGTCCTTGAACGTTTGGATTTCCGATGCTAAGCTCTCAAGTTTCTGACGCTGCCCTGCCAAGAAGACTTGCATCTCCTGACAGGTGTTCGCCACCTCAGTATGTTTCCGGTTTTCGCTTTCAATCTGCTCGGACATGCGTTCGATCCATCGCTCGGTCCGTGTGCTCTTTTGTGTCAAGGTCGCGATTTCAGTTTCAAGCGCTTGTTGTGCTTCGCGCGATGCCGCTACCGCACTGCCCAATTCGCGGTTTTCAACCTCAAGCGCAGCGAGTTGTTGTTCGAACCGGGTAACTTGGAGATTCGCCTGCTCTAAGTCTTTCGTCAGTGACGCTTTCTCAACCCGTTTATCCTGCCACTGTACGGTGAGTGTCTGTCGCGTTTTTTGCAGATTCGCTATTGCTGCGGCGTATGCCTTACGCCTCTGGTTCTGCTTATTCGAACTTTGCGTCAACTTCCCGATCTCGTCCGCAAGCGTCTCAAGTTCGCGTGAACGGCTCAGGAGACCGCTTTTTCTCTGGTCTGTTTGACCACCAGTGATCGCACCAGAGGTATTAATGACTTCGCCATCTAACGTGACGAGACGTGCACTCGGACGGAACCGACGGGTCAAGGCGATTGCCGAATCCAAATCTTCAATAACGAGCGTATTGCCCAAGAGATGCCGCATCGCAACCTCGTATTTGAGGTCGTAATCGATCAATTCCTCAGCGATTCCGATAACACCGGGCTGGTCCAGGAGTTCATCATCATTAAACCTACGTCCACGTAGAATATCCAGCGGGAGGAACGTTACCCGCCCTGCGCGATGCTTTTTAAGGAAAGCGATCCCCTTTTGCGCATCCTCAGCCGTTTCAGTGATGACGTTCTGGATAGCACTCCCGAGAGCCACCTCTATCGCAACTTCATATTCAGTATCCGTTGTGACGAGTTCAGCAACGACACCACACACCCCCTGAAACTGATCGGAATAGTGAGTTTTCGCCCGCATGATCGCCCGAACACCCGTATAGTATCCCTCGTAAGCAGATTGCAATTCCTGTAATGATTTGTGCCGTGAGACGTTGACACCTAAGGTATTTTGTAAGTCTCGGATTTCGGCTTCAATCTTACGGAGCGCATCTTGATTCTCGCTGAGATCCATCTCTACCTGATTCTTCTGGGTCTCGATTTGAACGAGTGCTGCCTTCAATTGTGTTTCGGCATACTGAACTTCATCGCGAGTATCGGTGGCAGTGCTGAGTTCAGCGGTCAACGCTGTCTTATTTTCTTTGAGACGGTTGAGATTCCCTTCGGTATTTGCCAACGTATGCTCGAGGGTTAAACGTTCGCGTTCGCGTTCTCCCAACGCCGCTGCGATTTCTCGCAAAGTGTCTTGTGTTTCTTGGACGGAATCCTTTGCCCGACTGATGCGTCCCGCGAGTTCTGTGAGCAGCTGCTGACGTGCTGCCAATCGACTTTCTTCTATCTTGCAGGATGCCTCAAGTTTTTGATATTCTTGGGTGCGTTCCCGCTGCTGGGCAAGTGTGCCTGTTTGCTGTGCTTTTAAGGATTCAAGCGTTTGGAGGGCTCGCTCCCGTTGGCGTTGAATGTTGAGCTGGCGTTCTTTGTGAAGTACGATCTGGCGTTCGATCTGCTCGATCTGGGTCTCAATCTCGCGAAGTGCTATCTGTCCTTCACGTATAGCGTCATCCAACTCAGATCGGCGGTTTGTGGCGTTCTCGATACGTTCCTCAGCGGCTTTAAGCGTTTCAGACGCACTCGCAACGGTGGTTAAGACCGCATCCAAGTCGGTTTGGGTTTGGCTATAATCCGTTCGGAGTTTATCGTATTCCCGGTGCGCGAGTTCCAATTCGAACTGCTTCAACTGCGCCTGCTGTGTGTTATAGAGTCGTGCTTGTTCTGCCTGTTCCTTGAGGGATTCAGTTTCGCGCTGTAACTCCTGAATCACATCGTTGATACGGGCAAGGTTTTGCTCAGTCTGTTCAAGTTTACGGAGTGCTGTTTTTTTGCGGTGTTTATACTTCGTGATACCGGCGACTTCATCGAAAAGAAAGCGACGTTCTTCGGGACGGACGTTCAGGATGAGGTCGATCTTACTCTGTTCCATAACGGAGTAAGCATCTACGCCGATACCCGTGTCCATGAAGAGTTCACTGATGTCTCGGAGACGACACGGATTCTGATTTATCAGATAGCGGCTTTCACCACTGCGCGTCAGGTGCCGAGACACCTGAACTTCTGGAGATGTGAGGGCAAGTTTGAGAGCGTCTTGTGTTGGGGGATTAGGGGACGCTGAACCATTTCCATTTGATTGTTGTGAAGCAAGTTTTCCGTTTGCAAGCGGTGCCGAAAAATGCAGTGCCACCTCTGTTTTCTGAGCGGGTGCGAAATTCGCACCACCGTTGAACAGTAGGTCACGCATAGAAGCACACCGAAGCGAGCGGGCACTCTGTTCCCCAAGCACCCATCGGATCGCATCGGAAACGTTGCTTTTCCCGCAACCGTTAGGTCCGACAATCGTCGTGATACCGGGTTCAAGTATCAGCTCAACTTCTTCGGCGAAACTCTTAAATCCACGAATTTTAATGCTGTTTAAGTGCAAAGGTTTACCCTCCCACTACAATTTAGGTAATATCTCAAGGGGCAATAGTTATCAAAGCGGATTTTTTTCAATCTGCTTCGCAGTGAGAATTCTCCGTCAAAAAGGTTTCTAATAATCCGAACACTTCTCGTGATAACTTCTGATAACTAATATTGTGTAAACGCAATAGTGATAAAAAAGTTTCACGATTTTGCCGATTTGGGGGACCCCCGTTCGTAGTAGGGCAATTCATTGCCCGTTCTGTTTATAGCGCGTAGGTTAGGTTGAACAGGAATTATTGTGGTGAATTCTAAAAATAAATTTACACTTTCCATCCCTCGGTAGGTGCGGTTTCCTAACCGCACCGATTTATAGTGTGAAATTAATTCTAAAATCTACTATAAAAATCGCACGGAGCAGATAACTCTCAAATTCATCAAGAAACCTGAAACCATCAAAGGACGAGTGAAACCCAACATATTCTCTACACATTTAAGGTTCTCGCCAGGGTCAAAACATCAACCTCGGCAGGATCCGCAGTCCATAACTCGCTCACGACTTCACGAATCGTGGCACCCGTCGTGAAAACATCGTCAAAGATTAGCAGTCGCTTGTCACGGATAATAGCTGGGTTCCGAATTTCAAAAGCACCTGTAAGATTCTGCTGGCGTGCCTCTCTATTCAGACTGCTTTGTGCCACTGTATGCCGGTGTCGAACCAATGTATTTGTCAGGAGTGGCACGCCTCCTGCTTTCGCAATCCCGTTCGCAAGAAGCGTCGCCTGATTGAAACCGCGTTCCCGGAGCCGTTTTTTATGGATTGGAATGGGCAAGATAAAGTCGTATTCCGCAATATTACAGTCCGACGGCATATGTGTGTTTATCAGTTGAATGAGAGGTCGTGCAAACACCTTTTTCTTTTCAAATTTAAAGAAATGTATTGCTTGCTGGAGTGTTGTCTGATAAAAGGCGAGGGTTCTCAATTTTCCGTAGCGTGGTGGTGCAGTCGCACACGCCTCGCAAAGTCCATGGATACCCGGTGTCCCACATATATCGCACCAAGGTGCTTCAAGGAATTGGATATCCTGCCAGCAGTTATTACAGATATAGGGGGTGGACGTAGTCCCCAGAAATTCCTTACAAACCCGACATTCTGCGGGATAGAGGAAAGTTATTGCCGTTTCAGATATATCCCGCAATAAACCGGGAACGTCCAAGCCGATCGATTTTATGCCCATGAAGTGCTGCCTTGGAAAGATTCTGTTTGTCTGGATCGAGGTTTACTATAAGTTTACATCACATATAATAACATGTAATATATAATAACATATATAATTTAGGAATGCAAATTTCTTTAATTATGAGGGGGCTTGGACTGATGGACAGGAATGGAGGGGGCGTTCATCTGGGCTGTCACCGCTTCAGGGGCGACCTGAAAACGGCACCGCAGCCAGAAGTCGTAAAAACGAAAGCCAATACCGTTTGCGTTTCTGGGAACAGAGGATTAGGAAAAGAACGCCTTGACCGCCCCGCCGACACCTATTACCGCGGCGATCCGGAAGAGCCAGTCGACCAATTGTTTTTGATACGTAGCCACGGCTTTTGTCCCGGCGACGGTTTCTTCAACTCGCCGAAGCCGGTCGTCTAAAGCATGTATGTCCGATCGGACATCTCCAATCTGCGCCTTAACTTCTGAAATATCGGCTGAGACCTGCGCCTTAACTTCTGAAATATCGGCTGAGACCTGTGCCTTGACATCTGAAATCTGCGCCTTAACTTCTGAAATATCGGATGTGACCTGCGCCTTGACATCTGAAATGTCGGATGAAACCTGCGCCTTAACTTCTAAAATATCCGCTCGCAGTATCTCGAACATATCTTTTGTTGTTATCTGGTTGTCGTTCATGTCTTTTTCTCCTTTTGATTGGTGCTAAAAACATTATATCACATTTTTTAGGAATATGTCAAAAGTTTTTGACAAGGGCAGGACTTACGCAGCTCCCTTGCTGGCGAGGTTTCCGAACCTCGCCAATAGCGCAATAGGGAGCGTTTTATCGGAAAATTGCGTCCGTCCTAAAGAGCACATTCAGCGGAGGTATTGACAGAAAATGCCTGTGAGGGTATAATTGATTACCATTGGATTGATGGAATGGAAAATAGACTCTATGGTTACATAGGTGAAGGAAACGAATATGTCAGAAACGACACAAACCTATTTAGGATTAGAGAACACTAACAGACAAACCAATCCCGGCTTCCAAAGCGTCCTCAATTACATCCGTGAGCGAGCCACATCCGAATACCGCAAAGGCGAACTTTTCGAGCGGTTGATGCTCACATATTTCAGTGAAGACCCCGACTACAAGGACCAATTCTCTGAAGTCTATCTCTATAAACAGTGGGCAGCACAGCAAACAGACTTTGACGCAAACGATATAGGCATCGACCTCGTCGCAAAAGAACACGATGGCGGATACTGCGCCATCCAGTGCAAATGCTACGCAGAAGATACACGGATCTCAAAACCCGCCCTCGACTCATTCATCTCCGCTTCCGCAAGCGAACGCTTCACCTCACGACTCATCGTGGATACCGGCGGCGAATGGGGACCAAACGCACTCAGGACCATTGGCCCAATTAAGGATAAACTCCGAATCATCCGCTACAGCGATCTTGAAAGCAGTCCGTTTGAGTGGCCCGACCTGCGCCTCCAGGATCCCGAACAACTCACCTATAGACAGAGACGTTTCCATCTCAAGGATCATCAAAAAGAGGCGTTTGATGCCGTTATCGACGGCTTCAAGGCATCAGACCGCGGCAAACTGATTATGGCGTGCGGCACTGGTAAAACCTTTACCGCACTCAGAATCGCCGAGGAAATCGCGGGTATCGCCGGTAGTGTGCTGTATCTCGTGCCGTCTATCAGCCTGCTATCACAGGCGATGCGGGAATGGTCGGAGCAACGCGGCATAGACCACAGTTATGTCGGCATCTGCTCGGATACTCGCGCAGGGCAAACAAGCGAGGATTCCTCTATACTGCAACTCAAGATCCCTGTTACCACAGACCCATCATCTATCTCCCACACATTACAGAACCCCGATGGCGACAAGATGACGGTCGTCTTCTGCACCTATCAGTCGTTACCGCTCGTCGAGAAGGCACAAGATGATGGCGCGCCCCCGTTTGACATTATTTTCTGCGACGAAGCACACAGAACCACCGGCGTTGAGGCGCCAGGCGACAGAACATCGCCATTTGTGCTTGTCCATGATGCCGATCGGATTCGTGCCAGTAAACGCCTCTATATGACAGCCACCCCACGCCTCTACACCGAAGGCGCGAAAACAAAGGCAGCACGCCACGATACAGAAGTTTTCTCTATGGACGAACCGGAAATCTACGGACCCGAATTCCACCGACTCCCGTTCTCCAAAGCCGTTGAGATTGATGAACTCTCCGACTATAAGGTTGTCGTGCTTGCCGTATCTGAGGGAGAGGTGAACGCCGCACTACGAGGCGATACCCGGGCAGGTGGAAGTCATATTAATATCAACGATGCAACGAAGATCGTCGGATGCTGGCGAGCATTACAAAATCCCGAGTCCAAAGAGCACGGCACTGATGCCGCGAAACCCTTGAAACGCGTGATCGCGTTCACGAACAGAATCAGCGAATCGAAGGCAATGGTCAAGCATTGGAATGAGATTGTTGAGGGTGCTACCGAACAACTGCCCGAAGATCAGCAACCGACCGATTTTATATGCGAAACGAAACACGTTGACGGCACCGACCACGCACTCAACCGGAAAGCGCGTCTCGACTGGCTAAAAGGCGATGTTGATGGGGGGTGTCGCATTCTCTCCAATGCACGCTGCCTTTCTGAAGGCATTGATGTCCCCGCACTCGACGCTGTGCTCTTCATGACTTCCCGGAAATCCTACGTTGACATCATTCAGGCGGTTGGGCGCGTCATGCGGAAAGCACCCGGTAAGCAGTATGGTTATATCGTCCTACCCGTCGCGATTCCAGACGGCGTAGACCCTGCCGACGCGCTCGATGACAACGAACGCTTCTCGACGGTGTGGGGGGTCCTACGCGCACTCCGTTCCCATGACGACAGGCTCAACGCCGAGATCAACAGAATTGACCTGAACAAAACGCTCCCTGAACGGATTATCTTTGGGGGTGACGGTGAGGGAGCACTGACCGGTCAACAGATGTTTCTCCCGATCGAGATTCCACCTGAAGCGATACTCCCAAAAATTGTGGAGAAGTGCGGCGATAAGAAATACTGGGAGAGCTGGGCAAAGGATGTCGCAGACATTTTCGGTCGGATCGTTGGACGCGTCGAAAACCTATTGGAGAACCCTGAAAACGGGGCGCTTCGCGAGTGGTTTGACGCATTCCATGCGGAGTTGAGAAGTTCCATAAACAAGTCAATCACTCGAAATAACGCGATTGATATGATGGCGCAGCACATCTTGACGCAGCCGGTTTTCGACGCGCTCTTTGAGGGTTACGACTTTTCATCCGGCAACCCTGTCGCTATTGCCTTGGATAACTTGCGGAAGGATTTTGCGGAGTTCGGACTTGAAAACGAAACACGGGATTTGGAGGGTTTCTATGAGAGCGTCCGAATGCGTGCCCGCGGTATCGACAATAGCGCGGGACGGCAGAAGGTGCTCTCCGAACTTTACGAAAATTTCTTTGTCACCGCCTTGCGGAAGGAAGCCGATCGACTCGGTATCGTCTATACCCCAATTGAAGTCGTAGACTTCATTTTGCATAGTGCCAATGAAATACTACAGGACGAGTTCGGACGGAGTCTCAACGATGAAGGTGTTCATGTGTTGGATCCGTTCACCGGCACCGGCACTTTTCTGGCGCGTCTGCTGCAATCTGATCTTATCCAGCCTGACGCTCTTGAGCGGAAGTATCGCCAGGAACTCCATGCGAATGAGCTTGTGCTGCTCGCTTATTACATCGCTGCCGTCAATATTGAGGAAGTCTTCCGCGGACGGCGCGGAGAGGAGAGCGGCTACGAACCCTTCAAGGGTATCGTGCTGACCGATACGTTCAATCTGAACAAAGCAGAGGACCCCACACTTTTCCCGAAGGAATGGCTACCCGATAACAATGAACGTGCCGAGCGTCAACAACGGTTGCCGATACAGGTTATCGTTGGCAATCCGCCGTGGTCGGCAGGACAGCAAAGTGTATCGGATAACAACCCAAATGTGGAATATCCTGAACTTGAAGAACGGGTCAGAGTAACCTACGTTGAGCACTCTAAAGCAACGTTGAAAAGGTATCTCTATGATACATACAAGTTAGCAATCCGATGGGCATCCGACAGAATTCGGAAGCAGGGAGTTGTCGCCTTCGTCACCAACGGTTCGTGGATTGATGGAAACTCCGATACGGGGATTCGTGCATGTTTAGCAGAGGAGTTCAGTTCAATCCATGTTCTACACCTGCGAGGGAACGCACGAACATCCGGGGACCTGCGACGTTCTGAAGGTGGAAATGTGTTCGGTGGCGGTTCACGCGCACCCGTCGCCATTACGATCTTCGTCAAGAACCCGAACGCTACGCACGAGGGTTGTAAAATCCAATACCGAGACATTGGTGATTATCTCACACGTGATCAGAAATTGGAAGCATTGCAAGAGGTAAGGTCCATAAAAGGGTTCAGTGATTGGCAGTCAATCACACCGGATAAGCATTACGATTGGATTGGACAGCGTAACGAAGTGTTTGATCAGTTCTATTTACTTGGATCGAAGGAAACGAAGAATAGCAAGCGAGACGATGCTATATTTACGCTATATTCCCCAGGGATGGCAACTAACAGGGATGCCTACATTTACAACTTCTCACGTGATGCCTGTGCCGAAAAAGCCCAGTTGATGACACGGGATTATCTCACGATTGTTTCAGATCTCGAAGAAAATCATGGGCTTACGGTGGAAGAGGTGACACACCGCTATTCTTTGAATATTAAGTTGGATGACACACTCCGGAATAGATTAAAGCAGAAGAAAAAGACGGAGTTTGATGATGGTTACATCCGAAGGGTTGCCTATCGACCATTTATTGCTACGAATTGTTATGCAGACTATACCTTCATAACGAGAAAGGGACAGGTGGATAAGATTTTCCCAGATAGTTCCAGTGAAAATCGTGTTATCTGTGTTCCCGGCAAGGGACTGAAAAGCCCGTTTTCAGTATTGATAACTGACACAATAACAGATCTCAACTTTTGTGAAGCGGGTGCGCGATGCTTCCCGCGGTGGCAATACCCACGTCCTATGGACACATCAAACACGACAGGCGAGTTTCAAGGTATTGACGAAGCCCCGGCGCGTATTGACAATATTTCGGATACGGCACTACGCACCTTCCAAGACCATTATACCGACGACACCATCACGAAAGACGACATTTTCGATTACGTCTATGGCATACTTCACGCACCGAGTTATCGCGAGCAGTTCGCAAACGATTTATCCAAGATGATACCCCGCATCCCGTTTGCTCCCGACTTTTACGCCTTCGCCGAGGCAGGAGCGAAACTTGCAACCCTCCATCTCAATTACGAAACCTGCGAACGCTACCCACACCTTAAAGTCGAACCCATTACTCCTTCCTTACTTTGGGAAGAAAAACCCGAACATTTCCGACTCGGCACCCGCGCAATGCGGTTCGCCGATAAAAACACGAGAGACACACTCATCATCAACGAGCATGTCCAATTGTCAGGTATCCCGGAAGAAGCACATCGGTATGTCGTCAACGGTCGGACACCACTGGAGTGGTTCATTGACCGTTATCGGATCAAGACAGATCGTGAGAGCGGGATTGTCAACGACCCAAACGGCTGGTTCGACAATCCCCGCGATCTCATCACAGCAATAGAGCGTATCATTCACGTCAGCGTCGAATCAACTAAAATTATTGAAGCGTTGCCTTCTGAGGTAGTTGAAAACTAACTCATCAGGAGATTATTACTATGGAAAATGTGAAAAGCCCACAAGAGATTGCCGATGAAACTTTACCTTCTACAGTGCTTTTGGAAATGGAGGATTCTAACGGTCAACAGCATGGGGGTGGTAGCGGATTTTTCGTTCGAAAGCACGAAATTGTAACCAACTTTCATGTTGTTGAAGGGGCATACAAAGGCTCAGCAAAACTGTTTGGGCAGGATGAACTATATGATGTTGAGGGCTATACAGCCCTTGATGTGGACAACGATTTAATTATCTTAAAGGTTAAAGATCCAGATCAAAAAACTGTTGATATATCCCCACTTTCGCTTGGCAATAGTGATAATGTGCGCCAGGGTGATCCGATTTATGCTGTTGGCAATCCAGTGGGCTTGGAAGGCACTATCTCAGATGGTATCATAAGTGGGCTTGGGCGTCGCGATCTATCGCCAGGCACATTCCACACAAGGATTCAGATTACGGCTCCAATTTCTCCGGGGAGCAGTGGCGGAGCTGTCCTAAATACTAAAGGTGAGGTTGTCGGCGTCTCAGTGTCCGGTGTATCTTCACTCAGGCCCATTCCTTCGCAGAATCCACAAGATGCGCAGTATATCAATGTTGCTCAGAATCTGAATTTCGCTATTCCTTCAAATGACCTTAAGAAACTTCTTGGGCGGCGTGATGAAGGTGACAGTGTAACTCCTTTGCGGGAGGCAAAATTAGAACGGGTAACATCCATAAACACACCGGGATGGATTGGATCAGCCTCCTATACATTCCCGCTGCAAAACCGATCCAGTAAAGATGTAAAGAATGTTCATTGCCGTATAATTTTCAAAGACAAAGAGGATAAGGAGATTACGAGGGATGTTGTAGTTTTTCCTTGGTTAATACCTGCCAACAATACTAAGGTAGTAATTCGCCTTAGTGCTTATGATACTACTGCTCTTGATCTTGTGACCCCTTCATTCATTCAACTACTTCGGAAGTTAAACATTAGTAGTAGTCTGTCCATCTTAAACTTGAGGATATAACTGTTTTAGACGGGTGCGAGCATCCTCCGCTTTAAACTGCCAATCAACAGGCTTTATCTCTTCATTGCGATGCTTTTGCCACGCCTCCACCTCTTGTTTGAGGGTCT
>JAJEDB010000034.1 GCA_022821725.1 Candidatus Poribacteria bacterium | reverse complement strand
TACGTCTGCGTGAAGTTATGAAAACTCGCTAACAGAAACTGACAGTAATCGGAAAATAACGGTTGCTTCTTTTCTGACAGGGATAAGGTGTTCATAATTCAAGAGTATAACACTTTTCTAAAATATTGCGTAAGTCCTACTATTTTTGAGCCCCCGGCCCGGTAGGTGCGGTTTCCCAACCGCACCGGATCCAGAAAAAATGCCTGAAACCCGATAATTCCTTAAAACTAAATTATCCTGACCTAATCGCGACTCTTCCTTGACTTTTCCGTCAGATATGTTATCATTTCCCTATGAAGAACGATAAGAAAACGATTTTCGGGTGGTGCATGTATGACTGCGCGAATTCCGCCTATATCACCACTGTGATCGCCGCCATATTGCCGAATTATTTTGCGAAAGCCATTGTAGGCGAAGCAGGTGTGGACATTCTCGGTATGAATATAAGCGCTACAGCCTTGTGGGGCTATATGTTGGGAACCGCGGCGTTCTGCGTGTTCCTCTTTGCCCCCGTGCTTGGAGCGATTGCCGATTTCTCTGCCGCAAAAAAACGGTTTCTTATGGGCTTCGCGTATATGGGCAGTCTCTTCGCAACGATGCTCTATTTTTGCGGGTCGGGTGATGTCGGATTGACGATCGCGCTATTTCTCGGTTCTCAAATTTGCTTTGTCGGCGGTAATGTTTTTTACGATGCGTTCTTACCACAGATCGCCTCGGAAGACAAACTGGATTCCGTTTCTGCCAGAGGCTATGCGTTCGGGTATGTCGGCGGCTCGCTGCAATTTACCATTGCCCTCGCTCTCGTCGCCACGCAAAAGACACCGGAAAGCCAAGCGATGGCGGCACGCATCGGGATGGCGATGACGGGACTTTGGTGGGCAGGTTGGACGCTGTTGACGCTGAAATACCTAAAAGAGGAAAAAACGGCGTATCAACTGCCAGAAACCTACCGCAACACACCGAAACCTATCGCCTATCTCACCCTCGGTATCCGTCGGACGCTTTCAACCGCGAAACGGGTCGGACGCTTTAAACACCTCACACTTTTCCTTGTCGCCTATATGATATACAACGACGGGATCCACACCGTTACCAGTATGGCGACAATCTACGGTACTGAAGAATTAGGGCTTTCAACGACGGCACTCATGGTGACGCTCTTGCTGGTGCAAGTCGTTGCGATCGGGGGCGCGTTGATCTTCAGTCGGCTCGCAAGTCGTATCGGTGCCAAACGCTCCGTGATGTTCGCCTTAGTCTTATGGAGTGGGGTTGTTACGTATGGGTATTTCATTCACACCGCAACGGAGTTCTTTATTTTGGGAATAGTTGTGGGGCTTGTGCTCGGCGGGACACAAGCGTTGAGTCGTTCCTTCTATGGCGCCATGATTCCAGAGCAGGCGAGTGCGGAGTTTTACGGATTCTATTCTGTCTTCAGCAAGTTTTCCTCAATTTGGGGACCCGTAACGTTCGGCGTTATCGAACAGATCACCGGCAGTGCGCGCCTCGCTATCATTTCATTGATGGTTTTCTTTATTACGGGATTGATTCTTTTGGGATTTGTGGATGAAACAAAGGCAAAAGTGGATAGACTCGAATTCTGAAATCCGCGATTCGGACAAACAAAAAAGGACGACCCGAAAGTCGTCTCTTTTTTATGTCAGATGTCTGTCGGTTAATTCGATAACTCGAAGATAATCGGGAGTTCGAGTCGCAAACTATTTCCTTCTTGTCCTTCGGGGAAAGGCGGATACGGCACGGCGTTTTGGACAGCCGCGATCGCTGCGTTATCCAGTGCCGTTGAGCCGGAAGAATCGGTGACGGCTGGGTTCCGAATCGTGCCGTCTTTGAAAAGCGTGAACCGAACGGTCGTGCTGGCACCCTCGTCTAAATTTCGGACACGGGGTGGGAAGCGTTGCACCTGTTTGATTCGGTCCCGAACCGCCTTTAAGAACTCGTTAAAGGACTGTTTCGCATCCCCTAAGTTGACAGAAGCGAGTTCCAGATTGCCGGGGTCGTTAAACTCCGTCTGGGCAAGGCTTGTTCCCATATCCATTCGGGTGACGAGGCTTGTGGACGCAAACTTCGGCACTTCAAATTTCGGCATCGTTGTAACGATACTTGCCTGTTGTCGCGTTGCTCTGAACAGATTTTTGCCGATCCCTGTCGTGCTGGGTGCCATGACCGGGCGTGTCGAAACATCGCTCGCCGGCAGTGTGAAACGTGCGTTGCCCATCGGGATTTTAGCACTCGTCGTGACAGCCTGCCCTTTGGGTGCCCGAACCTTAGAAAACTTCGGTTTTTGGGGTTTTCGTGCTGCGCGGGGTGGAGTCCGGCGTTTCGGTTGCGGTTTCTCGGCTTCCAAAACGACACTCTCTACTTTATCATTGTGCATCTCCAACACGGTTTTCTGAATAAAGTAGATACCCCCCGCGAGAATCCCGATGACGTGCAGTCCAATGGCGAAACTCCATGCGATCCGGATCGCTTTCTTTTTCCGTTGTTGGGCGGCTTCTCGGTTCTGCCGCTGAACATCGGTAATCGTCCTCATATTTTTCTTCTCCCGTTCCTTTTGGCACCCTATAGGCGTGCTTTGGTAGGGGCTGGGTTACCCAGCCCGTCCTTAGTCTTCGTAGCTCAGTAACTTATATCTACCGTCTTTAACAACGACCGAGCCGAGAATCTTCAATTCCCGTTTTTCGCCGCCGGCGTTCTGTAACGTCAAAACGGTTCCACGCAACAGTTGGAACCCTTCATACGTCTCTTTGGGTTGATCGAAGCGGATGGCAACGAACTTCAGATTTACGCCTCCGAAGTGAGCGATCCACTTTTTCATACCGATATTACACTTTTTATTGAGATTAGACCAAGCAAAATCGCCTGGAAAGTTGTTCGGTGGATGGCTCGCAGGGAATGCGGGCCAAATCCAATCGAGGTATTCCTCACGTTGCACACGGAGTCTGTTTAACTGCGCAATATCTTCCCGGTTCAGTGCGTCAACGACTGCCAGACCGAGTTGGTCTGGCGAGTCGAGACTATTTTCCCAAACCCGCTTCTCACATCCGACGAAGCTGCTGTAAGCGAACAGAACGGTTAGGAGGATGTAAGCCGCGTGAACGGTGAGTTCACTAATTCTGCGCACTCGTTGTCCATCCTGCGGTCCAATTGTTGCTTGGGCTCACGCCACCGACGAAGTCGACCTGTTCAAAGAACCCATCGGCAGGGGGGCTTGCAGGCGTTACCGCGTTTGCGCCCGCGCCGGGTGTGAAATTCGGTGCGGACTTGTTGAAGGGTGCTGCCAAACCGGGATCAACTTCTTTATTTCCGTTAGAGGCGGCGAAACCGGCTTCATCGAATCCATCGTCGTCCTTCTCATCGCCGAAGTTGCCTTTTCCATTTTCAAAGAAGATGCTGTTTTTTACAACCAGTTTACCGCTATCCGCTTGCGCGTGGGTCGCTTCGTTGTTGATATCGAGTCCAACTTTGTTAAAGCCGGTAACGATGAAGTTTGCGAACGTGCCAGCAGCGCCTTCACGAATCAGCATACCGTTATCGCTTTCGGGACCCGCGGGATCCCCTACGAGCGTCGCGTTGTAGATCGTCGCGGCGGAACGGGGTTGTGCCTCATTGTCTTTACTGCTGTTGTCAACTTCAAAGCCGTTATCGGCATCGTCGCCATACTGTTGCACGACGAGGAACTGTGCTTTACCTGTCCAGCCATCTGTCCAGTCGAAGGAGTCGTCGCGTGCCCCTGTAACCATGACATACTTGAGGTTGACAGTGCCACCGAACATCTCGACACCATCATCTTGGTTCATGTGAACTTGGACGTGATCCACAATAGTACCGGAGCCAACACCTTGGAAGGCGATACCGTTCAATTCGTTGTCAGGACTGAATTCGATACCTGCGTATTCGACACGGATGTATTGAAGGACACCGCTGCTGTCGGCAGGATTGTTGCCACCAAAGGCACCTGTGTCCCCTTCACCGAAAGTTAAGCCTTGGTTCGTAGGCGCGCTACCGTTGACAATCAAACCACCCCACTGTCCGCGTGCCCGGGCACCTATCGCTGCATCACTGGACATAACGATCGGCGCGGAGGCTGTGCCTTGTGCCATGATCTTGGAACCTTGCGCAATGATGAGCGTGCCATTGGTTGCCTGTTCGCCGTAAATTTGGACGCCTGCCTCAATCGTTAGCGTGGCACCGCCTTCGACAAACACCGCACCGCGGAGGAGATAATCGTAAGCCGAAGTGAGCGTTTTATCGGCGTTCAATCTGCCTTCAAGGACGACCACTTGACGGCCGTCAACATCGATAATGGTTTCTTCGGCGACTTCTGCGCCTTCCTCGTGGGCGTGCTCTTCCTCGTCGCTACCACAACCGACATAACCGAGTGCGAATCCAACCGTGAAAATCGCCATGAGCAGGAACAACCAATTTTGATATAGACCCCTGCTTCCTGTGGATGTAGGGGTGGACCCAATATTTGACATGAGTTAACTAAGCTCCTTTTTATTTTTTTTCTGGTGTCCAACCGATCCTACGGATAGACACTAATGGTCGCGACTCGGCGGTACACATCGCCGTTAATTTTTTGAGTCGCTGTTGTAAATCTGCTTACCCTTAAAGAATACCGATGGATTGTTGCAAAAAAATGACGATCCTATGCGTTTTTTTTATAGGTTCAGGACTTACGCAGTTTCCCTGTTTTTGTTCCGTTTTTGGTTCGTAGTAGCGCAATTTATTGCGCTTTCTTCGGGAATATCACCTTAATTTTGGCATAGAAGCCAATTGTGCGTAAGTCCTATAGGTTGTAACTAATCCCAAACGAGAACGCTCTACCGAGTTTATACTCAAGATAGGTTGCGTCTCCTATCTTGTAATGGACGTAAGGATCAAGTAGGTTTTTCGCTGAAACGCTGAATTTGAAATAGTTCGCAACCGTCCGACTAAAACTCACATCCAATTGCCCGCGGGGTTGCTCATACACATCTGGCACCCCGTGGTTTCCCACCTCAGAGAGCCTGCGTCCGAAGATGTTATACGCGATTGCACTGGAAATGCCCCAATTGGGGTCTTCAAAACCGACGGAGACGTTGACGATGTATGGACACTGGCCCTGTAGCGGACGTTCAGAAGATGTCTGAATCCCGACATCCTCCGGCAGGACCACTTGCGAGGAAATCAGTGCGGCGTTTGTGTTAATCGAGAATTTACGCAACGCCTCCGTGAGAACGCCTAAGTTCTGACGCGCTTCTAACTCCAAGCCGTAATTGTTGGCACCTTCAGCGTTTTCGTAGGTGATCCGAACCTCTGCCTGCGGTTGAACGATCTGCTCAATCGGTTTTTGGAACCGCTTGTAGAACGCACTGACCGCCAAAATACCCCCGATCTGCGGAAAAGTTTCCCAACGGAAATCGAAGTTGTCGATCTGGGTCCGTTCCAAATCTGGATTGCCGAGGATCGTTCTGCCGCCGACAAAATCCGTGAACTCAAAGGGGGCGAGTTCTCGGAAATCCGGACGCGTAATTGTTCGAGAGGCGGCGAGACGTAGATTCATCCGTTCTGTGAGACGATACGTTACGTTCAGACCCGGCAACCAATCAAGTGTTCCCAAATTCGCTTCAATCTCCTTTCGGGAGGCAGCGAAGGGGTCGTAGGTGGTGACCGTTTGATCCGAAGACTCCAATCTGACCCCGGTCATGACCTGCCATTTTGTGGTAATCGGTAGATCAAGCATCAGATAACTTGCGTAGATGTTGTGGTCTGCAAGGTAGTTATCCGTGGAGCGTGTGGACTCTCGCAATTCAAAAACGCGAGGGGCTATGTTTTGGATTTGGAAAAGGGTTTCGGGCGGCGCGGATAGATTGACGGTCGCGTCTACCTGGTCAGCAGGTAGGAATCTAAATCTGCGCACATCAAACGTCCGAGACCTGTCTCGTAAGAGTCCCCCGAATTTGAAGAGACCCTCAGCACCCAGCGGGATTTTCCAGTCAACACGTGCGTTGTATTCATCGTCCTCAAGATCAAAGAAGAACCTGCTACCACTATGTGTCACATCGCGGAAAGTGAACGTTCCATCGCCTCTGTCTTCATAGATGTTCTCACGTGTGTCGGGTTCATCGCGGGAGGCGCGCGAATAGGTAAGTCGCCACTCCATAGAGACATCGGGGGGGGATGGATCTTCGTCTGTTGCTTGTAATGCGGGTTCTCCAAAGTTAAAGTCGTGCATGCCTGCGACTTGTCCGGAGAAGAGTTGGCGTTCAACATAGCGGAGCCGTGTGCTGCGCATATCGGTATTTCTGTCGGCGTTGAAGCCTTCCCAGGTCCGCGTCTCATCTTCAGCGGTATGCGTGAAAAGCGTTTTGATGCTGAGGAGATGTTCTGGAGAGAAACGAAGGCTCGTATTTAGGACGCTTCCCCAATCCACTTCGTTCCCGCTGCGTTCAACGTCATACGAGGTTACAGGCGAAAGCGTCTGGTTCAAACCGAGCCGGAAGGCGTTACGGACCTGCGTGCCGTAACTGTGGCTGTTGCCGTAAGAGATGACACCTAAGTAGCCGAACGCTTTGTTTCCAAAAATCTTGTTACTATTCCCGAGACTGAATTTGTAGCCTTGATTGACGGGAACCCGTCGGCGTTCGAGCGACCAGACGTTGGCGAACGATTGTCCGAACTCCTGAATTTCTGCGGGCGTAAATCCTAAGGGTGTAAAACGTCCACGTTCTCGGATCGGTAGATCGGCTGCCTGATCTCGGACGATGTTCGGGAGCGCACGCGAGCCGTCGTCGAATCCTAAAAAGTCCAGGCTGCCGCCCGGATACGTCAAGCCGTCTTCGCCTGTCGCCTGTGTGTTAAAACCGCTTGACAGTGACAGCGACATCGTCAATTCTTCTGGAAAGTCTTTGGTGAACACTTGAACGGAACCCCCAGCGAACCCGCCGGGTTGATCGGGCGAGAAGGTCTTGACTGTCTGGAGACTGGCGAGGAGGCTTGCGGGAAAGATGTCCATCGGCACGACTCGACGGTTCGGCTCAGGACTCGGAATCTCGACGTTATTCAGGAGTGTGTTACTGTAGCGTTCTCCGAGCCCACGGACGAACACGTAACGTCCCCCGACAATGCTGACACCTGTCACCCGTTTAATAGCCTCACCCGCAGATGAAGCCGGGAGCCGGCTCATCTCTTCTGTACTGATACTATCTTCAATGCGTGAGCTACGCATCCGTTTCTCGAGGAGCCCGCGTTCACTGGCTTGACTCAACCGCACTGGTAGCTTGATCGCATCGAGTTTTACGACTTGTGGGGTCAGTTTGATGTGAAGGGGGGCGGGTGCCGCGCCTGCGCTCACCTGAAAATCGGTAATGACAAAAGTGTTATAAAACGGCGCGCTTGCATGAATTTTATAAGTGCCACTCGGCAACGCCAGCGAAAATGCCCCTGTTTCATCCGTTTTGACCCGAATCTGTGTGTCCGTGACCCGAATTGATACTTCTGCTATCGGCGTTTCGGTATCAGTATCTATGACGGTCCCGGTTATCTTGACGACCGGTTGCGTTTCGTGGTTGTCAGCACTGACTTCTCCGAATACAAGTCCGATGCTAAGCACGAAAAGCAACAGGTTCCCGATGCGGAACCGTTCTGTGAAGGGTGGAACTTGCAAGCCCATATTAAGAAATCCTCTCCTTTTGTTCTATTATCCTTTTCGGCACCCTTAAAACCCTCGCTTCGTTTTTTTTAGTCGGCGGCAGCCCCTGCGCGCATGGACGGGGTCGGTAGCCATCCTCACTCTAATTTTCTTATAGAATACGCGAGGGGTATTCCGCCACTATTTGTGTTCTCAACGTTTTTCCAATGGTAAAGAAATTGTAATCTTCAAATGCAACAAAAATGTGTAATTTTTTTGTTAAAAAAAAGAAAAACGCTTTCCAGGGCCATTCAATTGTCCGAAATCTCTCTTGTGGGAGGGGTTTTCAACCCCGATTTATGCCAAAAGTGTCACATCTACTCTCGATAAGCCACTCAGAAACCGAGAACTGAATGACCCTGAACGCTTTCTGTTTTCACTTGATATTTTTGCCTATAAATCCTATAATAATTAAGCAGACGTTATTCGTGTTGTAGGGAAGGTAGAAAATGTTAGCCGAGCTGTTTCGGAAAAGTATCCATTTATCAGGACTTATCCTACCGGTTATCTATCTGTTTTTAGATCGGCAGACGATGTTAATCCTCATCGGCGTGCTGGCGGGATTGGCACTTACCGTAGAATTGATGAAATGGCTCTCCCCGAGTTTCGGGGCGTTCTTTTTCAAAATGTTTGCTTTCCTGCTCCGCACGCACGAGCGTAAAGGCGCGGTGACAGGCGCGACCTACTATCTCATCAGTGCTTTCTTGTGTATTTTCTTTTTCGCCAAGACGCTTGCGATCGTTTGCATTTTCTTTATGATATTGGGAGATTTGGCAGCCGCGCTGGTCGGTAAAATGTGGGGCAGGACGAAACTGCTGGGCAAAAAGAGTTTAGAGGGCAGTGCCGCGTGTTTCGTTGTTTGTGCTTTGATTGCTTTAGCGACGTTGAATCCTATTATAGGCATCATTGGTGCCTTCGTTGCGACACTGGTGGAGCTCATTCCCTTCCCGATCGACGACAACCTCACGGTGCCCCTCGTTTCAGGCGCAGTGATGCACTTTCTGATGCAGAATTTTTTCTAACGAGATAAAGATACAGAGCTTGTAGCACGCAACAATACGCAAAAATACGCAGAAATACCCAAGCAAAGACTCCAAGCAAAGACCCCAAGCAAAAACACGCGTGCGGAACCGACAGAAAGAGTCTTTAGCGCAAACTGTCATATCGCGCGCAAGCAAAGTTTAAAAAATGGCGCACATTAAGCTTGAGAATATTGTAAAACGCTACGGTGATGTCGTAGCAGTCAAGGATTTCAATCTGGAAATTCAGGACAAAGAGTTCGTTGTTTTTCTGGGACCCTCAGGCTGTGGCAAAACCACAACACTCCGTCTCATCGCAGGTTTAGAAAACCCTGAAGAAGGCGATATTTTCATTGATGGGCAGCGTGTCAACGATCTCTCCCCCGCCGACCGCGACATCGCCTTTGTCTTTCAATTCTATGCCCTCTACCCACATCTGAGCGTCTACGATAACATCGCTTTTCCCCTCAAAGCCGTGAAGCTCTCGAAATCGGAGATTGATGCCCAAGTGAAGCGAGTGGCAGGCATCTTGCAGATATCCGATATACTCCATCGAAAGCCGAGTGTCCTCAGCGGGGGCGAGATGCAACGCGTCGCGCTCGGGCGCGCCATGGTGCGTCAACCGAAGGTGTATCTCCTTGATGAACCCATGGCGAATTTAGACGCGAAGATTCGCGTTGACACCCGCGCCGAAATTAAACGACTCCAACACGAAATCGGGGCAACGACCCTCTTTGTAACGCACGATCAGGTCGAAGCCATGTCTCTCGCCGATAGGATTGCTGTTATCCACCAAGGGGTATTGCAGCAAATTGGCACACCGCATGAAATCTACAACAAGCCGGAAAGCCTCTTTGTGGCGGGATTTATGGGAATGCCGACTATGAATCTCCTTGATGCGGAAACCACCGTGCGGGAGGGAGAATCCCTACTCCGGTTGTGTCACACCGATGTCTATTTTCGCCTCTCTCCGGAACGACAAGCAAATACCACTTCGGGCGCAGTAAAAAACGGGTTGGTGTTCGGCATCCGTCCGGAACATATCACAGCGGTGGGTCAGTCGGCGGGCGGAACGATTCCTGCTGATGTGCATCTCGTTGAACCGCTCGGTCCCGTCAATATCCTTGATATCCGTCTCGGCACACATTCAGAGACCCAAGAACCGATTCTCCTTCGGGTCAGGACGCATCCGACGTTTCAGGTTACGGCTGGGGACACCGTCTGGTTGAATTTTGACGAAGCAGAGATGCATCTCTTTGACCGAGAAACCGAACAAGCCGTTTGGGGAAAATAGTTATCAGTCGTCAGAATCGGGAATCTCCACTCCGTAGGAGTGCTATGTCTATAGAACCGAGGGTATGCAGATTATCGCACTCCGTAGGAGTGCTATGTCTATAGAACCGAGGGTATGCAGATTATCGCACTCCGTAGGAGTGCTATGTCTATAGAATCGAGCATATACAGATTATCGCACTCCGTAGGAGTGCTATGTCTATAAAGAAGTAGTGACTTGCGTTAAACGTAATAAATTCTGGAAGGGCATAAGAACTTATGGCAAATACCTATACTCAACTCTATATACATATCGTGTTTTCTGTAAAAGGTAGGCATGCCCTTATTCCCGAATGTCACAAAACATAACTTCATAAATATATCACTGGTATCCTCACGAATAAGAAACAGAAATTGATTCAAATCAATTCGATGCCAGATCATATCCATATCTTGGTGGGTATGACCCCAGATACTGCCCTGTCTGGTTTGGTGAAAGATATTAAAGTAAATTCGACGCGCTTTATCAATCAGAAACGCTGGACTGTGGGACAATTTGCGTGGCAAGAGGGATTCGGGGCATTCAGTTATTCCCATTCTCAGATACCCGAGGTTGCTGCATATATTGAAAATCAGGAAAAGCATCATTCACGCCGGACATTTCGTGAGGAATACCTTACATTTTTGGAGCGTTTTGGGGTTGCGTATGATGTGAAGTACGTTTTTGATTCGGTTGCCGATCTCCCACTTGAAGAATGATCTATGGGTACAGCGTGGATAGGTCGCTTTTTATTTACATAGCACCCCTACAGGGTGCGATTTCTTGTATAGGCACTTTTCTATAGACATAGCACCCCTACGGGGTGAAGAAGCGTGCCGAAAAAGGTTCCTCAAACGCGTAGAATTCGTTAGTAGCAACTTGGGTTAAGATAATAAAGATGAAGGAAAGATAATACAATGAAAATACCGTGTCGTTTAGCGGCTTTTGATTTGGATGGGACACTCCTCAATAGCGAACATGCAGTATCACCAAAGAACCGGGACGCGCTTCGAGAACTCGCCGCAAAAGACATTCTTGTGGTGTTAATTTCTGGGAGGATGCACCGGTCTATCAAACCGATCAGCGATCAGATCGGACTGGAAAACCCGATTATCTCTTACAATGGCGGGATGGTCCAACACGCGACGACGGGTGAGGTGTATCATCATACACCTGTTCCAGCCGACTACGCGATGGCGGTCGTCGGTGACTGCGTTGCGCAGAATTTGCATCTCAACTTCTGTTTGAATGACGAACTTTACGTCGCTGAACGCAACGCATGGAGCGACCTCTACGAAGCGCGAACAGGCGTTCCGGCGACACCTGTCGGCGACCTACGTGAGTTAGCCGGAGAAACCCCCACAAAGTTACTCATCATCCATACACCCGAAAAATTAAAACCGCTTTTAGACAATTTTCAGACCAATTATGCGGAGAAGCTTTACGTCACGCAGACCCAGGCGGAATATATTGAATTTATGAATCCGGAAGTCGCTAAGGGACGCGCACTCACAGCCCTCGCCAATCGGTTTAGCATTCCGATGGAGACAGTTGTTGCTTTCGGTGATAGTTACAATGATGAAAGTTTACTCAAGACAGCGGGATTCGGCATAGCAATGGCAAACGCAGTGCCACCGATCCGTGCATGTGCCGATCATATTACGACGACCAATGACAATGACGGCGTCGCAAAAGCGATTTGGGAATTGATTCTCTGAAGCGTTGAAGTGTGTTCCCTCAATTTCGCTCTCCAGTCGGGTGACCACTTTGCTGGCGATTATTGTCTCGCATTGCCGTCATGAAACTTTTTGTAAGGAATATCCGCAACGAGTACGTAAGAGTTTCCTTCCTGTTTCAAGGACATCGAAACGGAGTTAACGGAAAATTCAAAATACTTTGCCAGAACTTCTGCTAACTCATGATGTAACCTTGTCATAAAGCGGTCATCTACATCAAGTCTATCTTGTGTAATGACAAGTTTTAGGCGCTGCTTGGCGATGCTACTCGACTTCGGTTTGCGCCCGAACAATTGTCTTAGACTGATATTCATCAAGTTTGCGGTTTGGAAACCCACTCTTTTAAGATTGGGAAGAAACCGCCCTCCTTTTTGCCTTGAAAATGAATGTTGAATATCTTATACGCTTGCTTGGCGTTTATGATAGAAAGACGCTTTATCTATTTCTGAACCAATTGACGATATTCGTAAGCAAGCCTTTGTGCTCTAAGTCAGGTATCGGAATTCGCTGTCCAGTGAGCCGGCGTGCGATGCGCATATAAGCTTGGGAACCGGGGGAAGCGTCTTCGTATACTAAAGGAATCCCACGATTCGTAGAAGTAATCACACCCGTGTCTTCAGGAACAATACCGATCAGGTCGATATTAAGGATATCCAAGACATCTTCTTGGTCCATCATACTACCGTTCCCCACGAGTTCCGGGGAGAAACGATTTAGAACAAGGTTGATCGGTTCGATACCGGCATGTTGCAACAACCCGATAATCCGGTCGGCATCCCGAATCGCAGATACGTCCGGTGTCGTGACAACGATGGCTTCATCTGCGCCTGCGGAAGCGTTGCTGAAACCCCGCTCAATCCCTGCAGGCGAGTCAATCAATACGAAATCGTGTTCTGACCGTAACTTGTCACAAATCGCTTTCATCTGTTCTGGTTGGATGTCGTCCTTGTTGTTTTTCTGGGACGCTGCCAGTAACGTGAGTCCATCGACGCGTCGGTCTTTCACAAGAGCTTTACTGAGTTCGCATTGCTTATCAATAACATCCATTGAGGTGTAAACAATCCGGCTCTCAAGTCCCATGACGATATCGAGGTTCCGAAGCCCGACATCCGCATCGACAACCACGACGGTTTTACCAAGCAAGGCGAGTGCTGTTCCTAAATTGGCAGTAGAGGTGGTTTTTCCGACGCCTCCTTTTCCTGACGTTACGACGATTACTTTTCCCATAACCCGAAACCTCCTGTATTAAAATTTGACAAATTTCTCAATGATAATAACGTCTTCTACCCCAACGCGCGCGATTTCTGGATACCCTCGGGGTTTTTGGTTCATAGGTCCGCGATTTATAAAGTTCCCGATTTGGAGTTGGACAGGCACTAACTCCATGGCGATGATTACAGCCGAGGGTCTATTATTTAAACCCGCGTGTGCGTTCCCGCGTAACGAACCAAGCACGACAATATCGCCACCCGCTCGGACTTCCCCGCCGGAATTGACATCGCCGTAGATAACGAGACTTCCTTGTGGGTAATCCTCTATCTGCCCCGAGCGAATTGTATACGGTATAATCCGCGAAGGATCGGTATCCCGCGGCGGCTGCGGGTCTGTTTGTTGGGGAAGTGTGTGCGTGGTGGGTGCCGCAGCGATAGGTGGCTGGACGGGCTCCTCAACAGTTTCAATACCCCGGACCTGCAGATTGTAAGTCTCCTGAAGTTTAGATTTTAAATACGCCATTTCCTCCGGTTTCAGAGTGGGACCCTTCAGATCAATCTGCACAGATGCCCCCCCTAAAGGTTGATTCATCCGGGAGATTTCCTGTTGAATCGCCTCTTCAACTTCTGTAATCGACAGATGGGGCCTGATAATCAGGTGTAAACCATCCCTATAGGCTCTGAGAGTTACATTAGAGTTTGCCATTTTTCTATCTTCTTAGGACTTACGCAGTCTGCTTTTTTGTAGCACAAACTTTCCAGTTTGTGTCGGAAGTAACGTGTGTTTTTGCGAGAATTCCCATATCAGAGAACGCGCTATAGTCAAAATTGCGTAAGTCCTGTCTTCTTTAAGATTAAGCCTGCTGCTTGCCTACCAACTGCGCCAAAACGTAGGGTCCCTCAGGAATCACTGCAATTTGAGCATCTGTGCCGTATCGGGTGAGAAGTTCGTCAATACCTGCCTGCGCACTTTTCAAAGGATGCACGAACAACTTTACACGTTGATGATACGGAATGCCATCCGTGTAGAAATAGATATCTGCTTTCCTCGCGACCTTTGCTAACTCTTCTAACTGCCACTGATCGATGACAAAGTTTGCTGGATTGTAAAGCCCTTGCACAAATGCAGTTAAATCATCGGTCTTGAAAATCAGGTCTGTAAACGGCTTGCTGCCGATCCCTTCGCTGCATGCCGCGACGAGCAGGATACTTCCGCCCTGCTTGACAATCTCAACGGCGGTTAGCAAGCCTTTGATCGCTTGATAGAACGTCGCATCTAACGGGTACCCTGCGCTGGAAACAACAACGGCATCTGCTGCTGTGGGTAACGTAACCTTGGCGTGCTCCTCGACAAACCCCGCACCGACACGGTGAGACGCAACCATGTCGCCTGCGAAAATACCCGTGATCTGGCGGTGCTTATCAATCGCAACGTTCAGGTTAAAGTCAGCACCAGCCATCAGCGCAATCTCTGTCGCTTCTGTATGGAACGGATTCCCATCTAAAATACCCACAGCCGATTTTGGATGCTCCATCAGTTCGGGACCGTGCATCACCCGCATTGTCTCGATGGAGGCGATGCCTGGGCAGATGGCCTTTCGACCGCCCGAGTAACCCGCCATCAAGTGCGGTTCAATCAGACCGGTGATAATTTTCAGATCCGCTTCGAGATAGGTTTTGTCAATATAAACAGGGGTGCCGTTCTGGGTTGTGCCTAAATAGGTGTGCGTCTCTATTTTCTGCGAAAAATGGTTGACGATCCGGTATCGCTCCATAATCTCGCGTCCAACCATCGTTTCGAGTTCTTCTGCGTTATTCGGGCGGTGGATACCTGTCGCAATGAGGATCGTTATTTTCTCGCTTGGGATACCCGTCTGTTCGAGGGTTTCCAAGAGTGGCGGGAGAATCACTTTGTTCGGCACGGGGCGGGTTATGTCAGAGATAACGATGCATGCCGACGCGCGCCCTTTTGCGCGCTCAGCCAAAGGCGGCGAGGCAATAGGGTGAGCGAGTGCCTCTCGGACGGTGCTATCTTCATCAGGCAGCGGGACGCTTTCCGAGATTTCAAGAACCCCCGCTACATTTTTATCGGGAATCTCAATCGGTAGTGTTCCGGTCCCATATTTCATTTCGACTCGCATGGTGGAATATCCCTTCAGATTGGCTAAATTGGGTGCGAATACCGACACGCCACTCGCTTATGTGGAAAAACTAACCCCTGCCTATATTATAACGTTTTTTCATAAAAAAAGCAAATTTATTTTTCAGCTTTGTCAGGGGTGTCGTAATTTGCCGCGTCTGTGCGATTTTTAGCAGAAACACCGCTCCGAAACCGTAAAATTCGATCCCTTCTCTGCTGGCGAGGTTTCATGAAGATTAATTTATTAATTCGGTAATTACCTTTGTGGGAGGGGTTTCCAACCCCGAATGCCCCCGGGCGGCTATAAAATCTTGACTTTTTTGAGGCGATATGTTAAAATCTATGATAGATAGACATAGCCCTCCGCTGGAGTGCCATCTGTTAGGACTTACGCAGTCTGCTTTTTTGTAGCACAAACTTTCCAGTTTGTGTCGGAAGTAACGTGTGTTTTTGCGAGAATTCCCATCTCAGAGAACGCGCTATAGTCAAAATTGCGTAAGTCCTGTCTGTGACGAATCATTTTTCTATAGACGTGTTGCTCCGCCGGAGCAATGAGAGCGATTTTTACGGAGTGTGCCTGATATGCATCGCATTGAAGTTACCACCAAACCCAACGGTGCGGGACGGAATTGGTTGGAAGTTGGACATTTTGAAACAGATACACTGGGTCGCAAACAGTGGATTAAAAAGAACGTGCCGCATCAGGAATCAAAGTTAACCGTTGATAGGCAATACTCCGCCCGCGGTGAAACGATTGATTGGATCGTTATTATTCCCGAAAACTATCCGTTCACGCTCGTCAAAGTTAACTACGACCGACTCAATCCCAAGGAACTTGAGGTGCTCTGGGACCCGGAGGGTGACACACACTCCGAGACTGCCCGTGAAGACAAAATTAAGCGCATCTTTGAACTCGCCGCTGGCAATGATGAACTCACCGAGTTGCTAAAAGCGATCCTCTGAGCATATCAATAGTTGTCAGTTGTCAGTTAACAGTTGTCAGTTAAGAGGTATTCGTTAAATCCAAATTCGTAGTCCATAACGTAGTGGAGGACGGATTTGAGAAATGCACTTCAAAGTTCTAACAACCGTTATTTCTCCGCAAGGTAAAATTAAAGATCCGCAAGGTAAAATTAAAAATCACCAGCCGTATCGCTCGGGTCCCCACGGTTTTGATACCAATTCCTGTTTCGCCATAATCAGCGTTTTACTCGGGACATCCTCGTATAGGATGACACCGGGGCCTACGACGCTATAAGATCCGATACGTCTCCCCGGCATGAGAATCGCATTCACGCCGGTCCGACAGTAGTCTCCCATATAGGTCGCGTTTGCGCCGTAAGCCGGAACTTCGTAACGGCCTTCTACCCGCATCGGTGTGTCCCCATCATCGAATCGGAGGGTCCCACAGACCGTTGCTGCCCCGATATCGGTCGCGCATCCGAAAACACCCGACATCTCACAATAGTGATAGAGATAGACCTTATCGAACAGCACCCCCGACATCTCAGCACCGTGACCGATGATACACCGATTCCCGATTGCAGTGCTGTCGACATCGCAGTAATCGCTAATCCTGCACTGATCCCCGACGAAAATATTTCCGTGTAAAATCGCACCGTTTGTTATGGTGTTGTTCGCACCTGCGATGAGCGTCCCGTCGATAACGACACGCGGTCCGATGACGGAGTTTTTCCCGAGCACGACGTGCCCATTAATTTCAGCGGCATCTGAGATTTTCGCACCCGCTGCGATGCGGTCTTCTGTAACCTGTGCAGCGAGGGAACCCACCAACCGGTTGTTCGCCTCCAGCACATGCCACGGCTTATCGACATCCACAAGAAACCCTTCTGTCTGAACTGCCAACACCTCTCTATCGTCGTCAATCATGAGTTGCATGGATTGTGCGATTTCGGATTCCGGGGGTGGCATGCCACCGACAGGCACCCTTGTAACAATGCCGGGATTCCTTAAGAGGTAAGGGACTGCTGTCGGGCTGAAGGCGTAGACCCCACAGAGCCGATGTGAACCCCGGCGCGGGTGTCCCTCAATACCGGTAAGTCGTGTGACGCTTTTGGCTTCTGTCTCCTGTGTGGCGATACTGCCACAGAGCCAATCACTTGCGTCTTCGTTATCAAGCCGTTGCACCAGTGCCGCCGCTTCCACGGTGTGGGTCCGAAATTCGCGAATGACGGTGCGGAAAGTGTCGGGTGTGGTGACAATATCCCCGTAAACCACGAGGAAGGATTCATCTTCGACATGCGCTAATGCGCTCAATACAGCACTCGCAGTGCCGTCAACGGGATGTTGTGTAACGAAAACAACGTTAGGTATATCGGCGAGGGCCCCGCGCACCTGTTGCGCATAGTGTCCCACGACGACAACGATCCGTTCACATCCGACTTCAAGCAAATTCTCTACGACCCGTCGAACGATAGGGGTATTGGCGACAGGGAGTGTGCATTTCTGTCGAAATTCCCCGTAGGGCCACACCTTACGTCCGAGTCCTGCAGCGAGTACAATCGCCGTTTTTATCTTCATATTTCTCCATTAGGACTTACGCACTCCCCCGGTAGGTGCGGTTTCTAACCGCACCGGGCATCGGCAAAAATTACCCGATTAAATTCTTAATCTTCATGCGGAGTGTCATGTCTATAGGATTCCTAATTTTCGCCATGCGATATGTTGATTCATAAAGTCCGCTAAAAACGCCGGATCGGGCTGAGCGGTATCCAATCGTTTCTCATAAGGGACAACGCCAATCACAGGAATATCTGTCAATTTCTCGATTTCAACGGGGTTTGTCGCTTCGGCGAGTCCTGCTGCCTCAGGAATGTGCCTGTTCAGAACGATACCGGCGATCTGGAGTCCGAACCGCTGCGCGAACGCCACAGTCAGGAGTGTATGGTTCAATGTCCCCAGACCTGCCGCTGCGACAATGAGGACCGGCAATCGCAATTGATGGATGAGATGCGCCACGAGGAAGTCGTCTCGGAGTGGGACGGCGATGCCGCCGACACCTTCCACTATCACGAAGTCGTATTTCTGTTGGAGTGCTGCGAAGCCGGTTTCAATACATGAGAGATCGATCTCTCTGTTTTCGATTCTCGCCGCCACGGACGGTGCCAACGGGTGTCGGAGATAAATCGGGTTAATCGCGGCGAGTTCATCGTCGACGTGTGCCGCATGCTTAAGGAATTGCGCGTCAGCGATATCGCCTGTGCTGATCGGTTTCATCACCCCGACGTTTGTCCGGGCGTGTTTAAGCGCAGCCGCCAACCCCCCTGCGATGACCGTCTTCCCGATTTCTGTCCCTGTGCCTGTAATAAAGATGCCGTGTGCCATGCTGTTTCTTATTCTGATTGTTCCAGTTCGATACTCAACATAAAATCGACAAAGGCTTCTGGATCTTGGCGGCAGTTTTCAAAGAAACCGTTCATATATTCATAGACGATCCGTGTGAGTCGCTGCTGCGCGAAAATACTTTTCTTCGGATTGTCCAGTAAACCTTCCATAGTTTTGATTTCGTTCAACAGTCTTTGTCCAGAACCCTGATCGAGTTTAAGGAGCCGCGTTACTTTACCGTGCTTGAGAAATTCTTTATCAAGCAGTTTTATATTTGTAGACGACATAGGACCTCCTTTCTTAGGTGTGTCAGTATTCTAACATTTTTGTCAAAGGAAAGGAATAAAAAAAGGGATGGATGTTTTGATTTGATTTTTTCTTCGAATCTGTTATGATCTTAACCCATTCAGGAATAATATTAATAGGACTTACGCAGTCTGCTTTTTTGTAGCACAAACTTTCCAGTTTGTGTCGGAAGTAACGTGTGTTTTTGCGAGAATTCCCATATCAGAGAACGCGCTATAGTCAAAATTGCGTAAGTCCTGATTAAAAAGAAAAGAGAACGCATGGCGAATTATCAAGAACTGGCAAATCTGGTCTGGACTGTAGCAGACGATGTGCTCCGCGGCCTCTTCAAACCGCACGAATACGGCGATATCACCCTCCCATTTCTGGTGCTCCGCCGATTGGACTGTATCTTAGCGGAGGACGGACGAAAAGAGAAAGCCATCGATACCTACAACAAGTTTAAGGACCAAGTGCCGGAGGACGCACTACCACCGATTATCATAGGAGCGGCAGGCACCCGCTTCTACAACACCTCCCACTACGACCTCTCCCGACTGGCAGACGACTCACACAACATCCGTCTCAACTTTGCGACCTACCTCGGCGGATTCAGCCAGGATGTGCGCGACATCATCGAAAATTTCAATCTTGACAGGTTTATTGAACGATTGGACAGAAACAACCGATTGTTCATTTTTTGCGACAAGTTCACCGAAATCGATCTGCACCCGAATCAGGTAGACAACCACACGATGGGACAGGTCTTTGAGGAGTTGCTCCGTCGGTTCTCGGAGATGTCCAACGAAACGAGTGGGGAACACTATACGCCGCGGGATGTCGTGCGATTATTGGTTTCCTTGCTGTTTGCGGAACACCGTGAGGATTTGCGCGGGCAGGGGATTATCCGCAGTATCTTCGATCCGTGTTGCGGGACAGGTGGTATGTTGACGATTGGGAAGGAATACTTCCGCGAACAGATTAATCCGGATGCCGATATTCGGCTGTTAGGTCAGGAACTGAACGCGCAGACCTACGCGATTTGCAAGTCGGATATGCTGATTACCGGTGAAAACCCCGATGCGATCCGACACGGTTCCAGTCTCGCCGATGATCAGTTTCAAGGGGAACGTTTCGACTATATGATTACCAATCCGCCCTTCGGTGTGAGTTGGAAATCCGATGAAGGTGCTGTGAAAGCGGAAGCGCAAACTGCCACCGGCAGGTTCGCCGCCGGGACACCGCGCACCTCTGATGGTGCGTTGCTGTTCCTGCAACACATGCTCTCCAAGATGGAGGACCGCGGGAGTCGGGTCGGCATCGTCTTTAACGGGTCCCCGCTCTTTACGGGGGATGCGGGCAGCGGTGAGAGCGAAATCCGTCGTTGGATCATCGAAAACGACTGGCTGGAATGTATTGTCGCTCTGCCTGAAAAGTTGTTCTTCAACACCGGTATCGCCACGTATATCTGGATCCTAACGAACCAAAAATCGGAGGCGCGACGGGGCAAGATTCAACTCATCAACGCCGTTGACTTCCACGACGAGATGAAAAGGAATCTCGGAGCCAAGAATGCTCTCATTTCCGATAGTCATATCCGCCATATCGTGGAACTCTACACCGATTTTGATGAGAACACGCACTCCAAAATCTATCCGAACGCCTTTTTCGGCTATACGAAGGTAACGGTTGAGAGACCGCTGATTGAAAAGCAAGAGATTCTGGGGAAAGAAATAGATGTCGTCGTCCAAGACAAGCGAGGCAATCCGAAACCGGATACCAAATTGCGAGACCATGAACGCGTTCCTCTGACGGAGGATATTGATGCTTATTACCAACGGGAAGTGAAACCGCATGTCCCTGATAGTTGGATAGACAGGAAGAAGGATAAGGTCGGCTACGAAATCAATTTCAATCGGTATTTCTATCAGTACACGCCGCTGCGCTCATTGAAGGAAATTACGGACGAATTGTTGAAACTGGAGCGGGAAAGCGAAGGTTTGCTGAATGAGGTGTTGGGGTCCTGAGGTTCAGACGGACTCCATTCATCTGAATCGCGGATTAGACGGATTTCGCTGATAATTGGATCTGTTCTATCGCGTGCTATGGCGTTAGAATCTGCGTGTTTAACGCTTAATAGGTGCTAATATAAGGCGCGATCGATACAGACACAAATGGGAGGAAATTATGAAAAAGCTAAATATCCGACCCTTTTCTACACCGCTTATCATAGGGGCAGGTATTTTTTCCGCAACGACGGGTTTACTCATGTTTTTTGTTTCGGAAGACCCATTTAAATTTGCACATGAAATTGTGGGTATCGGTTTTGCGGTTGCCATTGTTCTTCACATCTCCACGAATTGGCGACCTTTCAAGCGGTACTTTTCGCAACGCGGTGTCATCATCATAGCATTGGCTTTGATGATGGGCGTGGGTATGGTGCTAAGCTCCGCAATGCTCAACAGAGGTGAACCGGAAGAATTGATAATGGAAACAATAGAACAAACGTCTCTTGACCGTCTTGCACCTATTATTGGCATGGAACCCCATGAACTCATGCAGCAGCTTGCCACTGACGGATTCACCGTTGAGAATCCACAAATGACAGTTGAGCAAATCTCTGAGGAACTTGATGTAGACACTGATGATATTTTGCTATCTGTATTCCGATGATTAACTCGCAAGTAAAAACTGCTTGTTTGGGAAGTGAATCTGTGTTATACCGTCCTCATGAAAAGAGTCTGGTTGACGTGTATTATCGCGTTGCCTGAAAAGTTATTTTTTAACACCGGTATCGCCCCCTATATCTGGATCTTAACAAATCGGTATTTCTATCAGTACACGCCGCTGAGCTCTCTGAAAGGAAATTACGGACGAGTTGTTGAAACTGGAGCGGGAAAGTGAAGGCTTGTTGAATGAGGTGTTGGAGTGTTGACACATATTTTGAGGTTGACACCCGAGCCCAAATATGCTTTACTATTTCTAAAAGGAGACACCCGATGAAAGTGCTTATTTTCTTTTCAATATCTTTTTCTCTGTTCGCGTTGCCGGCACTTGCCGAATTGACGGATGCAGACCTCGACAAAATCCGCTTGATTGTCAACGAGTCCGAGAAGCGAGTCAAACAAGACGTCAAGGCAGAGATTGCCAGCACCGAGAAGAACATAAAAGAGTATATTGACCTCAAAATGGACAGCGTTGAAAAACGGTTGTCAACCTACAACTGGGTGCTTTATGTTTTCATGCCGCTGATTGTCGCTGCTATCGGTGTGCCTACGGCTATTATGGCATGGCGGAGCGTAAAAGATCGCTCCCTCGAAAGGCAGGTGGAAGCACTTACACGAGAAGTCGAAACGCTAAAGCAACGGCAGATTGTCAGCCCCTGACCCTTCTATGTTTGCGTCTGAATCGTAGAAAATGTGGTATAATTTCTTTAAGGTTAAAGTTTTTTAATCTTATAGTAAAGCCCGTAAATAAGTTGACAGATTCTGATATTTATGGGATACTTCGGTATTATGAGTTATTCATCAGATTTACGCAAATGCGTGCTTGAGTTCATTGACAAGGGGGGCAGTAAAGCAGAAGCCTCCCGA
>JAJEDB010000048.1 GCA_022821725.1 Candidatus Poribacteria bacterium | reverse complement strand
GGCATGCGATGGACACAAAACGGCATCAACGCTATCTTATTCTGGCGGTGTTTATTGAAGAATGACGCTTGGGACACCTTTTGGCAAGCACAACACCCACAAGCTGCCTAACGCCTAAGGACAAAAACTTTACACACCCATAAAAAAATTATTGTTGATTTTCTTTGTGCATTTATGATATACTATTATGCAACCGATTTGAAAGTGCCAAAAGCACTTTGAATATAAGGAGGAACTGGCGGATTAACGCGGTTGTGCGTTTTTAAATGGACCAGGTATCTTAATGAACAACGAACAGGCAAATACAAATGCGTCCACTGTTGATGTGGAAGAGGAAAAACATTCAACTGAGGGTTCAGTTGAAGTGAATCAGGAAGTAGCCAGCGAGACAGAAACTTCAGAAGTTGCAGAAGCGGCTTCTGCAACCAACGTAGACGCTGAGGAGCAGGAAGAAGCCACGGACACTGAAGTGGAAGCGACTGCTGGCGACGCTGATGTTGAAGAAGCAACAACGCTTACTGATGAAAGTGCCCCCGACGCGGACGAGGCAGCAGAAGTGGCTGATAGCGATGCTGAAGAAGCAGAAGCCGCCGCCGATGAAACCCTACCTGAAGAGAGCGTAGAAGTAGTCGCTGCGGATGCGGGTGCTGAAGAAACCCCCTCGGAAGAGGCAGCACCGGAAGAACCAGCGGAATCAATGAGTCCGGAATCTCTTGAAGAAGCGTATGATAATTCGATCAAGGCGTTTACAGATGGCGAAATTGTTAAAGGGGTCGTCGTAGATGTCACTCGCGATGAAGTCATGATTGACATCGGCTTTAAGTCCGAAGGTTATATCCCAGCATCTGAATTCGATGCTGGACAAAACGATTTGCCTACTGTTCAGGTGGGCGATGAGATTGATGTCTATATTGTGCGGCGTGAAGACTCTGAAGGACAGATAGTCCTTTCGAAAAAGATCGCCGATCAAACACTCATTTGGGATGAAATTGCGACCGCATACGAAGCAGGTACACCCGTCATGGGACGTATCAGCGAACGGATTAAGGGAGGGCTGCGAGTCAACGTTGGATCCCTCCGAGGTTTCTTACCGGCTTCGCAAGTTGAATTGCGCCCTATACAGAACCTTGAACAGTATGTAGGACAAACGCTTGAAATGAAGGTTATCAGCCTGAGTAAACGGCGGCATAACATTGTTCTGTCGCGGCGTGCTTGGTTGGAAGCCGAACTCGTCCAAAAACGCTCAGAAGTGCTCAATACACTTGAGGTGGGTCAACAGGTGAAAGGCGTGGTAAAAAATATCACTGCTTTTGGGGCTTTTGTTGACTTGGGGGGCGTTGATGGGTTACTTCACAAGACAGATATGGCGTGGAAACGGATACATCATCCATCTGATGTCGTCTCTGTTGGAGAAGAAATCGAAGTTCAGGTCATCGGTATCAATCAAGAGAATGAGAAAATTTCCTTGGGCTTGAAGCAGAAAACTCCCGATCCATGGACGAACATTGAGGAAAAATATCCGGTTGGCTCCACGGTCCGGGGTGTTGTTGTTAATATCGTCAATTATGGGGCGTTTCTACAACTCGAAGAGGGCGTTGAAGGCTTAATTCATGTCTCTGAGATGGCATGGACCCGCCGTAACGTTGCCCCATCGAGAATCGTCAATAAGGGTGATGAAATTGAGGCCGTTGTCCTGGAAATCTCAAGGGACGACAAACGTATTTCACTTGGGTTGAAGCAGCTGCAACAGAATCCTTGGGAACTTTTGGAAGAGAGATCCCCTGTTGGTAGTAAGATCACCGGACGTATCCGAAATTTAACCAGTTTTGGGGCGTTTGTTGAAATCGAACCAGGAATTGACGGTTTAATCCATACCTCAGATCTCTCATGGACGAAACGGGGCGTTGCAGCCAATGATGAGCTAAAGGAAGGCAGTGAGATTGAGGTCGTCGTATTACAGATTGACGCCGCTGAACGTAGAGTTTCATTGGGACTCAAGCAGACACAGCCCGATCCATGGGCAGAGGTACCCGAAAAATACAAGGTCGGTTCTGTCGTCCGAGGTAGAATTGTCAATCTTACGAGTTTCGGAGCGTTCACCAAACTTGAGGAAGGTATTGAAGGCTTAGTTCACATTTCTGAACTCGCGGACCGACGAATTGAAAAACCAGAAGAAGTGGTTTCTGTCGGCGACGAGTTAGATTTGAAAGTGATTAATCTGTCTCCAAAAGACCGACGGATCGGATTGAGTTTGAAAGCACTCCTGGCTGAACAAGAACGCGCTGTGACATCTGAAGAAGAACAGCCAGCAAGAACGCGATCCGAGCGACCCCCTCGATCACGACGTGAACGGGAACCGAGACGGCAAATGCCAGCACGCGAAGAGACTGTCACCACATTAGGGGCATTGCTCAAAGAGGAAATGGGTAAGTCGAACGCGGAGAGTCCTGAAAACACTCAGAGCGTTGAGAGTGTGGAAAGTTCTGAAAACGTTGAGAACACTGAAAACGTTGAAAGTGTGGAGGGTTCTGAGGACGTTGAGGACACGAAGAACTCTGAAAATTAATGTTTTTCGTATCCTCATCCCAAATTAAAGCCAAGCTTTTGAAGCAGAGGCGAAAATATAAAGCGAAAAAATCTTGCTACGGCGTGTATCTACATTTTTAAAATGTAGGGGCGGGTTTTTGCGCGTCCATTTTCGTTATTTCACCTGCGTGGGTGGGCATATTGCCCACCCGTCCTCTCTTGCACGAAAGGTTTGGCGAGGCACAAAGCCCTTGCGCCACACGGTGGAGCGAGAATGAATACGTAGGCTTAGGAGATGTGGAATTGAGCAAAAATTTTCTGTTTACGTCCGAATCCGTTACTGAAGGACATCCGGACAAAATCGCAGACCAGATTTCTGACGCGGTACTTGATACTATATTCACAACTGACCCAATGGCGAGAGTCGGCTGTGAAACCTTGGTCACAACTGGACTCGCGATCATCACTGGTGAAATCACGACTACAGCAAACTACGACGCACAACAAATCGCACGAAAAGTAATAGCTGATATCGGGTACACCGATATTGAGTACGGATTTGATGCCGAGCGGAGTGCTGTGTTGAGCATCATTGATAAGCAGTCACCTGATATTGCAATGGGCGTAAATCCTGGCGGCGCAGGTGATCAAGGAATGATGTTTGGATACGCATGTACCGAAACACCGGAACTCATGCCATTGCCGATTACTCTCGCCCATCAATTAACCCAGCGTTTGGCAAAAGTTCGTAAAGATCGCACCCTCCCCTTTATCCGTCCCGACGGAAAATCTCAGGTAACAGTGGAATATGTAGACGGTAAACCTAAGGCCGTCACTACGGTTGTTATTTCTTCGCAACATGATCCTGATGTTGCGGATAGCGAACTGCGTGAAGCAATCATTGAAGAGGTTATCAAAGAAATTATCCCTGAAAATCTCCAAAGCCCAGATATCAAATATCATATCAATCCAACCGGACGTTTTGTGACTGGTGGTCCACAAGGTGATGCCGGATTAACCGGGCGAAAAATTATTGTTGATACGTATGGGGGGATGGGACGACATGGTGGCGGCGCGCTTTCTGGAAAAGATCCTACCAAAGTAGATCGGAGTGCAACTTACGCAGCACGACACGTTGCTAAAAACCTTGTTGCCGCTGGCTTGGCAGAACGGTGCGAAATTCAAATCTCTTATGCAATCGGTAGGAAAGACCCCACCTCTGTCATGGTGGATACGTTTGGAACTGGCGATGCAGAGGCACTCACTAAACTTGTCAACACACACTTTGATTTAACACCGGCGGGCATCATAGAGCGGCTGAAATTACGCCAGCCTATTTATCAAAATACTGCCGCCTATGGACATTTCGGACGTGAAGAACCCGGTTTCACTTGGGAAGAAACCGACTACGTCGAAAAACTTCGATAGATTGGAAAAATTGAAAATACCCATAAACGAAAAGGATACTAATGAACTACGATATAAAAACAACCGATCTCGCAGCAACGGGTAAACAACGCATCGACTGGGCAAACCGGTTCATGCCCGTTTTGGATTCCATCCGTGATCGGTTTCAAAATGAACGACCCTTAGAAGGATTGAGAGTCGCCGCGTGTTTACACGTTACAACTGAAACAGCCAACTTAATGAAAACCCTGAAGGCGGGTGGAGCCGAGGCGGTTGTGTGTGCATCAAATCCACTCAGTACGCAGGACGATGTTGCCGCATCTCTCGTTGTTGATGAGGAGATAGGTGTTTTTGCGATTAATGGGGAAGATACAGAGACGTATTATAAACACATTGATGCCACCCTTGATTTGCAACCGACGATTACTATGGATGACGGGGCGGATCTCGTCTCAAGACTCCATTCTGAAGAAACGAATCCAGTTTTAGTGGAGCAAGTCGTTGCAGGAACAGAGGAAACAACAACCGGCGTTATCCGACTCAGAAGTATGGCAACCGAGGGTGTGTTGAGGTATCCGATCATCGCTGTGAACGATGCACGAACAAAGCATTTTTTTGATAACCGATACGGCACCGGACAAAGCACATTAGACGGTATTATCAGAGCAACAAATCTGCTCATCGCTGGAACGACTGTTGTCGTCGCAGGCTATGGGTGGTGTGGTAGAGGCGTTGCGAACCGGGCACGCGGCTTAGGTGCCAACGTCATTGTGACGGAGGTCACCGCTCTGAAAGCATTGGAAGCCGTGATGGACGGATTTCGAGTGATGCCGATGCAGAAAGCGGTTCAGGAAGCGGATTTGGTCATAACACTCACCGGAGATATTCACGTCTTACGTCAAGAGCATTTTAAATCGATGAAGGACGGAGCGATTATAGCGAACTCTGGTCACTTCAACGTTGAAATCGACATTCCAGCACTTGAAGAATTAAGCGTTGATAAAGGAAGCGCGCGTCCCTATGTAGATGTCTACACCCTCGAAGATGGCAAGAAACTCTATCTTGTTGGCGAAGGCAGGTTGGTAAATCTTGCTGCTGCTGAAGGGCATCCGGCGAGTGTCATGGACATGAGTTTCGCGAACCAAGCATTATGCCTTGAGTACATCGCCCAAAATCAAGATAATTTTGAGAATCGTGTATATGATGTCCCTGAATCTATAGATGAAACCGTAGCACAACTCAAGTTGGAAGCCTTCGGTGTTGAAATTGATACACTCACGGCAGAACAGAAAAAATACCTCAACTCGTGGGAAATGGGAACGTAAAAAAGTTGTAAGGAAGTCCCTATGAAGAAATCAGAGATTTTGGAGGGAGTGATATTACTCCTATCGGCGGTGCTATTATTACCGATCTGGATGGCATCCTCTCAACAGATAGACCTTCCGCCAACATTGCTAAAAGTGTTGAGTTTCTTGCAGTATCCAGTCATTATTGTGCTGAGTGTTATTTTTATTCGTCGACTGAGACGGGTTATCCGCGCGCTACGCGAAAACAAGGATAGACCGGGACCTTTCTAAGGAAAGCTTACCTTCACTCGGTAGGTGCGGTTTCTAACCGCACCGGGCAGGTCATAAAAGGGGCATAATATGGCAGTCTTAGTCGTTGGCACGGTCACCTTAGATACCGTAGAAACACCCAGTAAACGCGTGGAGGATGTCTTGGGCGGTTCCGGGGTCTACGCTGCCGTCGCCGCCAGTTTTTTTGGCAACCCTGTTCGACTTATTGGAGTCGTCGGTACTGATTTTCCACACGCTTACACAGATTTTCTCGACACCCGAGGCATTGACCTTCGAGGGTTAAAACGGGTAAACGGTGGTAAATCCTTCCGATGGGGTGGACGTTACACCGACGACTTTAACGTGCGCGATACGCTTTTTACGGAATTGAATGTTGTCAGTGATTTTCAACCCGTTTTGCCTGAAACCTACAAAGAGACACCCTACCTCTTTTTGGCAAATAACCCACCCGGTTTACAGTTGAGCATTATTGAGCAGGCAACCCAACCGAAACTGATTGTCTGTGACACGATGGACTTCTGGATTAATGAAGAGCGGGAGGCTTTGGAAGCACTCTTAGCGCGTGTGGATATTCTTATCCTGAACGACAGTGAGGCACTTTTGCTAACAGGCGAGTCTAATTTGATGCGAGCCGCACAGATAATCCTACGCCAGGGTCCAAAGCGAGTTATCATTAAGAAAGGGGAGCACGGGGCAATCAGTGTGACGGCATCTTCTTTTTTCAGTGTGCCAGCGTATCCCCTCACACAGGTGGTTGATCCGACGGGTGCTGGTGATAGTTTCGCGGGTGGAATGATGGGGTATCTCGCATCTATTGAAGACACATCCGAAAAAGCGATACGCAGCGCAATGGTATATGGAACCGTTGTTGCCTCTTTTAATATTGAAGGTTTCAGCATCAGCCGACAAAAAGATGTCCAGTTTTCAGAGATTTCATCGCGGTATTGTGAACTTCAAGAAGCCGTCCGTTTTTAGTGTAAACTATGGATAGCTCTGTCATACGCTGCTTCAGCGGATTCCATCACCATTTCTGCGAGCGTTGGATGCGCATGCACCGTCCCTGCTATGTCCATCGCAGTCGCTCCTGTGCGAATCGCGACAGCGGCTTCATGAATAAGCGTTGAAGCATGGGCACCAACGATATGAACGCCAAGGATGTCCCCGCTATCGGCATCAGAAACCGTCTTAACAAACCCGTCCGTCTCTCGGAGTCCCAATGCCTTCCCATTCGCGGCGTATGGAAACCGTCCTATCTTAACGTCGTAACCCTCATCCGTCGCCTCTTTTTCTGTCATACCGACGTGCCCAATCTCAGGTAGCGTAAAAACACACCATGGGATGACCTGATAATCCATCTCGACAGTGTCACCAAGACAGTTTTGTGCTGCTATCTTTCCCTCTGCCGATGCAACGTGTGCCAACAGATACCGGCTCGCTACGTCTCCAACGGCATAGATACCCGGAACGTTCGTCTGCATTCGGGGGTCCACGACAATTTTCCCACCCTCTGTCCGAACGCCAACCTTGTCTAAACCTATCCCGTCTGTGTTGTAACGCCTCCCAATCGAGACGAGCATCTTTTGTGCGATCAACGCTTCGCCGGATTCAAGCACTGCTGTGACACCCGCATCCGATTTTTTGACATGGGTCAGTTTCGCGCCAGTATGGAGAGTGATACCTTTCCGTTTCATGAAAAGTTGGATATGCCGGATAACCTGAATGTCTTCAGTTGCCAAAATTGTAGGAAGGAGTTCCAACACAGTTACGTTGCAACCGAGGGCATTAAAGATGGAAGCGAATTCACATCCCGAAACACCGCCGCCAACGATCAGTAGGCTTTCGGGGAGTTCCGTGAGATCAAGAATACCTGTTGTCGTCAAGACCTGGTTCTCGTCAATTTCAAAAACAGGCGGTTCCGCAGGTTCAGAACCCGTGGCAATAATAATATTTTTTGCGTGTAATTGTTCGGTTGTTCCGTCAGGTTTGCTGACGGCAATCGTATTTCTGTCAATAAGGGTCGCCATCCCGTTGAAGGTATCAACCCCGTTTGCTTTCAGCAGTTGCGCAATGCCCCCTGTGAGCTGCTGGACGACCGAGGTTTTGTGATTCAATACTTGCGAGTAATCAATTGTCGTCTCGCCGTTAATATTCACACCGAAGGTAGATGCTTCTTGAACCTGTGTCGCCAAGTTGGCAACTGCAAAAAGGGTCTTCGTTGGGATACACCCGCGATTCAGGCAGGTCCCCCCCCACGCTCCCTTTTCTATCAGGCAGACCTTCCCCCCAAGTTGCGCCGCTTTAATAGCCGCGACGTAACCCCCTGGTCCCCCACCGATAATTCCAACATGATATGTAGACATAACCGCTCCTATTTTATGAGATACCTTTTTGATTTTAACACGAAAGGGGGCGGGTTGTCAAATTCAGAATAGGGCTGTGGGTCGGATATGCCAGTTATCATTCTCTCAAACCGAGGTTTTGCCCCGCGTTTGTCAGCTTCAGTGTTACCTGTTTCACCAGTTGACTGACACGCGCTTCAGAAATTTTCAAATCTGCGGCAATCTCGCAATTCTGTCGATTCTCACGAAGGCAGGCGAAAACTTCTCGTTCGCGGGGTGTCAGTATTTTCAGGAGTTTCGGCAACACCGCCGTAAAACTGATGTCCCGAACGAGTGCCTCCTCAAATTCAGCGTGAGGGGCTGGAACCGCCGACAGTCGCCCGACATCCTGATGGACCTCAGCCTCCGAATCTTGGGACGAATTCCACTCCCCCTCAAAAGTAGGAAGTTCACGGTTGTTGTGCGTGAATTCCCTACTTTTTTCATCCATCAAGGCACCACAGATACGTGGACGGATAAAGGTCCCGAAACTCGCGCCACTCTGATGTGTTGGATTGAACGCAGGTCCCTTTTCAATAAGGATTACGGAACCGATCTGTAACAAATCGTCCCGGAGCTCGAGACGTTTCGGTGCCGCGAAGGCTATGCACGTCGCACAGTGACGCAAATCCGGCAAAAGCGGTTTTACCATTTCATCCGTAGGGCGAAAAATTCCCTGATGCATATAACGCGGACATTTCCTGCCTTTCGATTGATAACATCTCAATTTCATAAATTACCCTCCTCTTTGGGAAGAATATCTGTTCCATATCCATTGAAAATTGATTATAGTGAACACTAAAAATAAAAAGACACTTTCCATACCCGGTAGGCGAGGCGTTTTTGATAGGATATTTCTGCGGATTTCCCTCCTAACCTCGCGGATGCAGAATGTTGAATTAATAATAGCAAATTTCGTGCCAATGGCGATAAAAAGTTATGTTTCGCACCCAAAAATACGTAAATCTGTCGAGAGCACCTCCTGTGATCCCTCCTAAACCCGCACACACTGCGAAAAGCACCATCCGATTTTTTTTAAGGAAGCAATCGCATGCCTCCGAGAAACCCGTCCCTTGACAAAACATACTTTACAGGATAGACGCAAAAATTGTAGCTTAACACGCAAAAATTGTAGGTTGACACGCAAAAATTGCGTTACTGCGCAAAAGTTCAGAAAAGTTAATGTCTCATTTGCGTTTTTTCGCAGAATTTTTTAGGGGTCAGGTTTCTTTAGCTCTCCCCAGAGCGTACTCAACTTTCCGTGCGGTGAAACAGATAAAGAGCCTTCAGTCCAGTCTGGCCACTTCTCATCACTCGTCTCCTGCGTCACCCGTCTCAGGCTTCGTGTCTCAAGCCCATAGCGATAGAGATTATAATTCGGGATGGGTTTATCCATGAACTTCAGTGAGAAAAGGATAGCACGGTCCTGCTCCATCCAACTTGCACCGGCGATAAGAAAATTGTTGCCGAGTCTGTCATTAACATCGGTAATTACCTGTTTCCCACCACCGATCCGCTGAACAATGAGATGCAAGACATCTCCATCGCGAAACCATTTCGATTCATAAAAGAGGATCCGGTGTCCATCTGGAGCCCAGCGGGGAAAGTACCTCAAAGTGAGCGGACCCTTGAGCGGTGGATCCCGGAGGACAGGGTGTTGGTGTTGCCCATCCGCAGACATCACATAGATGGTTTTCGGGGATATCCCGTTTTTGATTGGAACGAACCGCTCAAAAGTGATCTGTGTGCCATCGGGCGACCAGTCGGGGGAACCCGACCCTTCCCCACCTTCAATACCCGTTAGTTGTGTAACGGCGCGCGTCGCAAGTTCTATGACAAACACCTCCCATTCTCCACTGCGGGTACTCGAAAAGGCGATCCTTTTTCCATCGGGCGACCAAGATGAATCTACGTCAAGGACGTTGTTATGGGTGAGGCGTTGCGGGTCTGTTCCGTCAGCGTTCATGATGAATAGTTCAGCCGAGGTCTGTCTTTTTGTCTTGTCCATGTCTCGGGTAAAAGCGATCTGTGTGCCATCGGGCGACCAACGCGGATGATTGTCTAACGCCGTTGTGTTGCTTGTGAGCCTGCGTCTGCGGGAGCCGTCATCGTTCATGACGAAAATATCCCCATCGACACAAAATACGATCTTCGCCTCTATGGAAGTTGTAGTCCCGGCGAGACAGAACAGACAGCAAGCAAAGAAAAACCTTATTGTTCGTGAAAGGACGGTTGTTTTTAGGCGGTTCATTGTGTTCCTCCTTAGGCCAGGTGAGGCTTGAGGGAACCCGCGGCGATGCGGTTCTTGTCTTCGCCGCGGGCATTATCAGAGGGATCTGAGAGAGACCGACTCTTAAAGTCTAAAATTAGTAGAGCATTCCGCAGGAGTCCACGCAACCTTCTCCTTCGTCGCAAGGTCTCTTACCTCCAGTTCTGTCCACGCGGTAATCTTGGCCTTCCCTTCTGATTTGTTTCTCAGAAGGAACGAGAAATTGTCATGGGCAGACCCAAAACTATTCCCATCTACATTTTTCTCTTTTTCTTTGGCTGGTGGTGTCGTAGACCCACCGTTCCAACGCACCGTCACCCTGAACGTGCCATATATTATACCGTATTTAACGGAAAAGCCAAAGTTAGAATCAAAAAGTTAGAAAATCTTCTAATGGCTATTTTGCTTTCAACCGTGCCCACTGCGTTGTAAGTTTCTCTCTGGCAGAAACGGATAGGCTATTATGGGGAGTCCAATCCATCCCCCAGTTATCACTGGGATGTTGTGTGAGATTGGTTATCTGCCCATCGCTCAACCGATACTTATAGATTTTGTAAATGTTATCCAAACCCTCGGGGACCCCTGCAAAAAGCACAGCATCGCCATCATCTGCCCAGCAAACTTTATTGATTGTCCAGCCTTTTGGTGTATCAAGCACCCGCACATGCCGGGTCCTCACATTAACTATAAGAATAGAAGTAGCAAGAAGCCGGTTGGGAACATACTCTGCCTCGCTATAGAGAATATGTTTACCGTCCGAAGACCATCTTGGAAAACCACTTATGATAATTGAATTGCCGAATTGTCCCTTGCGAGGCCGCCGCAACAATGGACGAACATTTTTACCATCCGCACGCATCGTATAAATGCCTTGACTTTGGCGGGTAAAAACAATATTCTTTCCATCTGGCGACCAGTCAGGAGCTGAGGCGAACCCCAGACGCGTTAATTGCCGCACCTTACGGGTTGCTATCTCCATTCTATAGAGCTCCCAACCTCCACTCCGGGTGCTTGAAAACACAATATGCGTGCCATCCGGAGACCAACACGAGGTCGTATCAAGCGCAGAATGCTCCGTCAGATTTCGTTCACCGGCACCACCCGCATTTATCATGAAGATGTCAATCTGTTGCTGTTGGCGATGGTCTTCCGAATTTAAGTCCGGAGCATAGAGAAACCGCTGCCCATCTGGCGACCACCTCAGATTGCCTTTACGAAACGGTGTATTTGTGATTTGGCGGACATTGCTGCCATTATCGTTCATTACATACACATTACTCTTTCCATCCCGGTCAGAGAGGAAAACGATATCTGCTACAGCCAGCATAGAGACTATCAAAAAGAAACTGGTAAACATCAAAAGTTTCCACATTTCAAAACACCCCTTTTTAAGACATTTTCAGGGAATTACACCCTAAAATGCTCTTTGTATGAGAGGCGAGGTTTCTGCCTCGGATGAGTCAAGCGAGACCTCGCCTGTTTTAAGTGATTCTAAAATCTATAGGACTTACGCAATATTTTAGAAAAGTGTTATACTCTTGAATTATGAACACCTTATCCCTGTCAGAAAAGAAGCAACCGTTATTTTCCGATTACTGTCAGTTTCTGTTAGCGAGTTTTCATAACTTCACGCAGACGTA
>JAJEDB010000039.1 GCA_022821725.1 Candidatus Poribacteria bacterium | reverse complement strand
TACGTCTGCGTGAAGTTATGAAAACTCGCTAACAGAAACTGACAGTAATCGGAAAATAACGGTTGCTTCTTTTCTGACAGGGATAAGGTGTTCATAATTCAAGAGTATAACACTTTTCTAAAATATTGCGTAAGTCCTATGGGTTTAAATACCAGCACAATTCGGCCCGCCGGATTAATGGATAAGATTCAGATCGCTGCCGAAACCGAGTATACGGCGATCGAGTTATGGAATGACGATTTAACCGCTTACGAAGAACAAGGCGGTTCGCTTACGGATGTGAAAAAAGTACTCGATGATCACGGGCTTTCGGTGCCTACCGTTATCGCCTTGCACGGTTGGCTCAACACAACAGGTGAAGAACATCAGGAGGCGATTGAAGAGGCGAAACGGCGCATGGCACAAGCCGCCGCTGTCGGATCGACCTATATCGTCTCAAGTCCACCGCGTGAAGTTGCAGACCTTCAGTTAGGTGGCGAGAATTACCGAGAATTGCTTGAACTCGGACGCGAATTCGGGGTTAAACCCGCCATGGAATTTCTCGGCTTCGTTGAGGGTGTCAATCAAGTGAAACATGCGTGGGAAGTGATGGAAGTGGCGGATCACCCGGATAGCACGATTGTCCTCGATCCGTTTCATATCTATCGCGGCGGTGGCGAAATAGACGACATGCGGGGCATTCCTGGGGATAAAATTGCCGTTTTCCATTTCAATGACGCGCCTGCGGAACCTGCGCGTGCGGAACAAACAGATGCGGATAGGGTTTATCCTGGTGACGGTATCCTTGACCTCGGAGAGATGATCTCCATCGTAAAAGATGCTGGATATGAAGGGGTCATCTCATTGGAATTGTTCAATCCGAATTATTGGGAGCAAGATCCCGTAGAAGTCGCACGCATCGGGTTAGAGAAGATGAAAGCCGTCCTACAAGTTTGATGTGGTTTTTTGGTTTAATCACTATTTTCTGTTTTTTGGCATTTCTGCTGTGATTTGTAATGATTAAGGGGGAAGTGAGATGTCTATAGAGATAGGTGAACGTCTGACCTTAGATGAAATGGCAGAGAAATATCCCGACCAATGGCTGTTTATTGTTGATCCTGAAATCAATGATGAAACTTCGGAACTTGTATCAGGCATCGTTACTGCCCATAGCGATTTAAGGGATGATGTTTATAGTGAACTCAGTACTCTTAAAGGCGGTGCCGTTATACGTTATACCGGGGAGATTCCAGAAGGGAGATTGTGCCTGTTATAATGCATCAGACACGTTTTGCGTTAAGCCCAGACAGATTAATTATGGTTCAAGCGACAATATATGCATTGGACGATAGCAAGCATGTTACTGTAGATTTAATATTAGATACTGGTGCCTCGCTTACAACTCTTAATCCAGATATTTTATCAGATTTAGGATATGATCTTTCAGATCCAAATTTGCGTAGGATTGACTTTATCACAGCGAATGGTATTACGAATGCTGAAATTATCGCAGTGCGCAGATTATCGGTAATTGGTCATACTTTTGAAGGAATGGAAGTTGCAGCTAGCTATTTGCCAGTCGAAACTTATGCACACGGATTATTAGGCGCAAATTTCTTATCCTGTTTCGATATAAGCATTAACTATTCTAAACATACCATTAATACCGAACCAATTTCATCCACGATTTTTAGTTTTACACCATAGGCAAATAAGGTTTGATAATGAGTAGGACTTACGCAGTCTGCTTTTTTGTAGCACAAACTTTCCAGTTTGTGTCGGGAGAACGTGTGTTTTTGCGAGAATTCCCATCTCAGAGAATGCGCTATAGTCAAAATTGCGTAAGTCCTGTAGATGATTAGAAAAAGTGATAAGGAGATAACGATTGGAAAACGGACAAAAAAGAATTAGTGATTTATTTGGCGGTAGAAAAATTTTTAATATCCCAAAGTATCAGCGTGCTTACGCTTGGGAAGAACAACAGCTCAAGAATTTTGTTGAGGATATTGAAAATCAGAAATCTGACCGAAGTTATTTCTTTGGCACAATCCTGTTTCAGGCACAACCGCGGCGTGAAGGATTTGAGATAATTGACATCGTTGATGGTCAACAGCGGATTACAACACTCATTATCTGTATGAAGCTGCTTTTGGCAGAACAGGAAAAATCAGGCAACGATGTTACGATGCTAAAGGATACCTATATCCAGATTTACAATAGATACAAACTCCGCGTTTTGGATACTGATAATGACTTCTTCACATCCTACATCTTGCAGGATAACCGACCCGACGATAGCCAAGTGCACACTCCGTCTCAAAGGCGATTGCTTGAAGCAAAAGACTTCCTTCGTCAAGCTATAAAAGCACGTCCAGACAAGATCGAGAAATTCATAAATACAATTGAGAGCATGAAGGTCCTAACTTATTCCGTTGAGGATAAAGCCGAGGCGACTCTTATCTTTGAGACGACCAATGACCGTGGCAAATCGCTGACGAGCTTAGAGAAAACCAAAAGTTTCCTGATGCACAAAACCTATATTGTATCAGACAATTCCGAAACTGAGCTAGACGCTCTCCAAAATCGGTTCAGCGAAATTTACCGCAGCTATGAGGAAATCGAATCCCGCGTGGATGAAGATTCGATTTTGCAGTACCACTTCATCGCTTTTTTTCAGCAGTGGAAAAATAAGAGTGAATACCAAAATCATGTTCATACAATCAAGCAAAAGGTGAACGGACTAATCAATGCAAATAACATAGTAGAAGCAGCTGCGTTCATAAACCAGTACAGTCTGGAATTAAAAGAGAGTTTTGAATTCACCAGGACCCTGTTTATAAGGCGTGAGCCTTATCTTCTTGATATATTCGCCCTCAGCCGCCAAGCGACGTTTTACCCTCTGCTTATTAAAACCTACAAATTGGACAACTCAGATACCAAGGATAATTTCAAACGGATTGCACAATTAGTGGAAATTATTTGTTTCCGTCTCAGTATTATCGGATCCAGAGCAGACAAAGGACGTGAGTTCCTCTACGGACTAACGCGGGATTTCAATGGGAATTTCCAGCGACTTATCCGTAAACTTCAAAACTTTATCACATCCAACTGCAGCGATTTTGCTTTTGAACGCGCTCTTAAATCACCCTCCTTCCATTCTGATGTGAATCTAAATGATCAGAGGTATCTCTTTTGGAAATACGAGAATTATCTCAGAGATATAGATGGTTATTCCGAGATGTCCTATGACGAATTTACCAATGCCAAGCCGCGGTCAAGATTCTCAATGGAACATATCATCCCACAAAATCCCAAGGAAAGCACAGTTGTTGTAGACGACTCAATCCTGTCAACTACCGATTTTGAATCTCAAGAATTTGTGGATAATTATCTCCACAGCATTGGGAATTTGACGATTGACCCAATCTCTGCGAATGCCAGCAAATCGAACCAAAACTTTGTATACAAAAATCAAAAGTATTTTTGCAGAGCACCGCTCATGGCACAAAACGAATTGATCGACTTTCTGAATGATGAAACAGGACAATGGGATAGAGGTTCTATTTCAAAAAGATTGGAGGCGATTCGTTTGTTTGCTTTAGAACGTTGGAACCCTTTCAAACCGGGACAGAAATCCTCGGAAATCGCCGAGGAGATCCCTTCCCGGATATCCGAAGAAGAGATGTGGGAAGATATCTGGTCATCTACAGAGGAACCGGTCGAGTAGTAAAGTATTTTTAACAACGATATTTGTCTAACCGATTCAGAGCCCCTGATTTTTGGGTGAACCGATTTTATGCCAGAAACAGTAAAGAGTACATTTAGCAAGAAATTGAATGAATTTGTTAAAACACTCAATTCGTACGTTGAGACTGCTAATGGGCAATGGACGATCAAAGGTTTCATTGATATTTACCGGAGAATTTACACAATTTCAACAGATACGAAAATCGTATCTAAATTATTGGAAATCCATCTGTTTCCCCGATTGTTAGCGTTCGCGGAAGAAAACGGTTACACGCTTGTCCCTGCGGAAAAGCAAAATTATTATCCAGATATTTCCTTGATCAGCAAAACTGAAGATCACAAGTTTGCTCTTGATTTCAAGACAACGTATAGGCTTCCTGAAAACCCAGAGTTCTGTAATGGATTCACGCTCGGTTCTCACGGAAATTACTTTGTAAACCGCGATACCCGTAAAAACATTCAGTTTCCCTACAATGAATACATGGGACATTTCTGCTTGGGAATTATCTATACACGAGCAAGTGCTACGTCAGTTGATGAAACAGAGTTGTATACGCTTGAACACCTTGATTCGATTCCCTCTGTCATTAGAGATTTTCAGTTTTTTGCCGTTGAAAAATGGAGAATCGCAAGTGACAGAAGAGGGAGTGGTAATACTGCAAACATAGGTAGCATCAATAAAATCGCTGATATTCTATCTGGTAATGGCATGTTTGGTCAGTTGGGCGAAAAATGGTTTGATGACTACTGGATGAATTACGGGAAGATTACCGTGCAGGATGATACAGGCAAAACGAAAAAGATTACAAATCTGCACGATTTCGTCGTCTACAGAGGCGGAGATACAAGTCTTGTTGTTCCGCGCGCCTCACAAAGGAAAGCACGCTCAAAATGAAGGTTCTTATTCCACCGATAAAATGTCAAGGCATCAAGAGTAAATTGGTTAAGTGGATAGATGAGACGCGCCAGTGGGACAACAAAGGTGTCTGGATTGAGCCGTTTATGGGGTCGGGAGTTGTCGGGTTTAACCTCAAACCGCGTAAGGCTCTTTTCTGCGATACAAATCCACATCTTATTTCCTTTTATCAGGGAATAAACAGCGGGGCGATAACTCCGATTGTTGTCCGGGAATTCCTCGAATCCGAGGGTGCCCAGTTAGCTAAGCACGGTGCAGACTATTATTATCAAGTCCGAAAACGGTTTAATACAGAAAAGTCTCCTTTAGACTTTCTGTTTTTGAACCGCGCCTGTTTTAACGGACTTATCCGTTTTAACAGGAAAGGCGGGTTTAATGTGCCGTTCGGACATAAACCGGAACGCTTCTCTAAAGCATACGTCACTAAAATCGCGAATCAGGTGGAATGGGTTGCCAAACGCGCCAGCCTCAGCGATTGGACGTTTTTGCATCAGGACTTTCGCACTACGCTGTCTTGTGCAACCGGGAACGACCTCATCTATTGTGATCCGCCTTATGCCGGGCGACATACCGACTATTTTAACACTTGGAAGGCAGCACACGAGAAATTGCTCTATCAAAATTTGAAAACAACGAAAGCACAGTTTATCCTCTCAACCTGGCATAGCAACGAACACAGAGAAAATCCCGCGATTCTGAAGTTATGGTCAGAATTTAATGTCATCACAAGAGAACATTTTTATCACGTCGGTGCCAAGGAATCGAATAGAAAACCGATGTTAGAAGCACTCGTCACTAATTTTGAACCGGCGGCACCTACGTCAAGAAAAAACACTGGCGAACTTGACAGCTATGCAGCAGACACGCTACAGTTGAGATTCATTCGTCAGAACCAGCAATCAACAGACTCTCAGAAAAACTTCCCTCCTGAAGAAAGAGAATAACCAGAAAAAACGATTTTTTCTGTTGATTTTTTGATGTTATGTGTTATAATTGGTGATAATGTGTTGCCCTTTTCCCGTTTCTAAATTTAAAAAACGAGGCTTCCGTTATGACAGTCCAAGAACTACAAGAGATAATGAGCCAGCGGTTTGACAGAGTTGAAGAAGATGTGAAAGAACTTCGCGCGGATATGAAAGGACTTCGCGAGAAGGTAGACTCTGATATGAAAGAGCTTCGCGAGAAGGTAGATTCTGATATCAAAGGACTTCACGAGCGGTTAGACTCTGATATGAAGGAACTTCGCGAGAAGGTAGACAAGTTGTTGGAGCTGCAGCATTATCAGCGGGGGCAGCGTGAATTTTCAAGTCGCTTCTTCAAACATGCCGCATGGGTGGGGCCGACAATCATCGCGCTGATTGCGCTTCTCAAAAGTTTCTTTTAGCAGAAGGCGATGTTAGCATTTGGTTCTTGAACGCTGCGGATGAGGTATAGCAGGAAATTAAACTATGACTTATGTTGATGGATTATTGTCATCGCTGACGCGCGTTAGAAAAGCACGTTCGCTACGCGCTTCTTCATGGGACACAACAGGCAGAAATAGCGACGCATGGAATGTCGAACCCGGTGAAACCCGCGTTATCGCAGACCTTGAAGGACCCGGCTGTATCAATCACATCTGGATGACGCAGCCAAATGGGTATCGAAACGTACTGATCCGGATGTTTTGGGACGATGAGGAGCACCCGAGTGTCTTATGTCCGTTAGGGGACTTCTTTGGACTCGGCAACGAAATCGTTAACTCCTACGATTCCATTCCGTTCTCTACCTCTACACACCAAAATAACACGTTCAATACAGGATGCGCCCTTAACTGCTATCTGCAGATGCCCTTTAATCGCAGCGCACGGATCGAACTCGTCAACGAAGGTGATACAACCCACCGCCAATACTTCTATATCGACTATGAGCAGTACCCTGAGCCGCTCGACGCTGATATAGCCTATTTTCATGCCCAATTCCATCGTGAAAACCCGTGCGACGGGTGGGGACACGAAATTACTGTGAATACCCCGGAAGCCAATATTATCAACGCGGAACGGCTCGCGTGGGATAACAATTACCTGATTCTGTCCGCCGAAGGCAGCGGGCATTACATCGGTTGCAACCTTTCGATCACCAACTTTCAAGGCACATGGTGGGGGGAAGGTGATGATATGATCTGGGTCGACGGCTATAAGTGGCCCCCAGATCTGCACGGCACGGGTTCAGAGGACTACCTCAATCAAGCCTGGGGCATGCAACAGAACGCTTTTGCACACAACGGTTCTTCTATCCACGAAAACAACACCGATGGTTACCAGACCTCCTACGTCTATCACATTGAAAACCCGATCCGCTTCGAGAAAGAGATCCGGGTTACGATAGAGCACGGACACGGAAACCATCTCAGCAATGAGACGTCCTCTGTGGCATACTGGTATCAAATTGAACCGCATACACCTTTTGGTGTGCTACCTGTTGCGCAGCGCAAACCCGTGCTGAAGGACGCATCGGGTGCGTGGCAGATTGAGGCTTCTGCACAAACGCCCTCAGTAGAAATCGTGCTCAACGATGAAATGAAGCAGATGAAACAGAAATGGAGCCGGTCGTAAGCCAAAGCACTTAGCCTGAAACGAAGTGGAAGGCGGACATACGGAAAGGTATATCAAATCCCTGGGGAAACGCCCAAGCAAAAACACCCAGCTTACCGAACCGCAAGGAATAATTAAAATATGCTCACCAGCCCCTATATCGTGCAACAATTTTTAGCCGCTTGTATCGGAAACACGGAGGACGAGACAGATCCATCGGTTCCCGATACAGAGCAGCGTAACGAACAGCAAACGGAATTGGAAGTCGCAGCTGACAATAATTCCACAAACGATGCTGAATCTGAAGCATCAGATGCCTCCGATACCCCGGTTCCTGAACCCTCGGAAATCGAAAACGCTGACGAAGGGTCTGCGTCCGAGGAAACACCCTCTGAAGACGAAGCGTCCCCTGTCGCTATAGATGATGACAGTTCTCACACAGAATCCAATAGCGAGGTTTTACCTATCTCTATAGACGACGAGGCTCATGCTAGTAAGGACGACACTCCCGATACATCCAGTGCAGAAGAAACCCCTGTCGTCGAGATCACCAACCTCGCGCCCTCCGATGAGGAAGCAACTGAGCCATCGGAAGACACCGATCCTGTTTCTGAAGATAAGACGGAATTTGCAACGGAAATTGTAGTATCTGAACAGGAAAATGAAGGGACTATAGCGCAGCACGCTCAGGTTTCTGACGTTGAAGCAGATAAAGGCGAGGTAACTTTGGGGAAATCCACAGAGGAAACACCCAAGAAAAAACCCCAAGAAAAAACCCCAAGAAAAAACCTCTTACCGCAGGAAACAGATGGAGGCGACACCGAAACAGAAGCCACCTCCCCTGAAGCTGCGGAAGAACCCATACCCTTAGAGCTCGGCATTATTGAAGAAATTTATGACTTCGTGGAGATGTTCGAACAAAGCACTGTTTCCGGGACAGATCAGGCATCCGCCAGCGGAATAGATTGTTCCGGCGGCGTGACAAAGCCTGCTATCTTTGAACATCCCACCCCAATAGAAGCCGCAAAAATCGATTACACACTGTCACTTCCGGATGTCAATGAAAAAGAGAAGCTCTTCCTACATTTTTCCATCGGATTACGGGATGGCGTTGTTTTTAACGACGTGGAGCGACAGCCCGGAGGTGTGAAGTTCGCCATCGAAATTTTCGATCTTCTGAATACAGGTTTAGAAGCCGCACCGGAAAGATGTTTTGAATCCACATCAACCGAATGTCAGTGGATAGAAGAAAGCATCGAACTCACGTCATATGCTGGTAAAGAGGTCGTCATCTCATTTCTGACGGAATGCAATATAGAAGGCAATAGTAACTACGCCTGGGCTTTGTGGGGTAAACCACAGTTACGGAAATTTAAAGAGATGTCCCTCCGAAAAGGGAAAAGAGACAGCGAACCGGAACTACGATGTGGAATCGCTATTCTACACTTCAAAGACGACACGATGCAGTTGCAGGAGTTCAGTCAACCCACATCAACGAAGGCTTCCGATGTGGTAAATTTATGCCTTGAATCGCACGAATCCGAAAAGCCTCCTGTCAAAATATCGCTTTACGCGGCACAGCCGAAATTAGAAATCGTGAACGTAGGCGCGACAGCTGCAGTTGTCACTGCGGGCGAAGATTTTGAAGTGCAATGTACACTTCGGAATACCGGCACCGCGCCACTCGGTAAAGCGGATACGGCGCGAATCTCTATCAATGGTGTGAAACTACGGCGTGGACGCCCCAGACAAACCATTAAAGAAATTGAACCGGGTGAAGAAGCCTCTGTTTTTTGGATAGCACGCCGTTTCCCAAACCCGACTGTCGTCTCCATTTCCGTATCGCTCAAATGCCAAACCTCAGCAGGCGAAGGACGCCAAACAGCCCAAGAAAGCGTTATGGTTCGCCCTGAACCCCCTAAACTTGCTGCCAAGGTGTTGAAAGAACTGCATACCTATACGGAAAATGGTAGCGTCGTGTTGGGGAACAGATACCTTCGTATCGTTTTCGTCCGTGGACCCGAAGCAACACCAGCAATTAAGAATGAAAACAAGCAAGAGCCCCTCGCTTCTGACAAAAAGGAGATGGAGGGAGGATTTGCGTATTGCATAATCTTTGTCGCAAAAGGTGGTAACTACCAGCAGGTAGCAACTTGTCCGGCACTCTCTGAGGTTGTCTATTTAGATGCATCACAAAATCGCCAAACGTCGCAACTTACACCTACAGACTATCAACTTGCTGGGAACAATCAAGGCGGGTCAATTGTCCGCCTCAGCGGTTCGGATACAGATGTAGATGGCGTTAAGTGGACTTATGAGATGCAGTGGACACTGAGCGAAAGTGCGACGCGGGTGAAAACGGAATATCAGTTGGAAACGGATGGCAACAGAGAACTTCTTGCCTTCCGCGGTCCGATGCTTTACGCGGGGCAAGGACGACATCGGGAAAAGAAAACGGCAGCACTTTTCCCTGGACTCGAGTTCTTGGAAAACGATGAACGTTCCTCAAGCACACGCGACGCAGCTCCACCGTTCGACAACCGGCTCGTCCCGCATCCCTATAAAATCACAGTGCCAGTCATGGCAGTAGAGATGCAGAAATCCATAGTCGGCATCATCTGGAATCCCCTGGACACCTGGGACGGTGAGAATCAGATGCTCTCTGCGGTATTCGCTTCACCCAATTGGCATGAGTATCAGAAAAATCACGCCCTCGGCGTATTCGTCCCGACTGTGCCAGCATGGGTCCGAGAGAACCAGACAGAGGCTTCTATCCCGTATCCACTCACACCGGCGCGTCCGGTGTCCATCAAAACCGAAATCATCGTGGATGGAAATGCTTCTATCTTAGATGCCATAGCGCATTGGAATAACGCTTACGGTGCCCCTGAACCGTTACCGCCCCCCCGTAGCGATGCGGATGAAGTTTTACTTTCGCGGCACGGGTTGATGCAGACAACATGGGATGCAGCGACACGAAAATCTCGGCACTGCGTAGACTGGGCACCGCAGAATGAACCGGGTTTCGGCACTCTACTTTGGTACGACTATCTTGCTACGAAAGATGAACACGTGAAAGAACGGGTGTTAGAAATTGCGAAAAACACCATAGCAGAATCCGGAGTAGACGGGTTGGCGGCACGCGGTTCGTGTCACATTTTAAGATGGGAATTCCCGTTTTACATCGGCAATATCGGTGCCGGATTATCTTACATGGCGGAAGAAATACAGCAACGGATTGCCACACAAGCGTCGGATGGAAGTTGGCGGTGGCACCCAACAGACGCGAAAACCACTTCCCTCGGAACGGCAGGTGAAGCAGCACTCGGCACCTGTGCTGAATCAGCACTCTTACTCTTAAAACATGCTCGAATTACCGGAAATAAAACCTCGCGTGAAGCAGGTTTGAAAGCACTCGGATTCATTCAGCAATTTTCCGTACCACGCGGGGCACAAATGTGGGAATGCCCGATGTATCAACCAGATGTCCTTGCGGCTGCGTATGCCATCGGTGCTTATGTTGAGGCTTACGAGTTGACAGCGGACAAGGAACATCTCAAACACGCAACGTATTGGGCGACAACAGCACTCCCCTTCCTCTACCATTGGCATCTCCCCGACCGACCCGGTATGCAGTTCGCCTCCATCCCCGTCTTCGGGACCTCTTTTTACACGCATCCATGGTTCGGTGTCCCTGTTCAATGGAACGGGTTAGTTCTCGCTTATTACTTACAACGCTTGAACCGACACACGCCGAATGACAGATGGCTTCAAATCGCTGAGGGTATCACGGTAAGTGCGATGTATCAACAGTGGGAAGACGGTGAGCTCAAAGGTACCTATCCGGATGGATTTTATGGGTTCTGCACTGAAGGCAAGGGACCCCACTTGAATCCCGAAGATATTATGGTGAATGTTTATACGCTTCGAGGGGTCGATCCGGGAATTAAAACCGCCATCGTCGGGGAGATACACCTCAGTTCCGGTGCAATAGTAGATGAACCTACCTTAACGGATAAGGGTCAACTGAACTGGCAACTCAGCTATGCCGAGGACGAAACGAGCTACACCCTTATTGCTGGTTATGGACGTGTGCCACAAGCCCTTCGCGCACGCTATCAGTTGGACGAGCCGCCCATTACTGATGAAGATACACCCGATGACACTTCTGAACCCGTCAACATACCGGACAAATATGCAGAGATCGAGATTGCAAATGTGCAAACGCTCGAAGACGTTGAATCGGGATGGCTTTATATCGAAGATAAGGACGCTATATTGGTAAAATATCTGCACACTACCACAGATGTGCAATTTGAGATTTTTTAATTATACCTTGCGGTTCGGTACTGAAAACCGAAAACTGAAAACTAAAGAAGGAGATTTTAAAATGGCTAAGAAGATTGTATTCACTACGCTCATGCTGGTTATTGTCGCAATGACTGCCTTTGTCCTATTCTCACAGAACGCCGTTGCCCAATCCGACGAGGCTGCGTCTGACGATCCTCCGATCATAGTTTTCGCAGCCTTGGTTGGTTTTATCATTGAAGGCATTGTCTTCAGTATCGTCGGTTTAATCGTTTTGATGGTAGGCTACAAAGTCTTCGACATGGCGACTCCTTACGACTTAAACCGTCAGATCGCCGAAGAGAACAACACCGCGGCGGGTATTGCGGTTGCGGGTGTCCTCATCTCACTCGGCATTATCGTCGCTGCAGCGATGGGTTAAGCACTATTCATTGAACTCACGTTCCTTTACTGGCTAATTAGAAGGCTGAAAGGTTGGAGCAGCATTTTTTCTTAGAGCCTTCCAGTCTTCTATTCAAACATACCTGTGAAAGCAAGGAGTGTAGAAAAATGGAACAAACAACCTACTTGGCAGATCAGGTTGTCAGCGAGGCACAAATCCAGGAATGGGTAGAGACGTTCCACGAGCGAGGTTGTCTATTTTTGCAAAACGTCTTGCCTCCTGATTTATGTGCGCAACTTCGACAAGATTTAGAGTGGGCACTCGAAAACGATCCGAATGACTTAAATAGTGGGAGCCCCGCAGGTCGCATGCACTTAAGCCATCGAATGTTTGAACACAGTGAAGCCAACCGGCGATTGTTTGACCTTGAACCGATTGTCTCCTTCGCCGAGGCACTCGTCGCTGAAAACTGTCATGTCATTCACAACAATTCGTTCCAGACGTTTCCTGGTGGTGGAATTACGTCGTGGCATCAAGACGATGCACCACACTACATTGTAACGGACGGTGAACCCCCGAAGAACGTCCGGTTGCCAGTGCTGCTCTTCACGGCGAATTATTACCTCACCGATGTCACTGAAATTGAACACGGCGGCACAGAAGTCGTTCCAGGCTCACATCTTTTCGGCGCGTCGCCTCCGAATCCGATAGAAGGAACGGAGTGGGAGGACAAAGTTCAGTATAACCTTGGAAAAGCGGGCAGCGTTATCATGTTCAACAATCAGGTCTGGCATCGCGGGGGTCCGAATCAGAGCCAGCGCACCCGATATATCACGCAGGTGACCTACGGTCGCCGCCTTGTTGGGCATAAATACTACCCGTTTATGAACTATAGTATGCCTGAGTCTGTTTACAAAGAGGCAAGTCCTCGTTTACGCAGACTTCTCGGCTTCCTTAACCACGGTGCCTACGGGTAGATTTTCGCGAATATGAAAGCAATTGTTTTCTCAGAACAAGGCAGTGCGGATGTCCTTCAGTACACAGACGCACCCAAACCGACCCCTGATACCGACGAAGTTCTCGTTAAAGTCGAAGCCTGTGCGGTGAACTATCTGGATATTCACGCCCGGCGGAACCGTCCGGAGATAGAAGCGAAACTCCGTCGGGAGGGGACGCCACACATACTCGGTTCCGACATCGCTGGGACAATCGCCGAAATTGGTGACGCAGTCCGCGGTGTTGCAGTCGGGGATCGCGTTGTTCTCGCACCCTGCATTCCGTGTGGTATCTGTAGCGACTGCCATCGCGGTGCCGAAAACTTGTGTGACACGCAAGAACTCATCGGTTTCCAAACAAATGGCGGATACGCGGAATACGTAAAAGCACCTGCTCAAAACGCTATTCAGATGCCAGCGGAAACCCTGTCATTTGCTAACGCTGCTGCGATACCGATAGCGTATCTCACGGCATGGCATATGCTCATGACGCGTGCCCAACTTCGTCCAGAAGATGATGTCTTAATTCTCGGTGTAGGGGGTGGGGTCGGAAGCGCGGGACTCCAAATCTCAAAATTAACGGGTGCCAGAGTTTTTGCGACAGCGAGCAGCACTGAGAAACTGGAACGCGCACAACAGATGGGCGCTGATGTTACGATTAACTACAAAGACACAGATTTTTCAAAGATTGTGCTTGAGGTAACCAATGGACGCGGTGTGGATGTTGTCCTTGAGCACGTTGGTGCTGCAACATGGGATCAGAGCATCGCGAGTCTTGCTAAAAATGGGAGGCTTGTTTCGTGTGGTGTGACAACAGGCAACATTGGCACCATTAACATCCGAAAGCTGTACCAAAAGCAGCTAACACTGATGGGCTCTGCCCTCGGCACAGTTGCTGAGCTGCGAACGCTTGTGCATCTCGCTGGACAAGGAAAACTGGAACCTATTATTGACAGGATTTTACCACTTCATCGTGCCGGTGAGGCACACCGACGCTTAGAGAACCGTCAAAATTTCGGGAAAATTTGTCTTTGTCCAAGTGGAACGGGGTGATGATCGGGGGTCTCATCATAGCGAATCCAATAATCACTGTTTCGTTTTCATTTTAAGAAATTCATAGAACTCGTAGAGCATCTCTTTATCTTTTTCCGTAAATTCCATCATCCCCTTGAACATAGCACTAATCTTTGGGTCGGCTAAGAGGTCATCGTAACTTTTGTCGGCTTTTCCAAGTAGGTAATCGGTAGTGACTTTTAAAGCATCGGAAAGACTTGAAAGTGTTTTAAACGACGGTTTTCGGGCTCCTGATTCAAACTGAGAGATCGCAGCAGGTGTGAGATTTGCCACCTTCGCAAGTTCTGTTTGTGTCAACCTCAGTTCATGACGACGTAGTTTTATACGTGAGACGACTTTGTCTATATTCGAGTCTCTTGATTCTTTGCCCACGTTTGGCTCCTTATCAGGCAGCAAAATTACAGTTGGACTGCTGCTGATTTTTTTACATTTTTTAGTATTGCTGCAGTATTGCAGTGAAATGTAGTTTGAAGAGGGTTCTACTTCGATGAGAAGCAAAAGCGTGAAATATATTTTAACCTAAAAAAGCCTTAAATGCAAATTTTTTTAATTTGACAAAAATTGCAATAATAATATACAATATAAATATTGCCTCCTAAAATTCGGGATGCATTCTCTTCGCGCGCTGTTTTCTCGCGTATTCTCAGAGGAATACCCAAATGCCCGCTGAGGAGAAAATCTGAAAAACCAGAAAAAGGCGGGAGACTTCACAAGATGAAAATTCATAGTAGACACGAGTACCGAGAGCAGCACTTCAGTGCACTTACAAATGTATTAATATTTTTTCTTTCGGTTTTGCTTGTCGCTGGGCACCTCTCCGATACTGTATACGCACAAGCGGTTTCCAGTACCGGCATGCAATCTGCAGCCATTCAGATTCGGGATGATCTCTCTATCGGCAACCTTCGAAAGGATATCGCACGCCTCTCAAGTCTCGACAGTCGCGTAACGGGTTACCCTCAAGCTGCGAGTGGGAGCAAATACATTTTCGATCGCTTCGTCGAAACCGGTTTGCAGAACGTAGAAAGTCGCGAATTTTCTGTCACTGTGCCGATTGACCAAGGTGATAGCATCATTGAAGTCCTCTCACCAGAAGCCGACGTGTTACACGCCTTTAAACTCACCCCCCTCTGGCCCAACCTCGTGCGGACCTCGCTATTAGCAGACGGCATTAAACACACTGTATTACCGGGCGAAACGCTTAAAGACATCGCAGAAAGCTACCAAATTGACGAGACGGTTATCCTTGCAGACGATCGGAACAAATTTCTGGCGACCCCGGTTGTCGAAGGAAGCACAGTATTTATTCCAACAGGAGGTTTATCTGGTCCCCTCCTTGATGGCGATGATGCTGAACTCGCTGATTTCAATGGCACTAACATTGGTGGATTTTGGTACAAACTCCAAGATGGGGATACACTCACAACGCTCGCCCGACGATATCGCATCACCGAAGCCAGCATTACTGATGATATACTTAATGAACATCTGCAAAAAGCGTCCGATGGCATTGACAATGACGAGGATGGGACTACTGATGAATACGGTGAAATCCCATTGCTCTCTGAAATCTTAGGATGGGCAACAGATGGTATTGATAACGATGCCGATGGTTGGACAGATGAAACCCCGGGAAATGACACTGATGGAATCGATAACAACAATGATGGAGAAGTCGACGAATCCGGTGAGTTTGTCGCTGCGAGTGAATCTCACATCTTTATTCCGAAAGGGGCAATAGTTCTTCTCAATTTTAACTCCAGCACTCGTTATATCAATGCAGCAATGCTCGGTGGCACTGCTGTCATCTTTATCGAACCCGACACAACGATTCGAGGAGAAGCAGAAAATAAGTTCGGGACCGTCCCTGCGAACATACCACGCTTTTGGATATCCCAAGAAGATGCTGCTGCCCTCTCCAATTTGATGGAGGATCAGCAGGCACAAGGTAATCAAGTCAATGTTCGTGTGAGAGGGAAGATGACGTGGGAACGCCGCGTCGGGCAAAATATACGCGGATTTTTGGAAGGCGGAGACCCGACTTTACGCGATGAACTCATCGTTCTCACGGCTTATTACGACTCCATGTCGGTTGTTCCGGCAATGGCACCCGGTGCTGATCCAACTTGCGGTATCGCGACTCTCATGGAACTTGCGCGTCTCTTCAGTCAACCCCAATATCGACCCGGCTATTCTGTCCTCTTTGTTGCCGTCGATGGACACTTCCAAGGGCTTGCTGGTATGCGTGCTTTTATGGAAGGTATTGGACAAGATATCGTCGGTTCCGACACCGATTCACCCGGTACCCCAACAATGCACGGACTTCGCCGTGGACTCTCTACAGATGTCCTTGAATTTGAAGAGTTGGGCAGAAGGCTTGTACTCTCCATTGACCGGAGCGTGCTTGTCGATCTCCCTGCTGACTTTTTCCACGGTATCCACAACGTAAAGTCTGACTTGGACTCCCTCACAACTACACTGAATGGCTTGGCAGAAACACGGTCTGAGATTGAATCCCTTACGGAGCAGCAGCGGGACTTTTCAGAACGACAGAAGAAGCAGGCGGATAGGAATCGAAAACGTGAAAAGCAAGGCTTCACAGGTGAAGAGAAGAGTCGTCTGTTAGCAAATCTTGCCCGCTCGAAGAAAGAAGCTTTGCAAACGACCCATTTCCTCCGAGATATTGTCGGTAGATTAGCTGCGGTTCGTGGTGTTGCACTCAACACGAGTCGATCCGCACAGCGCGAATTGATTGAAACGCTTGGACTACCGATTGCGCGTCTCGATATATGGGCGGTAGAGAAACTCATTCACGCGATAGAGACCGGTAGTACCGACGAATACAGTACCCATCCCAATGATGCCTATCTTATTCCAGTACAACAGGGCTCAGATTGGCAAATCCCAATACCGGACGACCTCCCACAAGAACTCATCCCTGATATCGAGATGCTTAACAAAACCCTCGCAAACTGGGAGATGAGCGACAAACGCAAATTTGCGCTGATGTGGACACCCGAGAAGATAATCGACCGGCATCTCGACCTACACTCACTCAATACAGCAAAAGATGCACGCAGTGTTCTGCGCGATGCCAACGACACCCAAGCAGTAGCAATTCAACGGGAAACGCAGCTACTTGAAAAGGTTCTGGCACAAATACCCGATAGCCAACCGGTTGAAAATGAGATTAAAGCGAGCATTCGGCGACTCAAGGAAACACCAATGGGAAAACCGAGTGGCGATTCTTTGATTTATGGCGGACAGTTTTTGTCTAAAGCCGGGATAGAACGTCTCAACACTATTGATACGCAGCTTCGACAGCGATTAGCTGAATCTGGAGACACGACTGATATTGCTGTATTGATAACAGATCTTCTCAAAGATAAACAAGGTATCTTTGAAATTGTACTCCGGAACGCCCGATTGGAACGAACACGTATCCAGAATTTGATCGCAACAGCTGAGATTTTGGGACGGGAATACTTGGATGAAGAACGTCTCATTTTGGAAAATTATCTATCAGATGACGAAATTGAACAGGCACTTTCTTTGCGCTCTCGCATCGCATCACAGATTATCGAAAAAGAATTGTTAGCGATCGTCAAAAAACGTGCGGACACGGATATCGTAGCACTCGAAAACCTTATTGAACGGTTACCTACATTAGATACCGATTTGGATGAAGAGACCAAAGTGCTTCTACGCGACAATATGTTGACCCTCCGTAACGCGCGTTTCCGTAACATCCAGAGTCGTATTGAAAAGATGTTGCGCATTGATACCGATGAATACAACCGAAAACTTGGACAGATCGAGGCAGCAATCGCACTACAAGACCTGTTCAACCGGTATTATACCTCTCTCTATATTAGCGTCGACCTCTCCTCACAGTCGAATCAGTTCGGGGTATTCAACAAGGGATGGTTCTATGATCAGCAACCCGAATTTGTATTGCGTCGCGAGTTTGCAAGCATCGGCAATAAACTTGCCTCCTACGCTGAAGATGCCGATTTCGGGGTCCGTGTCCGGAAACTCTGGCAGTGGACAGACGACCAAATTCGCCAAGCCGTTATGGCACGTCAATGGACAGTTGCAAACGGGATCGCTGACAAAGCCGCCCTCGAAGGCAAGACGCTTGAAACGTTACTGAGCTCGCACTTCAACAAACTCACCGATCTCAGCGGTGTGAGCCGACTGATGAAGATGCAGTTTGAACAGTGGCGTAATCAAGGTGAACCCTCTGAGGATATGCTCAAAGATATGGATTACATCCGCAAAGAGGTTGAGCGTTTCATCCGCAATGATGTCCGCACTGCAAAGAAGAATCGAAAGAATAACATCCGGACACGTGAGCAGTTGGACGCAATGCTCCGACTGCGACACGAAGATCCGGACACCTTCTCCGATGAAGAAATAGAGGATATTAAAACTCTCATTTCGATTGCAGGCCTCGGCGGCGAGTCAAACTTCGTTAACGCCATCTCCGCAAGCGGCGGAAAGACGTGGAAGACCTATATCCCGGGTAAAATCGCTTTTGACAGCGAGGTCGCCACGCTTGTCGGAAAGACCGGAATCGCTTTTGCAACCATTGAAGATGCCCGCGTCTTAACGGACACCCCGCTCGATACGATTGAACGCGTTGATTTACGAGAAGGCGGTAATCTCCACCAACAAGCACAGACATTGGCATCCTTACTCATCCAAGCACTTCGGGACGAGGAGATGCCCACGGCTGCACGCGTCGGGAATTTCTACTGTAACCTCTTCGGTGATGTCGTTGAATTTGACGCACGGGAGTCCGCACTACCGAATAAACCGGTGCCTTATCCGATTTTGACGCTCCGTAGGAAACATAAAACCATGATGGGTGTCCGCGGAGACCTGTTTGTGATGGGCGATAACAAGGGCAATTTTGAGGTGGCTGGATTAGCGATGGAAGGTAGAGCTACACGGCGTCTCAGTGGGGTCCAAGAAGTTGAAGCATACATTCTGGACAAAGATTCAGGAGACATCGTCTATGCCCCCGATCTGGGGAATTATGGTGCGAAACTACTTCCGAATAAAATTCCGATCAACACCCGTAGGCGTGGTTGCCGCGTTGTTACATTTCCGTGTGTTTCTACAACTATCTACGACTTGGTCGATCAGCGGTATCTGCGAACCCTGCGGGAACTCGAAGTCTACGATGCCCTCACGGATAGTGCCCCGGAGAAGTTCGGGATGTCCAAACCGTGGCAGCAGGAAGGTGTGTCCGCAGCCGAACCCATTGCTCTCGTGTATAGCGAACCTAACACGCGTATCAAAGTTGGCATGGCATACGGTCAGATTGGTAAACGTCTCCTTCTCATCAAAGCAACAAAAAGTGGTATGAAGAACCCGACGCTCTATACCGGTGAGGGTTTTGTCGTCCGCGAAAATGGGCAAATTCGTCTCACCCCTTACGTCGTTGTCCGAGATATGTGGTGGCTCGACGAGAACCGCTCACGACTTTACAAACGGTTTGGTATCTCCAGCGACCGCCTTGACAAACTCCACCAATTTGCGAACGATTATCTTGCCCGCGCAGAGACGGAATTACTCCAAAGCGACTATCAACAGGCACTCAAACTCGCTCGTGCGGCGTGGGGTTATGAATCACGCGCATACCCAGATGTCAAACAGACGGGTAACGATGTCGTCAACGGTGTGATGTTCTATCTTGCACTGCTGATGCCGTTCGCCTACTTCATGGAACGGCTCATTTTCGGCTTCCCGAATATCCACAAACAGATTTTGGGTTCATTCGGCATCTTTTTACTTGTGTTCTTCTTCCTCAGCCAAGTTCACCCCGCATTCCAGATTACCACCACACCTGTGATTATTCTAATCGCGTTTGTTGTGCTTGCCTTGACGGTTATCGTCATCAGTATCATTGTCCGAAAATTTGAGGAGCAACTCGAAAAGATCCGACAAGAGGGCAGTAAAGTTTATAAAGCCGATGTCGGTCGGTTGAGTGCGAGTGCTGCCGCATTTAGTTTGGGTATTTCCAACATGCGGAAACGGAAAGGACGGACGATCCTGACGTGTTGTACGTTGGTAATCCTTACCTTTACTGTTATATCGTTTACCTCTGTGCGGACGTTTATGCATCCGAATCGAACGAGTCTTCCGCAAGTGACACCGCGTTATACCGGACTCCTTATCCGCGACCAGTATTGGCGTCCACTTGAGGAACCGGTGCTTACCTCTGTGCTGAACGACATGCAAAAGACGCAAATCACACTTACCGCCTTAGAACGGCTTTTGGAACGTAAGAACGAACTCTTGGTTAAACAAGGGCAACAGCCGGTTGACATCGCGGAAGCACGTACGGCTTTAGAAGAAGGTGGATTTATTGAACAGGTAGACGAAGAATCCATCTTAATCGTTCGGAACGTCGTCGCACCGCGCGCATGGTATCAATCTTCAGGAACTGGGGACCAATCGTTTGTCCAACTCACACGCACGGCAAACACAGCAGATACATCGCCGCCGACGCACCAACTCACGGGTGAAGCGTTGACCTTCGCGGCAAACATGCTCGTGGGTATGAATGAATCAGAACCCGGTGTCAGCGGTATTGATAGATACCTCCAATACGGAAAATGGTTTGACCCAGCAGATGCCAATGAATGGCCGACGGAGTGGCCCTATGCCATTGTGTTGCCCAAAGGAATGGCAGAATTGCTCAAGATCACCGAAAGCGATATGGGTAAAGCCACCGTCTCCGTTTACGGTGCCGACTTTACTGTCGTTGGGGTCCTCGGTATCGGTTTCAAGGATCTCACTGATAACGATGGCGAAGAACTTACGCCTGTCGATTATCAATTGATGCAGCAGCAGCGAAGCCGGGGTGCAACGGGTGATGAGACGCTTGAAGGTGAATTACAGAAGTACCTCCATCTTACACCAGACAGTGTCGCCATCCTTCCTTATCAGGTGGTTATGAATCAAGGGGGTACACTCCGAAGTGTTGCTGTTAACATGGAGCCGCAAGAGGATGATCCGAAGTTGTTAGGCGCGATCGATAAGTTAGACCTCATCATGGCGCCGCTCATGAACCGTATTGCCCTTGACTTCTTTGTCGGGCGCGATAAAGACACATATCTCTACAGCAGTATCGGAATGACGAGTTTCAGCGGTATGGGTAACTTGTTCGTACCGATCCTGATCGCCGCGCTTATCGTTCTTAACACCATGCTTGGAGCCGTTTATGAACGGGTACGTGAAATCGGCATCTACAGTTCCGTCGGACTTGCCCCTGTGCATATCGCCTTCCTCTTCCTTGCGGAGGCATGCGTATACGCCATCGTCGGTGCGGTGTTAGGATATCTCATGGGACAAGCAATTGCAACAACTCTCGTGCATTTCGGTTGGCTCGCTGGGCTGACGCTTAACTATTCGTCAATGTCAACCGTTGTCGCAACAATTATTGTCATGCTTGTTGTTCTACTCAGTACCATGTATCCGGCAATCAAGGCTTCACGGATGGCAGTGCCTGATATCGAACGTAAGTGGAAACTCCCAGAACCTGAAGGGGATGTATGGCACTTCAATTTACCCTTTACCGTCCTTGAAGAAGAAGCACTCGGGCTGAACGTCTTTATGCGAGACTATTTCGAGGCACACGCAGACGAATCCGCCAGTGACTTCTATACGGATCAGGTTGCGTTTAGTCAAGTGGAGGCTGAAGATTCCTATCAAATCGGAATGATGGTATGGTTGGCGCCTTACGACTTAGGTGTGAGCCAGTCTATCCAGTTTATTACATCTCCGGTAGGTGGTGAAGAAGAGGATCTCTACAAAATCACGTTGGATGTCCATCGTGAGAGTGGTGAGATTGCCTCTTGGAAGCGAGTCAATCGACGTTTCCTCAATCTGTTGCGGAAACAACTTCTGATTTGGCGGACCTTCAGTGTAGATATTCGAGCAGAGTTCCATGAACGCGGCAGAACGGAAGGTATGGACCCATCGGCAGAAGAAGCAGGACAGATGGAGCCAGTCCCGACCCCAGCGGATTAATTTAATTATACCTTGCGGAAGAACAACGCGATGAGGGATTTAACCATTCTTTCAGAGAATTTGCTTGGGTGTTTCTGCGTATTGTTGCAGGCTACACTTTTGGTTTAATGTTTGTAAGAAGCACAACGTTATCTTAGCCCGTAGGGGCGGTATCTGTGTAGAGGACTATAGTTAGAAAAATGGAAAAATTAGCAAGTCTTATTATCATCATTGGCACCTTCTTATGGCTGTTTAGTATTTTCGCTCTCGAAGGACGTTGGCAATGGCAGATGTTCTCAGCCCTTGTGCTGACGGTTGGTATTTTCTGCGCACATTTCTGGGAAGAGCTACGAGACACCGAAGACTCAGGTGAGGAGAAGGATTAGTTGTCAGTTTTAGCAGTTATCCGTTAGTTTTTTCGCAAGAAAAAATCGAACCGACAACTATTAAAACTAATGGAAGGAGAACATTCAATTTGGCGAGAGAAAGAGTATCACAAGCAGATGAATGGCAAGCGTGGGCACAGCGATACGACATTGAAGGTGGTATTCGGACCTTTGAGTCGGGACTAACGATTAAGGTGTTTGTTGGAGCACTTTTCGTTGGCTTGCTGATGATGCCAGGTTCCATTTATCTCAGTTATGTATCCGGCGAATCCGGTGCTGGTGCAGCACCTTGGGTTGCCGTTATTCTATTCACTGAGCTCGCGCGGCGTTCCTTTACAACTGCCCGACGGCAGGAGCTTTATATGCTCCTCGGATTAACAGGTGCAGCTGTCGGAAGTGGACTTCAGTACCGAAACTTTATTTGGTACGCTTACTTTATTAATACGCCACAAGCAGCTTCCTATGAAATCGCCGACAAAATCCCAGAGTGGATTGTGCCAGCAGGCGATTCCGTTGGCGTGCTCACGCGAAGTCTCATACATCCAGACTGGTTTCTGCCTATCGGCATCTACCTGATAGGAAAACTGCTCGGAACCCTGCGTTTTGTCAGTGGACAGTATATTCTGTTCCGACTCACGGCAGATCTTGAACGACTTCCATACCCAATGGCACCGATTAGTGCTCAGGGGGCAACTGCGCTCGCAGAAACGACAGGTAAAGAAGAAACCTGGCGATGGCGTGTTTTCTCTATCGGTTCCATGGCAGGACTCATTTGGGGGTTCCTCTATATCGGTGTGCCTTCACTCACCGGTGTCATGATGAGCCAGCCGATTCAGATTCTGAAGATCCCGTGGATAGATTTCACACAGAGCATAGAAGGTTTCGCACCTACTGGTGTTTTCGCCTTCCGAACTGACTTCGGACAGATGCTCTTCGGGTTCGTGCTGCCGTTCCCGATTGTGGTGACAGAATTTATCGCAGCAATGGCAACACAATTTATCTTGAATCCACAGATTCTGTACCGGTATGAGATTCTCCACCAGTGGAGTCCGGGTTTGGATGTCCGCGGTGTTGAGTTGTTCAATAGACTGGATTTCTGGCAGAGCGGCGGCATGGGAAAATCCTTTAGTTTCGCAGTTGTAGGGATGGCGGCTTCAGTGCCGATGCTCTTTAAAATGCGGAGAGCCCAAAAAGCTGCAGGCGAACGCGGTTCCTTCGCACCACCGCCGAATCGTGGGGATTTCCCAATATGGTTGATGGGATTAATGTGGCTCATCGGTATGGGCGGATTTGTATGGCTCATTCACTGGATGGTCCCGAATTTCCCGTTGAGTTTCCTGTTAGGTTATGCTTTCCTATATACACCGATCAATTCGTATATTACAGCCCGAACCTTCGGTGTGTTGGGACGCGACCTTTTTGAAATACCGTATCTACATGAAATCACCTTTATTTTAAGTCGCTATGAAGAGATAGATATCTGGTTCGCGCCACTCCCAGACGAGGACTATGGACGCGGCACCCAGAGTTGGCGAGTCCTTGAATTGACAGGAACGACCTTTACGTCAAATCTCGCGGGTACACTGCTGATTATGCCGATTCTACTTGTCAGTGGAATTGTAGTGCTTCACTTTATCTGGAAGATTGCGCCTATCCCCAGTGCACAGTATCCATTCGCACAGATGATGTGGCCCATTAACGCCACAAATGAGTGTCTTTGGAAAACGTCGCTGCGGGACGGAAACAGTCAGATGCTTCAAGCGATTCGGGGGGATTACATCGCTGCCGGGTTTACTGGAAGCCTCGCAATCTATGGAATGTTGTGGGTATTTAAACTCCCCTCAATGTGGTTCTACGGTATTGTCGGCGGCATCGGCGCGGATCCAGGAAGTATAGTTACACGGCTGCTCGGTGCGGTTATTGGACGGTTCTACATGATCAAGCGATTTGGGATGCGGCGTTGGTATATGTACAACCCGGTACTTGCTGCTGGATTTGCCTGCGGCGTGGGTCTTATCGGTATGGGAACTGTTGCAATTGCACTTGTCTCCAAAGCCGTAATTGTCAAACCGTTTTAATTTTACCTTTTTGGTAGAAAGTTGTAAAGTGTTCTAAAATCTGTGAAGTTGCGAAGTTGCACAGACTGTTGTTGTCGCTTTTAACTTCCTCACTTGTAAACTTTAGAACACTTGCAAACTTCTTTAACTGACAACTGACAACTATAAAAAAATGGAATGGACTGTTTTTGGGTGGGCAGGCATAGAACTGGAGATTCCCACGACATGGGAACTGAGTGGGCTTAGCGGAGACCAGAAAACAGGATATCTCCGACTTGACGATCCAGAGATGCCTCGCCTTGAACTCAAATGGGCACATACCCGACGCAAAAAGCCGGATCTCCACGCGACGCTCGACGAATACTTCAAGCTGATCCGAAAGACGTATAAGAAGGGGACCGAACTCTCCTTCCGTCGGAACGTTAATTTCATCAAAGAAGAGGAATTTTTTGAGGGACGCACCGTTCTCGGTTTTAGTTGGAAGGGGAGTATCCGTGCAAGTGGGCTGATTTTTCACACCGGGAAACGGATTACGATCGTGCAGGTGATGGGACGGCTCAAAGAGAATTGGCGACCTACGGTCCTTCGGGTTTTTGAATCAATTGCAGACCGCGGGGACGCACCCCTAACGTTGTGGAGTGCTTACGGGCTTAAGTTAGGGGTGCCAAAAGAATACAAGCTGGAACGTCAGAAACTGCTCAGTGGCTACCTGTTGTTCGCCTTCGTTGCAAAACCCGTCCGCTTTCAGAGTGCGGTACGGCTTGCGAAACTGGCAAGCAACCGTCTACGAAATAATGGTTCTTTAGAAGATCGTAGAAGCGAAGTAACCTCGGTCGTACCCGACAAAGGGAGCCTGAGTGTGGAACGATACGGACCCGCAGAGGTGATGCTGAGCGACTATAAAGATGCCCCAAATCCATTAGAGACATGGTTTCGCGCCAAATACGCAAAAGCGATTCGTGGCTACGGATTCGAAGTAACATCTGACACAGATTCGGCGGATGAATGTCTGACGCTTATCGGGGAACAAACACGGCTCTATGATGGTGTGCCGTTCAGTCCCGTGCTGATGCTTGATAAGCTATCCAAGAGAACGGCACTTGTGTTTCATCTATGGCGGTGCAATCAGTCCAACCGTATCTATGTCATCCAGTCCGTCGGCAGTATCGATGCGCGTTCGACCGTTCAAAAGGTTGCTGAAAGTATTAAATACCACGAGTAGTTGTCAGTATGGATTTTTTTCAAAAATCCTTTCGGTTATCAGTTATCGGTTACAGGAGGCGTTGGGTAACAATTCACCCTCTGTGGGAATATTCCAAAGTGGCGCAGATTTTTACAAGAAACCTCTTAACTGACAACCGATAACCGAAAGCCTGCGTAGCAGGCGAACCGAAAACCATTATGCTAAACAGAATTCTATACGCCCTCAAACTTAAGAAACGTCCGGATATGGATCGGACTCGGCTTATGAAGTCGTTCCCTGTTCGGAACCAGTTGATAAACTGGGAGACAGACGACAAAGGCGAAGCCTCACTCGTTGTTCCCCAGAAAGACAAACTCTGGATCCGACTCGCCAGTAAACTCTTTATGCTCCCCGATAAAAGGGTTATTGTCTTAGACTCTATCGGGACTTATGTGTGGCAGATGTGCGACGGTAAGCATACCATTTCACAGATTATAAAGGGGGTCCAAAAACAGTACCAGTTGACTCGGAAAGAAGCGGAAACGTCCCTCTTTACGTTTATGCAGCAGCTTGGCAAACGGAATTTCATAGGATTCGCCATTCCGGACCGTCAACAGAACACCCCTGTAACCCCGGAACCGGAACCCGAAAAACAGGGCATTTTTGGATTTCTACAGAGAAGGAATAATTAAAAAATGAATACACCAACAGAAATAGGCGATGTTGCCGCAATTCTCGCCGAAACACCAGAAAAGTTCCAACGCATCCTTCCGAAGGAAAACACAGTTCGCGTCCGGAACCTTATCAAGCGGTATGAGATGGGAACGCAGACCGTGGATGCTCTCCGCGGTGTCAATTTCCAAATCCAACGTGGTGAGTACATCTCTATCATGGGTCCCTCCGGTTCAGGGAAATCGACACTTTTCAACATGATCGGTGGCTTAGACAAACCGACCGAGGGCAGAGTCTACATTGACGAGGTGGACATTGCACAACTTGACGCGTATGAACTCGCATGGCTCCGCTGTCGGAAGATCGGCTATATCTTTCAATCGTTCAATCTCATTCCAGTTATGACGGCACTCGAAAACGTTTCACTTCCGATGATCTTCGCGGGTATGAGTGCAGACGAAAGCAGAGAGAAAGGCGTTGACCTCCTTACACTCGTCGGACTCGGTGACCGCGTGCAACACAAGCCGTTAGAGCTCTCCGGTGGACAACAACAGCGCGTCGCAATTGCACGTTCGCTTGCAAACGATCCCGCAATTGTTCTCGCCGATGAGCCGACCGGAAACTTGGACACCAAAACCGGACTCGAAATCATTGCCTTACTCCGTCGACTCAATGCTGAAAACGGCGTAACCATCATCACCGCAACACACGATCACAAGATGTTAGATGTCTCCGATCGCATTTTCCACATGGCGGATGGTAAGGTGGATAAGATTGAGTCGCGCGATGAGATCGATCTCCACGTCGGTAAATTAGACGGTGAGGAAGTCGGGTAAATAGCTTTCAGAGGGAATGGTTCTCGGTTCGGATTTTTTTCAAAAATCCATTAAAAAATGAATATCTACAAACGCTTAGGCATTCGCACAGTCATTAACGGCAACGCGACGCTCACACGACTCGGTGGCTCAATCATGCCAACTGAGGTCGTCGCTGCAATGGCGGACGCTGCCAAGCATTTTGTAGACATCATCGAACTCCAAAAACGGGTCGGGGAAGAGATTGCGAAACTCACCCACAACGAAGCGGCGTATGTCTCCTGCGGTGCTGCCGCTGCTTTGACACTCAGCACTGCTGCATGTATCACCGGACTTGACCCTGACAAGCGTGAAAAACTGCCTCACCTTGATCCGTCAATGAAAAGTGAAGTGATTGTGCATCGTCACGGTCGTGTCGGATACGATTACGCCGTTCGGCAGGTCGGTGTCACATTTGTAGAGATAGGAGACGAAAACGGAACGACTCCTGGCGAGTTAGAAAACGCCATTACGGAGAAGACCGCCGCGATCTTCTACTTCGCGAACCCCAGCAGAGAACACCTCTGGGTGCCTTACGAGGAAGCCATCTCGATTGCGAAAAGGCACAGTATCCCCCTCATTGTTGATGCCGCGGCACAACTACCACCCCCTGAAAACTTATGGCGTTTCACGCAGATGGGTGCTGATCTGGCACTCTTTAGCGGCGGGAAAGGCTTATGCGGACCGCAGAGTAGTGGGTTAATTGTCGGGAAAAAATCACTGATTGAGGCTATCGCCTTCAACGGACCCCCACATCCCTTTATCGGCAGGGGAATGAAGGTGGGAAAAGAAGAGTTGGTAGGACTCCTTACCGCCGTCGAATGGTATCTGGATCAAGATCACGATAAATTACAGCAGTCCTACGAGGATCAGGTTACCTACTACGACGAAGTGTTCTCGGACATCCAAGGCGTTACAGTCCATCGTATCTTCCCTTCCGAAGCCGGACAGCCGATGCCCCGCACTGAAATTCGATTTGATGCAGAACACCTCGGTATCACACGGAACGAAATCCTTCAGCAACTCGCAGAAGGTGAACCCTCGATTGACCTTCCAGGATCAGGAGAAAATAGCATTATTATCAATGGACAAACGCTAATGCCCGGAGAGGTAGAAATCATCGCCCAAAGACTAAAGGAAATTCTCAATGCAGCTTAACAATGGTATCCGCCTGACATGGCTCGGACACTCCACCTTTAAAATCGAATCAGATGGACAAACACTCCTCATAGATCCATGGGTAACCAACAACCCAGTATGTCCGGATGCGCTCAAGACCTTTGATCGCCTTGATGCTATCCTCATCACACACGGACACGCGGATCACATTAGCGATGCAGTGCCACTGGCAAAAAAACATACACCGACAGTTGTGTCTATCGTTGAAATTGCAGGATGGCTCGGTAATCAGGGGGTCGAGAACACGATCGGTATGAACAAGGGTGGCACTGTCACTGTCGGCGGCGTGAAAGCAACAATGGTCTCAGCAAACCATAGTAGCAGCTTCACAGAGGAAGACGGCACAACGGTTTATCTGGGTGAACCCGCAGGCTATATCATCGAATTCGGAAACGGATACAAAATTTACCACGCCGGGGATACGAACGTGTTCGGGGATATGCGGATTATCGGTGAGATTTACCAACCCGACCTCGCATTACTTCCGATTGGTGACCATTTCACGATGGGACCGCGTGAAGCCGCCTACGCCGCACAATTGCTCAATGTTCCAGCGATTCTGCCCATCCATTACGGCACTTTCCCACTATTGACAGGAACGCCCGAAGAACTCCGACAATTAACGGCATCCCAGGATGTAGAAATTATCTCGTTAGCGGTTGGGGAGACATTAGATTAAGACATTCCGATAGGGACCGTGGAGACCAAAGGCATTCACGGTTTTCAGCAGGTCTTGTGGGTTTCCTGTATCGTAACGTTTACCTGCGACGCGATACCCGGACATGCCTTCCCGTTTTATCATTTCCGACATCGCATCCCGCAGTTGAATCTCTCCATGCGTCACAATTCGGTGTCTGTAGTTGTAATCGAGAATATCAAAGAGGAGGGGGTTGAGGAGGTCAATGCCGAAGTTGCAGAGGTATTGTTGATCAGGAACACCCTCAATACGGAGGTGTTCCTGCGCGAACTCGACCGTCGGCTTTTCGGAGATTTGTGCTAACGTAAAAATTCTTGGAGATTCAGGAGAAGGACTACCGTGAACGATGCCGTTGAGTGAGAGTTCGCTCTCATGACAGAGATCCAGACTCGTGACAGATTGCCCAACCTGTGCATAGACATCCGCCAATTGTTTCGCGCAAGAGACATTTGACTCGGAAATATAGAGGTGATCCCCGAGCAGAATCATGACAGGTTCACCCGCGGCGAAATCCTTTGCGCAATAGATGGCGTGTCCAAAACCCTCCGGCGCTGCTTGAATAGCGAAATGCAATCTCTCGCCTATTTCCGCTAATCGATCTGCTTGCGCTGCTAATTCCGCCTTTTCGCGAATCGCATCCGCAACGGTGCCAGAAAAATAGTCGGCAATCGGCTCGACCTGCTGGGGTTGGGCAACGAGACACACCTCTTCCACACCTGCCGTTAGCGCCTCCTCAATAATCAGCTGAATGATCGGCTTTGCGATACCATCCTGAGCGATAATTGGAAAGAGTGCTTTTGGCACGGCTTTCGTTGCGGGAAAAAGGCGTGTCCCGTATCCGGCAATAGGAATAACTGCCTTCTGAATGCGCAGAGACATCGGGATTACAAATCCCTCCTACCTTTAATTTCTCAATGCTTTGAGGTAGCCCCAAGTGGCTGAGAGTTTACCAGCGGGTTCCACAGGCAATTGATCGCTCTGCGACTCAAAATTCTGTGCAACCTCGTCTTCGTCAAGGATCCGGTCATAAATACGGACGTTATCAATCATACCGATCAGGAATCTACCGTCGTGTTCGCTACCGATACGGCGTTCGTCCATCAGTTCAGGGGTTGCGCCGGCGTTTCCTTCGTCAACCAATTCACCATCAACATAGAGTTTCAGCTCATTGTCTTTGGTATTGCTGGTGTAAATGATGTGATACCACCGCTCCTCCTCAGCATTTAGGCGGATTTTCACACCATCGTTCTTATGAACTTGGATTTGGTTACCCTCAAATTTGAAGTGGACTTTGCCAGCCGCCCACTGCCATGTAGAGACAATGCCTTGAATGCCACCGAACTGTCCTTCAAGCGCATAGCATTCAATACTCACATGCTCAAACTCACCCATCGCTGGGATTTCGATGTAACTATCCCCTTCAAATTCCAAGGCTTCTCCCGTGCCATCAGCTGCCCCTTCGACGGATTTAAGGGTGCCTTCGATCTTCGCATCTTTGCCACCAAAGACATCCTTGACAGTTTTACCGTCGATATCCGCTTCATTGAGCGTCCACATGGCGACGAGTCCATCTATTACGAAATCTTGTGCATCCGCCGCTGTTACATAGCAGAACATCGTGAGAAATGCAGCGAGTACACAGACTATTCTGATATTCCTTAAACGCATTTTTAATTGCTCCTTTTGGTTATAGAAATTAAGGTCGGTGAAAACTATCATATATTTTACCTTATAGATTTTGGATTTGTCAAGTCAATCCGATCGTGCATCTTGAGATATCGGCTCTGTCAATTTACGTTCAAGCGTAAAGTTCTTAGTGAAATATAAAAACCGTAGCCTGCAACAATACGCAGAAATACCCAAGCAAAAACACGCAGGCGGATTTAAGAAAAACATGTCAAATCCGGAACTCACGTCGTTTCTCCGCAAGGAAAAATTAAAGAATTATCCTCGTAAACGGTTTTGATTAACTCTTCAATATCAGGTTCCTGAACGGATATGTCTATAATCTTGAATTTCTGAAGGATTGCCCCGATGAGATCCGCTGTGCTGATTTCTTCAGGAGAGAATCGATACTGCACGCGGGCACCTTCCTGATAGGTAACGTATGCACTGGGAATGCTGATGTCCGGATAGACTTCAGCATAATCAACAGTCAAAAGCCGTTCCGTTGATAGCAACCGCCGCAGCCTGGCAAGTTCTCCGTCAAAACAGAGACGTGCGTTGTCAATGAGAATCACACGCTTGCAGAGTTTCTCGACATCATCTAAATCGTGGGTTGTCAATACAATCGTGACCTGCCGTTCAGCGTTAATTTTCTGAATAAACTGTCGAATACGTGCCTTGGCGACAACATCTAAACCGATCGTGGGTTCATCAAGAAATAGAATATCTGGATTGTGGAGCAGTGCAGCCGCGATGTCGGCACGCATCCGCTGACCGAGACTCAACTGGCGCACAGGTGTCTGGAAAAAATCGCCAAGGCTGAGCAATTCGTCAAATACCTCGACATTGTAGCGGTATTGTGTCTCTGGGATCCGATAGATACGCTGCAACAACTCAAATGATTCTTGAACAGGTAAATCGAACCACAGATGCGATCTTTGCCCAAACACGACCCCAATGTGCTTGGCATTTTCTTTTCGTTGACGATGTGGGATATATCCATTCACGGTCACACTGCCCGATGTCGGCACCAAAATGCCAGTCAGCATTTTGATAGTCGTTGACTTTCCAGCACCATTTGGCCCCAAATACCCCACAATTTCGCCGCGTTTGACGGTGAAGGAAACCTGGTCTACGGCTTGGACAATGCGGTGTTTGCGCGAAAAGAGATTCGCAAAACTCCCGAAAAATCCTTTGCGGTGATGATAGATCTTGAAAATTTTGCTAAGGTTGTCAACTTCAATCATTTTTTTAACTTACCTTGCGGATAAGCAGTAGAATTTAAAACTTTAGTGGTTTCTGTGTCCGAGTCGCCTGCGTGTTTTTGCTTGGGGTTTTTGCTTGGGGTCTTTGCTTGGGCATTTCTGCGTATTTCTGCGTATTGTTGCAGGCTGCGTTTTTGGGTTTCAACGGGAAAGGGCCTATCTGTTTTTGGGCTCCACCATAAAACTGCACAAACTAAAAGTTTATGCTACAATTAATGTCAAAATTCTCAAATCCAGTCGCGAATGAACCGAAAACCCGCAAGGACAACGGACGCAGCGGCCCAGAAGCAATAAATTAAAAACCCGTGCTTTGGTAGTGCAAGACCCCCCATCTCCAAAATAACACAGTGATACCGAGAAACAGGAACCCCGCGCAGGGTGCTAAGTGTACACCGATCGGTGAAACACCTGACGCTCCAATTTTTTCAAGCAGAAATAGGGATGGAAAATAGTTGACACACGCCAATGGGACAATAAAGGTAAAAAAATGCCGAAACCACCATCGATAAATGGAAAACGGGTAACTCCCCATGAAAACGCCGCCGTTCGTGAAGATATTGATAATCTCAATGGATTGGACAGTCCAAAAACAACTTGTCGCGCCAATGACGAAGAGACCGACAAAAAAACAGGTACCGCCTACCAACGAAATGAACAGATACCCTACTTTGGTAAGTGACCAAGCCACAGCCAACTGCGAATTAGCAATAAGAAATACAACGAGGGCTTGTGCTATCCTCCCTAATCGACGGAGTAGAAATTCATGTGCAAAAACTTGAAAGAAGGTGCCAAGTGGACGGATGAGGACCGTATCGAAGTCCCCACGCACAATATTTCTCTGAAAGACATCAAATCCCCGCCCTACCATCTCGGCGACAGCAAAACAGATACCAATCATGCCGTAGAGGAATCCGACTTCCCAAAGACTCCATCCCGCTAATTCTTTAAAACGGTTAAAGAGAAGGGCAATCATGAAAAAGTCGATGACAGAGATGCTCGCCTGCGCACATACGTCAAAGACGAAGGAAAGTCGGTATTCGATCTGCGATCGGATACGAAGTTTGACGAAATGGAAGTAGAGAGAAAGATGGTGCATTTTTTGGGAAATCCGCTACTAACCGCCTTGTATAACGAGCCGCGAAAAACCACGGGTTAAGAAAAGTCGTCCCAACCCAATAAAAAAGAGGTTCCACACCATTTGTTTGCCTATGGCAATCCAGACCGCAATACCTGTAATCTTGCCTAAATAGATACTAAACGGGATGTCAATTAAGCCTTCAAAGGGCAGCCACCTGGCGATGTGTGCCAACCATTCGGGCCATAGCGCGATCGGGACCAACATTCCAGAAAATAGGGTAATTATGGAATAAGACATTCCAGAAATTCCTGTTGTATCCAGTGTCCAGAACCCTGAGCTAAAGATTGTTATCGTGATGGCATTACTCATGAAAACAGCGAGCATCATTGAAACTGTAAACGCCATTAAAACGGTGGGCTGCTGCGGGATTGTAACCTTGAAGAAGAGAAGGCTGATAAGAAAAGTCGGTAATCCCCGCATGAGTAAGTAATACAGGGCTCTACCACACTCATCGGCAAACCAATACGCTTGGAAGTCGACCGGCTTGGTTAATTGGAGAGCAACACTGCCGTCTTTAATCGCGCTCGTAACTTCAGAGCGCGTCCCCCAAAACGGCATGAGCATGAAAGAGACCTGACACAGAACGAAATATGTGATAATTTCATCCAGACTCAGGGGTTGGGGCGCCGGACGCGCTGCGTAGAAAGCGGTATAGACAAAGATATGCACCAGCAGAAAGAAGAAATTGGTCGTCAAACCTGCGAGGTTTGCCACCCGATATTGCATCCGTCTCTGAAACGATTTTTTTGCAAACGCCAGATAGACCTGGAATGCGAAACAGAGGGATCTCATCCGGTCGCGGCACTTAGATCTGCGATAGGCACAGATCGTCCCTTTTCTGCGGATTCGTAGATACCATCGAGCATCTGCATCAGCATGATACCCTGTTCGGCTGAGGAGATAGGTTCTTTGCCATCAACAATGCACGCCACGAAGTGCTTTACCTCTTCGTCGAATCCGTTAATCGGGGGTGCGCTAAGCGGTTTATCCAAGTCTTTGCCATCTTCTTCCGTGTAAAGGGTAAACGGACTGAGCGTCGCGCCTGCCTTCGTTCCTGCAACTTTAATGTAGTTGTCACCCGGTAAATTCAGTGCCCACGTTGTTTCAAGGATAATCGTCGCGCCATTTTCAAATCGGATGTGTGCAAAGGTCGCATCGTCAACATCGTATTTAACGTCATCAGGCACCAGATGCTTAAAGTGAGAATAGGCGGTTCCCATAACTTCAACGGGTCTCGGAGAATTCATGAGCCACCAGACACAATCTAACGCATGGACCCCAATATCAATGAGAGCACCACCGCCTGCGCGTTCTTTATCGACAAACCACCCTTCCTTGCCGATAGGAATACCCCGCCGTCGGACATAACCCGCTTTGCCGAAATAAATTTCACCGAGTTCACCTTCCCGTATCAACTGCTTGAGCCGCTGGGTACTCCCATCAAACCGCTGCACGAGGGCATACATTAAGGTCTTTTCATTTTGAGTGGCGGTATCCGCCATAGCCTTTGCTTCCTGTGCACTTCGCGCCGGAGGCTTTTCACAAAGCACATGCTTGCCAGCGTTCAACGCATCAATAGAGATAGGGGCATGGAGGAAGTTCGGTAGACAAACGCTAACGGCATCTATATCCTTATTCTTCAACATCTCTAAGTGGTTGGTATACGTATTCGGTATTTTATACTCCGATGCTACCTGCTTGACCTGCTTCTTATCTAAATCGCAGACGGCAATCACTTCTGAACGCGGATCGGCAGTATAACCTTTAAGATGTTGCATCCCGGGCCAACCGAGTCCAACGACAGCGGTGCGAACTTTTGTTGTTCGATTTGACACAGCACGTGCTCCTTTTTTCGACGTAACTTGCAAGCCAAAATTTGCTATTTTAATTTCTCATAAACTTTGATTTTGCGGGAGAGGTGTGAAATGATGTAATTTTAGTCATGACGCAGTGCCTCTGTTGGCGTAAGACCTGCGGCTTTGTTCGCTGGATAGAGTCCAAAAAATATACCGATTAATGCGGAAACACTAAACGCGATTAAAGCGGCTTGGACAGAAACAACAGCGGGCCAACTTGCATTCATGAGTTTTGAAATAATCAAACCGGAAATAGAGGCGAGACTGCTTCCGATGAGAATGCCGATAAGCCCACCGCAAACACTCAAAACGATGGCTTCAATGAGGAATTGGATCAGAATGTCGCGACGCTTTGCACCCAGGGCTTTGCGCAAGCCGATTTCCCGGGTTCTCTCCGTTACAGAAACCAGCATAATATTCATGATGCCAATGCCACCCACGAACAAGGCAACACTTGCGACACCGCCCAAAAGTACCTGCACAATCCGACTGACGTTGCCTACCTGTTTTATAATCTCCTTCGCCGTGAAGAATTCAAAATATTTTTCGTCTCCGTGTTGTTGTCGCATCGCAACTTTGATTTCAGCGACGGCTTGTTCCACTTTTTCATAACTCTCGGCTTGTGCCCACAAGAAGAGCCGTCCTTTCATCTGCCCGATATAACGAATTTCCATTGTGGTAAGGGGGATAATCACTCGATTATCCCACCCCTCACTCGCCATATTGTTGCCCTTCTCCTCCATGACCCCGATGACGGTGAACCGCTCTTCACCGACTCTCAATTCAAGACCAATCGGGTCTTCCCTCTCAAAGAGGTCCTTACGGACTTCAGAACCGATGATACAGACGGGTTCTCTGCGTTCCATGTCACTTTCCGTAATAAATCTGCCGGCTTGAATGTACCAATTATTAACCTCTTCATAGAAAGGTGTCACGCCCCAAATCTCAAGCGATTGATTCACGTGCTTGTGTGATACGGTGAGATTCTCTTGTGATAGTGCTGTGGCTGCTTTAAGAGAGGGACAATTCTCCAAGAGAAAGTCCAAGTCTTCGTATTCAATATACGCTGGATGCTTATTTTCGTAGTAGGAACCATCCTCTCTACGAAACGTGTCTTTCCGAAAGCAGACAATCAACCCTGCACCGCCGATCCGTTCTAATTCAGCGAGCATAAGGTGTTCGGCACCACCGCCAACAGAAACAACAGCTACAACCGCCGCGATACCGATGATAATCCCGAGGGTTGTGAGCACAGAGCGTAATTTGTTACGTTGTAGTGCTGTCAAGCCGACAGTCACCCCTTGTGTAATCTGCATAATTCTCTAATTCTCGTAGGCGACCTTTAATTTTCAGGTTTCATGGATTCGCCGTGCAATAAAAACGCGCGGATGTCGTAACGCCCTGGGCGTTCGATGGGCAATTCTCCGCTTTCAATCATCAAATCCAATGGATTGGCATGCGTCATCAGTGGTAATTGGACAACTTCGTGCATACGTGCGGACTCATAGATCGCCATTATAATTTCAACAGCTGCGCGCCCATGCTTCGCCTCACCGCGGTGTTCAGGACCGCCCTCAATCCACTCAACCAGTTCGGTTGCTTGGGCGACGTGTTGGTCCCTTCCATCAGAGGGACGTTCTTCCCAGTCTGCAGCCTTATTGTTGAGGAGACGGACGCGTCCCTCCGTTACATCCGCGATCCCATCTGTTCCGTAGACGATACCGCCTTGATAGTTCGGTCTACCGATCTCCTGCAAGAGCATACCGATGCAACCGTTTGAAAATCCGACAACGCCAGCACTCCGGTCCTCAATCTGAATACCGCGTTCGTAACGTTCCGTTTTCCGTTCAACGTTACCAATAACCCATTGCGGATCCGGGTCGCCGATGACATAGCGCATCATATCAAAGAGATGTGAGCAGTCATTCAGTAACCCTTGCCCTCCGTGGCAGACAATCTGTCGAGGTTCACCGATTGCCCCTTCGGCAATGAGATTGCGGGCATCTGTCCATGCGGAATTGAAGCGGCGCTGATGCCCGATAACGATCTTGACATTATTGCGATTCGCGACGATTAACATTTCATCACATTCACCGAGGCTGACCCCCATCGGTTTTTCACAGAGCACCGCCTTTGGACTTCGCGCACACGCTGCCATTGTCATCGGCGCGTGGAGTGTATGCCACGTCGCGACACTGACGATATCAAGGTCTTCGTTATCCAGCATCTCGCGCGCATCCAAATAACAGTTTTCAGTAGATACGCCGTAGGTGTCTGCGAATTTGTCAAGAGCGACTTGAACTGGATCGGCAAGTGCAACAATTTCGGTTTGCTCAGCCCCCTGATAGCCACGGGCATGAGCATTGGCGATACCACCACATCCGATAATTCCAACGCGATATTTAGATGCCATTTTTTAATCCTTCCTTTTTACTGACCTACCTTTGTATTCTCACCGAAATGCGAGGACACAAGCACTAAATCGAGGACATTTACTGTCCCATCACCGTTTATATCCCCTTTCAGAGCCTCTCCAGACTGACCGAATTCGCTCGCGACCAAAACCAAGTCTTGAATATTCACGATCCCGTCGTCATTGACATCCCAAGGCATCGGGGGGGGCGGGGGTGCCTCTATTGTTGTCGTTGTCAGTAAGTTTACACGGACCTGGTTATCTGCCCCAGATATTGCAATAACATCGATGTCATAAGCCCCTGGTGGTGTCGTAGTGTTCCCGGAGACACTGAACACAACCTCTTGCGTCGCTCCCGCCTCAAGCAGTATCGAATCCATATTGACAGACCCTACGAGCCCTGCTTCGGTAGCAGCCGCGGATGCCGCCACCTCAAGCGTGAAAGTATCCGGCATATTCCCTTCATTTGTCAGTTGGAAGGTATAGATAACACCCGTATCAGCGTCCATTGTAGTAGCCTCTACGTTCCCAACAAAATCGATACCGACTACGACGGGCACAGGCGGTGTCGATTCGGCTTGCGTTGTGTAGATATAATCTCCAGCAGGTGTGAAATCGCTATTGGCAGCGTTCCCAGCAGCATAAAAGGTGATGGGTCCTACATCAGCATCTGGGGCGGTCCACTTAAACTCCCAACCATGTGCATCGTTTGTGCCTGCGGCAGTGCCAGCAGTAGTATGCTGAATGTACTGCTTACTGTTTGTTTCTGTTAACTGCGTATCCGCCGCATCACCGGCTGTGAATGAACCGGCGCGAGCCCCATTGGCATCCAACGCAGTCATTTCAAATCCCCACTTGCTCTGTCCTGCACGTGATAAATCGACAACAATCGTATACACTTCATTCGGAACATAAGTTTCGGGAACCGTCAGCATCAGTGCCCCCCCGGAGACGTTCAGGGCATTCTGAGCATGACAACCTACATCCGCACAAGTGCCTTCATTCGGTGCCCCGGTTTTCTCATCCGGTGGTGCGAGAACAGAAAAAGCATAAGCACTGCCACCGCTTGCAACAAAAAATAGTGCAAGTAACCCCCAAATAGGTAAAATATTTTTTAGATAACTCAAAAAACTCCTCCCTTGTGTACACATTAAAAAACGCCCCAACGCCGACTGCTAATCGGCGTTGATTCGCGGTTAGCGAAACCGGTACTTCCGAATAGCACGGGGGGCGTTTTATCTTTCAATTTTTTAACGATGTGCCTCTGAGCATCACTCCACTACGTTCCGTGAGGGTTTCCGGTCAATTTCAACCGGACTGAGAACCCTGTCGGGGTGAAATGTTTGTAGCAGAACAATGCTCAGACGCTAACTTAAAAAAATCGCTGGTATCCCTACTTGAGGATAACCATCCGTCGGGTCGCAGCGAAATCTGACGTCTGCAGCGTATAGAAGTAGATACCACTCGCAACACGCTCACCGACAGCGTTCCTACCATCCCAATACGCAGCACTCGACGGCGTCATATACGAACCCGTCGGCTGCCAACCCAAATCTAACGAACGCACCAAACGACCCGATACATCATAGATCGAAATCTTCACTTCGGTCGCTTTGTTCAACTGATACGGGATCCATGTTTCAGGATTGAACGGATTCGGGAAGTTCTGCGCAAGCAACGTGTCTTGCGGCTGCACATCGCCAACCCGCAGTTGTAGACTCAAGAAGGCATTGCGAATGTCACTCGTCGTCACCGTGCGTTGGAAGGGACCTGAGACGATTCTGTTGGTGTCGTCGTAAAGGGCAACTTTGAGTTTATCACCGGCTTCAACGACGCTCTTGCGATTCAGGTCTGCCCAGACGGCAGAGGAACGTTTCGCTGCGCTTGTGATGTTCTCCGTAGCGATAACGCCAGTGCGGAGATTCTCAGCGACGACAGTATATGCCGTGCCCGTTTCCATGCCCTGAATGTCGCTGGTAACGATGAACGCCCACGCGCTCTTGTAGGTTGAGCGTGCGGGTGCAGCGGGTGCGGCATCACCGGCATCTGCGGCTGCGTCATCAGCAGGTGCTGCTTCTTCAGCGACTTCCTCTTCAGCGGCGGGTTCTTCAGCAACCTCTTCCGCTGCGGGAGCCTCTTCTTCGGCGGCGGGTTCTTCAGCGACTTCCTCTTCAGCAGGCGCCTCTTCTTCAGCAACGGGTTCTTCAGCAGGGGCTTCTTCAGGTTCAGGTTGGTTGTCCCATGCATCACCCGTGAACTTCACTGCGGCACCAGCAGGCGTATTCACGATATAACCTTTGCCACCGTCAATACTAAAGCCATAACCTTCATCGGCTACCGTGTAACCCACGAAACCCTGGGTTGCTGCATCAAGTTGGATCACAACCGTCGCACCCAGCATTTCTGCGAGTGATTTTGCTGTGTAGGGTTCTTCCGGCATCAGCGGAATCGAAATCATGTTCAAACCCGCTTCAAGCGTCACATCAAAACCAGGACCTTCTACGACCGGTTCCGGCATCGGTTCCTCGGGCATCGGTTCCGCAGGCGCGTCAACTGGCGTGATCGTCAACATCGCTGTCGGTTCTTCCCATGCAAACCCTTCAGTGACATCACCACCCCCTTGGATACCTTCATGCGCTGCAATGACACCACCTTCCGTCGGAACACGTTCATTGCTTCCCGGGGGATCCGTCGCTGCATCTAAACCGAGCGGTCCCGGAATATCGGAAGCCATCTCTGTGTTATCTTCACTCCCGGCATCATACGCCATCAAGTCAATAGTGGTCGAGACAGGCATACCGTCTTCATCAAAGAGGGGTACATCAATCGCAGCGATGAACGCATCGTTTGTTGAGACCAACATTGATCCGACAGAGAGCGAAGAATTCGTCATATCAGCCGTTATAGTGACCGTCGTAGATTGACCTGGCATCGTATACCGACGCGTCATATCCGCATTCATAGCGATCATGACGTTCGCGCCTGCAGCAGTTGCAAGTGCTTCAAGCCCTGACGTATCTCCACCTTCAGCAAGCGCGACAATCGCGTCATTTGCGGGCTGACCGACCGCGGCAAGTGTAACGCCGGCAGGGTGTGCTGCGAAAATGGCGGGAGAGAACGTTTGTCCGCTTTCACCGTGTACACCCTCCGTCAGGTTCGTGAGCGTAATCTCGAACATCTGGCTCACCGGCATTTCAGGAGCGGCATCGACGGCTTCGGCATCGTCCGCTTCGGCAGCTTCAGCATCAGCTTCAGCATCAGCTTCAGCATCAGCGGCTTCGGCATCGTCCGCTTCTTCCTCAGCGGCGGGTTCTTCGGCTGCTGGAGCAGCACCCGCAACAGTAACCATACCGTCCATAGTGGTGACTTCTAATGCAGCAGCATCGGCATCAGCAAGTGTAACATCCGTCAAACTGATAGCAGATGCTTTTGCCTCAACGACTGTAAATGTTACCGTAGCGAGTGTGCCATCGGCATCCGGAGCAGCTCCTGTCAAAGAGGTTCCAGCGATTGTAACGCTACTGTCAGTTGTAGCAGGCGGCACTGCAAAGGCACCTGCGGGCAAATAGTCTGCATTCCCACCAGAAACATACTCAAGCGCAGTTGGATCAAAGCTTACGGTTATCTGATATCCAGCAACATCTGCACCACCGGTTATGTTAATATTCACCATGAGTTCTTCCCCAGCTGCTGGGGATTCGACTTCAGCAGGTTCTACAGAAACGACGGCTCCACCGTGGGCATCGCCGTAACTCATGGCTGTAAACCCTAAACACATTACAACAGCTAATAAGGAAAAAAGGGCTTTCCTATTAAAAAGCTGGTCTTTCATAAGACACTCCTTCATAATTCATTTATATTCTGACATTTCCTTACCTTCGGTAAAGATTATAGTCCCCTGTTTGACAAAAGATTTCAACCGTAATCAATATGGGAGATTCTTCCGCACCAGCGCATTGGAATCAGAGCGCAAGGTGAGTCGTGCAAATGGGACCTTAAAGGTTAAAAGATAAGTTTACCCTAATTTTAAAACGTTGTCAAATCAAATTCGGTTCAAATTTAGATAATTTTCCGTAAATTAGGCGAATATACGGTTTGTTTTTAAGTATAGCATAAACACGAAAACAAAGCAAATTAAAAATAGTCTATTGGGTCACGCGGGGCGCTAGCGCGTTCCAAACATCACCTAATTCAGCGACAGCCTTGTAAACCGGATAGATGGCTTCCCACATTGCTTTACGGGCTGCGATAGCGGTGTCGGTATCATCCTCAGCGAGCGCTGTCTTAAGTTGCGTGCCCATCTCCTGCTGAACTGCCGCACAGGTGTGGGTAAGTTCTTCCAACAATTGTGCAGCGTGTATCTGGCGTGCAACGAGTTCCGCTACCGATACCTGCATATCCGGCTCAACATCGTAAGCACGAGAAGGGGTAAAATTGTGCGGTAATCGTTCACCTTTTTCTGTCCGCGGCGTGTGCGTGGGGTGGATGTGTGGGGTGACAGACAGATACATTGTTATAGGTTCATCACCGAGAACTCGCACTGTGTGCGGTTGGTCTGCCAAAGCGACACACATTTGCCCTGGTCCGAGTTCTTCAGTTTCACCCTCAATCTCAAATTCGACGCGCCCTTCCAGAATTAGGAAAATTTCATGTCCCAAGTCATGACTATGAAGTTGGGCACTTTGTCCAGGCTCCATCCTTAGAAATCGAGAGCGAATTTGCGGTGTCACCAATATATTCCGTATATCTGTGCGGTAATCGTAAACAGGAAATCCCATTATATGCCTCCATGAATTTTTGATATAAATATACAATGTCCCATGAAAATTAACAAGGTAAATTAGAGAGTCAATTTACTTTTTCTCTTGACACGCTTTCTGAGCATGCTAAAATATTTGATAAAGATATAATATCTCATTTCTTGAACTGGAAGGACATACATTATGGATTTGACACGCCAACCGCCACGTCGCCCTTCAAATCTCGGAATCGCTGGGATCGTAGGCGCGGCACGGATGACAGACAAGGCACGCGCACATAACGCAGAAACTCTCGGTGATTATATCTACGGTGAGAGTTCCGGTTTGGATCAACGGGTCTTAACGTTTTTGGGGATTTCCGCCGATGCTTACGCCGAAGCGGTTGACGAACACGATGATACTGCTCTGGGACACTGGGTACTTGAAACAAGTGGAAAAACCGCAGCAGAGATCGCTGAGTTTAATGATGCCGCCCTCAGTCAACTCCCTGACACAGAGGGACACAAACAACGGTTGAAGGAGCGACTCGCTCGTTTTGCCCCAGGCAGAACCGATATTACAACGGTATTACAGTCGATGGAACTCGACGATTGGGGAAGCTTCTGGCAGGTCGACCTGACTGTTGTTCCACCTCGCAGCGCACGTGCCAAAGATGTCGGTGGCATCTGCGGTGTCGCGCGTATGACAGACAAGGCGAGAGCAGAACGCGCAGGCACAATTGGTGAGTACCTATACGGCGACAATTCCGGGCAAGATGTACGTATTTTAGCATTCCTCGGTATTTCAACTGCAGATTTTCAGGAAGCAGCGGTCAACAACCCGAATAATCTCGAACTCGGCGCATGGGTACTGGAAAACTGCGGTAAATCGCAGGACGACATCGATGAATTCAATCAGACGTTGGTAAACTACGGACCCAACGAATCGACACGGGAACGGTTTGAAGCGCGCTGTCAAGAAGTCGATCCGACCCGCACAGACATTACGACATGGGTTATGCTTCAGGACGTGGACGATCAGTTGAGTTTCGGTATTATTGACCTCAACCGCCGCGCGCCCCGAAGCCCTTATAACACGGATGTCTACGGAATGGTTCAACTCGCACGGTTGATTGACAAAGGGCGCGCATCTAACAGTGATACGGTGGGTGCCTATTTTTACGGTGAAGATTCAGGGGTTGATCGGGCAACACTCTCTTTCTTGGGAATCTCCGCCGCAGAATTCGCTGAGGCATTGAAGACATTGTCAACCGATGCAGACGTTGAAGCGTGGTTGAAGACAAACCATCCGAAAAGCGAATCGGATATCGAAGCCTATAACGAACGGATGAAGCAAATGGGTCCTGCAACTGAAAGGCACGAGGCAATGATGGCGAAAATGCTCAGCCGGATTGCCCCAGAGCGGACGGACATCAATACATGGTTCGCACTGATGGCCCTTGACGACGAGAAGACATTCGCGCTGTAAGCAAGGCAACAATTAACATATAAAGCTGCCAGCACGTTCAGTTTGTGACAGGCGGGCAGCTTCTCTTTGTTTAGGTATAGCCTCTCTATGGAGCATAACCAATGCCAATAGAACAAGTACTTCCCGCCGAGCCTCTACCTCCAGATACCTTGAACGCTACCTTGGCGGATTTCTATCAAAACGGTGTAACGATTATCCGAAATGTACTCTCAAGCGAAGAGTGTGAACGAATAGTCGCGCGTGTTGACGAAATTTTTGCCGAGCCTTACTTCATGCATAAGCGGAATGTTAAAGGTTCTCGACAAGATGGTAAAGATCCAATCGTGGTGCATCGCCTTTTTGAGTGCGATCTCATGTTTCGCGACTTACTGGTGCGCGAACCCATTATCGGCATCGCTGAAAATGTGTTAGGTGAGCACTGCCATTGTATCGCTCAAGGGTGTATTCTCAACCGAAAAGATTTAGGGATCAACCGGTTCCATATCGACGATGGTGTAGAATTTCCGATTACATCAGAGATGGAACGGCACGATCCGAGATTACGGATGCCCGTGCTCCGTATGTCCGTGCAAATCGCACTGACCGATCAAGATGATGTTAAATACGGTCCATCCCAATTCGTTCCCGGTAGCCATTACTCCGGACGACAACCCGATGATTCGGAACACCCAACCTTTGATGGCAAAACACCTGTTTCACTCCTCATGAAAGCAGGCGATCTCTATCTGCTCAATGGGCAGACGTGGCATCGAGGGGCACCGAACCAGACGGATCGCGTCCGTTATCTTTTCCATCAAGTCTACGGGCAACGCTTTGTCGCACAGCGGTTCTGGCCCTACCTGAATTACCGCATGCCGGATTACGTCTTGGAAGGGGCAGATGAACGGCTGCTGCGGGTTTTGGGGAAACATCCAGAAATGGCTTACGGGTGATAGATCCCCGAATGAATTCAGGGGTTTTGACACCGAAAGAGATAATTTACATGGAGTTTGCAAAACTAATTTTAGGATGTGGTTTGCATCCTATTACAAAGTCATTGATTGGTATTATGTGTGTTTTTATGTGTATAACAAGTTGTGGAAAGACAAGGAATGCCCCATCCCAGACCAAGAAAATAGAATGGGGTTACGAAGCAAAGAATGGACCAGACGTGTGGGCGGAACTCAGTCCGGAATATATCCTTTGTGGTGTAGGAAAACATCAATCACCGATTGATCTTGTGAACCCGACACCAGTAAAACTGTCCCCTATCACTTATGAGTACTATCGGACAACAGACCTGAACATCCGCCACACTGGTCATACAATTGAAGTTGCTTCTCCAGAAGGGAACTGGATTGTGGTTGATGACACGCGGTACCAACTTCTCCAATTCCATTTCCACGCGCCGAGCGAACACACAGTAGCAGGTCAACCGTTTGATATGGAGATGCACCTCGTTCATAAAAGCGAGGCGGGCAGCTTGGCAGTCGTTGGATTGCTGATCAAGAGCGGTAGCCACAACGCCGCATTTGACCCTGTTTGGGCCCATTTGCCTGCAGTCCCAGGCGAAACGCTACACATTGAACAGATCAACGTACATCTTCACCGTATGTTGTCAGCAAATGGACAGGTAACCGACGAGGTGGTGCGCTCTTTTTCCAACACCTACCGCTACGATGGTTCACTGACGACCCCGCCTTGTTCAGAAGATGTCAAATGGATTATGCTGACAACCCCGATCGAGATGTCTGAAGCACAAATTGCAGCGTTTAGAGCAATTATCCATGACAACAACCGGCCGGTCCAGCCCTTGAATGGACGGGAACTACTCGTGGATGTTGAGGCAAACGAATAGGACGCAATTACCCATTATTTATTGCAAAAATCTAAAGGAGGGAACATCATGTTTATCGCAACTTACAACGCTATCTATGCCGTTGGAGATGATGGAAATAGTGAACCTACCCTCGCCTATGAAGGCACTCTTGGCGGAATGGCACCGCATGGTGGGATGGTTTCACTGTCAAGCGGCAAAACGGTGGTGTCTGCTTTGTCGGATGGAACACTACTCGTTTTATCGGAGAATGGTGAGAAACGAATCCCAACAGGTATAGAGGATCCAATCGCTGCATTGCTCGTTGTTCGTGAGGATCCGTTGACCCTGCTCATCGGAACAGATGAGGGTGCTTACGTTTATCGCCTCGTTGGAGAAGAGGGACCGGCTGAACGGGTCGTCGCCTTTGACGAATTAGAATGTAGGCAAGATTGGTATACGCCGTGGGGCGGTCCACCAGCCGTGCGGACTTTTGCCAAAACCCAAGACGGCTTTTGTTACGCAGATATCCACGTCGGAAGTATCATGCGTTCCCACGATGAAGGGATTTCCTGGGAACCCGTCACGCCGGAACTCCATGAAGATGTCCATCAGGTCACTACGTGTCCTGCAGACGATAATCGAGTTTATGCCAACACGCAAAACGGTGTTTATGTCAGTGCCGACCGTGGGCACTCCTGGGAACATCGGTTTCACGGTTTACCGCGTCGCTACGGCACGGCTATTGCTGTCCACCCAGCAGACCGAGACCTACTGATCGCCACAGTCCAAAGCGGACCGAGAGGCGGTGGCGCTTGGCTCTGCCGTTCAGAGAATGGCGGCGAGACGTGGAAGCAACTCAACGACCAGCTCACAGCACCCACCGATCGGATTAGCACGGGTTGTATCGCGTTTACATCCGATGGCACAGCATGGGCAGTCATTGGAAAAACACTTTACATCGGTCAGGATCGAGCCACGATTTGGAGTCCCTTTTGGACAGCCCCAGAATACGATGGTGAGTACCAACCACCGTCCGACGAGTATTCTCTGTCCTATCTTCTTGAATATCCCATCCAGACCCTTGTTGCTTAGCGCATCATTTTGGAACGATAACTTTCCATTCAAAAAACAAAGGAATTCAACATGAACAGTAAAAAAATCACAAAATTCGCGTCTATACTGGCTATTATTACTTTAGTTACAGGACTTTTCTCATGCGATCGGGCTCAGCAAATAGCAAAACCAGGGACACCGCAGATAGACATCTCAATTCCGATACAAGAACGCGATCATATTTGGGTTGTCGATCAAAATGGTGTTGAAATGCCTGCACCCGGAACGTGGAAACTTGTGCGACAAACAAACTTAAATTCGCCTTTTACGATAGGCGAAAGTTTTACCTTACCTCCAGAGATACCCCACAAGGTTTTGTTGTCCGAAGGAACTTACACGGATGGTGAAGGTATTCTCTGGACAAAGGGGAACGTAACGACAGCCGACGGTTTGCAGCTTATGTTTCTTGAGCGCGTGGACACCAGCGTTTCACCACATCAACTTCACATTATTTGGAAACTCACTGATGACGGGTCCCTTTCGCTGGCGTATGGCGAATATCCGTTTGATGGACCAGGACACGACGTGCAAATCTGGGAGAAAGAATAAAAAAAGCGGTAATTGAACCGTTAATACCCTCTATTTTGGGCTTTTGCTAAAAAATTTTAATATTTTTTTGACATTTACAGAAATTGTGGGTATACTTAATACAATTTGTGCAGTTATCTGCAATTTCTTGCGATTTTTTGGACCCTCGCAAGCAGCGCAGGCACGAATACGAAAATGAGTCTCATTCTCATTTATTGAAGATAGGCAATTTCCTTCAAACGTTCGCTCCAGCGTGAGATTGAAATTCCTACAAAAGCCGCATACTATTTTTGATAATGAGACTCACTTTCAAAATAGCAGAAATGAAAAAGGAGGAAACAATGCGCGTCAATAACCAAGAAGGAACCCTTGGTGAGAAACTTGACACCACCAAAATGCCGGGACACTGGCTTTTGGCTCGACTCGGGAAGCGTGTTCTGCGACCCGGTGGGCGAGAACTGACCCGTCAGATGTTGAATGGGTTGTATATAAAACCTTCAGATGATGTCGTGGAGTTTGCCCCGGGTTTGGGGTTTACAGCACAATTGACTCTGAAACAGAGACCGGCTTCTTATACGGCTGTCGAACGCGACGCAGCCGCTGCCAAGGCAGTGCGTCAATACTTAACGGGAAACCATCAGACGTGTTTGATTGGACAGGCAGAAGAGACAGGACTGCCAGATGCGACAGCAACAGTTGTCTATGGTGAAGCTATGCTGACAATGCAGACACCCAGTAAAAAGCAGCAGATTGTGCAAGAGGCATTTCGGATGATGAAACCTACAGGCCGTTATGGGATTCATGAACTCTGTCTTGTTCCGGAAGATCTGGATGAAGATACCAAACAAGAAATTCAGAAAGCACTCACAGATGCTATACATGTCGGTGCCCGTCCGCTCACCGTCCCTGAATGGCGGGTACTGTTAGAAGCTGAAGGGTTCATCGTCCATACACAAGCAACTGCCCCCATGCATCTGCTGGAACCGAAACGCTTGATTCAGGATGAGGGGTTTTGGGGGGCACTCCGTTTCGGGCGGAATGTTTTACGTGACAGCGAAGCCCGGCATCGAGTGAAAGCCATGCGACAGGTGTTTCGGGATTATGCAGAGAATCTCGCCGCTATTATGTTAGTTGCTGTAAAACGGAATCCAGAGAATAATTTTTCTGGCTGAAACCAACAAACCAATCAAGGAGGAAATCATGGCACAGATTAACACCAGCAACAATGGAAAGATGTCCGTTATGGAAGCGATTCAGTCGCGTCGGACAATTTTCAAATTCAAGCCAGATCCAGTGCCGAAGAGCATTCTTGAAGATCTTCTTTATGCGGGCATCTGGGCACCAAACCACCATCTTACTGAACCGTGGCGGTTTACCGTCATTGGCGAAGAAGTGAAACTGAAACTTGCCGAACGGTATGGCGAAATTCAGGTTGAGAAAGTAACATCCAATCCGGAGGCGGCCAAGGCAGTGACAGAAGAAACTCTCGCTGAAATTGCAGAACGCGGGGTCCAAAAGTTCATGTCCAAGCCGACAATCGTCGCGGTTTCTTGTATTCAAGAAGGAAACGACCAACGGCAGCGAGAAGATTATGCTACCGTGTGCTGTTCAATGCTCAACATTCAACTCGCTGGTTGGGAACAAGGCATCGGTATGCAGTGGAGTACGGGCGGGATTACGTTGGAACAAGGAACTTACGATCTACTCGGTATCGATTCAGAAACCGAATACATCATAGGCTTCTATTACATGGGCTATCCGGATGAAATCCCAACGCCGCAACGGAAACCTTTGCATGATGTACTCCGATGGGTTGACTGAGTCAATAGTTTATAAGACAGGACTTACGCAATTTTGACTATAGCGCGTTCTCTGAGATGGGAATTCTCGCAAAAACACACGTTACTTCCGACACAAACTGGAAAGTTTGTGCTACAAAAAAGCAGACTGCGTAAGTCCTATAAGAATAGCCGATCTCTATGGGGGTTTATTGATGATAGAAGTCGATAAATCCCAATAGCAGACTTAGATCTCGTTGAAATCTCTATAGAAGGCGTTGTTCCAACATCACTATTATTTGATTCGGCTATGCAACAGCACTGCCGGAAACATACATGGAATTTGATAGCAAAGATGGACAAACGGCTGTCCACACATATCAAATCCGATTTTAGTGGATTGCAAACTTTGATATTTTTTGCAGATTTTTTTGACATTCTCGAAAATTGTGAGTATAATTAATACAATTCATCGGGTTATTTGCGAATGACTCGCGATTTTTTTTGACATTCGCGAGAATTGTGGGTATAATTAAATAAAAGATAATGAGATTCGTTATCAATTTTTTAGAACGCAATCTCCAACAAATATTCAAACTACCGAGCAACCAAAGACTAAAAATGATAATGAGTCTCAATATCATTTTAAAAATCATATTCATGAAAAAACAATTGGCAAATTCTATAAGATTTCTTGCGGTTTGTGGAATGTTTATTTCACTCAGTGTCGGTGTTATTGCTGAACCAAATCCATTCTCGGTCTCTGGCTACGGCGTGATTCACTACTCCCATTTCGATTGGGAGCTCGATCCAGGCAGACGCGCTGCTATTGATGTGGAACGCTTCGTTATCGCGCCGAAATACCGTATTAATGACACCATCCGACTCGAGTCGGAACTTGAATTCGAGCATGGCGGCACTGGCAGCACCATGGAATTCGACAAATTTGAAGAGTTCGGGGAGTTTGAGACAGAAATCGAAAAAGGCGGCGAAATTATTGTCGAAAAACTTGCCGCTGTCTTTTCCTTCCAGCCATCCTTTAATCTCCGCGTTGGGCACATCATCGTCCCAGTCGGACTCGTCGCGAAACGACATCGACCACAACACTATTTTACGACAACGCGTCCCGAAGCGGAGGCACACATTATTCCAACCATCTGGCATGAAACAGGTATTGAAATTTTTGGATCGCTTGGTTCACTGAACTATCAGGCACAAATTGTTAACGGACTGGATTCAACGGGTTTCAGTTCTCGGCACTGGATCGTTCGCGGACACCAACTCCGATTTGAAACAATCAACGCCGAAGCACCCGCATTCGTCGGACGCCTCGATTATGCATTTCATGAAAACGCTACCGTCGGCCTCTCCGGTTATTACGGAGATACTGCGGCAAATCGACCGAAACCTGACGTAGATTTCGATGCATACGTCGGAATTGCAAGCATTCACGGATTCTACGAAATGAATGCTGTGAAAGTTCGCGGGTTATTTCTATGGGGAATGCTTGAGAATGCCGATCAACTGTCTAAAGTCAACCGGACCCTCTCCAATAATCTCAATGCAAAGCGAACTCCGATAGGGAGTTCAGCCTTAGGTTGGTACATTGAGGCGGGTTACGACGTATTATCACTTTTCAGACAACCTAACAACAGCCCGGAACACCAAGATCTGCAGGACACGCCTCCAGACCAGGTCTTAGATGTTTTTGCGCGTTACGACTATTACGATACGATGGCGAGTGTTGAAGGTATTATCTTCGACAATCCACGATGGGAAAGAACGGCATGGACCTTTGGCGTTAACTACCACGTCCATCCAAAGATGGTTTTCAAGAGCCATTATTCCGTTCGTCGGTTAGCGGCAAAAGATAAAAACCGAGAAAACACCTTTTCGCTCGGTTTCGGTTTTCAATATTAATGACAGTTGTCAGTTTTCAGTCATCGGTTATCCGTTAAAGAGCGGTTGATAGACAGATGTCTTCTTTAACTAACTGAAGACTAATAACTGTACCATGGAGGTTTTTATGAAAGTTTATAAGATTTGGACATTGCTCTTCTGTTTGCTACTTGCAGCCGCTTTTGTTGTCGGATGCGGTAGCGATGAAGAAACAGATGAGCACGATGATCACGATCACGCTGAGGCTTTTGATGCCACCACGATGCTCAACGATTTTGCGAATGGTCTCGTGTTATCCACCTATACCGATCTGGACAATAAAGCGGGGGAACTTTTAGCCGCTGTCAAGGCATTGGAAAGCGATACCTCGCAAGGGAATCTCGAAAAAGCGCAGCAAGCGTGGATAGCCACGCGAATACCGTGGGAACAGAGCGAAGCGTTCCTGTTCGGTCCGGTAGACACGCAAGGACTCGATCCGGCACTGGATAGCTGGCCGGTTGATCGTGTCAATCTACAATCCGTTCTGGACAGCGGCGATTCCTTAACAGTGGATTTTGTCGGTGGATTAGAAGATACACAGAAAGGTTTTCATACAATTGAATTCCTGCTGTTCCGCGAAGGAGACCAACGCCAAGCATCGGATATAACGGATCGTGAGTTGGAGTACCTCCTTTCGACGACAGAGAATCTCAAGGTAAGTACCTCTCAACTTCAGGCGGCATGGGCACCAAGCGGCGAAAATTTTGTCAGCGCAGTTGCCCAAGCTGGCACGGGCAGTGTTGTCTACCCGTCACAAAGTGCAGCAGTGCAAGAGATCGTCAACGGCATGATCGTCATTGCCGATGAGGTAGCGAATGGTAAGATCTCCGATCCCTACAACGAATCTGACACAACCCTTGTTGAATCTCAGTTCAGTTTCAATTCCATCTCGGACTTCCAAAACAACATCCGTGGGATTCAGAACGTCTATGGAAAAGGGCTCAACGGATTCGTGAACGGTCAAGATCCAGCGTTAGACGCTCGTTTCCAGCAAGAGGTGCAGGCAGCGATTTCTGCTATCGGCGCAATTCCAGATCCGTTCCGGGATTCGATTACCGCGAACCGCGGTGCTGTCCAAGCTGCGATTGATGCCGTCAGCACAGTTCAACTGACCCTCGAACAAAATATACTGCCGCTCGTCCAATCGAGTGAGTTTAATTAATAGAGTTTGTAAAACGTTTAATTCCAAAAATGTAAACACGAAAGGGCTATTTCGTTTTTGCGGGGAACAGCAGAGATGCTGTTCCCTCACTACAGATTTATAGTCTTATTGTGATATCAATAGCGAGAGAGATGAAATCTTTTTTTAGTTTACTCCCTCTAATCCTTTTGATGTCAATTTTGCTAAGTGCGTGTGATGCCGAGTCACCCGTGGCTGTAGAATCGACACCCGTATTTGCAACAAGCGAGCTCTCCGGTGGTGAGACGACTGTCTTCGATGCATCAAGCCACGCGTTTTCAACCCCTGCTCCCAACCTTTCGGCCTCGGCATTTGAAAAGCATCTGGAAGGCGATGTCGAATTTGAAGCCAATTTTGTAACAGCACCTGCGGAAGTAAACCCTGGGCTGGGACCTATCTACAACAATATTTCGTGCATCAACTGTCATTCCCGGGATGGTCGTGGGCGGCCGCCAAAAGTTGATGAGAAATTCGTGTCTATGCTCTTTAGGCTCAGTCTTCCGAAGCCAGCAGATGCGATAGATGGACAACCGCCTATCCCCGTTCCAGGATTCGGTACACAACTTAACAACCGCGCCATTTTCGGAACAGCCCCAGAGGGTAAGATCAAAATTGACTATACCGAACAAACACTCACAACAGCAGACGGGACACGTGTGCATTTGCGTTATCCGAATTACACATTTACGGAAACCTATCAACCCCTGCCAGAAGAGGTTGAATTATCACCACGCGTCGCGCCCTCCGTCTTTGGACTGGGTTTGCTGGAAGCGATTCCCGAAGATACCATCCTTGCTTATGCAGATGAAGCTGATGCTAATGGAGACGGCATATCTGGAAAGCCCAACTATGTGTGGGATGTCGTCGAACAGCGTTATACCCTTGGGCGTTTCGGATGGAAAGCGAACCAACCGACACTGTTGCAACAGGTTGCAGCAGCATATCACGACGACATGGGTCTAACGACATCCCTGTTCATGACGGAAAACTCAGCGGGGCAATCGCAACTCACTGCACATGACGCAACACCGGAAATTAGCGACGAGATTTTAGAAGTGGTGACGTTCTACGTTCAAACACTGGCAGTGCCAGCGCGACGCAATGTAGACGATCCACAGGTTAAACAAGGCGAAGTACTTTTTGCTAAAGCACAATGCGCCAGTTGTCATGTTCCGACGTTAAGAACCGGTGTCTTAGCAGGCGTCCCTTCAGTGAGCAACCAGACAATTCAACCGTTCACGGATATGTTGTTACACGACATGGGACCCGATTTAGCGGACAATCGTTCCGATTTTCGCGCCAACGGTCGCGAATGGCGGACACCCCCACTATGGGGTATCGGTTTGGTGAGAAGGGTTAACGGTCATACGAACTTCCTCCATGACGGGAGGGCGCGGGACTTAATGGAAGCGATTCTCTGGCACGGCGGGGAAGCGGCAGCATCACGGCAAGCCGTTGAACAGATGTCTAAGGAGGAACGCGATGCACTCATTGCGTTCTTAGAGTCTTTGTAAAAAGGGTCCTATCCGCACCAACGTTAGTTGGTGCCGTGTATATAGATAATGAGTCTTAATATCAATTTATAAGTATTACAGTTCCAGATTTAAGGATTAACAGATGAACTTAGCCCCTATCGTATTCAAGATTTTGTTGTTAGTCTGTGCTATGGCAGCCACTTTAACTTTGTTCGGTTGTGAGAGCGATCCTATACTCGCGCCACAGTCCGAAGTTGCTGAAGAGGGCGGCAGTTACGGTAACACGAATCTGCCAGTTAGTGGAACCGGCAACACGGATAATACGGTTAAAGATGAGCAAAGCAGTAAAATTAACAACCGCGTCACAACTACGAATCCAAAACGCTTTTGAAAGCGCAGGAAATAGAACCGATGTATCAATTTTTTAAGACAACCTGCAGCCAGGTTTTGTTATGGCGACCAAAAACTTGCACTAAAATAGCAACAATCGTAATCGTTTTAGCCGTGCTATTGAGTATGCCACACATTTGCCAAGGTTCAACTGAAATTAGCGGCAAAGTCACTGACAAAGAGACAGGGCAACCGATTCCGGGAGCCGCTGTTAAGATCGAATCGGACGGACAGATTGTGGCAGAGAAAACGACAGATAGAGACGGTAATTTCCGATTTTCTCAGGACATCCAAGGGGCGCAGCAGCTTCAGGTGAGTTCAATTGGCTATAATCGTTACAGCGAGATGCTTGAACTCACGTCCAATTCAACGCACAATTTAGAGATTTCGCTGTCCACCCAAACCTTCCAACTCGCCCCGATAGAAATTATTGGCAAATCATCGCGTAAGCACCGAAAACTCACTGGAACCATGAGCATGTTGGAACCAGAAACCGTTGATCTCGTAAGACCCGTTGGAACCCAAGAATTGCTCGAATTAATACCCGGCATCAACGGTTATGCCGACGACGGTTTTGGTAACTCGCGCGTGAGCGTCAGTATTCGCGGGTTGAACCCTCGTCGAAGCGCACGGGTCCTTATACTTGAAGATGGTGTCCCGATCCAACCCGCAGTCTACATATATCCGAATGCATACTACAACCCACCGGCAGACCGAATTGCCGCCGTCGAGGTTGTTAAAGGGAGTGCTGCCCTCCGATATGGACCGCAAACGATGGGGGGTGTTATCAACTATACAACCCGAAAACCTGACGGGACAAAAGGATTAGCAAATCAGCTAACGGTAGGTAACAACGGGTACTACAGTGCATTTTCAGAGTGGAGAGGTATCGGAAACCCGGAAAAGGTGCTGTCTGATGTCCAACTGCTCTACAAACATGGGGATGGTTTTAGAGAAAACAATACATTTGATCAGGTAAATGGCACCGTAAAAACACTTTTCCAACTGAGCGAAGCAAAAACGCTCTATCTCAAACTAAACGGTAATTTTGAAAACTCGAACGCAACGTATACGGGTTTGACAGAGTACTCCTTCCAAACAGATCCAAATTTCAATCCAAAAGAGGATGACAATTTTAAAGTACTGCGGACATCACTTGACCTCATCTATACCAACAAAATTTCGACGAACCTCGTCAGTAATACGATCATGTATACAAGCGGATTTGACCGACGGTGGTGGCGTGAGGACGATATCTTCGTGCGTCCCGAGGCACTTGAAACCGGGAATCTGGTCCCAGTGCCGTATTTTCAAACGGGTGACCTCGTCAGAACCGGCAATGGAAAGAGTAATTTCGGTATCCTCCGCACCTTCTATGTGGGTGGAATTGAACAGAACTATACCCTCACTCACGGAATCGCGGGGAATTTAGGACGCGCTGAAATTGGGGGCAGAGTCCATTGGGAACGTTTTATTGACGATAAGAAAACCGGAGATGCTCCGGATGCCCGCGACGGTGTTTATTACACTGGCACCCCTGGTTCCGAGGAAGATCCAGTGAACATTGTTGGGCAGAGTCATCATTACGAAACGCTTGCCTTGGCACTCTATGCCAAGGAGCAGATGAATTTTAAAAGGTTAACTGTTACACCAGGCTTACGGTTTGAGGTTTTCAAACAGGATCGGGTGGATAGATTACGCGGCTCGGTGCTTGCGGACAAGGTCTCGTCAGTCCTGTTGCCGGGAATCGGTGTGAACTACGAGTTGGGACAATTAAACCTTTTCGGTGGTATTCATCGAGGATATACAGCCCCCTCCAGTGGTGCGCTGAAGATTACGAACTTCGGACAGAGCATCGATGCAGGTGGACTCGATCTCAAACCTGAGAAAAGTTGGAACATGGAACTGGGATTTCGTTCATGGGTGCCTGGGATTATTATAGAAGCCGCTGGATTTCTGATTAGGGTTGAAGATTTAGTCGCAGCCGGACGCGGCACAGCTTTTAAAAACTTAGGCAAGGTCGATCTATCGGGCATAGAGATGGCAACGACCTTAGGATTATCAGAATTCGTGTCAATACTACCTGACATCAATCTCTCATATACATACCTTCAGACAAACATTATTGATGGTATCGTGAAGTCAGCCACTATCGCCGGTAATGTCGATGTAACGTTGGACGGCAACGAATTACCCTATGCCCCGCGACACACCTTCACGGTAGGATTAGCAAAACGCATCGGTGATGTTGTTCGCATGCGGGCAGATATGCGGTTCGTGGACGAGGTCTTCACAGACTTTGAAAATCTCCAGCAGACTTTCAACCGTGGAGATACCGGACCGATTCCGAGTTACGCAATTGTCAATGCCAGCATAGATTACCAATTAACCAAACAGTGGCAGATATTTCTGACTGCCAAAAACATTTTCGATCACGTATATATCGGGTCGCGGCTGCATTCAAATGCGGGGCAACCCGAAGCCAACTTGAGCTCGGGCATTCTGATTGGACCGAGACGACAGATACTTTTCGGTATCAAGCAAGGTTTCTAACACAGGCGTATACTGAAGGGAGGTGTATCCATCGGAGCCTCCCAAAATCGCGCCTACTCATAACTAACAATTGATAGATAATGAGTCTCATTATCTATCAATTATGAAGGAGAAAACATGAATTACCTGACCCAAAAATTCCAATGGTTAGCGGTGTTGTTAGCTGTCGCGAGTCTATTCTTGTCCGCTTGCGGAAGTGACGAAGAGGATGAACTTGATGAATTAGCAGAAAACGGCGATGCCGCAATCGCAGTTCCACCAGCCTACGTCTTTGACAGTCGTTTTACACCAGGCGAAAGTAGTGTCTCTTACTCAGGACAGGTCGTCCGTAACTTATTGTTGCAAGACTTGAAATCCCTCACCGACAGCGTAGGAAAAGATGGGGGACGTTCCATTGCCGTAGCGGATATGCTTAAGCTCTATGAATACGATGATGCACTCAACCTGAAAACACGAACAACCACAGGATCCCTGTCGGCAAGCGAAAGCAACTATTCCGCGCTTTCGACAGGGAAAAATCTTGTCGGCAAGATTTCAGATGAGATGGTCATCGGTTACAATCGCACCGCGGATGATCTGGTGCGCGAATGGTTCAAAGGTATTGCGGAGAATTCGGAAGACCGGGATAAACTCGGTACACCCATGGCTTACACGAGTGATGACGGGGTGGATATGTCGCAGATGGTTAACAAGGTGCTTATCGGCGCGGTTCCCTATTATCAAGCGACAGGCGTTTATCTTGGCGGTCTCCTTGAACGGGATAACAGTGTAGGAAAAGATGGAAAGGCTTATACCGCAATGGAGCACGCATGGGATGAAGCCTTCGGTTACTTCGGTGCCGCTCGCGACTACTTCCGTTATACCGATGATCAGCTCGCTGGAAAGGTCGATGATTTCACATTCGATTCCAATAGCGATGGCAGCATCGACTTCAAATCTGAATACAACTTCGGACTTTCCAGAAACGCTGGCAAGCGGGATAAAGGTGGATCGGGTGTGGATTTCACACAAGAAATTTTCAGTGCCTTCCTCGCCGGTAGAACAGCGATAACAAACCAAGGCTCGGTTGCGGAAATCAGTGCCTATCGTCAAACTGCTGCAAACGGTATGGAAAAAGTTATCGCGGCGACAGTCGTTCACTACATCAACGATACGCTTAGTGATATGTCTGATTTAGGGACAGCGGACGAAAACATCGCCAACTTAAACAAACATTGGGCAGAAATGAAGGGATACACGGTCGCGCTGCAATACAATCCGTTCCGGTTAATTACAGATGGACAGCTTGCGGAATTGCATGGTATCATGGGAAAAGCACCCATATATGAAAAACCGGGTAGCAATGCCTACAATACACAGGTAAACAATTACAAGCGAGCGAAAGATGTCCTGCAGGCGGCATACGGATTCTCCAACGCGAACATGGAGAACTGGTAGACATCAATGTAGTTGGGGCTTAAAATTGCAGAGATGTCTTTCCACCGGTAGATGCGTTCCCAAAGCACGTTTACCGGGAAACAATAGGCGCGCTCTCAAAGCGCGCCTACCAAATTTTCTAAATATATGACGACGGAATTCAGAATCTGGAGTATCGTCCTTATCAGCTGCATAGGTTCTCGGCTGCTCAGCACTATCTACTACATCGAAGATTTGGACAGTCTTCGTTTTGCATTGAGCATGGTAGACTACAATGTCGCCAAACTGCAACCGCATTTTCCAGCGTATCCTGTTTTTTGTTGGACCGCTAAACTCTTTTATGCGATTATCCGCCGCTATGCGTTAGCATTTTCGCTACTTGGTGGATTGTCAACGTTCTTCACAATCTTCTTTACACTAAAGATAGCGAAGATTCAAAGCACCACATCGCTGGGGAAAACTGCCATTTTTGTGATATTCATGAACCCCTTGCTCTGGCTGATGGGCAATCGCTACATGCCGGATGCGATGGGAGTTGCATGCCTCTTGGCAAGCCTTTACTTCACGACATTACAAACGGAAAGTCGTAAGCATGACCTATTGTGCTATACCCATTGTATCGGTTTCCTCCTTGCTGGCATTTTACTTGGGATACGGCTTTCCTATCTTCCGTTATTAGTGCCCGCGCTATTCGTAAGGCTAAAACACCCTCAGCGGTTGAAATACATCATAGCAGGGGGTATCGGTATTCTCGTTTGGCTAATTCCGTTGCTCTGGATGACAGGATGGAACGCGTTGATAACGGCGGCACAGACACAGAGTCAAGGACACTTTTCAGATTTTGGTGGTGCTGTTTCTACGCATCCCAAATTAGGGTTCCGTTTGATAAAACTTTTTGAAAGTGTGTGGGCAGACGGTTTTGGGCTTTACTGGCGCGATCGTCACTTCACAACCGCCTGCTTGACAATCATAATCGGGATTATTGTGGTTCTTAATTGGCGAACCCTCAAAAAATGGACTGCAGAAAAACTTGTTGGAAATGATTCTCTATTTTTGAACCCTGTCTTTATCGGCTGTGTCGTCTATCTTGTATGGATATTCTTAGGGCAGAATATCATCCATAAAAGCCGACACGTTTTACCGTTGTTACCTTTTTTAGCATTAGGCATTGCATTTGCTTGTAACCGAATCGTAGGAACGCCAGTCAATGGCAGATTGCGTAAAATCACTTGGGGGGTTGTTATCATCTTCTTCCTCTGTTACAGTTACGTCACACTGAATATGGTTGTCCAACACACAAAACCGACGGCGATTGCCCAAATACACGAATATCTACGTGACAAACAACGCGAACAGGACGATAAACTCCACATTGTATCCGTGCCGTTGATTCAGTACTACTTGGCTTCCCAAGCAGTGGACGCAACTTATATACCCATTAAAAGCGAAAGTGACCTTGCCCAGCTCGATGAATTGGAAACCGGATTGGTCGTTATCGGAAGTCAACTGTCAAACCGGAAACCGAAAGCGGAAAAGACTTTTTACCATAACCCGTATGTGAATCGGATGTGGCCCGAATTGCCCTTATTTGAGTATTGAGGCATAGAACATGATGGAAACCACCAACCTCCATATCCTTGGCGGCGGTCCTGCTGGTTTGACAGCGGGCTACTATGCCAAGAAGCATGGCGTGAATTTCACCATTTTTGAAGCAGGAAAACACGCGGGTGGAAACTGCCGCACGCTCAAGATTAAAGGGACAGATTGTAAGTTTCGGGTTTTGCCAAGCGGTGACTTCCGATTCGACACCGGTGCGCACCGTTTCCATGATAAGGATCCAGAGGTCACTAAAGAGGTCAGAACCCTTCTTGGTAACAATTTGTTAAGGGTAGAAGCACCAAGCGAAATCTTTTTCAAAGGAAAATTTTATCGGTTTCCACTCCTGCCGAGTGATTTGACGCAAAAACTCGAGACGAAGACTTTACTGAAAATTGCATGGGAGCAATTACATAACAACCGTGAAAAGTACGCGGAGAATTTCGGGGAATTTGCTATCAATCAGTACGGAAAAACGTTGGCAGAACGATTCCTACTAAACTATTCAGAAAAACTGTGGGGACAGCCACCATACAATCTTTCTACCGCGATTGCAGGCAACCGACTTAAAGGATTGGATCTGGGGAGTTTCCTTCGTTCAGCTGTGTTAGGTCCTCCTCGTAATCCGAACCACTTAGACGGCTCCTTCTATTATCCAAAATACGGTATCGGCATGATTAGCGATAAATTGTGCGAATTCATCGGGAAGGGACACATTCAGCTGCAGCACCGAATCAGCCGTTTAATTCATAAAGATGGAAAAATTGAGCGTATCGTTCTAAACGACGATATTGAGATACAAGCTGCCACAGTGATTAACACACTACCACTGACGCTTTCAATACGGATGTTAGAACCGCCGCCGCCATCAGAACTCCGGGCTGTTGCAGACGGAATTAAGTACCGCCACCTTGTGCTTTGCGTCTTCTGCTTGAATCGAGATGCTCTTTCACCCAACGCCTCCCTCTATTTTCCAGACGAAGAATTTCCATTTACGCGCCTGTATGAACCCAAAAATCGAAGCATTGAAATGGCACCCAAGGGACAAACGGTTATCGTGTTAGAATTGCCCTGTTACAGTGACGATGCCGTTTGGAACATGCCAGAAGCGGCATTACAAACCGAGGTATGGGAAGCGTTACAACGCGTTAAACCGCTACTGCGAGAAGAGGTTATCCACTATCAAACTTATAAGCTCCCATTTGCCTATCCTGTGCTTGAAGTCGGATTTGAAGAACGGATAACGCGTCTCGTCCAATACTTTGAAACGTTCGAGAATTTGTATTTGACGGGTAGGAGTTCCCTGTTCCGCTATCTACATTTGCATGACCTGTTTAAAGCGGGAAAGGAAGTGATAGCAAAAATTGCAAACGCTTAAGAGAACAAAACCGAAATTTTATAGGAACCGACAAAAAAAAATTTGACATCGGTTCATGGCGTATAGTATAATATATATGTTCGGATTCTGTTCGAACGCGTTGATTGATATACTGCCCCTCTGAATACCGCCTTCAGAAAAACGATAATGAGTCTCATTCTCAATTTTTTGGGTGGTATTCAGGTATATCATTTTCCTCCAAGGGTGGAAATTTAAAAGGAGATGCGTACGAAACGGGAACACAAACGACATCCGCCGAAGTACAGCATGTTCCGAATGGTCGGCGGGGAACAGGATACCCCGCCTCACCATAAATTTGACAATGAGACTCATTCTCAATAAAGAAGGAGAACCTTTATGATAACTGTTGCGAACCGAATCTATGTTGCCCCTGAATATCAGGACGAATTTGAGGATAGGTTCCGAAACCGAGCGCGTCTCGTTGATGGAATGCCGGGATTCATCTCCAACCGGGTCCTGCGTCCCGTCAACGACGGTGATCCGTATGTTGTTTTTACGCTCTGGGAATCACGAAAGGATTTTGAAAACTGGGTAGAATCCGAGGAGTTCCGCAAGGGTCATGCCCAATCCGGGACATTACCGAAAGAGGCGTTCACGCAATCGAACAAACTTGAACTTCATGAGGTGTTCCTTGATTCCACACAACCGGAGTTAAAGGAGGAACCCCGCGGAGGTCCATTCAAGATTCACTAAAGAAAAAATTAGCAGAAAAAGCGACGCAAGAAACAGGACATGCTCCCAACTGCCACCCAACTACCAATTGTTAGCAGTTAGCGACTGTCCATGTTTCTAAGGAAAATCAACACATATCGATTGAAATCGATAGCATTTCGCGTACTGCGGACCTTTCGCGTTTTTTTGTTCGCGCGTTTCGTGCCCGATGCCCTTTCTGCCTTAATTAGATTACGCTATCAGCACTGGGATTGTCAAGAGAATTTTGTTTGGCGAGCCTTCTGACAAATCACAAGGAAGAGTTATGCTTTCAAACAGAACAGTTAGTTATCGCAGCGCAAACACTGCTTTCAAATGGCTTTTACGGATATTGATACAACTTGTATTCGGATTGTTTCTACTCGCAATATTGAGTTCCGCAGAAAGTAGAGACGATACGCCTGAAACCGACGGGACAGTGGCATTAGAGCCGGTCGTAGTAACGGCAACAAGGACACCTCAACGCTTGAAAGACACGCCCGTTATTACAAATCTTATTACACGCGCGGAGATCGAAGCAACTGGGGCGGAGAATATTGGAGAGGTATTAGAACACACGGCAGGCATCATTATCCATCGCGATGGACACGGCGACGGTGTGCAACTTCAAGGGCTTGACTCTGAATATGTCCTGATTCTTGTGGATGGTGAACCGCAGGTTGGGCGTATTGCCGGTAAACTCGACATGGCACGACTCGCTGTTGAAAACGTCGAGAGGATAGAAATCGTCAAAGGGGCGACTGCCTCTCTTTTCGGGAATTCTGCGCTCGGCGGCGTTATTAACATCATTACTCGCAAAGCAACTGTTCCCTTTTCAGTTCAGGTCTCCCAAAATTTTGAGCAAAACAGTACCCTTGACAGTCGAGGCACACTTGAATGGCAACGCGACAAACTAAACACGCTCTTAACACTCAGCCATAATCGTCGAAGTCCAATTGATTTGGATACGTCTGATCTGACAACCACAATCGACGGCTACGCCAATGTGACAGGTTCCGCACGGACAGAATACCAACTCAGACCAGCAACCAACCTGATACTCTCCGGACAATACTTTACACAAGACCAGGAGGGAATTAGCGAAAGCGGTCCCATTGTCTTTGACAGGCTCGGTGATATCAAAAACTTCAGTGGAAGTGTGGGAATAGATCACGAATTCAACGCTGGGAATCTGCAGAATGTGTCTGCACCTTTACTGACTGGAAAACTCTATGCAACCCGATATGACGATGAATCAACAGTGATCAACAGAGAGACAAGAGAAACAAGTTCTGAAAACCTCAACATCCAAGATATGGTTAAAGGCGAAGTTCAATTTGACGCAACGCTCTGGGACCAGCATCAACTGACGATGGGTGGCGAGCTCGTTCTGGAGAATCTGCAATCACAACGGATTACAGGTGGGGAACGCCAACTTTTTACAAATTCTCTCTTTGTGCAGAACGTATTCCGCCCGATTTCTGCGTTCGCGCTCGTTATCGGAGGACGATTAGACAATCACTCCGAGTTTGGGGCACATTTCAGTCCAAAGTTGAGTGCGATGTATCGGTTGATCGACGATTTGCGGGTCCGTGTTTCCTACGGACAAGGATTCCGCGCACCAGACTTCAAAAACCTTTACCTCGACTTCACAAATGTGACAGCCGGCTACCAAGTGCTGGGCAATCCAAGCTTGCAACCCGAATCCTCACACAACTATAATCTGGGACTGGAATATCAGGTATTCAACGGTCTACTTACCAGGATCCACATGTATCGCAATGACTTGTCCAATCTGATCGAAGCGGAGCGTGTTGGAAAAAGCGCAGCAGGTGGAAGCCAGTTTGAATATCAAAACATCAGTAGAGCCTACACAGAAGGGGTTGACGTTGAAGCTGCTATCGGTTCAATAGGTGGATTCACCTCGGCTATTGGATATGCGTATCTGCGTGGTGCGGATAAGGAGACAGGACTCCCTTTACTGAACCGTTCGACACACAGTGGCACCCTCAAATTGGCGTATTTACATCCAGATAGCGGTGTTCAGGTTGATTTACGTGGACGCTATGCGAGTCAGTGGGGTTTTTATGATGACGGGGACAAAGTGCTTGAACCCGAAGAGTTGGCGCCGAGTTATTGGGTTTGGAACCTTCGCGCTTCAAAGACCCTTTTTAAAATGTTCAAAGCCTCAATCGGATGCAACAATATCTTTGACTTCAAAATGCCGACATTTTATACCTTTACGGGCCGTTCATTTTATGGCGGTCTCTCTTTAACCTATTAATACTGGAAAGGATACGAAAGACATGACACGGCTCATGGTCTACACAACTTCAATTACGGTTTTCACCGTCAGCATCGCTGTGTTTACAGTGTCTGCTGAACTTCATCAAAACACACTCACGGTCGATGCGACCGATCGTGAGAACTGGGCATATATCAACCTCACCGAAGGTGAAACGGTTGATATTGCTGATGCTGCATCCTCACTGGCGTGGGACCTCGGTTTTAAGCGGACCGAGGTCATCGCCAATGGGGGTGTTAGCGGTCCCGGAAAAACCGGAGCATTGGCTTTAAAGGACATCTCTTTTGAAGATATCCTTGAAGCTCCAGAAGGCGACTACGTTTCCGACACCGACCAAATCGCGACCTTCAGGCGAGGCGATGGTTGGTATACCTACACGGGACCGCCGAATCACTGGGTCCTGCCGAATCCACAAGTCTATGTTTTGCGGATTGCCCGCGATTCAAAGGCGCAACCTGCAAGCCCGTATAACTACGCCAAAGTCCGTTTTATAGGCTATTACGAGAACAACGAAACCAAAGAAGGCTCGGGATACATCACTATAGAATACGTTTTGCAAGATGATGGCACCCGTTTCTTTGTTGAATCTGAACCCACGAGTGTTGATCCGAAAGAAAAGGTAACAACAACGTGGGCAGCGATTAAGTCATAGTATAGGCACACCCCCCTGTGCTGTAAGGAGATTAGAAATGAGTTACAAAGTCGAATTTTTATCCCAAGCCAACGTATGTGCCATCTATCAATGTCTCGATGGTCATATCCACCTGAAATATCGAACCTTAGACATCGCTATGGATTCCTGTGACTTCCACCAAGTCGCCGAAGTCTTCATCAAAGCATTGCATATTTTACGGAAAGCTGAAGATTCTGCGTCTGAGGAGATCGATTTAGAAAATATGGATATACGCGTGAAAGTTTAGTCGGAGGAATAGTTATCGGTTATCGGTTATCAGTTTTCGGTTAAGAGGTGTTCGTTTAACAGCCCTCTCTTGTAACCTATGACCGACGACCGAACCGATAACCACTAAAGGAGAATTAACATGGAAAAGCTTAGAGATTTTGTCAATCAACACACCAGCATCTCTTTTATGCTCATGTTGGGTGTTGTCATACTTTTCAGTTTCAGTTGCGATCCTGTTGACGAGAACAATATCGACCGGCTGCTTCAGCCAGAGGAAACCACGGATGCGACACCCTCTGGAACCCCTGAAACGGATGCCCAAGTTCCGGGTGTCGAACCCATCGGGTTAGATTCACTAACGTTCACAATCGACGCGACGAATAGGGAAGCGTGGGCATACTTCTCTCTCGCATCCGGCGACACCGTCAACGTTGAAGATGCCGAAAATTCGGAAGCGTGGGACATCGGGTTCCAACGGACACAAGTCAAACTTAACGGTGGCATCAGCGGACCAGGCATGGGGAGCGCCGTTATGCTGACTGAAACGACATTTGAGGCTGTAACCGAAGCCCCGGCGGAAGGTTACCTCGCTGACACCGAAGACACTCTCGCAATCGTTCCACAAAGTGAAAAAGGCTGGTATATCTACACCGGACCGCCAGCACACTTGATTCTTCCGTTGGAAGACCGGGTGTTTGTGATCAAAGCCGCTGACGGGACGTTCGCCAAGGTTCGCTTCATCGGATATTACAAAGATAACGAAAACAAAAAGGACAGTGGTTTTGTGACGTTTGAGTACGTCCATCAACCCGATGGCAGTCTTAATTTCTAAAGTCCTTACAACAGGAGCTTTACACTGAACAACTGAACAACGAGTTCATGGGATGTCGGGCATGGAACAAATGTAAGGCAAAGACAAATTGTGCCTTAATGGCACAATTTCGTATAAGAATCTCCTTTCACTTACACGGGTTCTATGCCTGACGACTCATCTTTAGAAGGAGGACACAATGCAAATTATTCGATCAAACGTATGTAAGGCATGGATATTAAGCGTTTCGATTTTCGTTCTGTTCGGTACCTTGCTCTGCCTTGCTGTTGCAGCTTCAATAGAGGTGACAGATGCAGAGGACAAAACCGTCGTCATTACGTCATCAGCGCGTATCGTGAGTCTCAACGGCAGCACCACTGAAATTTTATTTGCTCTGGGTGTTGGCGATAACGTGGTCGGCTGTGATGCGTCATCAACGTATCCGAAAGGTATCAGGGAGCGGCTTCCGAGTGTCGGCTACCAGTATGGTCTCAACGCTGAGGGGATTCTCTCCCTGAATCCAACACTCGTGATTGGGCGAGACGATGTGAGACCTCCGCAAGTCGTGCAGCAACTCCGTATGGCAGGTGTAACCGTTTTATTACTTAAGGAGCCGCGCAGCTTTGAGGCAGCCAAGCAACGCCTACGAACTATCGGTAAAGCAGTCGGACGCGAGAAAAAAACTGAAGCATTAATAAAAGCCTTAGATACTGACATCAAAGCACTTGAAGCTAAACTTGCCTCGCGAAAAGAACAGCCGAAACAGAAAGCACTGTTTCTTTATCTACGCGGCACACAAACCACCTTAGTGTTAGGAACCGATACCGCTCCGGGAGCAGTGTTCGATATTATCGGCGTTGAAAATGCAGCAGGCAGTATTAAAGGAAACAAACCGATGACGGCGGAAGCAGTGATCGCTGCACAACCAGACGTGTACGTGCTATTCACCACGAGTCTGGAATCCGTTGGTGGCGTTGATGGATTGCTCAAGTTGCCGGGCTTGGCACATACACCCGCTGGACAAAATAGGCGCGTTGTAACGTTGGACGGGCAATATTTATCTGGATTCGGTCCGCGTTGTGGGCGCGCTGCACTTGACCTGTTCCGAGGCATCTACGAAACTGACGGATATTTCGTCGCAACCGGAGACGAAGAAAGCCATTAATTTGACGTTGGTTGCTGCAGCATTTGGAAATATTGCCGATGCCCCTTGAATATGTTTGTAAGTATGCAAAAGCGAACCAAGATCCTCCTAACACTTATCGGTTTACTTCCCGTATCAATGTGCGTCGCGGCAGGGATAGGTGCATATCAAATTCTACCGTGGCGTATTCCTGAAATTCTATTTTTTCGAGAGAATGGCTTCGCAGTCTTGGTCCATGTCCGTTTTCCACGCGTTGTTCTATCCGCTGCTGTCGGCGCAATGTTAGCCATTTCGGGGGCAACACTGCAGGGGATTTTCCGCAATCCACTGGCGGATCCGGGATTAATCGGTGTCACAGCAGGCGCGGGGTTAGGCGCAACACTCTGGATTGTCCTGATTGGCGGAGGGGCGTTAGGCGTGTGGGGACTTCCTATCGCGGCATTTGGATGTGGAGTCCTTGTGACCATCGCCGTATGGAAAATTGCTGAGGAACAAGGAAGAGTGCGCACATTGACACTCCTGTTGGCAGGCATTGCTCTCAACAGTTTCGCTGGCGCGGGTATCGGTCTAATGACCTTTCTCGCTGACGATGAGGAGTTACGCAGCCTGACTTTTTGGTTACTCGGTGGCTTTGGGGGTGCGACATGGCCCGTTGTTTTCATAACACTACCGATTGCAATTATAGGATTGTCCGTGTTGTTAAGGCAGGCAGCCGCATTGAATGCCATGAGCCTCGGAGAATCTGAAGCGTATCATCTCGGCGTTTCAACGGAAACTCTGAAAAGATGGTCAGTCTTCGGTGTCGCGTTAACGGTAGGCGCGGCGGTCTCCGCCGCAGGTGGTATCGGCTTTGTAGGGCTCGTTGTGCCACATCTGCTGAGACTTTTGGGTGGCGCCGATCATCGGTATGTGTTACCCGGTTCAGCAGTCGGTGGTGCGATCCTACTTGTCTCGGCGGACCTATTCTCACGAACCGTCGTTGCTCCTGCTGAATTGCCCGTTGGCATTGTCACCGCGCTGATTGGAGGTCCATTTTTCCTGTGGCTGCTACTCAGATTCAAACGCGAGGTGTTTCTGTAGGAAATCGCGAGCACAGCTCGCTCCTACACTGACAATCGCCAGTATAACGCGCATTATATAGGTTTTTGGAGGTAGAGACAATGATCGAATTGGAAGGGGTTGGTTACCGTATCGGTAAGAATTGGTTAGTCCGTGACATCAATATCACGATTGAAAAGGGGATGCTCTGGGGTTTCGTTGGTCCTAACGGTGCGGGGAAATCTACACTCCTGCGGTTGATTTCGGGAGAACTTTTACCAACAACTGGAGAAATACGACTCCTCGGCACACCAATTCATAGCTACGCCCCCCAAAAGTTGGCACGCCTCCGAGCTTACCTCCAACAAAAACGGGACATAAATTTCCCATTTACCAGCTTGGAGATTGCACTATTTGGGCGACATCCATATCTCAACGGCACAAAAGAAACTACCGCGGACCTCTTAATCGCTAAGGAAGCGTTGCGGCAGGTTGAAGCTCAGATGTTTACGGAACGGCTCTACCCAACACTATCCGGGGGTGAGGCAAGTCGTGTTGATGTTGCGCGGATCCTTACACAAGCACCGGACCTGTTTCTGTTGGATGAACCAACGAACCATCTGGATCCGAGACACCAAGTGCAGATACTCAACTTGTGTAAAACGATCTGTAGACACGGTAAAACCGCTATCACGGCAATTCACGATCTGAACCTTGCCTCAATGTATGCAGATCACCTATTGCTACTGAAAAACGGGGTTTCCGTTGCGTGCGGTCCGCCTAAAAAGGTCCTAACCTTGGGTCTGTTATCGGAGACCTACGGTATTCCCTTTGAAGTCTTGCCGCATCCAGATGGCTATCCATGGGTGATGCCGAGTCTGAATCCCTCGTAGCAATTCATTTATACTTGTCAACTACCCAAACCTAAAGGATTGGGATTCCAAAACCGACTATTCCCTCGAAAGAAAAAAGGATGGAAATCCATTCTAAGGCATGATATACTATTAGATGCCCTAATAAAAGATGGAAATTCCAACATTTTATCATAATAGGAGACACATTATGGATCAAGTAACGACAAACGCAATCGTTGAAGAACTCACTCGCGCCTATTGGCTTGAGGTAGAGGCAACAATCAACTACATCGCCATCTCCATCGATTTGGATGGCATCCGTGCTGAGGAGATTAAAAAATCTCTCGCAACAGACATCCAAGCAGAATTAACACACTCCCAAGAATTAGCAAATCGCATCAAAGAAATCGGCGGCAGAGTGCCCGGATCGTTCAGCTTCAAAGCAGAACAGGCATCGCTCCAACCGCCGGAAGATTCCACAGATCTTATTTCGACGATTCGTGGCGTAATCGAGGCAGAAAACCTCGCGTGTGATCAATACAATAAAATTATTCGTATGTGCGATGGGATCGATTACGTCACGCAGGACTTATGCATCAAACTCCTCGCCGATGAGGAAAAACACCGCCGAGAGTTTATCGGATTCCTCAAAGAATTTGAGAAGGAATGAACTCATCAGAACAAGTGGGAAACAACAAACAACGGGCATTACTGCCCGTTGTTTATTTTTAATACTAATCACTTTACCCAATAGAAATCACCGTTAGAAGCCGGCCAGTCAAGAACATACAAAATTTGGGATTTCGTTTCATACTTCTCGACTTCATTATGGACTCTTACCCAACGCTTTTGTACTTCAGTCGTTTTAAGATTCTGAGAGGTCTCTGGATTTCCGTATTCTGGAACAACTTCCCGCCAGCATGTTATTGCAAGGTTTTGCAGATTTTCGATCTTTTTTTCCCGAGACGTGTGCGTATCTCTAATAACTTCGTCTATTTGATGAATGATTTGTGGTACCGACATCTTAGTCCTCCTTGGCGTTAACATTTTGCTGTGATGAATACTCGTTGGTGAATGACTCTTCGCCGTACTGAGAAACCTGCTTTACTTAGAGCCTCACTTATTGGAACCTCACTAAAGTACCCCGTCGTAATAACAATGTGTTTCACTTGAAGACTTCGCGCTTGACCGACAAAAGCATTTGGCTCAACAAATGCTCCTGTCGGGACGGGGACGAAAGGAACATTTGATGCTCTCAAGAATCGAACGTGTTCTCCAAAAATATCTCTCAATTCCACTTCATTGACATTTGCCACGATTGTATTTGGGCCATGATTCAGGTCCACGTGCCTGAAATCTGGACGCTGACTTCGATGTGTAATGAAATTGTCAAGAGGTCCGCCGATGTTCACGACTTTTATTTCTTCTTGTTGCCTCACTCCCTTCGCCTCTATAGTCATCGCGTATCTACTCCGTCCGCAGTCTGGGGTCCAAGGCATCACGGACGGCATCGCCGAAGAGGTTTGCGGGGAGCACCAATCCAAACATAAATGTAAATGCTGCGGTGAGATTCCACCAAACAACCGGGTCGCGAGCGAGTTCTAAACGCGCCGTATTAATCATATTTCCCCAACTTCCCGTTGTCGGTTCAACACCGATTTGGAGATAACTCAGCAACGCCTCTGTCAACACCAATCCACTAAAGCGTAAGATCGTGGTGATCAATACGATATGCATGAGGTTCGGAATGAGATGCTTGAGAATAATGAGTCCACGATGGACCCCAAAGGCTTCGGACGCTTGGATGTACTCCAATTCCCGGAGTTTCAAGGTTTCACCGCGTAGGATACGACACAGCCCTGTCCAACTTCTGATACCCATGATGAGACAGAGATTGAATAACCCCTGTCCAAAGAGGAGCATGAAGGCAACGATAAGGAGGATAGACGGAATGGAATCGAGTGTGGCGTAGATGTACTGAACAGCATCATCGACCCACCCGCCAAAATAACCCGCGATAACACCGAAAAATATGGCGAACGGCACAGCAATCAAGGTCGTAAATCCACCGATAACGAGTCCAGTACGGATGCCTTTTAAGGCACGGTAGAGGACATCATTGCCCACTTTGTCAGTGCCAAGGAGATGACTCCGGGGATACTGAAGCGGTGGATAGTCGCGAACTGTGCGCCCATCAGGTGTCTGGAGGGTGCTTTTCGCATACAGATGCGTTGCGAAGGGGGCGGAATAGGTTTTTTCGGTGCGTTCTCGAAGCGGTGTGCAAAGCCTATCCAGGAGGCTTAAACCTCTCGGCCGATAGACAATGTCACCGTTCTCATTTCGGGTGAGTGTTTGGTCGGTCTGTCGTATGAGCGGGTCACGCCAACCGATGCTATCCAACCCACCGACAAGGAGGTATCCCAAGAGAACGAAAAGACAGACAATAGCGAGTCGGTTTCTGCGAATTTGTCGCGCGGCGTTGCGCCAGTACTCTTGCTGGGAGGCATATCGGAGGAGCCACCCCGCACCGACAAGGCATGCAATGATGATGAGATTTTGATAAGCATCGGAACGCCAAACCCAACTCAGTCGATCATCGATGCCGATGTCTGGAGCATTTGTCCCGATGAGAAAAATAGACATTCTTTAATTATTCCTTGCGGTTAAACAACGTGGGTTTGGACTTTAGCATCCCTTTCTTAAATCCGCGCTCCATTTCATTACGCGCTACAATCTTAGTGCTATTCTTGTTGAAGTTTACGTATGACTGAAGCCGCCACCGACAACTGACAACCGATAACCGATAACTATTCCTGATAAACGGCTTCGCGTGTGTGAAACCCATCTTTAATGACCTCTTCATCCAGATTCGCTTTGTCAACTTGGATAGGTGTCAGTAGGATGGATGGCACTTCAATTTTGCCGTTGTTAACGGTCTGTGTGGCTTCAGCGATGGCTTCACCTTTTGCGAGTGCGACAGCGGCTTGTGCCGCCTTCGTTGCGATGAGGTGGATCGGTTTGTAAACCGTCATCGTTTGTGAGCCTTTGACAATCCGTTGACAGGCGGCGAGTTCGGCATCCTGCCCCGACACAAGGACGCTTCCCGCTAAATTCTGCCCCTCAAGTGCTTGTATCACGCCGCCGGCTGTGCCATCATTTGACGCAACGACAGCGTCTATTTGGTTGTTCGTCTGTGTCAAGACCTGTTCCGCCTTTTTGAGGGCGTCCCGCGGATCCCAATTAACCGCCCAATGTTCTCCGCCTGCCACTAAACGAATAGCACCGTTGTCAATTGCGGGTTGCAAGGCACGAAGCTGTCCCTGTCGAAGGAGTTGCGCGTTATTGTCGGTTGGGGCACCACCGAGCAGGAAATAGGCACCTTCTGGCTTCTGACGCAGTAGGTATTCGGCTTGCAAGTACCCGACCTGTTCGTTGTCGAAAGAGATATAGAGATCAGGTGAACTCTCACGGATGAGCCTATCGTAGGCGATGACTTTGATTCCCTCAGCGTGTGCGACTTGAACGATTTGTGCAGCAGCGACACTATCCTTGGGAATAACAACGAGAACGTCCACCCCCTGGGTAATCATGTTCTCGGCTTGTTCGTTCTGTCGACGTTCATCTCCATCAGCAGACTGAACGATAACCTCAGCACCGAGTTTCTCCGCTTCAGCCGTGAAAATATCTCGGTCCTTCTGCCAGCGTTCCACCCGCAACGAATCCATAGATAAACCGATTTTAATTTTCTGAGTGGCAGTCGCATCCGCCTCTTCGCTCTTTTTCTGTGTGCCCGGGTCAGCACATCCAAATAGAATTACGAGACACACCGTTAGGGGAAGCCAAAAGTTAACGTTAAAAGTCGGAAGGTACATCGCATCACTCCTTTTGAGATTCATTGTTATTCTTCAGACGCATCTGTGTCTGAAGTAGATTCCGCGGATGGATCAGAATCGGATGTAATCTCGTGAACAATATCGCCTCTTTTCAGGGGTTCTGCTATTTCAACAACGCGAAAAATAGAGACTTTACCCGTCTGAATTTCGGAAACAGCCAAGGTCCCGATCTGCTTCGGGACGTATGTTAGGATTTCACCGGTATCTATATCTCGCACTGGCTTGCCCTTGGTATGGACAGTAAATTCTTGGTTGATAGCTATCCCCTTATCGGAACCGATATTAACATAGATCATATCCGGATTTTCTGCATCAACATACAAAATCTGCCCTTTGATAGGTCCATCAGCTGTCGTTGAAACCGCTTTCCCCTCTTTTTCGGCAGTTCCAGTTTTCGGTTCCCAAGGCGTAATGAAATTGGGGCCGACGTTGTCTCGGAGTGCCAAAACCACTTTAATCAACGCTTCATTGGTTACAACGCCGAAAAGGGTTCTGTCGTATTCAGCACTCGCAAACTGGATCTGATTAAGTTCGGTCGGTCTAACAATCGGGCGTGGATTCTTCCGCTGCGCGTCCTTTGTTTGACCAAAAGAGAGGTTCGTTCCTTCCTCGGTCATACTGGCTTCAAGCGTGGCGAATTTTGTGCCGGTGTACCGGTGATCACGGCTGGCGGAGATTCGCGGCTCAGCCACAAGGTTACCGGCGGCGTTGTAGAATTTCATGTTCAGTTTAATGGTGGCACGGTGTAGAGACCCTCGCAGGATAACAGGCGCCAGGTAACTCGTGCGCCCAAGTCCTTGCTGCGATTCTCGTCCACCTTCTCGGAGCGTGCGCGAGGCGTTCGCCCGCAACCGTTCTTGATTAAATTTTCGGATATCGCCTACCACAATTACGTCTACGTTGAGATGCTTCGCAAGCGTTGCATACTGTTCTTGATCCAGTTTTCTCAGGTTCTGCCGTGAGAGCGTCATAAGTGCCATCGCATCGAGGAGTTCATCTTTACTGACAGGTTCATACACATTCGTTTCGACGAACTTCCGATTGAGCATTTTCGCAAATCCTGCCTCCAAATCCCATCGTTTCTTGGTGCCGAAGATGCTTCCGATGAAGGCGGGGACACACCCACATCCGGTAGGAGAATCAAAGCGACTGTGATCCTCAAAATAGAGAACAGCAATGCGTTTCTTTGGCGTTGCATCGCTCACAGCAACAGTGCCAATCATGAAACAGAGACTGAGTCCTGCAACGTAGATATATGAAAAGAAGCGTTTCACCCTTTTTTACCCTCCTGTTTCCGCCATTTACCTTTCACCTCTATAGTTTAGCAATCCTCTGAAGATTTATCAAGGTAAAATTAAAAACTTGAAACACCCAAAAATATCTGGTATTCTTATAGTTAACTGACAACTATTCAACATACAAACGAAAAAGGAAACGCCATGTTTACAAAAAACAGATGCGAGTGCCATAATTTATTACATATATTTATATCCGCAGCGTTGGTTGCACTCATTGTTCTCTATGGGTGTAGTGATAAACAATCGGGTGAAAAAGCGAAAACAGGTGATGCCGCCCCGCAGGAAAAGGAGTGGCTCTCGATTTTAGGGGGCGTGATGGGCGGTAGTTTTTCACAATTCGCCGGGAGCGTTAGCCGTATTCTGAACCACAAGGAACCACATCTGAAAATATCCATTGATGCTTCCGCAGGTTCGGTCGAAAATACGCGGCGTGTGAACGAAGACCCAGAAGCACTCGGTGTCGTTTTTGCATCTGAAAGCTACCTCGGCTACCACGGTGAAGAAATTTTCGCAGAAGAGGGACCGAAAACTAACATTCGTATGGTAACGTTGCTCTTCATCGCTTACGACCAATTTTCAACGCTGGCGAACAGCGATATTCACGAGTTTGAAGATATTGTTGGAAAAAAAATCGCCTCTGGCGCGAGTGGATCCGGCACGGCACAGACATTAGAACGCCTGTCAAGACTGGCGGGTATCTGGGGAAAGTTTACGCCGATCTATAAAGGCGGGAGTGCCGCTGCCGAGGCTCTCCAAGATGGACAGGTCGCTGGATTCCAGTGGCTCGTGAGTGTGCCGAACAGTGCTGTTATCCAGTTGACAGCGATTAAATCTATTCGGATGATCGACCTCGACGCAGCTGCGAAAAAGTATGGCTTCTACGAAAAGTATCCGTTCTACCTCCCCGGCTCTCTGCCAGAGGGCGCGTATGAAGGCAAAGTGGAACCGGTGAATACTATTCTGATGCCAACGGTACTCATCTCGAACAAAGCGGTGAGCGAAGAGACCATCTATAAACTTCTAAAGCATGTTTACGCCTCGGAAGGACATCAAATGATGCTGCAAACAAACCAAGCCGCAGCAGACATGACAATAGAGAATGGACCGAAAGCCTTTGTGATTCCATTACACCGCGGGGCATACAAATTTTGGAGTGAACAGGGCGTGGACATTCCAGCGCATGCCATGCCAGTGGACTAAATATTTGCTTTAAATGTGGAGAATATGCTACAATATTTAAATAAGTAACATTATGGGGTGCTCTTACCTGTTTAAGAGCTGAGAAAACACCCTTTGAACCTGATCTGGGTCATGCCAGCGTAGGGAAATATGTGAGAATGATTGTCAGTTGTCAGTTAATGTTTTGTAGTTTTGACAGTAAACGTAACTGCCACATGCACCGGCTTAACTGAAAACTATCAAAGTCGCTTCCTTTTTGGCACTACCAAGGTCATAAAACCTTTGGTAGATGGGCATGTTCCCTACATCCAACACGGAAGGCGGCTTTTTCGCGTTAAGGAGTCAATACGCATGCTTAGCAAATTCGTAGTTCCTGTTGCTATCCTATTGGCAATATTGGGGATCTGGGAAGCTGCTGTACATCTTCTTGAGATACCCGGCTATATTCTGCCAGCACCTTCAAAAATTGTGGTGACGTTATTTGTGGAGCATGCCCAATTACTGAAACATACACGCGTGACCTTAGCGGAGATGCTTCTTGGATTTGCCCTCGCAGTTAGCATCGGAATTCCGTTAGCTATATTAATGTTTGAGTTTCCGATACTGGAGAAAGCCTTTTATCCGTATGTCATCGGCTCCCAAACAGTGCCGGTGTTCGCGATTGCGCCGTTATTGGTGCTGTGGTTCGGTTTCGGAATTGCTTCAAAGGTCGTTATGGCGGCACTGATCGTATTTTTCGCGATTGTGCTGAATACTTTAGACGGGTTGAAGTCCACCGATCCAGATACGGTAAACCTGTTTCGGATTTTGCGGGCAACTCGGTGGCAGATACTTTGGCAGGTGCGTATCCCCTCGGCATTGCCGTTTATCTTCTCAGGTGCGAAGATAGGTATATCCATCTCCACAATTGGCGCAGTTATCGGTGAATGGGTGGGAGCGAAGGCAGGACTGGGGTATCTCATGCTGTATGCCAATGGGAGACTCCAAATTTCACTCGTATTTGCTGCTATCTTTTGTTTAACACTTTTGGGATTAGGTCTTTTTGGATCGATGACGCTGTTGGAGCGGTATGCAATGCCGTGGCGGCAGTATCAATATAACAAATCAGATGTCCGATAGGTCCATCGGGCAATGAACAAGAAAGGAAATTCTCATGAAAACCGCAATTTGCTTAATGTTTCTCATCAGTTGTGCTACACTTTTAGTAGGAATTGAGAGTCGTGCAGACAGTCACCAGAAAGCCGAAACGGAGAAGGTTACACTGCTACTCGATTGGTTTCCAAATGTAGATCATGCGCCACTTTATGTTGCGCAAGAGAACAAGATCTTTACCAAACACGGATTGGAAGTTGAACTTCTTTGGGGTGGCGATCCGGATGCTCCACTCAAACTGGTGGCGGCAGGAGAATATCCGTTTGCCGTGAGCTACCAACAGAGTGTAACAATTGCGCGGGCAAGTGAAGAGGTTTTGCCGGTGAAATCGATCGGTTTACTCGTGGAACATCCACTCAACACGATTAGTTTCCTGAAGAAAACCGGTATTAAAACACCAGCAGATTTCAAAGGGAAGAAGATAGGGTATACAGTCGCCCCCTTAGATGTGCTCCTGTTTAATGCGATCGCGGCGAACGCCGGATTATCCGAGGATGATTATGATCTGATAAACGTAGGTACGAATATTTTGGCACCTCTCCTAAGCGGTCAAATTGATGCAGTGATTGGACCATTTCGGAACTACGAGATTAACATGTTAAAACTTGAAGGGGCAGAAGCCGACTTTTTCGCACTTGAGAAACACGGTATTCCGGACTATTATGAATTAGTAATTATCACGAATGACGCTTATTTGGAAAACTATCCAGAAACTACGAAAAAACTGATGATGGCGATTCAGGAAGCGATTAAATTTACGAAGGAAAAACCGGATGATGCGCTGCAACTCTTTTTTCAGGCAAACCCTGATGCCACCAAAGAATTAGAGGAACTTGCTTTTCGGGATACGTTGGATTTATTCGCGACAACGCAGGTGCAATCCAAAGAAAAATGGGCAGCCTTCGCAGAATTCGCCTATGAAAAAGGATTGATTTCCAAAACAGTCGAAGCAAAAGACTGTTTCATCAACGTTTTAGAAGAATAGTAAAACGATGACCGGTTTTTGACAGGGGTCCCACTCGTTATTGGGAAAGGGAACAAAACCGCCATCGTTAGAAAAATGACAAATAAAAAGATTCTCATCATCGGTGGCGGTGTGATTGGTCTCGGTATCGGATGGCAATTGGCGAAATCGGGTGCTTCCGTCACCATCTATGAACAGGCGAAAGCCGGGCGTGCTGCGTCCTGGGCAGCTGCCGGGATGCTCGCGCCACTTGCGGAAGCACATACCGAAGAACCGGAACTGTTGAAACTCGGATGCCAAAGTTTAGCGCTCTATCCGCAATGGGTTCAGGAATTAGAGGCAGATGCCGAGATGTCTATCGGATATCGGGTGGAAGGCACTCTGATCGTCGGGCTGGAACCTGATGATACACATCAACTTCGACACCTTTACACCTCACAACAGGATTTAGGTCTGGATGTCGAATGGTTGACAGGACGAGCGGCGCGTGAAATCGAACCTGCCCTTTCACCCCGCGTGACAGCGGCGATCCGATGCGAGAGCGACCATCAGGTGGATAACCGATTGATGGTGAAAGCGCTCGGACGCGCCTATCAGAGGTATGGCGGTGTGTTGTGTGAAAGTATTACCGTTGAAAGAATCGTCATAGAAAACGAAGTCGTAACCGGTATCCAAACACAAGAAAGTTTTCAAGCAGCAGACGTGATCATTCTTGCGGCAGGACCCTGGTCAGCGCAAATTGAAGGGTTACCCGATGCGATTCTTCCGCCGGTGCGTCCTGTGAAAGGACAGATGCTGGCGTTGCAAATGGAAGATGGGATCACGGTTAAAAACGTCATCCGCACTGTCAGGGCAAGGTATCCGACATCGGTATATTTGGTGCCGAGAACCGATGGCAGGCTTATCGTGGGTGCAACGAGCGAGGAGATGGGATTTGACACACGTTTGACAGCAGGTGGTATATTTGAACTCCTCCGGGGCGCATGGGAAGCGGTGCCGGGTATTTATGAACTGCCACTTCTGGAAACATGGACAGGCTTACGTCCCGGTAGTAGAGACAACGCACCGATACTTGGCGAAACACCCATTGAGAATCTAATATACGCCACCGGACATTATCGCAACGGCATCTTACTCACACCCATCACGGCTTACGAGATCTCCAAACTGATTCTGACCGGTGAGACTTCTGAGACAATTGCTCCGTTTGCGTTAGACAGATTTTTGGTATAGCGGGAGTGAAAAATGAAGATACGCGTTAATGGTGAAGCAAAAACAGTTCATCCGAATTTAAACGTCTATGAGCTGCTCATCGCTTTAGAAATGAATCCACTGCAGTCGGGCATTGCCGTCGCCGTGGATCGGGAAGTTATTCCGAAAATGGAGTGGCAAGCCACGGAACTTCGCGAGAACAGTGAAGTTGAGATCATCCGCGCCGTCCAAGGTGGATAATACGCCGGCAAAGCATGTCCGTTCGGAAATGAGGACCTTCGTTTAACGCTTGATAAAGAGGTTTTGAAGGTGTTATACTAATTCAAACCATTCTTCAGATTTAATGGAACTTCGCTTTGAACAATGGACAGAGTTCAGGGAAAACGCAATAGCAAAAAAATAAGAAATGAAAGAATTTAAAATTGCCGATCAAACATATACATCAAGACTGCTGATCGGAACAGCAGGGTATCCGAATTTCCATATCATGACGGCGTCTATTGCTGCGAGTGGTGCCGAAATTGCGACGGTGTCAATGCGGCGCGTGAAATTTACAGATACACCGGGAGAGAATTTGTTCGCCCTCCTACGCGAACGAGATATGACAATCCTCCCAAATACCGCTGGCTGTTTCACAGCAAAGGACGCGATCCTAACTGCCACCCTCGCGAGAGAGGCACTTGAGACATCACTCATCAAACTCGAAGTCATCGGGGACGAGGAAACCCTGTTTCCGGATGTGGAGCAGCTGCTGCGTGCAGCGGAGACACTTGTCAAAGACGGCTTCACTGTGCTTCCCTATTGTAACGACGATCCGATCACATGTAAGAAATTAGAAGATCTTGGCTGTGCAGCGGTGATGCCGTTAGGTGCCCCGATCGGCTCAGGGATGGGGATCCGGAATCCGTATAATATTCAAATTATCCGAGATCTCGTGCAAGTGCCGCTTATTGTCGATGCGGGCGTTGGCACAGCATCGGATGCAGCGATAGCGATGGAGTTAGGGTGTGACGGTGTTCTGCTCAACACAGCGGTCGCAAAAGCACACCGTCCCGTGCTAATGGCAGAGGCGATGAAAAAAGCAGTCGAAGCGGGTAGAGCGGCGTTTTTGGCTGGACGCATCCCACGGAAACTTTACGCGACTGCCTCAAGTCCACAGACTGGCATTATTGAATAGACAGAAACTTACATACATAGAATTGGAGTCGGTGTGTGAAAAAAACATCCCACTTTTTCTGGATATGCCTGATTATTTTTACGCAATTCGTAGGCAGCGTCCTTTTACTCGATACGCAAAATGCCTTTGCACAACTCCAGAGTGAATTCGGACAGAGTCTCCTCGAAAGGAAACCCGAAACCCCTGAAACGGATTCCGCTGAACTTACCATTGACTCCCACTTGTCTAATACATTCAACAACCACATTGAATTCGGTCTGAGCGTCGACCCATATACCAGTGGTCTCGCCGGTGAGGAAGATTCACAACTTGAAGGTATGATTAACCGCTTCGGGGTCAATCTGCTCGGGGATTTACCGATAACTGATAAACTCAGGCTCAAATTGCAATACGCGCCACAAGTTGAAAACTACACCGGTGCTGATGGAAAACTTAACGAATTCGACGCCTTCAGCGATGTATTCTCAACTGAAGTGAGTTTCCAACCCGTCGCGAATTTACCGCCTCTCGTCACGTCCCATCAACTGCAACGCTTCGTGCGAAGTTCAAACGTCTATAATAACACCGACCGGCAATTCGGTCTCCGCTTTGGGCGCGTCTTGGAATATAATCTGCGGTTACACCGATTTGATGACGAAGATTCGCGAAGAGAGGATTTCCTACTTGTCGGCTCTACCAACCATAAAATGACTGCACGCCTGCAATTTGGGATTCTTAAACAGATCCTTGGGAAACTGGAATACGGGATAGAACGGAGCAGCTACCAAACCAATCTGAACAATCTTATCTTAGGGATAACCGGACTTGACGACAATGAACGCCGAAACGATTGGCGACACATCGGTTCCGCAAAACTGATACAGGTCGCAATGGATAGACTCGTGTTTCAGGAAGAGGTGAACCTATTTCTGAATCGTTCCAATGTCGATTTCTTTAACTTTCTCAGTACCGAAGTCGCGGCAAGTTCCTTTTATCGCTTTGAGACGGGACGCTGGCTTCGGCTTCGATTCTCCAGACTCTGGGTGCTTTTTGAAGGTAGACAGATTCCAGACGAAATAGGAAATATACTGGAAGACGCACCAAACCGTCGGGACACACAGATAGGTGCGAATGTGCAGTTGAATTGGGAATTGAATCCATATCTAACACTCAATGCCGATTATCAGGTTACTCAGAACCGCACGAATGAGGTAGATCCACTGCTCGATTTTCTTAATTATACGCAGACCATCGCGACCGTCACGCTTCGCGGTCAGTATTGATTTTTTAATTTACCTTGCGGGTAAGGCAACGCGTCGTTACCGCTTCCCCTTAAACAACTTCAACTTCCCCTCAGATGCCACCAAGGTATAACACGCCTCAATCGCTTCGGCGACAATAGGTTCGTCCGGCGTGTCCCACAGCAACAGATAATCCACATTGTCAGCATAATCGCAGAGGTCAATCCTTTCGGGCTCCCAGTGCACGACCTGCACCCATTCCTTCTCTGCCAAAGGGGTCTCAAAATCGGCGTTGAATCGGATCGGAAAGTAGTCGAATTGTATCTCATAGTTGCCGAGGTTGATGCCGCCATTGTCAAGACAGTAGTAATTGGCAGCGTTGACGAAGATGCCCACGCGTTTAGAACTGCCTCTCGGATCAAAGTGAAGCGGAAGGATAACCTTGTTCTTTCCAATCTGTTGGACAAAAGCGTTAAACTGGCGTATCTCGGCGTTGAGATTCTTGAAGCGAATGCCAACATAGAAGATATTAACGAGTGCGAGCAGGACAACTATCGCTGTAAATACGCGTCTCCATGGGAGAGGATCGAGAACACGGAACCATGCAAATATGGCAAGGACCGCCAAAATAGCGAGCCTGTCATTGACCCATCCCCCGGGTCCTATAGAATTTGGCAAGATGAAATAGAGTCCAAAAAGCACACCCGCAAGACAGAGAAATGCCCTCTGTCCAAAGGAACTCTCTTCGGGGTCTTTCCTATTTTGCCAGATTGTTCCAGCAGCAAGAAAAAGCAAGAGGACGGAAACTGCAGCGGAAATCCAATTCGGGGGTTCGGCGTAGGCAACAAGCACGTGCATCCCGATGAGGTTACTGAACAGTTCTCCGATCCTCCCAAATCCAAATTCAGGAGGCTCTCCTGCAAGGAGATCGGAGGTCGGAAGATAGACGAGGATGAGCACGGCTGCGGGTAGCAGATAACACCCTGTCATCAGAATTCGCTTGAGGTCCCGTTTGAAATGGAACAGTGCCAGCAAGGCTATAGAGAACAGAATGAAAGCGTAGGAGATGAGGTGCGCAAAGTAGGTAATAACAATAAGCAGGTTGAGCAGAACAATCCGCGTCCTGTTCATCTCATCTTTGTGTTTCCACCAGTAACCGAGGGCGAGGAAAAAGAGGGGCACGCTGACAGCAAAATTGTAGAACCCCATGAGAAAGAGATAGTTGTAGATAAAGGTGAAACTGAGTATTACGAGAGCCTGTCGTCCGCGTTGGACAGCCTCGAGAAAATAGTGGATTGCAAGCGGGAACAGGATGACATAGAGACTCAGAAATATTTTCTCCGCGACAAGAGGCGGGAAGACAAACATTAATACCGCCAACGAAAAGTGGGAAAGCCAGTTAGGGAAAGGATACCAGTTAATCTCGTAATAGTCGCGAAACTGATATTCTGCGTTGTTATACTCAGTCAAAATTTGCGAGTTATAAACATGGCTCACGCCATCTTGCGTCGGAAAATAGGGAAACAACCATATCGGCAGCAAATAGACGACAATGAGTGCACCAATCAAAAGCGATCCGTTTTTGCGTAGAAATGTGTAGAAGCGAGAGAAGAATGCCATCGTTTCCTTTCTTTTAATTATTCCTTGCGGTTCGGTCAGGTCGGTTTCATGTCTGACGCGCCTTTCCGTAGACCCGCTCTCCATTTCATTACGAGCTACAAATTCCCAGAAACCGAGGCAAGGCACACGAGATAGATTCCCTATATCCGTTGCGGTTCGGCCGGAGAAGGACAGCTCGGGATCCTCCAATTTAAAAATTGAAATTTTCAGGACTTCAGTTATAATACTATCATGTTTCCGCACTTTATGAATAACATTTTTGCAGAATAAAGTATATTAATTTTGCACCTTAATAAATCGGCTTTTCAGGAATCATTATTCTTTCGAGGTGCGAACTATTGGAGAACAATTCCATGAATCGAGATGAAGTCAAACGTTTCGTTGAAGAGAAGGGCATTGAATTTTTTCTTTGCTCCTTCGTAGAGATGAGCGGTGCCCCGAAGGCAAAGGTTATCCCATCCACACACCTTGAAGATATGGCAGAAGAAGGTGCGGGTTTCGGGGGGTTCGCTGCAGGTGAGATCGGGCAATACCCGCACGACCCAGAGATGGCAAGTATCCCCGACTTTAACTCGCTGACAATTGTGCCGTGGCGGAAAAACATAGCATGGGTCGCGGGAGACATGTTCGTCGAAGGCGAAGCCTGGCACTACTGTCCAAGAACTATCCTGCGGCGGCAATTGGAAAAAGCGCGTGAAAAAGGTTACGTCTTCAACGTCGGCATAGAGGCAGAATTCATGCTGTTGAAACAGGATGAGACGGGTTCCTATGCCCCATGGGACAAACTGGATACCTTGGATAAGCCGTGCTACGATCTCAGGGCACTCCATCGCAACCTTGATACGATGACCACCTTGATCAAATATATGCAAGAATTGGGATGGGACCCCTACGCCAACGACCATGAAGATGGAACGTGTCAGTTTGAGGCAAATTGGACCTATTCGGACGCACTTACAACAGCCGATCGACATACCTTCTTCAAATGGATGGTCAAAACGCTCGCAGAGGAACGCGGGCTACTGGCTACGTTTATGCCGAAACCCTTCACCAATTTGACGGGGAACGGTGCACATTTCCACATGAGCCTTTGGGACGAGGGAAATCAAACGAATCTGTTCCTGGATGAGGCGGATAGAAACGGCTTGTCCCAACTCGCTTACTGGTTTACGGGCGGGATTCTCAAACATGCGAAAGCAGTGACAGCGGTCACGAATCCACTGGTGAACAGTTACAAACGTTTAGTTCGCAGACCCCCGCGTTCCGGTTCATCGTGGGCACCGGTTTACGTCACCTACGGGGCAAACAATCGGACCCAGATGATTCGGATTCCCGCGCCGGGACGGATCGAGAACCGATTAGGCGATGGCGCGGCAAACCCTTACCTCGTAGCGACAGTTCTGCTCGCTGCTGGTTTGGACGGCATCGAAAATAAGATTGATCCGGGGGTACAGAACGAAGACAACCTCTATGAAGTGCCGGAGGCCGAATTGCAACAGCGGGGTATCGGTTCGCTACCTGCGACACTCGGCGACGCGGCAGCTGCACTCGACACGGATGACGTTATTAAGAATGCGCTCGGCATGGAATACGCTGACTATTACATCCAGGTTAAACGCAAGGAATGGCGGAACTACCATCTGAGCGTTAGCCAGTGGGAGCTTGATAACTACTTGGAAGTCTATTAAAGGTGTGTGATACTACCCAACGCCTAAAGGCGTGGGCTTCGGTTTCATAGCAACTGCGGTTTTCGCTCAAGCGTCCACCGTCTTACTATCGCTCCACCAGCAGGCTCTTATTCCGAATCAGATCGGTTTTATCTGGTTTAGGTCCAGGGTACCCCAGCCTGCAAGATTTTAGGCGGATAGCGAGACAAGGCGTGAGGGTTATAAATCCGCAATACGGCTGATATGCACGCTATCCAAGTATTTTAGAGTGGTTTCGCACTTCGCACTTACGACTCTTTTCACGAAGTCGGTTAGGACTCTCTCAAGCGAGAGAGGTGAAAATCCTAACCAAGTGCGTAGTATAATTATACTACATTTTTTGCTGAATGTCAAGTTGTTTTTGACTTTGAACGATTAGCAGCATTAGACCCAACGCTAAAGCATTGGGCTTTTTAAGAAGGTCCCGTAAAGATTTTGCACAGATAGAAATTGGAAAACAAAAGGAAAGAATCGGTGAAAAAATTATTTAAACTTATCCTTATATGTCTGTCGACCATTTATACTGTTAGTTGCGGAACGCGTGAAGACGATGCCGAAATTACCCCAGTAGGATTGGTGAGTGCAGAACCGGTAGATGGGAGTACCATCGATGTAAACGGAATTATTACTGTTACTTTTAACGATATTCCCGAAAACGTGTTAGTGAGTGTAGGTGTTGTTAAAAAAGTAGGCACAACGGTTACAATCGCAGGACCTTTCAATCCGGGTTCACTTACCCTCACAATTACTTGGGGGGATGGCGAGCAAACACTCACCTACACCGTCGCACCACCTAAATCGGTGCCATCTGAACCGATCCTTGAAACTGAACAGGAACCCATCCTTGAACCCGAACCGATTATTCCAGAGGGAATGGTCCTGATTCCAGAAGGCGAGTTTAAGATGGGCAGCAATGATGGCGGTGCCGACAACGATGAACAGCCGGTGCACACCGTTCACCTCGATGCGTTTTATATAGACGCAAACGAGGTAACGAACGGAGAATTTAAGGATTTCGTTCTCGCGAACCCAGCGTGGCAAAAAGACCGTATTGAGGACAGATTCGCTGACGATAATTACTTAAACGACTGGAACGGCAATAACCATCCTCTCGGTGAACGAGAACACCCAGTTCGCTATGTGAGTTGGTATGCGGCGATGGCTTACGCCGTGTGGGTCGACAAACGTTTACCGACAGAAGCGGAATGGGAGAAAGCGGCACGCGGTGGATTAGACAAAAAACAGTATCCGTGGGGCAACGGCATCAATTTGAACAGAGCAAATTACGGTAAGCGTCTTGGCGAGACGACCCCCGTCGGCGATTACCCGCCGAACGACTATGGTGTATATGACATCGCGGGAAACGTGTGGGAATGGTGTCTCGATGGATACGAGGTTGATTTCTATGCCAATTCTCCACGTCGGAATCCCACGGCAGGCGCGAATACCATCGAAGAGATCGTCAACAATTTCAAGAACATTGTAGATTCTCGCGTGTTGCGGGGAGGCGGGTGGAACAGTGAACCCGAGTGGCTACGTGCAGCGAACCGCCACGGGACAAGTCCCGCCTACGCTGGCATCGGTGCCCTCGGATTCCGTTGTGCGAAATCCGTCTCACCTTAACACGTGCCGAACCTGAGGCACACCACCAAATTTTGTGTGTTGAGACAAAAACGAAAATCTGTTAGAATGGAGCCTAAGCGGAAAAGGACACTCGTCATTTTTTGCTTTTTGTATAATGTTAAGCTACTTTCACTTTTCAGCGAAGGAGACGCAATGAAAATCTTTTCAGTAATCACGCTCTGTTTGCTCGTATGTGCGGCATTTTCGCACGCCGACTTAACGGAGGGACTTGTTCTATACATGCCTCTCGATGAAGGCTCTGGAACCACAACGCAGGACTTCTCTGCAAACGGTTTTGAAGGCGAATTAAAGGGCAACGCGAAATGGATTGAAGGGCAACACGGCAACGCCCTGCAATTTGAGGCGTCGGCGGATCATGTTCTCATTGAAGACGATGCCGCTTTTCATCTTGAAGGTGCAATCACGCAAGCCGCATGGGTACAACTTGACAGGTTGCCGGGCGCACATGCCATTATCTTCGGTACTCGGCAGGGTGGTGCAACTCGGCATATCGGGTTCGGGTTCGGTATGAATCCAGCAAACGGTATCAAAGTCTGGACCAACGGTGCAGCCGGTGGATTCAAAGACATCAATGATAACGCAACAGAACTGGAAACAGGTAAATGGTATCACCTTGCCTATACCCACACAGACGATAACAACGGCTTAGTGGAGATTTATGTAGATGGCGAGGTAACGCATTCGGAGGAATCCGGAAATCCTGTTGCTCCTGCCGAAAACACGAGTGCGGTGACGATCGGCACTTGGGGCGGTGAAGCGTGGACGGGTAGCGTTGACGAGGTTATACTTTGGAACCGTGCCCTCTCGGCAGATGAGATTCAAGCGATCATGAATCAAGGTCCGACCCCAGTAGAACCACAAGGTAAACTCGCCACGACCTGGGCGAACATCAAGTCGAATAGATAATCTGTTAATTTTTCGACGTGCGATGAATCACCCTATTACAAGCCGGCCCGTTCGGAGTAGGGAGACCACTCATGGTCTCCCGTCAATGACTGAAATGTTTTCTGAAACTTCATTGAGTTTCCACACTCACAGGCACAAACTAACAGTTCATGCTACAAAACAGCAACTTGCATCGATATACGAACAAGGAGGTTATCGTGAAAACGTTGTTATTTTGCTTGGTTTCCTGTGGCGCGATCCTCGCGCTTTCTATGAACGTTGAAGCAATTCGGAACGACTCAGACTTAATCCTCTATTACTCCTTCGATGAAGATGATGACAAAGAGGTTGCGGACGACAGCGGTAACGGATTTGATGCTGAAGTCGCAGGTGCGGATTGGAGCAAGGAGGGCAAACTCGGCGGCGCAATGGAGTTTGATGGCGCGAAAAGTGCTGTCAAAAGCCCACCAGAGGTGCCAGGCCTCACCGATACCGAGTTAACAGCAATGACCGTGGAGCATTGGGTCATGATTAATGCAGGGACGGGTGGTGTCCAGCAAGTCTGGGAAGCATTGAACGCCGCGGGGGCGTGGCCCGCCGAAACCTTCATTGAAGGGACCGCGGACATGGTGTTCTATATCTACGACACGAAAAATAAGGAACATCGCACACCCATTCCGGTCCTACCGACGAAAAAATGGGTACATATCGCTGGCACGTATGACGGGAAAGTCCAGAAGTCTTACCTCAACGGTAAAGTGGTCGGTGAAGAAGCGTGGAGCGGAAAAATCTCGATCTTCGCAGCACCAACGGGTGCCATCGTCCTCGGTAAGGACAATGAAGCAGATATTCAATACCTGAACGGGTTTATTGATGAGTTCGCCTTCTATACGCGCGCTTTGAGTGAGGACGAGATTAACGCCGACATGAACGACGGTGTTTTATTTGCCGTTGATCCGAGAGAGAAACTCAGCACCACCTGGGCAAATATCAAGGCTGAGTATTAACCAGAATCGTCAGTCGTCAGTTTTCAGTTAACAGGGACCTTCCATGGAATGTTCCCGTTAACTGAAAACTCTCTCATTGCCACGTTTTTAACCACTCAGGTCTACAGGATCCCTCTCTTGATTAAAACAGAAATCCAGTTAGAATCATATCTGTCGGAACCGACAGACGAAGTGATAGCGTCCATGGCTGCACTGGAGGGGGACATTCTTATCCTCGGTGTTGGTGGAAAGATGGGACCAACGCTTGCCAAACAGGCGAAACGCGCCATTGATCTTGCGGGGATAACCAAAAAGGTCATCGGTGTGTCCCGTTTTTCGACACCGGGTGCGCGAGAAGGTTTGCAGGAAGCCGGTATTGAAACGATTGCCGCCGATCTGCTGTCGGAAGACTGTCTGAAAAATCTCCCTAACGTTCAAAATGTGATCCTGATGGCAGGTAGGAAGTTCGGTTCCACAGATAATGAGAGTTTAACGTGGGCGCTGAATAGTTACATGCCCGGACGCGTGGCAGATACGTATAAAGATTCACGATTCGTTATTTTCTCAACAGGGAACGTTTACCCACTGACCCCAGTCTCCCATGGGGGTGCAACAGAATGTTTGCCACCTGTCCCAATCGGTGAATACGCCCAATCGTGTCTGAGCCGTGAGCGGATCTGTACCTACTTTTCATCGCAATTCGGGACGCAGATGACGATTTTGCGATTAAATTACGCGATCGATCTCCGCTACGGGATACTGCTGGATATCGCCGAAAAAGTTTACACAGAACAACCGATTTCACTTGAGATGGGCAACGTGAATGTAATATGGCAAAGAGATGCGAACGCTGTGGCATTGCGGGCTTTCGCACACTGTCAAAGCCCACCCTTGATCCTCAATGTGACGGGACCGGAGACTGTGTCTGTCCGATACCTTGCTTCACGTTTCGGCGCGCTTTTCAATAAATCACCACATCTTGAGGGTAAAGAGGCAGAAACGGTACTCTTAAGTAATGCATCTCGGTGTCATCGATTGTTTGGGTACCCACGTGTTTCTTTGGAACAGATGATCGAGTGGGTGGCAGAATGGGTTCGGATAGGCGGCCCAACACTCCGAAAACCGACGCATTTCGAGGTGCGTGACGGAAAATTCTGATATTTTGTACTGGCGCGTAAAAACAACATAGACAAAAAATGAGAATTCTGTTAGCATATCAGAGCAGTATTTTTGTGACGCTTGCACTTTTAATCAGTAGTGCTTTGTGCCAACCGTCCCCACCGATGACTATCGCTTTTGCTTCGGACGTGAGCGGTGATTGGGAAATCTATCTGACAGATACGACCGGAAACCAACGCCCGGTGAATCTTACACAGAATCCTGCCGCGGATTACTATCCGACGTGGGCACCCGATGGCGTTCATATCGCTTTCTTCTCCCGGCGCGATGGGAATCATGAAATTTATATGATGCGGGCTGATGGAACGCATCAGCAACGCTTAACACACCACCCAGCGACAGATAAGGCGCCTGCGTGGGCACCCGATGGTAAACGACTCGCTTTCACGTCAAATCGAGATGGGCATTTCAACATTTACCTGCTCCACCTCGATAGCGGCGAGGTAACCCCCCTCACCGATAACCCATTCGAAGATGAAGCCCCTGCGTGGGCACCCGATGGAAATACCTTAGTTTTCCACTCAAAACGGGAATTTAACTGGGATATCTACGTGATTGATGTAGGGAGTCGGGTGGAACGGCGATTGACAGATCAACCGCTCATGGACACCTATCCCGCTTGGTCACCCGATGGCACACGGATTGTATACGCGTCTATGCACCAAGAGGTAGAACTCGCTGATTTTGACTTGTACCTTATGGACGCAATTGATGGTGGGAACAAACAAGCTCTCACCGATACGCCGACAGATGAAGCCGTTCCGGCATGGGCACCTGATGGTGATAGCATCGCTTTTCAATTTGAAAAAGACGGCAGATGGATCATCCACCTGATGCATGCCGATGGAACCCAACGACGTGAATTGATTAACAATGGGGCATGGGCAGCACAACCGAAATGGTTCAGCGGCAACTTAGATGTCCTGCCTATAGAACCCTCAACATTACAGATTCAGCAATGGGGCAAAATTCGAGATTTTTAATTTTACCTTGCGGGAGAACACCGCGAGTTAAAACTTCAATGTAACTTTCTCCAGAGTCGCCTGCGTGTTTTTGCTTGAGTATTTCTGCGTATTGTTGCAGGCTTCGGTTATGACAAAAAACAATTGTCGATAGGTGTTCTTACGTAGCGAAGGACAACCGACAACTGACAACTTATGAAAGGAGATATTTTTTATGCGTTTCAAAACGTTAGTATTAGGTACGCTCTTCATGTTTGGCTTACTGCTAACAAGCGGTACGAGTTACGGCTATGAGCGGGCAATCGAGGCAGAGATGGCAGATGCGATCGAAGCACCAATGGTAGTTGCCGACGATGCAGATGCTTCCGGCGGACAGTTCATCTGGATGGAGGGTGAACCCGTTGCTGGTGGTGGCGGCGAAGGGTGGGCGGAATACACGCTGCATATCCCGGCACCCGGCACTTACGCACTCTGGGGCAAAGTCATCGCATGGGATGGCAATAGCGACTCCTTCTGGGTGACATGGCAACCCGCCGACCCAGACGAAGATGCACAAGCAACGCAAAATACTGAGTTCCGCTGGGGTGTTGCGCAAGGCAACGATTGGCACTGGGATCGGATCAACCACTGGTTAGACGGTGGCACCTTTGAACGGGAATGGGAAATAGACGCAGCCGGGGACACCACGCTGCGTATCGCCGTTCGGGAAGATGCTACGATGCTGGACGTGATCTATATCACCGACAATCTCTCAGAAGACGAAGCAGAAGTGAATCCACGGGATCCGATTCCTGAAGATTCCTTAACACCTGTCGAGCCACAAGATAAACTGACTACAACTTGGGGTCAACTCAAAGCGGGTTTTTAATTTTACCTTGCGGATAAGGACTCAGCAACGGGCGGGGGATTTAGTCTGGGGAGAGACTAAATCCATTCCTTGTATTACATTCCCCGCCCCTACGAAAAGGAGGTCATACATTAAAAAATGAGATACGGAATAATTTTTCCACTGCTTATACTGACAGCGTTTTTATGCGGTATTGTGGGGCTGAGGGCTGAGGTAGAAATTGCCCTGGAAGCCGAACTGGCGCAAGAGATTGTAGAACCGATGATTATCGATGATGAAGAGAAAGATGCCTCTGACGGAAAATACATCTGGATGGCAGGTGCTGCCGCTACTGGTGGTGGTGGTGCAGGTCATGCAGATTTTATTGTCAATATCCCGGAACCTGGGAAATACGCCCTCTGGGGACACGTTATCGCATGGGACGGCAACAGTGATTCGTTCTGGGTAACATGGCAACCCGCCGATCCAGACGAAAATGCCCAAGCAACTCAAAACACCGAGTTCCGTTGGGGGGTTGGTCAAGGCGCCGCTTGGCATTGGGACCGCATCAACCACTGGTTAGATGGCGGAACCTTCGACCGGGAATGGAAATTTAACAAAGCCGGCGAAACGCTCCTACGTATCGCAGTGCGGGAAGACGCCACGATGTTGGACGCAATTTTTGTGACGACTAACGTGAAGGCAACGGCTGCGGACCAAGCCAATGTTCGGCTTCCAACCGATAAAGATAGGAAGATACAAATTGAGGGACTCGCTGTGGACGCGAAAGGCAAAGCTGCAACCACGTGGGGTTCCCTGAAGCGCGTGTATCAATAAGAAACGGGTTTTTCAACGTTTGACCTTCGCGTTTTGCTCCACTCCGTTTCGCAATGGAGGACGGTCCGAAGGTCCATCTATTAGAAAAACCGGCGCAAGATACGGTTTTGATAAACAGGTTGTTGCGAAACAGATAGCACTGCTCCCCGTAATCGTTGATACGCCATCGATCAAACCCACGTTCAAACTGGATAACACGGTCAGGCGGGCCGAGGCGAAGCTGCAACTTCTCCGCTGCCCGCTTGTCGCGTGTTACAAGCGTGTAAGTCGCATACGCCAAACCCGAAAGAATCCCACCTAACGCTATTTTCCCTCTTAATTTGACTGAAACACTCTCCGCACTCGGCGTCAATCCACAAATTAGGCAGACAATAAGGACAAACGCACAGATTTTTTTTCGTTTTAGAGGGAAAATATGACATAAATTTAACATTTGCGTGTCCTTTTGAATATATTAGGACTTGACAAAAAAAAATTTTGGGGGTATCCTAATTGGACTGAATAATTTTTAATGTTTCCTTGCGGTGTGGTAAGCCGAATTTCAAGATTGACGTGCCTTTGTGCGTATCCGTCCTCCATTTCATTACGGACTACCGTCTTTGATTCCAAAATCCGCAGCCTGCAACAACGACGCAGGGCTTTGCTGGAGTGTTTCTTCAGATTTGAGGAAGGTATGTCCATGATTCAAATTCACGTCGTTTCTCCGCAAGGTATAATTAAAAACTTGGAGCGTATAAAAAAATGACTGTCATGCATTCTAAGGGAGAGATTCCCGACACAGCAGATGCACCGAATTGTACGACAGAACTGAGCCTTGAAGATGTCAAACAGGAACTATATAACCGGCACCATCCGAGTTTAACGTTTCTCGACATAGAAGCCCATGCGAAGACGATTCACAAGATACGAACACTGAAAGAGAAACACAACGTTGTGATGCTCGGTCACAACTACATGGAGCCACTGGTTTTTGGACTCTCTGAGAGAGAGGAACAGGGCGATTCGCTCGGTCTGAGCATGTACGCCGCAAAAACAGAAGCCCCCTATCTAATATTTAACGGCGTACCCTTCATGGCAGAAACAGCGAAAATTTTAAATCCGAGTAAAACGGTGCTGGTCGCAGACAAAACAGCAGGATGCTCGCTCGCCGATAATTTCGGTGCCGAAGATGTCAAGGAGTTGAAAGCGCTTTATCCCGACGCCCCTGTGATGATTTACGTCAATAGCTACGCCGACGCGAAAGCAGAATCGGATATCTGCTGCACGTCAGCGAATGCAGCACACATCGCGAAAACCATGCCAGGGGATACCGTGATTTTTGTGCCTGATATCTTCTTTGCACAGAATTTGGAGGAAGAACTGAGAGGCGAGAAAAATGTCGTCTATCCCGGCAAAGATAACACAGCGCGCGGCGCAGTCTGTGAAGTTCATGAAAGATTCACACTTGACGACCTTCTGGGAATCCGAGAATCGTTTGAAATCCCGAAAGGGCATCCTCGCCGTAAACTCTACGCCCACTGGGAATGCCGCCCAAACGTTTTACAGGAAGCAGATTTTTACGGGAGTACCAGTCAGATTATGAAGGATATCGCGGAACGTGTTGCAGCAAATCAACTTGAGCGCGCGTTTGTTGCTTCGGAGTGTGAACTCACCTCAAATCTGGCACAAGAGTTTCCAGAAGTCCAGTTCTGGACGGCTTGCTCGGTCCGATGCACACACATGGCACAGGTGAGCTTGGGGAAAATAGCGAACATCCTGGAAGCGATAGATCAGAATGCAGACCTCGGTGAATACGAAATTACACTGAGTCCAGAAATTATCAATAAAGCCCGGACACCGATTGAGCGAATGCTCGAAGCAAGTGTGTAGTAGTTATCGGTTCTCGGTTAAGAGGTGTGCGTTTAACAAAAACTTTTTTAACTGACAACCGACGTCCGATAACTGACAACCATTAAAACCGCGTGATGAAAGAGACGCGATGCGCATTGCCGACATACGCGTCCGGTACGAAAGCGTAGTCGAACTGGAAATCCATGTTCGCTAATGCATCTTCGCCGCTGCGTCGTACACCGATACCGAGTGCCAACCCGTCGCTGGGATTCTCATTCATCCCGATTCGGTATCCGATACGCGCAGCAACGCTCTCGTAAAACCACCGCTCTGCCCCGATGTGAAAACTTGGATTCGCATCAATGAGGGGAAGGTGCGCGTCCGCAACGAATGCCCACAACTCCTGTGAAGGCATTACTTCCGCAGTTTCGGTTTCCGCGGGTTGTTTCCAAGTTCTATAAGCCAGCCCTGCCCGGAGTGCCATCGGCAGATTTTCCCCGCCATCTAAGACGCCAGCATTTTGGACAGCAACCCCGATTCCGAGGTGATTGTCAAGTAAACGCAAGATTACACCCACATCTGCCGCAACACCATAGGCATTCTGAATGTCGAGTTGTTGCGAAATCATCTTTGCCGTGCCACCCACCGACATGGCACTGCCAAGTGGGTAAGCAAGCGACAACCCCGTCGCGAAACCTCCCACCGTCACAGTACTATCCGGGTCTTCCGTTGGCCCTTGTCGGCGTTCAATTTCAGTGAAACTTCCGAGAAAACTTGCGCCCCAGACGAGTCGGTCTATTCGCTGTGCGTATCCGATGGTTTGATTGTTAATGTCCGCAAACGAGAAGTGTTGCATTGCGGTGAGTTCCTGATCGTGGACAGCGGTTAATCCTGCCGGATTCCAAAAAATAGTGCTAACGTCATTCGCAAGTCCAGCGAAGGCACCCCCCATTCCAACAGGCCGACTTCCACCTTCAATTTTTAAGAAAGCAGCACCGGCTGTTCCCGCGCCATCATGGATATTAACTGCGTGTGCACTTGGAGCAGTCGCGGCTACGATAAGAAGCAGTATTGCGATTTTTTGAAAAGGTGAGCAGTTTATTTTCATTTTTTAACTATGGTCTCCCAGTAGAGTGTCCATTCTTTTGTGGGTGTCAGTTATCAGTTATCAGACAACTATTCCACGACCAGTACCTTGCCGACAACGTTCGCGCGATTTCCAGCTGAATTGATAGCTTCCAACCTGAAGATATAGAGGCCCCGTGCGACAAGGGTGCCCGCTTGATTCTCCAAATTCCATTTCACCAACTGATCATTGCGCTGCCCTGATACAACATCGGGATACGTTTGTGAGAGTATCATGTCCCCACTCCAATCGTAGATACTCAGTGTGAGTTCAATCGTGTCTCCACGTGGCACATTGACATCAAAGGAGAAGAAAGCAACATCCCGTGTTGACAGTCGGAGTGGGTTTGGCCATCCAAAGGTCGTCCCTCGGAAAGTGAGAGACACAGACATCGTATACTCGCCAATGTCGTAAACCTCGTAGTTCCCCGCATTGTCAGTAACCCGGACATCCAAGTCGTATTCACCGGAACGGGTTGGTAAGAAGTCAATGGACCAGACGCTCCACGGCTCCTGTTCCGCATCGCTATCATCAACAACAGGAACGGGATCTATAGGTTGTTTGTCGGGTCCAATGCCAACGATCTCAACGAGCCACACGCCAGACGCTGGGACTTGCATTTCGTTTTCACCGAACCGCTGCGTGCCACTTGGGTCGGTGGCTGTGCCTTCTAATGGCAATGCTTTATCGGTGAGCTCGGTTTCTCCCCCATCGCTCGTTAGCGTGGCAGTCGGCACGGTAGTTTCATACAGAAATTCGGTGGTAAGCGAGTCCGTTGGCGCGAATCCGAGGAGTTCGGAGTCATTTCCGATACTTATAACCGTGACTTTATAAACGCCTTGGACCGTAAGTCCATCGGATTTGAAAACGAGGGTGTCCACGCCGTTCTGCTGCGTGCTACCAGAAATCTCCGATCCATCCGGACTTCTCACCACAATCTTCGATTGTGCCAAGTTGACCCCTAATCCAGTGTCAAAGATATTCGCCTGGATGCCAACGCCGCCGGTTGTGGAAACCGCAGTCGGATAATTTTCCGCATTGATGTCAACAAGAAGGGGTGCCTCATTGATAAGTAATGTGCCCGAGTCAATCATCGGTGGACTGGTATCGTAGATGAACACCTTTTCATAAGGTTTATCGTCGTTCCCTGCCCGGTCTTTCGGGGTAAGGGTGATCCGATATTCACCATCTGCCGACCCGTTATCTGCGAGTGGCACAGTCAGCCGGAACGTGAGGTTGCTTTGTCCATCGTCGGAGATCCGCCCCGAAATTTTGGTTGGATTTGGTGAGAGACGTTCAAAGGTTAACCATTCCTCATCAAGATTGTCCCAATCAATTCCAGACGTTTCATCCGTAAGATTGACGTGAATTTCTGTCAGAGAGTTATTAACCTCAGGTTGTGCGACAACAAGGTTAATCACTTCATCAGATTCAATTTCAGGTGCCTGTGTGTCGTAGGTAAAGACCAATCGTTGCAGTTCACCTGCTCGTCCAGACGCACTAATAGGGGTGAATTCAATCGTATAAACCCCATCTTCGGAACCGTCGGTTGCGAGTGGACGCACAAGGTTATAGATTAACTGATCATTTGTGCGCTCCAGTTGCCCTGCGACGACCTGCGTGGTGGGATTGAGTAGACGAAGTGTTGACAGATGATTTTCGTCATCCGTTTCGAGCGTTACTTCTATTCGCTCCAGCGCCTCATTCATAAACGCTTCATCCGCGGGTGCTGTAGTTGGTTCCGTTGAAACGATAGTCGGTAAGCGTCTTGACAGGATAAAACTGCGCTCAAAGTCCACTGCGTCTCCGTTGCCTGCGCGGTCAACGGCTTTCACACGAATGATGTATCGTCCGTCAGCGACCAGTTGATTTGTTGTCAGGGTTGCCCCTGTTTCGCCGTCACTGACGAGTTCACCGGATATCTGTCTATCAGCACCATCGGTGTTCCCAGCGTCAGCCGGGGCAACCAACGTTATCGTAGTTGTCGTCCAGTCAATACCACTCCCGCCTGCATCGTTGAGGGTTACCTGTATTTGCGTGACGTCTTCTGTCAGTAATGCCCCATCCGCTGGCACTGTCGAAACAAGCGTGGGTGCCTGTGTATCATAGACGATCAAGTGCTCAATCGTGTAGGGATTCCCTGCCTTATCTATCAACTCAACAAGGATAGTGTATTCCCCATCCATACTGCCATCGAGGGGTAAGGGTTGGTCCAACGTGAGGAAGAGTCGGTTTTCAGTATCGTTCGTGAGTTGTGTCGGGACCAAACTACCCGTTGCATCGCGGAGGCTGACGTCCTGATCCGCCAACTCAAGGTCTGCGGGACCGATATCTGCGACGGTGAAGTTGAATTGTGTCAAACTCTGGCTCATATAGGTAACGGGTTGGCTCAAGTCGATCGGGTCAGACGCTGTTATCTCTGGTTCCTGTGTATCATAGATAAACTCACGATATACCGGGTTTCCTTGCCGTCCGGCTTTATCAATGGGTACAACGACTACATCGTATCTGCCGTCCTTGGTGCCATCCGATGTAAGGGTTACCGGTTCCCAAACGATTAAGTCTTCTCCATTGGAGCCTATGCTACCGCGAACAAGGGTAGCTTCACCAGTTCCATCGGATTGCGTCACCTGGATAATCGATCCTTCACTCCCAAAGGACAACCCTGTCTCCGTCGGGTCAAGCAGGAATGCCCCAATAACCATATTGTCTGCGTTGACATACACAACATCATTACTCGTCTCTGTCTCTATCCCGCCAATAACCACAGAACCGACACGCGGCAGCGGTATCTCCACAAGGAATCTATACTCAGTAGGACCTGCGGCGGCATTTCCCGCTACGTCTTGCGGTGTAACAGACAGGACATACGCACCGATCTGTTCCAAATCTAAGAAACTGAGGGTTATCTGAGACACCCCATCATCTTCCAATGTGAGCGGAATTGAGGGTGTTGTAGCCTCACCGTCCGTAGTCGTTGATTCGGGTCCCATCAACGTAATCTGCGTATTGGCAAAATTAATGCGCGTCGCCTCTTCAAACTGAAGGGTGATCCTGTTGATAGGTTCCACGATTTCAGCAATCCGATTGGGGACAAGTGCCATCGGTGGGTCGGTATTCACCAGGACCGAACCTATTTGAGGTGCTTTAGAATCATAGACGACGGTGTACTCCGAATCCGAACGATTCCCGGCTTTGTCAACGAGCGATATTTTTACGGTGTATTCACCATCCACACTCCCGTCCCGAGGGAATGAGGCTGGAAGTGACAAAAAGATCTGACTTGTTAGTTCGTCACGCGTCACAGCGACCGGAATATTAGCACCCGATGCATTCATTACCTCAATGGTTTGTTCCTCCAAATACAGATCCGCTGGACCTACATCCTCAACAATAAATGAAAACTGAAATTGTCTTAATGCGTTACCGATATACGTAACAGGTTGTTGGTTAAACACTAAGGGGGTGTCCGGTGTTGATGTGGTGATGCGAGGGGCTTCCGTGTCGATCAGAAACGCGTAACGGATGGCATCGCGCGCAGTATTTCCGAGGATATCCTGCGGGAGTATCGACAACGTATAGGAACCGTCTTCTATTAACTCAACAAAACGGACAGCCAGTTGCGTGGCACTATAAACAGAAACATTGGTCGGAAGCGTCCCTGCCGGTCCTGTTAACTCGACCACAGTATCAGCAAAATCAATATCGGTTAAGAGACTTTCCGGTGGAATGTCCCCTTCTTGCTGATTGCTGACCGCTAAGGGTTTCCGATCATCGGCATTAAAAGTCACGATGATTTGCGAAAAATTTTCGGTAACCGTTGCGATGGTATCCACGGAGAGTTCGGGACGAGCGTCAATCGCCACATGGACACTTTCCACTTCTGGAACTTGCGTGTCCACAACGAAAGAGAACTGCTCTGTAAAACTTTGCCCAGCAAAATCGATAAACGTCGCAGTGATGGTGTATTCACCATCATCCGTTCCATCAGGACGGAGAGCGGCTTCAGTCGTCCACGTTAATGTGTTACTGACTTCATCGTGTTCAAGGGGTCTTTGTGGAACCAGAACACCCTGTGGATTTCTAACAGTCACCGTTGAAGCATCGAAATCGACACCCGCACCGATATAATCTATCAGCTCAACAACAATCGTCGGTAAACTATTGAGGGTTGACGTTTCAGGCATCACCAATCGGACTTCAGGTTCATGCTTCTGGCTGACGAGATAAAACTCCCGGACAACAGCAACCCCCGTGTTGCCTGCGCGGTCAGTCGGAGATACTCTAATTGCATAGGTGCCATCGTCCGAACCGTCTAACGCAATCGATTCTGCAAGCGTTAGTATGACGGTATCCGTGCCGTTGCTTGTGATATTCACAGGCACTTCCGCATCACCGTGAGTGAGTTGGAAGGTACTCTGGAGGAAATCAATGCCACTCGTTAGCTCGCTGAGTTTCACCTCAACCTGTGATAACTCCGAGACGATTTCATTCGCTGCTGGCACTGTAGAAACGAGTGCGGGAATTTGGGTGTCTAAAACGATCGGAAATTCCCGTGTGAAGCGGCGTCCGGTAAAATCTACAAATGTTGCCGTTATGGTGTATTGACCATCTGCACTCCCATCACGGGCGACGCGTGCGGCCGGAGTCCAGGTCAAGGTCCATATCGAGGAATCGGGGTTGTAAACATCTTCTACGGTGCGTTCGGAGTCTACCTGTGGCACGAGAGTCCCTTGAGGGTTTTTGAGGGTCACCGTTGACGCATCGACATTGATACCCGCACCGATATAATCAACCAGTTCCACGGGAATCGTCGGTAAACGGTTGACTCTTGTGGCTTCAGGCATTGTCAATCGGATTTCGGGTTCATGCCCCTGGCTGACGAAGTAGAACCCCCGTACAACAGGGAGCGTATTGAAGTCTACAAGGTTGTCGTTAGGCTTGTTGGTCGCACGGTCGCGAGGCTTGTTGCCTGCTTGGTCGACGGGAATAACTTCAATTGTGTAGGGCCCATCATCCGAACCGTCTAATGCAAACGGTTTCATGAGTGTCAGTGTGAACGTATCTGTGCCGTTACTTGTAACATTCACAGGCACCTGCACTGACAGCGTTGCGTGGTCCTCAAGTGCATCCTTAAGAACATCTTCCACTGTCCCTTTCCACAGTCGAAATTCGCTTTCAATGAAATTAATACCACTGGTTTTTTCATTGAGTTTCACCTGAACCTGTGATAACTCTGAGACGGTCTCATTGGAGGCAGGTGTTGTAGAAACGAGTGTGGGAACTTGTGTATCATAGATAAGTTGGTAATCGTAAGTCTTGGTATTGCCAGCAATATCTGTTGCCCTAACATTAAGTACATAGGGGCCATCCTGGCTCCCATCCCGGCGGACAATGGGTTCATCGAGGACGTAAGTTAATGTGTTCTCCTCGCTATCAGTGACGACTCGTCCTTTAAGGGCATTAATACCCTCCCCAGATTTTTTCGGTGTCCCAAACACAAGCTGCGTCGATTGCCGCCCGCCGGTAAGATGCACCCCTACTCCAGAATCATCGTTAAAGGTGGCGACAAACCCATTGATCGGGAGATTATAATAAACCGTATCGCCAACCGTATATTTAGTGAAGTCAACCGGCTCATCACCACTTGGTATGGGGCTTAACGACATAAGGCTCGGCGCGCGGTTATCGTAAACAAATGACACACTCTGTATAGTCTGGTTGCCCGCTTTATCAACCGCTGTAACCCTAACAGTATATTCACCCTCTTGGGATTCGTCCGTACCTAATAAGGGTGACAGCAGATCCCACCGGATTCTACCACTATTAGAATCCACCGTCAGGTTTCCGGGTATAAGAAGAGTACTATCGGAATCAATAAGATCTATAGTAGATTCTAAAGGATCTATACCGTCCGGAAGGTTATCCGTGAGCGTGGCTTCAACGAAACTGATCCGTTGGTTAACACTCCCACCGGGCACAATTGCCCTTCTGTTCGTGGAGACTCTTGCTATACGGGGAGCGACGTTATCAAAGGTGAATTCCCTTATGTTTTGGACCACATTACCGGCTCTATCCAGTAAGATGAGAATAAGGGTGTACTTTCCATTTTCAGCAGGTTCGTCCAACGGATCTACCAAAGTAAAGACGAGGGCTTCAAGGCCGGCGTCGTAATTGAGGGTCCCGCGCACGACAGCCTGTCGGGCATTTCTCAGGAAAATAGTGTTCCGCCTGTTACCGAGATCAATCTCAGCGTTTCCTTCATCTATCCCTGTTACGCCAATTGATTCGAGTGATTCCTTGATAAAACTACCATCGGTAATCGGCATACCTGGAGAACCATTTGCAAAGACCCCGGAAACACGCGGCGCACTGGAATCCAACTCTACGGGATTAGATGTGAGAGTATTCCCAGCAGCAGCATCATCATCAACAATAACACGAATTCTGTACGGCCCATCTGGCAGCTGCCTGCCGTTAAGGGTGCCGTCCCAAAAAAGCGCCACCGTCTCATTTGCCGACACGACTCCTTCATCAATGGTCCCCAGAAGAATATCGCCTTCCGCGCCTTCCAGCACCCGAACGACATACGGAGCCTCGTCGTCCTCATCATCAACAGTGAAGGTAATACGCACCCTATCTGTGCCGCCTCTAAAACGGCGATCCCCACCTGCATCGACTATCAGCCCGGTCGGTTCTGCCCAACCGGGGGTGGATATCGTTAGGAGTGCGAAACAGACAAAACTGAGAAAAAAGAGAAAATTCGCTTTTTTAGTGGATTGCTTCTGGGCTGCCTTCTTTGCGGGCTGGGGAACCCAGCCCCTACGCTTCGTTTCAGGCATGTTTTTGGTTAATTCGGTACTGGGATTGGAGACCGGTTGGCTCTTACAAGCTGCAGCATATATATATTTATTTTTTGACACTCGTTTCTCCCTGCTTGTCGCGAGTCCGAAGATAACTAAAGGAGAATAGAAGTCAGCAATCAGCAGTCAGCATACCCCACAGTGGGAGTTACAAGCGGCTTCCCGCATGCGGATATCCTCTTTTAGACTGATAACTGATAACTATTAAGGATTGATTTCTTCCGTTTTTTTTGATTTCATGTTCTTGGGGAATAGACGTGTAATAAGAATCCCCTTATTTTGATTAGACGCAGAAATTTCAATTAGGTTGATAAAATTATAGAGACACCAGCGGAACGAAACGCCGTTACAATGCGCGGTTAACCGTCAATCGCGCATTGTAATTTGTAGGCAAAGTGTCTAACCGACATCACCAGTGGCGACCATCGTCAGCAACGCAGAATCGTCCACTGTCAGAGGTAAATCGACCCTTGCGCGCTGTCGGCTCGACTGATACGTCGCGAAAATGAGTTCAGTTGCCTGAAGCGCTTTGCGACCACTGAGTTCCGGCTCACGTCCCGTCTTTACACCGTGAACAAGGTCGAGTATAGAGAGTGTTGTTGCGTCGCGTTCAGCGGCTAAGCCACTTAAATCAGGCTCTTCCCATCCGTCTCCATCCTCGCGGAGCATCCGTATCGGTGTCCCACGCCCGCCGACATCAATGATGCCTTTCGTGCCGATGAGACGATTGGAGAAGCCACTTAAAGACGCATCCCCCGTCGCGAGCAGCCCTTCAACGCCGTTCTTCCAGCGAATCCATGAGACCCCACTTGTTTCAACCTGAACACCGAAGACAGTCTTTTCTTCCGCTACATCTATTTGACCGATAACCCAATCAACAGGTTCGTCATTATTGTAGAAAAAGAACATATCGAACCAGTGCGTCCCCCAGTCCAGTAAATTTGGGCATGCGGCTTCGAGTCGACGCAATTCACCGATCGCGCCTTCATTTGCCAAGCGTTTCGCTTTGACGAACTGCGCACCGAAACGGCGTTGATGACAGAACGTTATCACTACGTTGTTATCAACACATGCTTGATAAAGCGCCTTCGCATCCCCCCAAGTGGGTGCCATCGGTTTCTCACAATGGATGGCTCTAATCCCACTCTTGGCGGCGGCGATTACCATATCCCTATGGAGTTCGATCCAAGTGCAGACGCTGACGAAATCCAAGGATTCTGTATCCAGCATCTCTTGATAACTCTCGTAGGTGTTAGGGACCTTAAACTCTTCAGCGAAAGCGTTCCGGGCATCTTCAACCGGATCGGAACAGGCGACGATCTCCACATCGGGGGATGCCTGATACCCGCGTGCATGTGAGCGACCACGTCCACCACAACCAATAACTCCTGCTTTAAAAGTTGCCATTTTTTAATTATTCCTTGCGGTTCGGTCAAATTATTAACAGGCGAGATAACCTCGCCGACACAATCTAACAAGTTAATTGATTTACAAGTGCGTCCTCTAAATGGATACCCTTAGCGAGGTGTACTTCTCTTTGACGATAGGCGCGTTCGCCTGGAATCAGGATTTCCGCAACCCCTGCTTCCCGTCGATTCTCCTTGACGCGCGCAATGAGAGTATCGACTTCCGTCTTGAACTGGGGCAATGGAACAAAACTTGTTGGGTCTATCGCAACAATGAGTAAGCCGTAGTTTTTACCGGGAGGCGGGATTGTAGCAGCGTTGACCAAGGCACCCGCAAGGATTTGTGTAATGAGCGCAAGCCCAAACCCTTTATGCCCACCGAACGGACGAACACTCCCCTTCAACGCCGCATCAGCATCTGTGGTTGGCTCACCCTCTGGACTAAAGGCGATTCCTTCAGCAATCAGGGTGCCCTCCTGCATGGCGACGAGCAGATCGCCATTGGTAATCGCAGCAGTAGACATATCAAAGAGAAGTGGGACCGTGTTGGATGGGATTCCAACAGCGATTGGATTGGTACCTAAAATGGCTTCGGTTCCGCCCTCAGGCGTAATTCGGGGTAGACAGTCAACAAAGAGCAGTCCGATGACATCTGCCTTTCGTGCCATATCGACGTAGTATCCTGCCATACCACAATGTGATGTATTGTGAACACCGACGATGCTTGCCCCGCTCTGTTTTGCGCGCTCAATGGCGAGCGCCATTGCACGATAAGCGACGAGGTAACCCGGTTGATTTCCGCCATCAATCCGCACGCAGGGTCCTTTTTCCTCGTCAATCTGGATGTCGGTTCGTTCACCCTGTTCATAGCGACTTTTAATTCCGGTTAATCGGATAAAGCCGTGTGTCTTTCGCCCGCGGAGTTCTGCTTCCAACAGGATATCTGCAATAATGGCGGCATCCGTTGGTGGCACGCCGCTTTCTGCCAAAAAAGTTTCCGCGAGCTGCCGCGCATCAGTGATCGAAATATGCACGTTATCGCTCCATCCTTATAAATTGCTTGTTGACTTCTATGTTTGAGTTTGTTATACTTTAGCGCAAATCTGGTTCAAATTCAATTTTTAAATGATTAACACCTGAGCAACGTTCCATTTTATTACGCGGTTGTTTGCGATCTGTTCAACCGTTGACCCGAAATTAGTGGAAGGATGCGCGGAGACGAATCATTTAAAAAATCGCGTAGAAACACCCAAGGAGGGTCTACAGATGGCGAATGAAAAACACGACCTGGTTGAATACCCCATCCAGGAGAACGTCCGGTTAGAATCATACTGGCGCGACGATGCCGGTGGACGCGGTCCCGCGGCTTCGTTATTTGTTTATGACGATGAGATCATGCGTTTCGACTGCTTCGGTGGTGATAATGGGCATTGCCATTTTAATCTGCGGCAGACCCGCGGTAGACGGTGGATGTACCCAGACGGCACTTTCCAAGACCACATTCAGCAGAGCCTGTTCGATCTCCGCGCAAATTTGAATTTCTGTCTCCAAACCCACCAAGATGAAAGGGTTCAAGAAATACAGATAGCGCAGGAAACCTTAGAACAGGCAATCCCGCAAATGGAAGCACACCTGTTAGTGCTCGCCGACAAATTGCAGCAGTAGTTATCAGTTGAAAGACGCACGCAGCAAGCCGACAACGGAGGCTTGCGGAACTTATGTTAAAACCGCGGTAGAACCAATTCCGTTGTTTCTCGCTTGGCGCAAGGACAGAAAATATGAAAGTCGTGACCGCGGCGGAAATGCGCCAGATTGATCAGGACACCATTGAAGGTATTGGCATTCCCGGCATCGTTCTGATGGAAACCGCTGGGAGTGCCATCGTCCGCGCAATCGAACAACACTACCCAACCTGCCAACGGATTGGCATTTTTGCGGGTAAGGGGAATAACGGCGGGGATGGTATTGTTATCGCACGCCAACTCGCCCACATAGGACGCGATGTGCGTCTCTTCTTGGTTTCTCCTGAAGACAGTTTTACAGGAGAAGCACACACCAATCTCCAAATTGCCAAACGTTTAACAGCAAGTTTTGGAAACCTGTCAGCTGCGCCAAAAGGTGGGTTGCGAATTGAGGAAATCTTAACGGAGGCGGCACTGGAATCCGACCGCTCTTTGGACCACATCGCGAGTTGCGAACTTCTTGTGGATGCGATCTTCGGTACAGGGCTGCGGGGTGCGGTGCGCGATCCAATCGCTACCATAATTACTGCGATTAATAGACTTCCGACCCCCATCCTTTCTGTCGACTTACCCTCCGGTTTGGATGCAGACACGGGACATCCATTAGGTGTCTGTGTTCAAGCGGATCGAACGGTAACGATAGGCTTGCCCAAAAGAGGACTGTTGATGCATCCGGGTGCCGAACTCGCCGGAAAACTGGAAGTCGTTGATATCGGTTTCCCAGAACAGGTTGTAAACGCACAAGACATCAAGGCAAACTGGACATCAGCAGCACAAGCATCACAATGGATGCCACCGCGTCCGGCATTCTCTCATAAAGGGAGTTATGGGCGTGTTCTGGTCGTCGCTGGTTCGACAGGGATGACGGGAGCTGCCGCACTCGCAAGCGAAGCCGCTTTACGCGCCGGTGCGGGGTTGGTGACGCTCGCAATTCCGAAACGTCTCAACCCAATTTTAGAGGGTCTTCTCCCTGAGGTGATGACGCTACCCTTACCAGAAACGGATGTCGGAAGCTTAGCAGCATCCGCGACCTCACCCATCCTCGAATTTGCGGAAAAAACGAAATCGATACTGGCAATCGGTCCCGGACTTTCCCAACATCCTGAAACAGTGTCCCTTGTCCATCAATTGATACGCGAAAATCGGGAACAGAGGGTCGATTTACGGATGGTTATCGATGCAGATGGCCTGAATGCCCTGGCGCAAGATAGAGAAACCCTCTCACGCCTCAATAGCGAGGCAGTGCTCACACCGCATCCCGGTGAGATGGCGCGGTTAACGGATACCGCGATTCCTACATTAGAAGCAGACAGGATTGGGACCGCTCAACAGTTTGCACGTGAACACGGTGTAACACTCGTATTTAAAGGGGCACCGACTGTTACCAGCGATCCAAATGGAAATCTATGGATAAATTCAACGGGGAATCCCGGCATGGCAACAGGCGGTATGGGCGACGTATTGACCGGCGTAATTGCCGGGTTAATGGCACAAGGCATACCGAGTGAAAGCGCAGCCGCACTTGGGGTCTATCTACACGGGTTATCGGGAGACATCGCCGCTGAGACGTTAGGGATGCACGGACTTATCGCAAGCGATGTGCTAAAAACAGTCCCGCAAGTAATTTATTCTTTAACCCAAAAAATGCCAGAGCCAAAACGGTAGCCTGCAACAATACGCAGAAATGCCCAAGCAAAAACACGCAGGCGGACCTCAGGAAGGCACGGCACACATTCAACTCATGTCGTTTAACCGCAAGGAAAATTAAAAATATGGAACTCGGATTAACTGGAAAAGTTGCTGTTATTACTGGCGGTAGTGAGGGGATCGGCAAAGGTATCGCGCGCCGTCTGTGTGAAGAGGGTGCGAAAGTCGCGATTTGCGGTAGACGTGAAGATATTTTAGCGAACGCCGCCGAGGAGATCCGCGCCCAAACCAAGGGTGAAGTCCTTGCCATCCCCGCAGATGTAACGATACCGGAGACGCTGGAAAATTTTATCGGACAGACTGCCAGCCATTTCGGAAAAATTGATATTTTGATCAATAACGCCGGACGTTCAGCGGGTGGTGATTTTGAAACCATGAGCGACCAAGCATGGTACGAGGACTTGGATCTCAAGTTAATGGGGGCTATCCGCTGCGCGCGATTGGTGATTCCACACATGAAAAGCAACGGCAGCGGTAGGATTATCAACATCACGCATCCGGGTGGCAAACAGCCCAGCGCAGGTTCCTGTCCGACCTCCGTCAGTCGAGCCGCAGGGATCGCCATGACGAAGGCACTCTCTAAGGAACTGCTACCCCATAAAATCTTGGTTAACACGGTCTGTCTGACCTCGATTAAGACTGCCCAAGGGGAACGCGCATGGAAAGCCGCGGGTTCACCCGGAACGCTTGAGGAATATTGGGAAGAACAGGGCGCGGCGCATCCACTCGGACGTTTAGGGGAACCGGATGAGGTAGGGAATCTCGTCGCCTTCCTCGTTTCGGAGTGTGCATCGTTTATTACTGGAACGGCTATCAACATTGATGGTGGACTCTCGGCAGTCGTATAGTAGACCTTTTCTAAACGTAGAGAAATGGGCGGCTCCTATTCCGTGGGACCGCCCTTTTTAGCGCGACTCGCAAGTTTCATGAAGTTTCAGAAAATAATTCAGTAATCCTCTGTTCCCCCAGGCCCGGTAGGTGTGGTTTCTAACCGCACCGGACTCGTTAGGAAATTACCGAATTAAAAAGTTAATTTTCATCAAAACCTGCCATATACAAAACCAACAACGCATGGAGAACAACATGGAAATCTACAAAATTTATCCCGTCCCAGCGGCGGACGCCTCAACTGCGTTTCAAGTGGAACTGGATCCGCGCGCAATTGCCGCAGCAGAAGAACTCGAAAACAGCGGGGCACAAGGCACCGAAAGAGAAGAAATTCTACAGAAACACCTCGGTGACGATTATGAGAGAGGCTACCGAGGGACAGCATGGAATCTGCATGGGATCTCTGAGGGGTTAACCCCTGCACGCTTGACAGTTTTGCTGGAAGCGCACGGTGAATACTTCGACCCTTGTGCCGAGCGCGAAACATTCGACCACAGCCTGATGGTTAACGTTGAAGAAGAGTTAGCGTCGCAGTTGGAGGATATCCCTGAATCTATTTTAGAGGCAATTGTTGAGGAATATAAGGCTGAACTGTTAAATGCGTAGGATTTACGGTCTTTATATGTATATTTTTTCAGGAACTTTTTTCGAAAGGGGGTGTGCAATCCGATAACAGAATACCGCGCCTTACACAATTGTAAGTGCTAAGGAGATTTGAATATGCCAAACACAATCGGACGATTGAAGTCTCGCGTCCTCTTGCACACAGTCACATTCCTCCTGGCTACTACTCTATTCATCTTGACTTCTACTACTTTTGCTGATGGAAATCAACTCCTATTTTCCCTCAAAGATCTCAAAGACCCCGGAAGTCTGGCAGTCAAACTTCAAGACACACGCGCCGCGGTATCCAAACCCATAGCTACGCAATTGTCAGTGGAAACCCAGCGGCTGCTGGGTGAATATGATGATATAAGTAGTCCCTCCCCGGATCTTCAGAAAGCACTACTCAACGACTTGAACCGGTTGCTCCAAGTTCCCGCCCTCTACGATGCACAGCATCTCGCTAATATCAAACTCAGTGAACAGACCCAAGACCTTCTTGCGCAAAATCCCCAAAGTGGAGAAGCGTTGATTCGTCTAAACCGCCATCTTTTATCAGATGCCTACCCACACGAGTTAGCCTCACTTTCGGAAAAACAAAACTCTGATGATTTAAAAGAGATCGAGACCTGTAGAGCGAATTTGAGACGGATACAACAAGCACTCGAAAAATATCGCGATGGTTCAGATAACAAACCCCAATGGCTCTCTGAACTTTCTCCACAATATCTGGAGAAAAACGTGCTGCTCTGCCCCGCAGATCCAACGGCAGGAGTCCCCGGGGTTCTCACCGAAGGTGCATCGGACCCCACACTGCCGTGTAGTTATCTCTATGAATTTTGTCCTGAGCAGAAAATCGGTCAGGAATTTCTATTGGAAATAGAAGGCGATATGATACCGATCGTGCGCTGCCAGCATCATCTGCTTAACCTAAGCGTCAGTGGAAAACTGTATCGAAATGGACCGCAAAGAAACATCTATGACAAAACAATCGTGAAAATGATTTCCACCCAAACGCAACTGCCGGAAGGTTTACCCACAGAAGTCAGAAAGCAAATGGAAGAGCAGCTGCTCAAGAACCCCAAAATGGTAAAAAGGGCCACTTTCCGAATCAATCCCTCGGACAACTTAGAGGCGAAACTTAAAGAGCAATTGGGTGAAGCGTTTCTTGACTCCGTAGAGGGAAAAGCACTGCTCAAGGAATTAACACCGACATCCCCGGTGTCTATAGATCAGGAGGAATTGGCACTTCTATTGGGAAAACCCATGCCAGACCCCGCGCTGACTGACCTTTCAGGAAAACCCGTCAAGTTAGAGACACTCCGTGGTAAATTTGTTCTTGTGAACCTCTTCTCACCAGACGCTATCACTTGTGGACCGCAGTTAAAACAGATAGAGAAACTGCTTGCAAACTACGATGCCTCTCAATTGCAAGCCGTTGGCATTAGCACTAATGGTTCCGTGAAAACTATTGAGGCATTCAAGGAGAAACACCAACTTTCGATGCCCATCTGGATGGATAAGAACGCCCAGATGCAGACGTTCCTCAATATACAAACGCTCCTCAATAGAGATGCCTCCGAACCGCAGATGGAACTCATAACGCTCCTTTTAAATCGGGAACTGGTTTTCAAAGATGTGTTTATAGACTTTGATCCAGAGAATCTTTCAACAAAGATTAAAAGTTTAATTCGGTAATGCTGGTTTTAATTGTCTGAACCAAGATTTTCGGGATTAGAGGTAAAAGATGTTACGAACACTTATCCAGAAAGAGATAATGCATCATGTTCTCAGTGTTCGGTTTGTCGCGCTCCTTTTGATGTGTGTTTTACTCATCCCACTCACGCTCTCTATTAATTATCAAAGTTATCGCCAAAACTTGGTGGACTATCAAGAAGCCGTTAAACTGGCGAACATTGAAGAGAAGACAATGAATCCGAAGATGCCCCTGGAACCGGAGATTGAGGTCTCCAAACTTATTCTTAAACCGACCCCTTTGAGTATCTTCGCAAAAGGATTAGGAGATTCACTCCCCAGCTACCTTGGGATGACGCGCAACGGAATTACACAGGGACCCCCAGCAACGTTTTCAGCACCGCTCTCTCAGCTTTTAGGACATCTCGACTTTCTATTCGTGGTAGGGACCGTCTTCAGTCTGCTTGCTTTATTATTCACATTCGATGCCGTTGCCGGGGAACGAGAGACAGGAACGTTACGGATTACGTTATCAAACTCCGTGCCGCGCGATCTCTTTTTGTGGAGTAAGTTGATTGGTGGCTACCTTGTGTTTGTTGTTCCATTTCTGGTGTCGTTTCTATTCGGGTTACTTCTACTCGTTTGGCAAGGTTTTCCGCTCGGCGAATCAGACATTTTTCCACGAGTCCTCAGTTTGACAGCTGTTTCACTACTTTACATTGGAGTGTTTTTTGGGATAGGAACGGTGATTTCTACCTACTTGGACAATGCCAAGACAGCACTCATCGTTGCCTTTACGGTATGGGTGTTCGCCGTATTAATTACGCCACGCGTCGGGTTTCTTGCGGCGAAGGTTATCGCCCCAACACGGACTTCACAGAGCGTCTATATGGAAAAGACAGCCATGCGAGACAATTTTGATGCAGAGCTGTCAGAGATAAAAAAGAAGATTATCATGGAGGCACCCGCGGATGAACGGGGCATGCGTGTAATAGCTGGGGAGGTTCTGAACGAAGTTGATGAACGTATGAAACCCTTTGAAGAGGCGTATCGACAGAGATTCCAAGATCACGCTAACAAACTTAATCGGGATTACAAACGTGAAAAAGAACGACAAGAACAGGTAGGGGAGACGTTTTCCCGAATCACGCCAACATCCTCTCTCATCTATCTCACCACAAACTTAACACAAACGGGGAAGCGAAAAAGGAGCAATTACTTTCAAGCGGGTGAGCGTTATTATAATGCTCTCCATACGGATCTCTTCAGTAAAATTGTAGATCATGCTTCCGCAAGAATGTGGAACCCGGCGACCGATATTGTCAAAATCACACAACCACCTCCCTTAGAGACCACAACCTTAGGAGAAACATTCCGCCAATCACTTGTGGATATGCTCCTGCTTTGCTTCTTTGCAGTAGCATTGACGACTGTGGCGTTTCTGAAATTCTTCCGTTCTGACATTTAATGCAACTTTCCCACTGCGAACATCACAGTCAGAAAAATCCTCCTATTTCTCTATCCTTCACAGTTTCTACTATCCTTTTCTGTTTGAAGCACCTCTAATAGAACAATCCGTAAAACCCACAATTTTTAAATCAAAATTCAGATTTTTCATAATCTTGGGCAAATTATGCAACCTTTCTGCCCTGAAAACGCGACATCATAATATAAGCCAAAATGTCGTTTGGTGACGCGACGATAAAAAATAGCATGAAGGGATACAACACCTCCAAACCTTTAAGGAGATACTATGTTACGAAATCTTATCCGCCAAGAACTCCTATCGCATCTGATGAGTGCTCGCTTTTTTGCTGCTGTCGTGATTACACTTCTTCTCGTCGTCGCTAATGCGGTCGTCCTTCTTGAAGATTACGAGCGTCGATTGGCGAGATATAACCAGCAAGAAAATACGCATCGCCAGAAAGCACAGGAAGCGAAAACCTACTCCACTTTAAAACTTTCTGTTGAACGTCCGCCGAACCCTCTAAGCCTCTTTAGTGCGGGATTGGATAAGCGGCTGGGAAGCACCTTTGAAATTTACCACGGTTCCGTCCCACTGATTTCGGACGGCTCGGCGCGAAGTCTCGATAACGCGTTTCTTAACCTCTTTTCAAAGATCGATCTCGTCCTCATTTTTCAAGTCGTCTTGAGCCTGATGGCACTGCTCTTCGCCTACGACGCAGTTGCAGGAGATTGGGAAAACGGCACCTTACGCCTGGTTATCTCCCATCCAGTGAGACGCGGGACCATTCTGCTTGCCAAATATATAGGGGCAATGGTGTGTCTGCTGCTCCCAGTACTGATGAGCCTCCTGATGGTCCTGATTCTGTTATCCACTGTCGGTTCGATCCAATTGGATGGAGAAGATTTTCTTCGGATCGGTGGGATAGTTCTGACGACAACCATCTACTTGTCTGCTTTTTATCTCATTGGCTTATTGATCTCCACAGCAACACGCCGTACTGCCACATCCCTGATGCTCTGTATGTTTTTATGGGTAACTTTGGTACTCGTCTATCCGAATTGGAGCCGGTTTGCCATCACCCCCGTTGGTGATACGCGCGCCATACATTCATCAGAAAATCAACAGATTGAGCAGATATGGGAAGAGATTGATAGAGAGGAAGCTCAATTTTTAGCAAACAGTCCCCTTGAAGGCAAACCTCAACGTTTTAATCTGGATACCATACAGTCAAGTAGTTTCTCGTCGGGCAGACGGTATGGAATAGATATGAAATTAAGCAATCAATCAGATCCCCTCGTGCCGCATGTTCAACAGTATCATGCCACTATGGGAGCCTTATACATCCGCTCGGCAGAACAGATCGCTTTAGTCCGAAAACAGACCTTGGACCGCACCTCTCTCCGGAGAGCGATATGGTATGAACGTCTAATGAAACTCAGTCCTGCGAGCCTGTACACCTTTGCAACTGCGGCGTGGGCAGGTACCGATCTGGAGGGTATGTCTGATTTCGTCCAAGCCGTCCAAGGTTACCGTCGCACCCTCATTGACTATTTCCACGATAAAGATGCGTTCGGCAGTCGGCAATGGTTCACCTCTGACAAAGGCGCAGTGGACTGGTGGGATTTACCCCAGTTCCGTTTCGCACGGGCGGACGTCTCAGAAAACGCAACACGCGCACTGCCAGAACTGTTTTTGCTTTTCCTCATCAATATCGTTCTATTCACAGGGACCTTCCTGATTTTCACTAAAATTGAAGTCTAATACCAAACGAACCGCATCGAACCGCAAGGAAAATTTACACGTGTTGGTTAGAGACCGAAAGCCCAAGCAACGCGCCGGGCTGGCACAACGGAAACGGACTTTAATTACCAAACGAACCCCATCGAACCGCAAGGAAAATTAAAAAAATGATTTGGCATATTATCAAACGAGAACTCTTTGACCACATCAACAGCCTGCGTTTCATTCTAACCGTTGTGATACTCTCCATCTTAATGGTTACCAACGCCGTAGTCCATCTTCGGACCCACCCAGAAAGGGTTCGTGCCTATTCTGAGGACGTTACCGGTTCCCTCAACACGTTGAAATCCCGGGCGGATTTGTACACCTTAGCGCAAAAGGGACCGGGTAACCTTCATAAAAGTCCATCTTCACTTGCTTTCATCGCAGACGGTGGCGATGCATATTTGCCGAGAAATATATCGAACGAAGGGTCTTGGTCCAAAAGCGGTCCGGGATGGAAAGCAAAAAGCAACTGGTGGCTGAGTTACGGATCCGCGAATCCAGATGCAAAAGACCTACGTCCGCAGGCAACAAAGATAGATTGGGTATTCATCATCACCTACCTGCTCTCCTTTATCCCGCTCCTATTCACCTTCGACGCGCTTTCTGGCGAGCGACAGCAGGGAACCTTGCGATTGTGTTTGGCAAACCCGATTTCGCGACCCGTTCTACTAATCGGTAAATTCCTTGGCACCTTAATAACTGTGCTGATTCCTTTCGTTTTCGCGGTGTTGCTGAATTTAACAGTGATCTCTGCCGACAGTTGGACGCAACTGAGCGGAGCCGACTGGGGACGTTTAGGGTTGATTCTGTTAATTGCTTTCAGTTACGCGGGTATCTTTGTTGGATTGGGGTTGATGATCTCCGCTGGCACGCGAGAGCCTCGGGTGAGTCTGGTTATCCTGCTACTGATTTGGGTAGCCACCGTAGTTTTTATGCCGTCGACGCTCGGCACCCTCTCCACAAAATGGATGCCACCCCTCCAAACGATCGATCAATTTCATGCCTCAAGAGACGCAGCCCTTAAGCAGATTGACACAGACTATAATGACCGATTGAACGCAATCAAAGAAAAAAAGACCCCTAACCTTCTTAGCTTAGATGAACTTCAGAAACTTTTTGAAACGGACCCTGAAACCGCCAGAGCGGAAGCAGAAAAACTCATGGCAGCGTGGGAGGTAGAGGGTGACGAAGAACTGGTACTCAAAGCGGAACTCATCAACAGAGATGTAGAAACCCGAGAACGTCTGAATCGCGAGTATTTAGAGGCACAAATCGCGCAGGTCCAACGCGCCAGAATCGTGACCCGGTTTTCGCCAGCGGCGATTGTCCAATACGCACTCGAATCGATGGCTGGGACCGGCTTTAATCGCCACCTACAATACTTAGAACACGTCCATGATTACACAAGACAATTTCGACAATTCATCGTAGAAACCGATAGAGCAGACACCCAAAGTCGCCACCTTATCGGCATTCCTGAGGGGATGTCTGAAGAGCCAATTGCGAGTGAAGCGATCCCGAAATTCGAGGACAAGATCGCCTTCAGCGATACGCTCAACACCGCGACGTTGGATTTACTGTTACTTGTCTCGCTGCTCGGCGTATTTTTTTTCGGGGCATTTCTTATCTTTATACGCGCAGACGTATAAACGCCTCTGTCACATTCTGCACCCTTTTTGCCCCTGAAATCTCTCTTTAGTTATAAGAAAGGGTAAGGCATCCACCTTCACACAATACAATTCCGATCCCAGTGAATCGATTCGGGAAACTTCCCTGCGTAAATAGTGTGTACAAAGGCAGGCGCGAAGGAAAAATAAAATAATGCAACCTTTTCACCTTCAAAACGCGTCACTATAATACAAGTCCAAATATTGTTCGTTGGCTAAACTTGAAAAATAGAATGAATCAATGTAAAACTTCTTGAGTTACACCAATAAAGGAATAGAATAGACGTGAGTCTGAGTTGAAAGCGTTCTACATTTCCGGTATCATATACAGAGCAGAAAATCAACCGTAGGAGGAACCTCATGTTAGAAACCCGTGATCTTACGAAAGTTTATAACGAAAGCGTCTTAGCCGTTAACAAGTTGAACCTGAAAGTGGACGATGGCGAAATCTATGTCGTCCTTGGCGCGAATGGTGCTGGGAAAAGCACGACCATCTCCATGCTCCTGAACTTCATCGAACCCACAAGCGGCACTGCATTGGTAGGCGACATTGAGATCCCAAAGTTCCCGCTGGAGGCGAAGAAACATCTCGCCTACGTCTCTGAGAACGTCGAACTCTATCGAAATTTTACGGCGCGCCAAAACCTATCTTTCTTCGCGAAACTCGGTGGACGCAAGAAGGTATCCAACGCCGACCTCGATGCGACGCTCGGACGTGTCGGTTTACCGGAGGAAGCCTTTACGCGACGCGTCAAGACCTTCTCCAAAGGGATGCGCCAACGCTTAGGTATTGCCATTGCGATCATGAAGAATGCACAAGCCGTTCTACTCGATGAGCCGACTTCGGGTTTGGACCCCAAAGGGGGTGCCGATTTCCTGAACCTTCTGCGTGAGTTGAGAGAGGAAGGCAAAGCCATCTTCATGTCCACGCACGACATCTTCCGTGCGAAAGAGATCGCCGATAGAATCGGCATTTTGGTGGAAGGCAACCTTGAACGTGAGTTGACACGCGAAGAGATTCTCAAAGAAAACCTTGAGACGTTGTATCTGCACTATGTTGCTGGATACGAACCGGAAGAAGCTTAAACCGAACTGGATGAGAAGGATAAAACCATGGATGGATGCAAGAAAAAACGGAAGAGAAGATTGGAAGATTGGAAGATTGGAAGATTGGACACCTATCCTTTCACCCATCCATCCTTCCATTCCTACTTTCAGTCTTTGACGTTTGTACTGATATTTATGAGCGCGATAGCGGTATCACTGACTGTTCCATTGGCAGCAGTGCCAGAAGAGATCCCGCCTGTTAACGATAACAGCCCGAAAACGAAAGAGGAACAGAGCCGCCAAATCCTGATAGAAATCGATCGCCTGAAGATGGAGTTGGCAGAAAATCTGATGAAAAAGAAGCAGGTGGAGCTCGAAAATCTCAAGGCGATGCTGATGGAGGAAAACAACATCGTCACTGTCTCGGAGGTGAATACTGCAGAAGAGGCTTACGAACGCGCCGTCGATGAATATGAACAGGCAAAATTGACGCTCCAACAGACAGAACTTGAGTCGCTGCAAGATGAGTGGCATATCACCGTTGAAAAGACGAGACTCTATGAATCCGCTGATGGGCGGGAGTTGTTCTCAATTACCTTGCGGAACAGTTCAGTGCCGGTCAAACTCGTTGAAAGCTCGAAAGTGTTGGGCCGCGAGATTATCATCAGCGCACAGATTGACGACATCTTCGTCGAGATTAAAGAGCAGGAAGGGTATGGCACCAGCGGAGCGACCATCACCGAACCTTACGAACAACGGATTGAGACGCTCAAAGAGGGGGAGTCTGTTACCTTGGAGTTTGAGCTCATTAAAGAAAACGTGCGGGATGTCGTCGTCGAGTTGACGTACTCGGGGCGTGAGGAGCAGAAGAACATCCACCTTAAACAGGATGATCCGTATATCTCGGTCGTGTCAGCGAGACGTTATAAAGAGGGGGATCGGAGGCGTCTGGAAGTTGTCCTGACCTACGGTGCCTTGGAAGGCGAAACAGAAGAAACAGGTACCAACACCGCACAAGAAATCAATAACGTCTATGTCTCCATTAAAGACGACACCGAATCCATCATCGGCTATCCTTATGAACCCCGCATTCCAACGCTGAAAGACGGACAGGAGAAAACCCTCGACTTTGAACTGCGGCGGAATGTGGATAACCTCACCGTTAATCTCAAATACCTGGATAAGGATATCTCCTACAAAATTCATCTTGAGGAGGACACGCGCTACATCTCTATCCTGAGTGCGAAAAAGTTTCGCCTTGACAACCAAATGATGGTGACGATTCAACTGAAAAACACATCTACGACCGAGGCAATGCCCGTCAACGCAACCCCTGAAGAGATTGCAGCCGCAAATGAGATTCGCGGAATTTATGTCTCCTTACTCGACGTTACCGATGACACGAACATCGTTAAACCGTATGAAGAGAAGATCCCGGTTCTCGGCTACAATGAAATCGCAGAATTGACGTTCCAACTCCAGAAAGATGTCGAAAGTCTGAAGGTATCGTTAGATTATCCTGAACTTGACGAACCCGATACACGCTTGATTTATCTGCAAAAAGAGTCTGCACTGGATGTGGTAAACGTCAGTTCGCTCCGCTTTTCGCAGGAAGGCAACCTTGGAAGCAGCGTCACTTATGACTTGACGCTCGATCGGTTGGCAGAAACGGAGAACACCTTCCAACTCCGCGTCATTAATCTCCTTAACCGCCTCTCCTTTGAATTCCAAGACCCAGAGACGCAATCTCGGCAGTCTCAGGTAAAGTTCACGCAGGAACAGTCAAAACGGGATCTGTCATTGATTGTCTATCTACCGGAGGAACTGGATGCGTCCTACCTCGATAGCACGCTTGAGTTCTATGTAGCTGTGATTGATGAAGCGGAAGCAAATGAACTCGGGGGAGTCAACAATCGCTTGGATTTACCTGCCGATAGGATTGCGGGTATACAAGGCGGTATCGAGCGGTTTGAGCTGATTCCAAAGGGCGTGCCGGAGATTGAGGTGTTCGTGCCGAACGCCTTCCAGACGATCAAGATAGGCGAAGAAGTCAACATGACAGCGACGCTAAAGAACATAGGCACTCGCGACCTCGTGGACATTCGTATGCTGGTCGATGTCAACACGGATTGGAAATACACCGTTATCCCTGAAGTTGTTGGCACATTGGAACGAAACGAGGAGACAGAGATTCAATTGACGCTGAGTCCACCTGTGGACATCGGCGTGGGAGAATACCAAGCGAAGTTGAACGCAGAAGTCACTGTCGACAACCGTAAGTTTGAGGCACGCGACCGTTCGATAACGGTGCAAGTCGAGTCTCAGACGCAAATGTCGGTGACGACGCTCCTGTTCGGTGCCTTGATACTCCTGATGATTGGGATTGTTATCGTCACAGTCCGTATTAGTCGGCGTTGAAGAAGGGTTCCTGATAACCGATAACTATTGAAATGGAGATAGTCGTGAACAAGAGGTTAACACAAGTATTAGCGATCTGCCTATTCTTTACCATTGGAAGCGTCGTCTCAGCGCAGCGGCTGGTCATACTTCAGCCGGCACGCGCCATCGAACTCGCGCTACAGAACAATGAAACCGTGAAAAAGGCAGAAAAAGTGGTGGAACGCGCCAAAGCGAACCTCCGAGTGTCCAAAGCCATCTACCTACCACAGGTGGGGGTCACGGGTGAATATCAACGCCAAAAAGATGGCGATATTGATGAAAGAGACTATCTCACCCGCGCACAAGCGAGTATGCTCCTCGTCCAGTTTGGCGAAATCCCCGAAGGTCTTGACGCCGCACAGGAAGATGTCCGTAAGGCAGAGATTGAATATGAACGCTCGAAAAAGCAGAGCGTTCACGATGTCCGCAACCTTTGGAACAACATCGTCCTCACACAGGAAGAGATTCGGGAACGGCGTGCGATTGAGGTCGAACTCAATAAAAAACTCAAAGGCACACAAATCAAGCACGCAGAAAAACGGATCCCTTTCCTCAGCCGCCTCAATACGGAACTTGAACTCTCCGAGCAGCAGCTTGCCCTCAATGAACTGCAGCGTAGATTGGATGTAGACACCGCGGAACTCATCCGCCTTACCGGACTTGATCCGCTGGCGCAAGTTACGCTCTCAGACCCTCTCCCTGAGGACGACCTGACATTAGAGAATGCAGTTGAACTCGCACTCGCAAACAATCTCGATTTACGCGACTTACAAGGCAATATGGTGCGTCAAGAACGTCTCGCCGCAGAGACAATCTGGAACCGATTTCCCGAACTCTCTGCTGAAGCACGTTACAAGGACCTTCACGTACTGCTGGACCAACACGAACGAAACCAGACGTGGGATGCCACGGCACTCTACGATCCAGTGATAGTCGATCGGGAGCGAGATGCATCCAGTATCTTTCAAACCCGTCCGCGGACCCAAGATGGGTGGGAAGTGCGTTTCAACTTCAACATTCCGTTATACGATGGGAACAAAACGAAGCATCTTCGCGCCGTAGAAATTGCAGAACTTGAACGACTTCAGTTGGAATACGTCGAAACAACAAAGTCAATCCGCGTAGAGGTGCGACGGGCTTACCGTGCCGTGGCGAATGCCAAAGAACGGGCGGAGATCGAAGAAACACGCGTGAGAATCTTTGAGCAAAGGCTCCGAACAATAGAACGCGTGCTGGATGAAGTCACGGTTGAAATACCCGGGTATCAAAATATGACTTATAACGATGCGTTTCAAACACAAGCACAATTTACAGAGGCGCAACGTGTTTTCTATCAGGCGCGTCGAGATTACGCCAAAGCAAAGGAACACCTCCGAGAAACAATGCAATGGATCGAATAGGGTACGCACTAAAGATATTTGCAAGGAGAAAAATATGAGAAATGCTTTAACAACACACACTGAACTCAACCATTTCGACGAGCAGGAACTGGTCGCACGCGCCCAAAATGGTGATACAGAGGCGTTTAATCCACTCGTGTACAAATATCAACAAAAAATCTATAACCTGATTTATCGCAAGGTTTGTGACCGTGAGACGGCGAAAGACCTCTGCCAAGAGGTATTTCTGAAGGCGTGGCAGGCATTGCCTAACTTCAAGGGGCAATCCGTATTTTACAGTTGGCTTTACCAAATTGCTGTCAATCGTAGCATTGACTTCCTCCGTAAACGCAATAGACACCCTATTATGGGCTTCGAGGAATTACCGGAGAACGCAGACGATACACTTCAAATGGCCGAGGTACAACCGTCACCGTGTGCGCTTCTTGAAAGGGAAGAGCTCGAAGAGATTATCCGTAAAGCCACCTACCAGCTGCCTCTTACCCAACGCAGTGTTTTTTACCTACGTCACCGGGAAGGACTCCCAATAAAAGAGATTGCATCACGCTTGGGCAAGTCGGAGAGCACGGTTAAAACCTACTTACATCACGCCCGTCGGAAACTTCGGAGGATGTTGCTTCCGTACCTACAAAACGAACCTATTGCCTGGTACACGGAAACTTGAAGTTAATAGTCTAAAACATCTCTTGGAGACAACGTCTGATATAAGGCACATCGTCCACCCATAAGCCATCAACACCCCCAGCTTTCCGCGGCGAGACCGCCCAATCGACATCCTTCGCCGTCAGGATGAACCCGGCATCTACAACAATCCCGTTTGCCTGGAGCTGCTTCACCTGGCGCGTAACAGTCTGCGTGAAAGCGTTATAAAGCCCAAAGTGATTAATGCCACTCCAGCCTAAGATGATGCGGTCTGCATCAATAGCAGCCGCTGCCTTGAGGAAGTTCGCCGCCGGATTAATGAGAATCGCACTCGTCTGCAACTTTGGTTCTAAACGCTTAGCCTCCACAAGCAAATGCTTTCGAAAGTAAAACGTGAGAATATTGACAAGGTGAACGACTTCAAAATGGCGGATCTGTTCTACGATGATGGGGAGTAATTCTGGTGTGTCCGTCTTCGGTTCAATGAAGCACGGCATTTGGTTTTCTCGTGCGAAATGAAGGGCATCCTCAAGGTGGGCAACAGGTTCATTAGATGCCTCCATCGTGAGTTGTTGGACCTCCTTCCACGGAAGTTCACTGAGGGATGTGGAGCATCCCGTCGCTTCCTGAATACTGTATCGGTTGAAACCAACGTGAATTAGGACGGGTTGCTTATCTTGGGTGAGACAGACATCACACTCATATCCATCGGCACCGTCCACCAATGCCTGTCTGAAGGAAGCAAGGGTATTTTCGGGGGCACGCCCCATGCCGCCTCGATGTGCGAGCAGTTGAATCTGCATAGTTATCACTCAACCAATTTCTGGTGGATGCTCGCCTAAACTGAGTAAGGCTCTTCGCAGGTTTATCCGCTGAGGAAGATTCATATTCAACACCTCAATTGTCGCTCTGCCTATTTGTGTCCGTCCAATAATAGATAGAAGATCTTTACTCCACATAAAATGGCGATGCCATTGTTTCAGGCGCGGATTGAAAAGTGAGACTCTTCGTCCTGTTTGCGGATCGTGAGCATGCGTTTTAGTGTGTTTATGAGTGTTGCAGCGCGGGCATGCCCACGCCAAATTATCCAGTATACTTTCGCCCCCAACACTTTGAGGGATGATATGCTCACAGTGGAAAGGAGACGTGGCAAAACTATCAGGAGCCCGGCAGTATTCGCAAAATCCCTTGGCACGCTCCCGAACACGGCGGCGTAAAGCCAGAGAAATACGATCAGAAGGCATTGTTTTCTATCTTTCTCCTCGTCTTGGGCTCTTAGAATGCCCTCCTTGCGCAGACTCCTCAGAGAATTGAGGTTTATCAAAATGAGACACGAATAGTCTCAATTCCGCCATAATTTCTCTTACAGGTTTATCCCAACGTTGCACCAAGACAGCTAAGGCTTCAAGACGTTTGACCTCCATAGTCTCCAACCGCCTGATCAACTCTTCATACTCTGACATTTCATCAGCACTTAAAGCTTCATCTTCACGTTTGCGCCGCAACCACCAGTAACGCCGATTTTCCTTTTCAGGTAATTGCGAATTTTTCCTTATGAAGGCTACAATTGTAGCATCCGATGCATCAGGATCCACATCTTCGCCTATTACGGCTTCCTGCTGTTGCTGCCATTCTGTTAACTTTCGAGTGAATTCATCTAATTCGACAGGTGATAATTGTTTAACGCTATGCAGCAAATATTCAACCTTTAGTTCTGTTGAGCTCTCAATGCCTGCCATCGGTATGCCCCCTTGGAGATTTGATAGACGTTTCTGGTCCGACTCGCGCCTATCCGTAATTTCTGTATATAAGTTTAACACAGATTTTGATGAGGTGCAAGGCACTGTGCGTGGAATAGGTGCCACTGTAATTCAATTCTTCTTATACCACATTCGCTCAAAGTTATCCTGAGGCGCGAAACCTAAAATCCGTTTCGCTTTGAGGTTCGAGAACTGCTGATGCGGTAAATCTGCGAAGATATTGAAAATCTCACAGCGTGAGGGGAGGTCTTCCAAATCAATCTCCAAACCCAGTCGGAAGGCTTCGCCTGCGTCCCGCCAACTGACAGAAAACGGATTGAGATCGGTGCCTTCTGCGGGATCGTCGTGCTCCCGGAAACTCAGGAACAGATAGCAGAGAACATAGATGTCGTAATGTTCAGTGAAGACTTTACAGATTTCCTGTCCTAACCCCTTGGTTAACGGATAGAGTCCAGTGCTGGTATGCGGTGGAACATCCGGGTTAATCTCGTAATCGTAGGTGGTATAGTCATCCCCTTGGATGGTGAAATGGGGTCCCGTGTTGATAACGCGACGGATACCGTGTTCGACAGCGGCGCGCATTGTATTGTAACAGCCACGCGTGCTCACATCAAAAGCGAGTTGCCGATCGTGTCGTAGGACGGAACAATTGAGAATCGCGTCCATTCCCTCAGCCGCTCGCATCACCTGATCCAGTGAACCCACATCAATGTGCATCGACTCATGTTTCGTCTCAATATCGTTGATGTCTGTGACGCGCAACGTATAGTAAGGCTCCAACGCCTTGACGACATGCGGTCCGAGATATCCGTTACCCCCTAAAATAAGAACTTTCATGTTTTAATTTTTCCTTGCGGCTTTTTAATTTTTCCTTGCGGTTCGGTCAGGTAGGCTTTTCGCACCTTTGAAACTTTCGTAATGTCACTACAGGCTACAATTTTGGTTCAGGCACGGCAGGGACGGCTACCTATCGGCTACGGCACGAATTGCGGTTCGAACTTTAGATGTCCCTTGGCTTTCCCGATCGAAAAACGAGAACCGGGGAACTCTGACTGGATGTGAAAGATCCGCCACGGCGAGGACGATTCAAGTGCTCCCTGAAACGCCGTGACTGCGTCCTTCATCTCAAGCCACATTGAATCTGGTTCGGCGGTTGCCGCGGCATCAGCAGTGACGAGGTTACCCAGACGGAGGCATGTCACATTGAGTTTGCCTTCACGCCCGAATTCTCTACATGTGAACTCACCAAGATGCTTTGAAAGCACGAAACTATCCACAGAAGGACGAGGGCGCCAACTCTCTGTAACCGTCCAGTCTTCACCGTGTTGCTCAAAGAGCTGGAGCGTGCTTGCATAAATGGCATGTTTCACGCCTTCTTCCGCTGCTGCCATCAGTAGGTTATAAGTGCAGCGCGTCTGATAATCGATAGCGTAATTGTCGGGTTGTTCAGCGTCGGAAACCAGCGGATCAGGCGGTGTTTCAGCGATGTGGATAATGGTATCTATGCCGCGCACCAGTTCGTTGGTTGACTCGTCGTGCCCAAGTTCGCTTTGCACGAACGTCCCTTCAACAGGGTCAACAGGATACAGTTCTGTCAAGCGGAGTGTGTGTTCCTCCGCTAATGCTCCCGCTACGTTGCGCGCCAGTTCAGAACCAGCGGAGGTAATCAAGATGTTCATAATTTTAATTATTCCTTGCGGTTTTTTAATTGTTCCTTGCGGTTAAACAACGTCCGTTGGAACTTTGACGTGCTTTTCTTATATCCGCTCTCCAAATGTAAAGCTAAGACAAATTATGCCATTTAAGGAGAACATAATTTCATTACGAGCTACGCATTTTGTTCCACCAAAATTCTATACTTTGGTTCTACAAAGCTTCTCGAATTTTTGCTGCAATGCTGTCGATTTCTTCCATATCCCCTTCGCTCGGTCGCCACGGCAACCGGATCGGGTCGCCTTCCCATCGCGGGATTAGGTGGAGATGGAAATGGAAAACAGTCTGGAATCCTGCGGCTTCATTCGATTGAAAGAGGTTAAGCCCGTCAGGATTCAATGCCGTTCGGATCGCCTTGGCGAGTGAAACCGCGGCTTGCATAATTTTACCGCCGACTTCTGCAGGCATGTCATAGATATTTCGATAGTGTTGCTTCGGTATAATGAGTGTATGCCCCGGGTTCGCGGGAGCAATATCCATAAAAGCGAAAACGTGTTCATCTTCATACACCGTGGTCGCTGGAATGTCACCCGCAACAATCGCACAAAAGATACAATCCATTCTTTTAATTATTCCTTGCGGTTAAACACTGTGGGTGTTTTTGCTTGGGTGTTTCCCCTAGAACTTTGACGTGCTTTTCTTATATCCGCTCTCCAAATGTAAAGCTAAGACAAATTATGCCATTTAAGGAGAACATAATTTCATTACAAGCTACACATCTTGAATTTTCGCTTAACGATACGTCTTAAATCCAGCCTCCACACGCGTTTTACGGTAGAGGTTTAGGACGTTCCCTTCAACCCGTGCACTCACCTGCCTGCCATCGCTGAAGGTCACCTGAAACTGTGTATCCGAGTCCTTTGAGATCGCCTCCGGCTCCGGCAACGGGATGTCTTTTTGTTTCGCCCACTCTTGGATCAATTTCGTGAGGGAATCGGCATCACTCGGTGCGGATTTTGCGTCCTTCAATTCAATACTGAAAGCCGGCATGGTCTTCTTGACGTAGTTAAACCAACGCGCGATCCGTAAGAACGGCACGAGCGCCTGCAATGCTTCAGCAGTGCCAATCCGACCCAATGCCTCCGAAGAGAATCCACGCACATACGCCGACTCGCTCGTCAATGCTTCTCGTAACGCAGCGATAGCCTCCGTTGCATCCGGTCCAATACGGGTTAACGCCTGCGCCGCAAAAAACGCTAAATCCGTATCTTCACGATCTTCCAGAACCTCTACCAACGCCGGGACTGTCTTCGATACTGGCACCTTAATCATGCCCAATGCGGAGGTGGCATGTCGCCGCACTTCCTCCGATTCATCCCTTAACAACGCAATAAGCCCATCAACCGCCTCTGCTGCGACGGGACCCATCTCGCCTAATGCATACGCTGCTGAGGCACGCACGTTCTCGCCTTCGTCCCGTAGAGCCGTTATGAGTTCGGACACAGCCGGTGCGCCTGTTGCCGCGAGTCCGTGTGCGGCATCACAGATATGGAGAATCGGTTCCATATCAAACGCCTCCTTTTCTGAATCCAGTGCGTCAGCGAGCGGTTTCACAGCAGGTTCACCGATCGCACCGAGGGCATAGATGGCGTTCCGACGGACGGGTTCATAACTATCTTCAAGCGCATCTACGAGTGCGGGGACAGCCTCGGCACCACCCTTGCGCATAAAACCTAACTCGTTCGCCGCTTTCATACGCTTGTTCGGATCGTCTGCTTTCAATGCTGCAATCGCTGATGCGACATCCATCGTCGTATCTGGACGAGCGGTTTCATACAAATCCGTCTTGCCGGACATCCAATTCCAGATATACGTCCAGAGGATCTCCGCATCGTAAGGAACGTGGTTGACTTCAGGCGGTTGCCACATAGGGGTCTCACTGTTCCACGAAGGTGCCGTCGGCTGCTCGGTCCGCATAAAGACGAATTTCATGCCGTAGCGATTCAGCGGCACATAGTTCTGCAGGAACGAATGCACCATATCAAAGTGCATAATCCACACCGTGCCGAGTTCACCAGACATCGGGACAAGATTGCGATTCAGGAAATCTTCGGAAAGGCGTCGTGTCCCGTTTCCACCCTTCGCATGTATCTCGTGCCGTTGACGCTCGCCCCCCAGCATAAATTCTCGGAGGTATTGCGTCCCAGGAATGATACAGGTCGGTCCCTGCTCGGCAAGACACGGTTGCGGATAATAGAAGAGAATCGCCCAACGCGGTGTTCGGTGCCGCGGCCGTTTCCCACCGGCGTGCCCATCTTTATGAAGCGGCATCATCAATCGCTCTTCATCTTCCTTTCCGCTCGGTGTGCTTCCGGCAAAATTGGGATGGCAATGCCGATGCGGATGCATGACGTACCCGTTCCCCAAAATGCTGGTGAGCGCGCCGCGCACCTCTGGCGATTCTAAAACTACCTGCAGTTCCGGGACTAACGGTAAAATGTTATTGAGTGGGTTGTGTTGCCTATCGGCTCGGAAATCCGTCGCGCCAGCAAAGAGTTCGTCGGTTTTGTCGTAGATGGTTTCGTGGATGTGCGTGGGTACGTCGGCGACGACGTTGACATACCCATTCACAATAAAATGGCGAATCTGTTCATCCTCAAGCAAATATTGAGATGTAAAGGTGCTGTTTGTCAATTTCATACCTCTTTTTCTCACGGCACAACGGCGTGTGCCTACGACCTTCTGAAATGCTTTAATACCATGCCGCCTTATTGACGACGTTCTGCAACGGTGCCCCGTCAACAAACCGACGGGCGTTTTCCAAAAGAATCTCAAACCGCCGTCCCAGAAGGTTCTCCGCATCTTTTACAGCGATATGTGGTGTTATTAACACATTGGGCAGATGCCACAATGGACTTTCAGCAGGTAAAGGTTCAACCTCAAACACATCTAAGCCGCAGCCCGCAATACTTCCCTGCTCAAGTGCGTCAATAAGGTCGGCGAGTTTGGTCGTTTTACCGCGCCCGATATTAATGAAGTAAGCCGTCCGTTTCATCAGGGTGAAACGGTCTTTACCCCACATTCCCTCGGTTTCAGGTGTGTGTGGTGTCGTCGTTATCACAAAATCGGCGAGCGGGAGGAGTGCGTCAAGTTCGGCGGGTTCGTGCTTCTCTACAAAAGGCACTTCATACTCCCACCTCGGATCGACACCGATCACTTTCATCCCGAATTGATCGCAGAGTCGTGCGGTTTCATGTCCGATACCGCCAACACCGACAATTAACGCTGTCGCTTGTGCGAGGTCGATGTATCCACTTTTACGGGCATCTTTCTCCCACAGACCTTCACGTTGTGCATCCATATAGTAAGGCAGCCCACGCGAAAGCGCAAGCACGAACATCATGATATGTTGCGAAATATGGTCGTTGTAAATACCACGCGGGTTACAGGCGACGACGGGATGTTCGATCAACGCTGGATAATAGTAGCCGGGGAAGGGACCCGCAGCGGGGTTCTGTAGCCACTTCAGATTTTTCGCCAACGGCAGTTGTTCCGGGGACACCCAACCGTAGACAGCATCTGCATCGGGGAGGTGTTCGTTCACTGCTTGGTCTGTCTCTGGTAAGACGACGGTGTATGCGGGCAATTCGTTCTGGAGACGTTCAGCCCATTCGTGTGATTCCGCGTCCTGTGGCGGCATAATTATGAGTTTCGGCACGGGTTCTGTCCTCTCTGTAGATTTTATGTCAAAGATACGTCCATTTTAGCAGGGAAAGTGGCTTTATCTTCAAACCACCGGTAGTTTATTGGAGAGAAATGGAATAGGATGAGATATATTCATTTTTGACAGGGAACTAATCTGTTTCTTACTTCACCCAACTAATAATGAGTCCGATGAGGCTTCCAATACCAACAACAATACTAATACCGATAGCAAGGTTCGCTCGGTGCGTTGATGATGACTCAGAGCGACCTTCCATTTTTTCCTTTATCCAACTTACATCCTGTTCAAGTGAACCAAGGCGGGCATCCACGCGCTCTATCCAATTTAAGACGTGTCTTTGGAATTCTTGATTGTCCATGCTTAACACCCCTCTATTAAAAGGCTAAAACGAATCTTTTCAGAATTCTAACACTTTTCCGCAGAAATGTCAAATTCCTCCTTGACAAATTCTGCGAAAAGGTAAAAAATAAAAAACAATATTTCAAGAACCGCACGCCCTACTCTCTAAACGCTTAGATACGCCGATTATCTCACGCACCGCCCTCCTGAAGTGAAGGTGTGATTTATGGAAACACCGTTAAAAATCAACTTCGACAAAGGCACTCTGATCCTACAGAACGTTCCAGAGACACTCGAAACTCGATTGCCAGATCTCCGCTGGGATGAACGCACCCTCACCTTTCGTGCCCCCGCCTATCGCTATCGGCATATCGTTTCACAGCTGCGCGCACACGACATCGCGTATCAGGACACAGCGCGGCAGTTTACAGTCGAAGCCTTTACGCATCAACACACGATGTCCCCCTACCCTTATCAGACCGAGGCAATAGACGCCTGGCACGCCAACGGCAAACGGGGTGTAGTGAGCCTCCCTACCGGTGCCGGTAAAACCTTTATCGCGATTCTGCTCATCGCGGACACGCAACGTCCCACACTCGTGCACGTGCCGACAATCGACTTAATGCAGCAATGGTATACCGTGTTGAAAGAACATTTCGGACAAGAGGTGGGACTTTATGGCGGTGGTTATCACGAACTGAAAGATCTTACCGTCACCACGTATCAATCCGCTGTCATGCATGCACCCTATTACGGAAATCGGTTCGGCTTTGCTATTTTCGATGAATGCCATCACCTACCGAGCGATCAGTATCAATATGCCGCCATCAGCAGCATCGCTCCTTTTCGTCTCGGATTGACAGCGACACCAGAACGGACCGATGGAAAAGAAAGTCGGCTCTATACACTTATCGGTGAACCGTGTTATGAAGCGAAGGTGCAAGAACTCTCTGGAAAAACGCTCTCCGAGTACCGAGTTGTCACGATTGCGGTTGAGATGGAAGACACGGAGCGGGTTCGATACGAAGAAGCCCGACGCACCTATTTAAACTTCCTTAAACAGGAGCGCATTAACATGGGGACACCGCGCGGCTGGCACTATTTTCTCTGGAAAGCCTCTCAAACAGACGAAGGACGCGCTGTTTTTAAAGCGTATCGCGCGCAGAAGCAGCTCAGTTTTGCCTCAACGACAAAGCAGGAATGGGTGTGGAAACTCATTCAGCGGCACCGCGGGGATCGGATCCTCATCTTTACACAGGACAACGATACAGCGTATCAACTCGGCACGCGTTTCTTTCTGCCAGTGCTAACGCATCAGACGAAACTCAAGGAACGGAATGATTTTTTGAACAAGTTTCGCGACGGCACCTATTCCATCCTCGTCACTTCTAAAGTTCTCAACGAAGGCGTAGATGTTCCGGAAGCGAATGTCGGCATCATTGTCTCTGGAAGTGGCAGTGTCCGAGAACACGTCCAACGGTTAGGACGCATCCTCCGCAAGCGAGAAGGCAAACAGGCAGTGCTCTACGAACTCATCTCCAAACAGACCGGCGAACACTATGTCAACAAGCGGCGCAGACAACACCACGCCTACCAACTTTCGTAAATAATCGACTTCAGCACATCGTCTGGAGAGCGGATTCGAGAAAACAGTGCTAAAGTCCAAAACCACGCCATTTAACCGCAAGGTATAATTAAAAAATGCTTACTAAAGATCTGCTCCGTTACAAAACCCAGAACGGTCAGATTTTACCACAGTTTGTGAATCCAGCAGATAATCGGTTATTGGGAATCGCCGAGCAATTAATCGCTGTTTTTGAAGAATCGCCAGACAAGCCACGCGCGACGCTCTTGGAAAGCAGCAAGCACATCATTGATAGCACACCGGGAACCCTTATTGTCAAGCGCGGACTCGAAAAACTCCTGTTAGATCGGACAGAGTTTGATACGACACCCAACGAAGCATTGATCGCATTCCGACAAAAACTCTTCACGGAGACCAGCCGCCTCCTTTCACAAGAAACGTTCGAGAATTACGCCGATTACCAAGGCAAAGTGTTGGCGGAATCGCAACCAGAAATTGCGCCGACAGATGGAGCCGACCTAACTGCCAAGCTTTACGCAGATCTGCCGAGTCATCAACAGGTCTTGACATTCAAGACGCTCTCTGCTGAACACCTGCTCCACCGCTATAACACCGCACAGGTCCAAGGGTTACTTCTCCACAGTAACAGTCTCACACTAAAACTCGCCGACTCGATGACAGCCGAACTCCGTCAACTGTTCAAGTATCTCAGATTCAACCAACTCCTCTCCACGATTCGGAAAGAAGAAGAACGCTATCAGATTACGGTGGACGGACCGCTCAATCTCTTTTACAAAACAAAACGATACGGCATGAATTTGGCGAATTTCTTCGTCGCCGTGCTGCATCAACCCAAATGGGAACTCACTGCGGAGATCCAGTTCCGAAATACGCAGTCCAGAAATACTGGCTGGCGGTTATCTCTCGATGAATCGTGCGGGATTAAGCCGATTTCGCAACAGTTCCTGGCGTATATCCCTGAAGACATTCAACTCTTTCAGACAATGCTGGGGAACAAAACCGATGACTGGCAGATCCGTCCCGGCAGTCAGTTCCTCCCTTTACCGGGCGATCTCTACTGCTTTCCAGACTATCAACTCGTTCACAAAAGCGGTGTAGAGACCGCCATTGAGTTATTTCATCCGTGGCATCAAGGACATCTCATCGCGCGACTCAATACACTCGCTGAACAGAAACATGTGTCCCTTATCCTCGGTGTCTCAAAGGCGTTAGAAAAAAAGCCGCTTATCGCTGACGCACTCGCGGCCTCTGCGTATTTCTCACAGTTTGGCTTCACATTTCGAGAGGTCCCAACCATACGCACCCTACTCCCAATCCTGAACGCACTTGTGTAGCCTCAGAAGGCATATTGCTCGAAAAATGTGACATTCTATCACTGATGTGGTATCCTTAACAGGAGAAACCCGTGAATCCTTAGCACTCAAAACTCTCCTGAAAAAAATAGAACGCCATTATGAACACCGTAGAACTAATTTCCAATCTAACCGCGGCACCGCACGAGGTAGGGCTCTCAGCGAAACGACTTGCGTGTATCTCCACGACATCGCAAAAGTTTATTGACGCAGAGCGACTCGCGGGTGCGGTCACAGTTGTGGCACGGCGTGGTAAAGTGGCATACTTTAAGGCATCCGGTATGATGGACATTGCAGCGAATAAGTCGATGCAAAAAGATACGATTTTCCGTATCTATTCAATGACCAAACCGATCGCTGCAGTGGCAGTGATGATGCTCTGTGAGGAAGGAAAACTACAACTGGATGCTCCGACTTCGACCTACCTACCCGAATTAGATGGACTGAAAGTAGCAGTGGATGCAGATGGAGGATCACTCAGGTTGGTTGAAGCAGATCGGGATATGACCGTCCGAGATCTGATGCGTCATACCGCTGGATTGCCGGGTGCCGCACGATATATGGCAGGCCAAACCGCAATCGACAAACGTTACCGCGAGGCAGGTCTGCACCGTCTGCATGCGTGTGACCTACAGGAGATGGTTGAGAGGCTCGGCAGGATTCCGTTGTTGTACCCACCCGGAACGAAATGGCACTATAGCATCGCCGCAGATGTCTTGGGTAGATTGATTGAGGTGGTTTCCGGTCAGCCCTTTGATGTGTTTTTAGCCGATCGGATCTTCCAACCCTTAGGGATGCCCGATACCGGATTTTACGTACCACAGGAGAAGATAGATCGGTTCGCGAATATGTACGGTCCAAAACCGGGCGGAGGTCTGCAAACGATTGATGCTCCGGCGGGCGGAACGGGTCATGTATCCAAAAATAGTTTCATGCAGAAACCGAAATTCCTATCTGCCGGTGGTGGTTTGGTCTCTACCGCTGCTGATTTTACCCGATTGTGTCTGATGCTCTCAGGTAGAGGCACCCTTGAAGGAACACAGCTCCTGAAGCCTGAATCCGTCGAATTGATGACGCGCAATCATTTACCAGCGCATTTGATACCGCTGGATAAAAAACCGGATGAACGTTACGCTGGACTCGGTTTCGGACTCGGTGTCTCGGTTCGCGTCCAGCAGACGGACTGGATACCCGCTTCCCAAGTGGATGAATACGGCTGGATTGGCGGGACAAGCACTGAATTCTGGATTTCACCGCGAGATGAACTGGTGGCAATCACCCTCGCACAACATATCCCATTTTCCGAATTGAGCCAGACCCTTAAACCGCGCATCTACGCCGCAATTTTAAAAGAAACGCCTGATGTACACCAGAAACCTCTTTAACTCTCACTGCGAGGCAAACTGAAGACCGATAACCCACAACTATAACATGATTATCAAAAACAATCCCGAACACGTCAGTACAGATCAGATAGTGCTTTTCCCTTTCGATGACTACAGCATCCCATTTCAACACTGCGTCCATCTACAACTCGTACCTTACAGAGCCGGGGTCGATCGGACACAAATTGTGGTGCGTCCCGGTCCGCCCGGCGCACCAGACAGTGCCTGCGTCATCTATTACGGATCGGTCCATCGCGTTGGCGACGAACTCTGGATGTGGTATCTCGGACACGGAGACGACGAAAGTTGGCACCAACGGGTGTGTTTCGCAAAAAGTCGTGATGGATACAACTGGGAGAAACCGGAACTCGAACTGGTCGCATATAACGGATCCACCCGAAACAATCTCGTCGATATACAAGGCGGACAATATCACATCCAGGCCTGCGTGGTCTACTATGAACCAGACGATCCCGATCCCGCACGTCGGTTCAAAGCCATTATTGAGACTTCAAAATATTCCCCAAAATTCGCAGTCATGTTCAGTGAAGACGGACTCCGATGGCGAGAAGCTGAACGGCACCCGAATCCACCCTCCTGTGAGATGTCCGGCGTTACGAAATTCAACGGATGCTACTATCTGAGTGCCCACGGTGGAAGCCACATCGGTCCTACACGGCAGATGGTGATGTATGCGTCCTACGATTTTGAACAGTGGAGCGAGGCATCGTGCTTGGGGCTCAGACGCGGCAATATCCCACCAAGACCTGTCGTCTACGGGGCACACCAAGGGGAACAGGTCCATCTCGGCGCGGCACTATGGAACCGTGGGAATGTGATTCTCGGTTTCTATGGACAGTGGCACGGACCGGAGAACAACGATCGTCGGCACGTGACGATGGATCTCGGTTTGGTTGTCAGCAACGACGCACTGCATTATCGCGAACCGATTCCAGATTTTCAGATGGTAGAAGCGGCGGAAGACGATTTTGAACACTTGCCAACACCGATGAATTTCAAACACGCCTCACTTATGCAGGGACAAGGTTTTGAGAACGTTGGTGATGAGACACTTTTCTGGTATGCCCCGTGGCCGGAGCAACTGAGTAACGGGGTTCGGATCGCAACGTGGCAGCGGGATCGACTCGGCTATCTTCAGGCAGCGGATATGCCTCGAAAAACAGAACAACCGCACCACGTAATTTCGACACCCATTGACCTTGAAGGAGAGTCTTGCACGGTGGCACTGAATGTTGATGGTTTGTCGGAATACGGTCAGGTTACACTTGACATCTTAGACGAGCGTTTTCAACCCATCGAAGGGTACACCAGAGACGACTGTCTTCCTTTCACATCGGGTTTTCATCAGACGGCGGCATGGAAAAAAGGGAAACGGGTTGACGGGAGAAATGGAACAATCCGAATCAGGCTGAATTACGCCGGAATCCGCCCAGAAGACCCGAAAGTCTACGCCATTTACGTGGAAAAATCGGAGACACCTTGATTCCAATCCCATCTTTTGCTAATATTTAAGGAAGTGATGGAGGGAGAACTATGACTTTTCTATACGGACTGAACAAATTACGCCTTGGCGGGTTAATGTTAATTGTAGGTTTGATGCTTTGTTTCATTGCATGCGGTCCGAAAGCGATCCCTTACTCACAAAGCACGGACGTCCCTGAACCGAACCCCGTTGCCGTCGCACACTATAATTGGGGCATGGCGTATGCCAACGATGGCGACTTTGGACAAGCCATCATGGAACTCAGCCTGGCAATCGAGAATGAACCCGGGTGGGTCATGCCGTTTTTCACATTAGGCGTTGTCTATGGAAATTTGGGCGAACTCGACAAAGCGATTCAAGCATGGGAACGCGCCACTCAGTTAGATGTCGACTTCGCGAAGGCACACTATAACCTCGCGGTCGCCTATTCACACAAGGCAGAAAAAGGGCTCTCAATCGCCTCGTTGCGTGAGGCAATTCGCGTGGACAAGGCAGCACTTTCCGCAGCGAAAACGGAACCTGCCTTTGATAACATTCGTAACTCTCCAGAATTTCGAGAATTAGAGAAAAACACTGAATCGAATTAGCAAGACCACACCCGGAAGATATGGCACGCTACACAACCCTTTCACCTACAGAACTCGCGCGTATTGTCTCACAATATCCGATTGGTACACCGCTGAAACTTGAAGAGATCCCCGGTGGATTCGGGAACAGCAACTTTAAACTAACAACCACAGCGGGGGAGTTTCTGCTCAAAATTTGCGATGAAAAAGATCCAGCAGAACTTAACATGCAAATTGACCTGTTGCAACATCTCCACCAATATGCTTATCCGACGGTATACCCTATCCCAACGAAAGACCGGAAATACCTCATCCACGAGACATTCGGCAGCGTAATGCTCTATCCCTTCCTGCAAGGGGAACAACCACGATCCTCACCCGATACGCTGGCACACCTCGGTGAAGCGTTGGCGCAGCTGCATTGTATTCCACCCATCGCGAAACTGCCCCGATTCGCAATGGGGATTTCACAGATGATCCCTTTTTTCGAGGAGGTCCAAGGCACACCATTCGCCACGCATCCCTTCGTTGAATCGTTGAAATCGCAATTGGCGGCGATGGAATCCCAACTCAATGCGCGACTTCCGATGGGACTTCTACACGGAGACCTTTTTTTGGATAACACCCTTTTCGTCGGCAATCAGATGGTCGCGATCCTCGACTTCGAGGAGGGATGTTATGATACATTGTTAATCGATGTTGGAATGACGCTTATCGGTTGTTGTTATACACCGGAGGATCGGCTAAACCTTGGGGCCGCACAGCGGTTCTTAGACGCTTACAACGCAGTGCGTCCTTTGACAGAAAGTGAGTGGCAGTCCTTAGACTGCTTTGTTCAGTATGCCGCTCTCTCCATAGCGTTCTGGCGATTCAGGCAATTTAACATCCGTCGTCCAGACGCACATCGCGCTGACACATATCAGGAAATGATTACCCGCAGTACTCAATTTAAGCGTCATAAGTCGGACATTCACGGTTTTCAATTTTACCTTGCGGAGGAATAATGTCCGTTTCAACTATCAAGGGCGTTTCTTAAACCCGCCTGCGCCGTTGTTGCAGGCTATGCCTTTGGTTATAGGTGTTAGAGATGCAATCCAAAACTGTAGCCCGTAATGAAATGGAGGGGTTTTTGCTTGGGTGTTTCTTCAGATTTGAGGAACGTGCTTCAAAATCCTAACGCACTTCGTTTCTCCGCAAGGTAAAATTAAAATATGTCCTTAATACGATTAGAACACGTCACCAAATTGTACGATCCAGACCTGATTCTCGACGATATTTCGGTTTCAATTGAGCATGGAGACCGAATCGGATTAATTGGTCGTAACGGGACCGGAAAAACAACGTTACTTAAAATTGTAAACGGTTTGCTTGCTAATTTTAAAGGGAAAGTTGTTTCAGCGAAGGGCTTACGCATCGGTTACCTCAGTCAAGAACCGGATCTCGCACATGACTGCACCCTAAGGCAAGAGATGCTCAAGGTTTTTGAAAAACGGCGGGCACTTGAAGACAAGATGCTCTTGCTCGCAGAGGAGATGGAAACAGAAGAGGCACCAGACCTCTTAGCAGCATACGCTCGGATTCAAGAACAACACGAACAACTCGGGGGTTACGATTATGAACACGAAATCAATCGTATCCTCGGCGGCTTGGGTTTTAGTGAACTCGACTTCAATCTCCCGATTCGTGTCCTCAGCGGTGGACAGAAAAGCCGAGCGACACTCGCAAAGCTCCTCCTCGAAAAGCCCGATCTCCTGCTTTTTGACGAACCCACGAATCATCTCGACATCAACGCAATTGAGTGGCTCGAAAACTATCTCAACGTTGAATACAACGGCGCAGTCCTCGTTGTTTCTCACGATCGGTACTTCTTAGATAAGGTCGTCCGCAAGGTTTGGGAACTCGAAGACCACCAGATAAAAATTTATCGTGGAAACTATTCCAAGTACGTTGAAACGAAAAGGGTTGAACAATTAGTCGCAGAACGAGCATTCAAAAAACAGCAGGTGTTCATTGAACACGAAGAGGACTTTATCCGCCGTAACATGGCGGGGCAACGCACACGAGAGGCACAAGGTAGACAGAAAAAGCTGAACCGCTTGGAAAGAGTCGAAAAACCGAAATCCGATGCGCCGACCCTCAGTCTCAGTTTCACGCCCGAAACCCGCGGTGGGAACGACATCCTCCGATGCCAAAAGGTTGGCAAATCATTCGGCGATAAGGCCATTTTTACGGATCTGAATTTCGAGGTATACCGCCGCGATGTTATCGGAATTATTGGGGCGAACGGTACCGGAAAAACAACGTTCTTCCGAATGATTTTAGGCGACGAAGCGCCAACCGAGGGGGAAATGTGGGTAGGTCCCACACTTAAGCTTGGGTACTATGCACAGGAATTGGAGGGACTCAACCCAGACAACGAAATTATTGATGAAATCTGGGCACTTCGACCGAAACATACACAAGGCGAAATACGTAACTTCTTGGGTAAGTTTCTATTTTCCGGTGATGACGTGTTCAAAAGGATCGGAAACTTAAGCGGCGGTGAACAGAGCCGCGTGCTACTCGCGAAGTTACTATTAGCGAATGCGAACGTCCTACTCCTCGATGAACCAACGAACCATCTCGACATTCCGGCACGCGAAGCATTGGAAGCAGCACTGGCGGAATATCCAGCAACGCTTTTCATTATTTCTCACGATCGGTACCTGCTGAACAATCTCGCAACAAAACTGTTAATTTTTGACGGTAAACCCGGAGGGACTGCGGAACTTTTTAGAGGCACCTACGCCGAGTATGTGGCACATCAGCAACAAGTCCTTCAGGTGAATCAACCGACCCCAAATAACCAAGAAGCGCAGCACATTCAAACGAACGCACCGAAACCTAAGTCAAAATCGAAGCGAAAGCGCAAAATGAAGGCACAACGCCTCGTCGGCAGTAATTGAAAACCGCCAATTTCGGAAAAAATGCAGATAATTCTTAGTCAAACACCGAGTTTGGACGAAAAATCCCCGAAAATTACCATTTTTTTGCAGTTTAATTTGACATCTGGATAAAGTCGGTGTATAATTATTCTATCGTATACGACGGAAAATGTATCCAATATAGGATATAATAATTTTTTGTGATTTAACAGGAGTTTGAAAGCACCCCTCTACACCGCCGACTTTCACTCAACAGTAAGTTTGGCTTAAAAGTATCGCCAAAATATGTCTAAAGACCAGGAATTCCATAATGAAATTGATGTCGTGATGCGTGTGATGCGTCATGCGCAAGCGGCTGTCAAATCCAGGTTTATTCAGGAAGTCGTCCCCAATCGCCTGACGATTGTCCAATTCAACGCTCTCCAACATCTTCATTGGTATGGGCGTGAGGCGGGTATGTCAGTGAGTGAACTCGGTGAACATTTGGGTCTTGCCCATAATACAACATCCGCCTTAGCGAGTCGTCTTGAACGGCACGGTTGGGTCGTCCGTCGTAAATGTGATAAGGATCGGAGACGTGCACGGATTCAACTCACCCCGCAGTCTGAAAAACTTTTCCGAGAACGTGTCGTCCACGAGACAAACTTCTGGGAAAGCACTTTCGGACAATTATCCCCACAAGAGCAGGAAACCCTGATTGACAGCCTACAACGGTTGAAACAGGTGATGGCAAAGCCGGTGTGGCCAAGTTATGCCCAGTTACATCCACGCGATGCAGACCATCTACAAAAACGGTTTGAAACGGATCTGGACGAACTGGCACAAGCAAAACTCAAACTTGTCGGGATGCGATTGATTCTCGCACAGATCGCCGAAAAACGCAACGAACATGAACTTGCAGCGTACCTGAACCAAGCTGCTTCTGAGGAGATACGCCATACGAATCAACTGTTGGCAATGCTCGGACATGGTGAGAATTTCGAGAGGCTTCTCTCATCACTCATCCACGAAGATGCCCTGGTCTATGAGGAATTGTTATCGTTGCTCGAGACAAATCCACATGCCGAAGAAAACGAAGAAGACGAAGAATTGATTGTCCTACAACAGATGGTTCAAGACAGCCAGAGATATAAACGTTGGTTTCGCAGTGTCTACAAACAAACGAATCAGTGACTTCGATTTTGTCAATGACCACTTGTGTTTCTGACTTCCAATAATGGGGTTTAGCGATGTTCGTATAGCAAACCCCGTTGCCAGCGCCGAACAAAGTCAGAAACCCCTTTCCCGGTCAATGACGCTTAAGAGGAGAACATGCAGTCCCAAAGCCCAGAAAGCATCCCTCCAGAATGTAACGAGGATGTTGAACTAATTGAGCGATTTCAACAAGGCGATACCGCCGCATTTGACATGCTCTTTACCCGCTACCAAAAACGCACCTATCGTTTGGTGCAACGCTTCGTCCCAAACCCAGAAGATGCATCGGATCTGACACAAGACGCTTTCATACGCGCATATCAAGGATTAGGCGACTTCAAGAGTCAGTGTCAGTTTTACAGTTGGCTTTACCGAATCACGGTGAATCTCTGTATCGATTTCCTACGGAAAAAAGCAAGATCGGAAGTCCTCCTCTACGACTCCGAGGATTCCGAGGAACTCCCGATGTCCAATATCCCGGATCCCCGCTCAGAATCCCCAGCAAAAGCAATGGAAAATAAGGAGTTGAGGGCTCATATCCGGAAAGCTGTCCGTCGGCTTCCGCCAAAACAACGGCAAATCTTCATTTTACGACACTGGGACGGGTTATCACTTAAAGATATTGCTGCTACCGTTGGACGATCCGATGGAACAGTCAAAGCCCATCTGCTCCACGCGCATCGTAACCTTCGCAAACATCTCCGCCCCTATCTACGAGAAACAGATTGAGACAGTTAAAAAGTGTTCTAAAGTCCGTAAAGTTAGGAAGTTCTTAGCAACTTTACGGACTTCGCAATCTTAGTTACACTTGCGAACTTTCCGTTGTGCCTGCTGTCTCCTCTGTAAAGAGGGCTTCAACGAAATCTGCCCCCGCGAAATCCCGCAAATCGTCAAGCTTCTCACCAATGCCGATGAGTTTGACGGGCGCACCGATTTCCGCATTCACCGCGATGACAATCCCCCCTTTGGCAGTGCCATCCAGTTTTGTAACGACTACCCCTGTAATCGGGACCGCCTCATTGAAAATCTTCGCCTGCATCAGCGCGTTTTGACCCACCGTCCCATCAACGACCAAGAGGACCTCATGGGGTGCCCCGGTATGTGCGCGTCCCATCACACGTCCAATCTTCGACAATTCATCCATCAGCGGTTTTTTGGTATGCAGTCTACCGGCAGTGTCTACAATGAGTACATCCGCATGGCGATGTTTCGCGGCGTGGATTGCATCGAAGACGACAGAGGCGGGTTCAGCATTTTTGCCGCCCCGGATGAGTTCTGCGCCAGCACGTTCACACCAAATACCGAGCTGATCCTCGGCTGCGGCACGGAACGTATCCCCTGCGGCAACAAGCACGCGGTGTCCGTCTGCGATAAAGCGACTGGCGAGTTTGCCGATCGTTGTCGTTTTGCCTGCACCATTCACACCCAACACTAAAATCGTATACGGTTTCTCATCTTTAATCTGCAACGGCACATCTTCTCCAAGCAAATTGAGAATTTCCGATTTTAGGACGGATGCCAACTCTGAAGAATCGCTTAAGCCTTCTGACTTCACCCGCTCCCTAACGTTATCCATTAGGGTCAGGGTTGTATCAACCCCCACATCTGACTGGATTAAAATCTCCTCGATTTCTTCCATCAGATCCTCGTCGATTCTTCTGCCAACCCGTAGGAGTCCCGATAATTGGGATATGAACTGGTCCCGGGTTTTCGTCAAGCCGGACTTGAGCCGATCAAACCAACTCCTCTGTTCATCTACGCCCTCGGCTTCATCGTGGCTTTTATCACCACCTTTGAATAAATTTCTGAGCATTATCTTTCCTTTTTTTCCTTATTTTTTCTGACATATCCCCCACGCCTAAACGTTTCTTACAATTTTTTGGGCCCAGCTTGCCTGAGAATACTGTTCAGCGTGCCGGGACGGACATCTGTGCCCCCAAACTATCTATGCAAGATTATATCACAGATCCTCTGTAAAATCAATAGGACACTTTCTTGCTGATTTGACAATGAGAATTGGTGAAACGTAGTCCCTTGAAATTTTCACTATCTTATTGTAGACTAAATTGCGTCATTAGGGTATAATATCATTTCTGAAAATAGATATCGGACACCCGACTTTTCTGAAGGAATGCACGGTAGCAGAAACTAAAAGTTGATGCGACATGTTTACGGAAAAGTATTCAATTAGATAGGACTTACGGAATTTTCCCATAAAACGCCACAGATTGCGCTATGGGCGAGGTTCGGAAACCGCGCCAGCAGGGGAACTGCGGAAGTCCTGTTAGAAAGGGAATTACCTAAGTTCTGTCCACGAAAAAAACGAGGTATTCATCATGAAAACAGATAGGGGAATTTGGGGTTCCAATCCCCGCTTACAAAACTTGCTAACTGTTCTGGCGATAACGCTACTCTTCATCGGTTGTGCGGGTGAAAAACAACTGGAAGAAATCATCGAACACTCCGAAGAAGAAACTACGAATTGGGAAGAAACGACCCATCCCGAAGAACCGGTAGCAGCACTCCCCGGCTTACCCGATGATGTCGCAGGTTACACACACTGGCTCAAATTAAACGCAGAACCCATCCCGCCTGTGCCCGGTGGCGACCCACACAACGGGACAAAAAACGTTTACGTCAATCAAACACGGGACACCATCGCACCGAACGGGACCCAGCAGTTCCCATATCCGGATGGAAGTATCGTCGTAAAAGATGCGATTCGGCCGGGTAAGGATTATATCGGGCTTATTGCGATTATGCGGAAAAAAGCAGGCACGGACCCCGATCACAACGATTGGGAGTTTATTGAATATGTCCGAAACGCCGCAGATGCTGAATTCAGCGTCATCGCGAAAGACCGGATCTGTTGGGGATGTCATGCCCGTGTTGAAAATATTGATTACGTGTTCACGGAACTTGATTAAAAGATAAGGAGCATCCTTTGAATTCATACACTAACGACTGGACGAGATACCTGAGTCATATCACCTTACTGCCAAAACCGTCGGATATACAGAGAGGTATATCCCTGTTTCCATGGCTCGCGTTCATAGCGAGTATCTCGCTCAGTCTTTTTTTTCCGATCATTGTAGAGGCACGCCCGGAGTTTGCAACCGAACTTGGGAAAGAGTGCAGCTTTTGTCATCTTGACCCGGCTGGCGGTGGCCCCCGAAATCGGGTCGGCGAAATTTTTGAAGAGAACTATTTTGAATTCCCCGAAGACTTCGACATGGAAGCCGTGACGGAAGAGGTCAAGGAGGTCGTCAAGCGACTCACAACCTCGCTTGATTTTCAGACGGCTTTTATCAAGACAACACACGTCAGTGAAGAGGAAAGCACAATCGCTGGATGTAATTCATGCCACTCTTCCGTCGACAGATTCCTGCTCATGCAAGCGGAAGTAACGTTCAACGCGGAAGCCTCTGAACACGTCCGGCTTACCCTTTCCAACAACGCCGGGACAACGATGAATGCGTTTGCAACGGTAGACGCAATTCCAAAGCATCTCTATGTCAAAGTCGGACAATTTCGACTGCCCTTCGCTATCAAACAGAAAGATCATAACATTCTTGTGCGGGAAGGGTATGGACTCGGTTCTAATAAACGGGATGTCGGGGTCGAAATCGGTGGAAGTGCAGGGAAGATTTTCTATAACGCAGCTTTTTTTAATGCCAACACCGGTGCAGCGAAAGGTGGACTCGGGACCTTTGGTGCACAACTCGGACCGATTCGAGCAGGGGCGTCCGCAATCCTTGAAAAATCAACCGAAGACTGGGAACGACTCATCGGTGCCTTCCTCACTGCTTCCTACGCAGGGGTGAGTATTGAAGGTGAATTCAATTTTGGAAATAGCGGAGAGGTCGCCGCTTTCACACCGGATGCCGTTGATTCAAAGGGGTATTACGTTGGGGCAAAATATCGCATTCTTCCCCAATTCACCGTCGCGGGTCGATACGGTTTATTTGACCCAGATCGAAAGGTTAAGGGAGATGCAGGCCAACGGGTTACACTCAGTGCCCAGTACAATTTTATCGAAAACGGAGCAATTTCTCTCTTTTACTGGGCGAACCTCGCCAATGCTGACCACAATGCCGATGACACCACTAAAGACAAAGGCACACGCCGCCAACTTCAAGGGACAGACCAGATTATTTTGATGTCACGATTCTGGTTCTAAAGACTTTTGCACGGCATCAAGGTCCTTATTCTATTCAAAACCAATTTTACCCTCTAAAAATGCTTTACATAGGGACGGATCTCCACATCCGTCCCTATGTGTTTATATTTACACATAACGTCACCGAAAGACACCCTTTTCCCCCTTTTCAGTGAGGGTCAAACTTGACACCTACACCTTAAACGCTCACGATAATCACAATAGACAGTTGGCATAAAAATTGCTGTTAAAGATTTCTTGGAATTTAAGTATCTTTTATCCCGTTAGGACTTACGCAATATTGATAGAAATAGCAGGTTTTTGAAGTTGTTGTCGGATGTAATCATCAAGTAAACTTTCTTTGAGTTGATAAATCGTTTGACCGGCTGCCCGGGCGGCTCGCGTCAAACTCACCCAGACCCAG